>NZ_AP024276.1:0-732447 GCF_021654455.1 Streptococcus parasuis
TAACTTTTATAAACAGTGTGGATTTTTTAAAACACCTGTGGAAAACTTTTCTTTTTTATGGTAAACTATTAGGACGATAACAAAAAGAAGGGAGGATGTTATGAATCAAGAACAACGTTTTTGGCATCGTTTTTTAGAATTGGTGCAATCGAATTTTAAACCGTCTGTATATGACTTTTACGTTGCTGATGCAAAACTACTGACTATTCAACATCAGACTGCCAAAATATTTCTGAATCGTGATTTCAAAAAAGAATTTTGGGAAAAGAATTTTGAAGAATTAATGGTAGCTGCAAGTTTTGAAGTATACGGTGAACCTATTACGATTCAGTACCAGTTTACTGAAGAAACTACACAATATACTCCTCAGAGTGGGGCAATACCACCAATAGAAAATAGCATAGCTGAGGCTGCACCTGCTGAAATTCTTCCTGCTGTTCATCCTGATATTAAACCTCAATATACATTTGAAAACTTTGTGCA
This sequence comes from Streptococcus parasuis, assembly GCF_021654455.1. NCBI lineage: Bacteria > Bacillati > Bacillota > Bacilli > Lactobacillales > Streptococcaceae > Streptococcus > Streptococcus parasuis. The sequence continues at coordinate 484 of NZ_AP024276.1, forward strand.
AGGGGACAATAATCAATGGGCAAAAGCAGCCGCACTGGCTGTCTCTGATAATCTGGGAGGCTTATACAATCCATTATTTATTTTTGGAGGCCCAGGACTCGGTAAGACTCATATTTTGAATGCAATTGGAAATAAGGTATTAAGTGATAATCCTCACGCGCGAATTAAGTATGTCTCTTCAGAAACCTTTATCAATGACTTTTTAAAACATCTGCAATTAAACGATATGGATAGTTTTAAGAAGACCTATCGGAATTTAGACTTGCTACTCATTGATGACATTCAATCATTGAAAAATAAAGCCTCTACGCAAGAAGAGTTTTTCAATACATTTAATGCACTCCACACCCAAGATAAACAAATTGTATTGACAAGTGACAGAAACCCTGATTTCTTAGATAACATTGAAGAGCGCTTGGTAACACGTTTTAAATGGGGATTAACAAGTGAAATAACTCCGCCAGATTACGAAACTCGAATTGCGATTCTACGAAATAAATGTGATGAATCGCCCTATACATTTACCAATGAAACACTCTCTTATCTAGCAGGACAATTTGATTCCAACGTTCGTGATTTAGAAGGAGCATTGAAAGATATTAATCTTTTGGCATCCATGCGAAATCTTTCTGAAATTACCGTTGAAGTTGCAGCAGAGGCTATTCGTTCTAGAAAACAAACAAGTCCTCAAAACCTAGTCATACCAATTGAAAAAATTCAAAATGAGGTAAGCAGTTTTTACGGTGTTAGTGTAAAAGAATTGAAGGGCTCTAAACGAGTGCAACATATTGTTCACGCGCGCCAGGTGGCTATGTATCTAGCAAGAGAATTGACCGATAACTCTCTTCCAAAAATAGGAAAAGAATTTGGTAATAGAGACCATACAACTGTCATGCATGCCTACAATAAAATTAAATCTCTCTTGTTAGATGACGATAATTTAGAAATAGAGATAACTGCTATAAAAAATAAAATCCGCTAAGCTGTGGATAACTTCTATCAAAACCTGCCAAGTTATCCACACTTTGTGAACAAGTAGAAATCCTTGATTTATCTATAGTTTTTTAAGTTATCCACACTTTTCACAGAACCTACTATTACTATTAACCTTATAGATACTAAATAAAGGAGAATCCATGATTCAATTTTCAATAAATAAAACTATATTTTTACAAGCATTGAATGTTACTAAAAGAGCTATTAGTAGTAAGAATGCTATTCCAATTCTTTCAACTGTTAAAATTTCAGTAACAAGTGAAGGAATTACTTTAACAGGTTCAAATGGACAAATTTCAATTGAACACTATATTTCAACTCAGGATGAAAATGCTGGTTTATTAATCTCTTCACCAGGTTCTATTCTTTTAGAAGCTGGATTCTTCATCAATGTTGTTTCTAGCATGCCAGATCTAGTATTAGATTTCGCTGAGATTGAACAAAAGCAAATTGTTTTAACAAGTGGAAAATCTGAAATTACTTTAAAAGGGAAAGATTCTGAGCAATATCCTCGTCTACAGGAAGTTCCTACCTCAAAACCTCTGATATTAGAAACAAGTACACTTAGACAAACCATCAATGAAACAGCCTTTGCGGCATCTACCCAGGAAAGTCGTCCAATTTTGACCGGTGTTCACTTTGTTTTGACAGAACATAAAAATCTAAAAACAGTAGCAACAGACTCGCACCGAATGAGTCAACGTAAACTTGAATTAGACACATCAGGAGATGACTTTGATGTTGTCATCCCAAGTCGATCCCTTCGTGAATTTACAGCTGTCTTTACAGATGATATTGAGACAGTAGAAGTATTCTTCTCCAATAATCAAATTCTATTTAGAAGTGAATCAATTAGCTTCTATACTCGGTTATTAGAAGGAACATATCCAGATACTGATCGTTTGATTCCAGTAGAATATAAAACAACTGTTGTTTTTAATACTGCTTCTTTACGCCACTCTATGGAACGCGCACGCTTACTGTCAAATGCTACTCAAAATGGTACTGTAAAACTAGAGATTACCAATAGCATAGTTTCTGCCCACGTAAATTCGCCAGAAGTTGGACGGGTGAATGAGGAATTAGACACTGTCGAAGTATTGGGTGAGGACTTAGTAATCAGCTTTAACCCAACTTATTTGATTGAAGCTTTGAAAGCCACAACTAGTGAACAAGTGAAAATTAGCTTTATTTCTTCAGTTCGACCATTTACCTTGGTGCCAAATAATGATGGTGAAGACTTTATTCAATTGGTAACCCCAGTTCGCACAAACTAATATGAACAAGAACGGCCAAACAGGCCGTTTTTATGTTATACTAAAAAAATAATACTCTGTAATAATCAATGTGACTAGTGACGGGAAATAGATGACTTTATATATCTTAGCAAATCCGAATGCAGGTAGCCATACTGCCAAAAGCATCGTATCAAGCATTAAGGATAATTATCCGCAATTTACAATAAAAGAGTTTATGACTGCAGGGCCAGGGGACGAAAAAAATCAAATAGAGGCCATTTTAAGAGAATTTTCGTACAGAAAAGATCACTTTATCATCATAGGTGGAGATGGTACTTTATCAAAGGCTCTTACTTTTTGGCCTGCAGAATTACCTTTTGCTTACTTTCCGACCGGATCTGGGAATGATTTTGCAAAAGCTATGAATATCAAAAATTTATCTACAGTTATAGACTCAATCCTAGAGGGAAAAAGACAAAGCATATATGTTTTACAGAGTTCTATTGGAACAGTTGTGAATAGCATGGATATTGGGTTTGCAGCACAAGTAATCAATAGTTCTACAGATTCAGCTTTAAAAAGAATGTTAAATAAAATAAAATTAGGTAAATTAACTTACTTATTTTTTGGTATCAAAACCCTATTTTCAAAGCAATCCATTAATATAGAAGTGATTCTTGATGAAAAATCCTATCCATTAGACAATCTCTTTTTTCTTTCGATAGCCAACAGTAGTTATTTTGGTGGTGGAATTATGATTTGGCCAACAGCAAGTACTAAAAAGAAAGAAATTGATCTTGTTTACTTTGAGAATGGTTCGTTTTTTCAACGAGTTCAGTCATTGTTATCTATGGTTTTGAAAAAGCATGAATTATCACCAACTATTCGTCATCTAACAGGCTTACACGTAGTACTTAAATCAAATGAAAAACTATTATTACAGATGGATGGAGAGATTACTACAGCAAACGAAGTAAGTTTAATCTATCAAGAAAGAAGTATGTATCTTTAAGGAGGAAGTATGTATCAATTAGGATCCTTTGTTGAAATGAAAAAGCCTCATGCCTGTGTCATCAAATCGACCGGAAAGAAGGCCAATAAGTGGGAAGTAATCCGTCTAGGAGCGGATATCAAAATCCGCTGTAGCAACTGTGACCATGTAGTGATGATGAGCCGGCATGATTTTGAGAAAAAAATGAAGAAAGTTCTGCCAAGCGAAGGCTAGTTGACAACTTGCAACCATTGGTTGCGAAAATTTCTGAAGTGTTGCTAGTCAGCGACTCATGTCTAAGTTATACTAATCTTAGAAATCAGGAGGAATCTATCATGACTCAATTAGCCCAACAAATTCGAGCTTTACGCACAGCTAAGAATTTATCCCAAGATGGATTGGCAGAAAAACTCTATATTTCCCGTCAGGCTATTTCCAAATGGGAAAATGGAGTTTCCCAAAGTTAAAGATACCACATCAATCCCACGCGGACTTTTGCTCAACCGATACAGCCGGAGGGCTGGATAACAAGAAAAGGCGGTATGCGCCCCGTGGAGGGGTAGCGTACCGCCTTTTCTTGTGGGGGTTTCCAAAGGGGGCAACGCCCCCATTTGGCACACGACTTTGCGAAGCAAAGTGTAGTGTGTTATACGCTCTGCCGGCGTTGCCGTGAAAATGCCGTTGCCGCCGGGGAGGGCAAGGGCATTTGAAGCGGCAGGAAAACAGGGCTGTGCTTGCGTGGCGTGGAGCCGCAAGCGCAGGTCTGGACTCATCAGCAGACAGGGCGTATATGAAAGCCCCAGTTCCTCGTCCTACGCTCCAACTTGTGGACAAAGTGTCCCGAAGTTGTGGCCACACTCCCGGAAAAGTAGCAGGACAACGGGCAACCGTCAAGGCTGAAATGAACGGGTTTACACCCGGCCTTGACCTCCGCCCGCTGTCCCGCTGGATGGGTGGACAAGGCGGCCAATCCCTCAAAGTGCTTGGCCGCTCTCTTTCTGATTTTGAGGTATTCAGTTTTTCAAAATTGAATAATCAAAATAAATTTTTTCGATTGAAAAAATTTTATTTGTTATCATCTTCAATGCCATATTTTTTCTTTTGCCGAATCACATAATTACTGATTTTTTCATCATATAGTGGATACTGGTAATCCAACTGGCATGCCACTTCTGACGAAACCTCCCGGAACAATGCCATACATTGTTCAAAGGATTCCCACATATGGGGATAGGAATCCATATTATAAGTGGACATAAGTCGTTCCCACAATTCCTCTGGGACATATTGCTTCATAAATTTATAGTTTTTTCCCAAACTGAAATGAAATCCCTGTTTGATACCAATCAGCCAGGAAATCATGCGAAGCAATTCTTTTCGTACTATATCATTCATATGGTCAATAGCAAAAAGAATTTCTTTGCGGCATAAGCCCTTTACTACATATGTTGTAGTATTCCAAAATTCATTACAGCAATCGTCAAACATTCTTTGAGTAGGCTTCTGCAAGTGGTAGTCTATATCCGTTGGTATTGGCGGCTTTACGATACGGTTGTCTTTATCCAACAGTAACTTTACCAGTTTATCCCATGTAAAATACTCGTCTATCAGTTCCAGCGGCAGCAAAGTTAAATCTATCTTAACATCATCAGTAAACAGCATTAAATATGAAAATCCCTTTTCTACAGCTGGAAATAATTCCATATCTTCCGGCTTTTGCAGAATCAACCTTTCACCAAATATATCTAGCCATTTATCATCACTTGTGAAGCTGTCCATATCCGTAACAAAAAAAGTAATATCAAAATCCTGAAAATCATCAGGCGGAATATTTGTATTTGTTCTAGATCCTTCCAAAGTAACCATGCGAATGCGTTTGTCTGTTTTTGCAAAATTCAAAACAATATCATAAACTTCCTTTTCTGATCTCATTTTTATCTCCTCCAATTATTGAAATAGGTGTGAAGCCATTTTAGGGCTTTCCCGCCTTGATTACCCTTTAGCAAAGACGGGCGGGACTGTCAACGGCGGCGCATGAAATGCGCCGTTCATCTTGACCGTTGACTGGCTCGGCTGGCTTTGCTATCTTCCTGACAAATGGGAATGTCTAAGATAGTAAAGACGTCCCACATGCAACTCTTTCTTTTATTGCGGAAACCGTATCTTTAATTGTGAATGTAGTTGTGTCTATGACATTTGATTCATATACTCCCAAACCGGAAAATTGCTCCCACATTGTTTCCACTAATTCAATATTTGTTTTTCTATCTAATTTTGAGCGTTCCACAGCTCGCTTCATAGTTTCTTTTTTACTCGCTCTTAATACAATATAGTGTACCTCGTAATCTTCTTGGGCAAGAGCTTTCCATGGCTCCAAAAACCATGGCCCGACAATCCCATCTACAATTACATCATATCCGCCACGAGCATATCGCTTTGCAGCTTCTAAAAAGGCTTCAATGACAACCAGATTTTGCTCGTTGGATTCTGGCAAATGTGGTGGTATTGCGCCTTTGCTTAAGTAATGAAAAAAGTCATCGGTGTGCATATGCACTGATTTATCCATATCTGATTCCTTTGCGACAATTGACGCAGTTGTTGTTTTTCCTGTCCCCGGTGAGCCTGTAATCACAATAATTCTTCCTTGATTCATCTGTATTTTCCCTCACAATTCAAATTTATCACTTTGTTCCTGCCTGCTCAATCATCTTCTTCGCAAACTGCTGGAACATTTCAACAGTTTCTTTATCCATCGGTGTAAGCTGTCCGATCTGTCCAGCTATCATCGCCGTTACATCGTCAATGGAAAGTGGTTTTTGTTTCTGTTCCGCCAGTGCGTCCCGCATGGCTTGGAACATAGCGGCGGTCACAGCTTCTCCCGGCTGTTCCCCGTTGTCAATGTCTTTCTTAATGTCCCGCAGGATAGCCAGGAACACATTTTTGATTTTTTCAATCTCCGCTTCATGTTCCCCTATCTTTTGGGCGTTCAAAAGCTGTAAATCCTGCTTCGCTTCTGCCCGGTGTTCCGGGTGTTCTTTCATCAGGTCGGACAGGGAAGCCGTTGCCATCTCGATAAGCTGGTTTCTTGCTGTTATGCCCTTTGCCGCCGTATCCTGAAAATAAATCCGTATCAAATCTATCAGCTTAGGAAAATTCCTGTGTTCCAACAGGCGGTTGAGGATTTGCACATCAACAGCACCCGTCACAAGCCCCCTCACGGCTCCCTCGGACAAGCCTAATTCAGAAATATCGTAGCTTTTACGAACGCTCACGGTAGACAAGCCCAGTATGTAGTCTGTCGATACCTTAAATTCCTTTGCCACACCTATGAGAATATCACTGCTGACCGTTCTTGTTTCGCCGCTGACAATGCGGCTCAACTGGGAAGCGGAAACGCCTATCTTCTCCGCAAGTTCCTTTTGTGTGATGTGGTTCCCGTTGCATAAATCGGAAATCCGCTGTCCGGGCGTTCCGGGTAAAGCCATAGATACGCACCTCCTCCGCATACTTCCATTATACAGAATGATTGCAAAAATGCAATTTCCAAAGTGTAAACTTCATCAAAATGCAATTCTCGCAATATTCCGGGAATTGCATTTTTTTCGTGTAGACTTAGGGTAGTTCATCGATGGACGGCACCTTGAAAACAGAATGACCGTCCGAAAAGGAATACCCCGGCTGGGGAAGCACCGCAAGGAGTCGGACTTCGGGACAAAATGTCCCGAAGTTGCGAGGAGCGTGCCAACGCCGGAACACGCCGCAGGAATGGGGCAGGAAACCTTTTCGGGGAGAACGGCAACGGAAAGCAAAATGGAGGGAACGCATGAGAGATAACCCCTATAAAGACTTGCCGCCGCTGGAACGCAGGCCGGACGGTTCCCTTTACCGCATGACCCCGGCGCAGAGAAAACAGGCGGCCAGCCTGATACGCCGGGAGTGCTGTTGCTGTGAGGACGGCAACTGCATTGTCCTTGACGATGGGGACACCTGCACCTGTCCGCAGACGATTTCTTTCTCGGTCTGCTGTAAGTGGTTCCGCTGGGCGGTCTTGCCGCTGGACGGGACGCTGGAAGCGGAGATTTTCCGGGATAAGGACTTGAAACGCTGTGAGGTCTGCGGCGGTGTGTTCGTCCCCAAATCCAACCGGGCAAAATACTGCCCCGGCTGTGCCGCCAGAGTTCACAGGCGGCAGAAAACAGAAAGTGAACGGAAAAGGAGGTCTGCTGTGGACAGTTAGGAGCGAAAAAAGCCTTGATTTATCAGGCTTCGCAAGCCCCAAACCGGGGCTGGTGGTATAAAGTATCGCCCGCCCCGGAAAACGGGCTTCTAACCGTCCACAAAACGCACTATGACAAATACCATCTATATCCATCAGCCGGAAAAGGCGTTCAGCTTCACCCGGCTCCCGAATTTCCTCTTTGAAGCCCCCACATTCAAGCCCTTGTCCAACGAGGCAAAGGTTCTGCACGCCTTTATCCTGCGCCGGACAGAGTTATCCCGCAAGAATGGGTGGGCGGATGATTGCGGACGGATTTATCTGTACTATCCCATCTGCGAGGTGGTTGACCTGCTCCACTGTGGGCGGCAGAAAGCGGTAAACACCCTGCGGGAACTGCAATACGCCGGGCTGGTGGAGATCCAGAAGCAGGGCTGTGGAAAACCCAACCGCATTTTCCCAAAATCCTATGAAGCGGTTCCAAACACCGACTTCAAGAAATCCGGTTCTGGTACGCCGGAGGGCTGAAAACCGTACTTATGAAGTGAGGAAATCACTCCCCGGAAGTACGAAAACCGGACGGTATATAGAAATACAAAGATTAAAAAGATTTATTTATATTCTATCCATTCCAATCCTATCCGAGCTAATTTCTGCGGGATTTTCCCTGTGGAAAACCCCGGATAGGAAAGGAATGGGGAAAGGAGCAGAATGGCACAACACGCAATTTTGCGGTTTGAGAAGCACAAGGGCAACCCGGCAAGGCCGCTGGAAGCCCATCACGAAAGACAGAAAGAACAATACGCCAGCAACCCCGACATTGACACAAGCCGGAGCAAGTACAACTTTCATATCGTCAAGCCAGAGGGCAGGTACTATCATTTCATTCAAAACCGCATTGAACAGGCCGGGTGCCGAACCCGCAAGGACAGCACACGGTTTGTCGATACGCTGGTAACTGCCAGCCCGGAGTTTTTCAAGGGGAAATCCCCAAAGGAGATACAGGCGTTTTTCCAGAGGGCGGCGGACTTCCTCATTGGCCGGGTAGGACGGGAAAATATCGTGTCGGCGGTGGTACACATGGACGAGAAAACGCCCCACCTGCATTTGACCTTTGTTCCGCTGACAAAGGACAACCGCCTGTGTGCAAAGGAGATTATCGGCAACCGGGCAAACCTGACGAAGTGGCAGGACGATTTTCACGCCTATATGGTGGAGAAATATCCTGACTTGGAGCGTGGGGAGAGCGCCAGCAGGACAGGCCGGAAGCATATCCCCACCCGGCTTTTCAAACAGGCGGTTTCCCTCTCCCGGCAGGCAAGAGCCATTGAAGCCACACTGGACGGCATTAACCCGCTGAACGCCGGAAAGAAAAAAGAGGAAGCCCTCTCCATGCTGAAAAAGTGGTTCCCGCAGATGGAGAATTTCTCCGGGCAGTTGAAAAAGTACAAGGTCACAATCAATGACCTGCTGGCGGAGAATGAGAAGTTGGAAGCAAGGGCAAAGGCCAGCGAAAAAGGAAAGATGAAAGATACGATGGAACGGGCAAAGCTGAAAAGCGAACTGGACAATTTACAGCGGCTGGTTGACCGTATCCCGCCGGATATACTGGCGGAACTGAAACGTCAGCAGCGGCACACGGTAAAGGAAAGGTGATAGATATAAGCAGAAATTTTCGCCGCCTCTGTGCGGCATTGTACCTTGAAAACTGAATATGGAGGACACTGGATGGCAAAAAGTGAAAGCGATATTTTTACACCCCGAACAGGGCAGGTTATACAAGCAGAGAACGGCACGCAGTATTTTGTATGTGGGAACAACCGTATAAAAATCTCCGAACACTTCGCCGCAGGCGGGAAGCCCCTCGGTGATCTGATTGTAGATGTGGTGCGGCATACCGCAGAAAAAGCCGCTTCAACCTGATAGCCCATCATTGATAACACGCCCACGCTTATGATATAATTGCCATAGAGCAAAAGTATTGTAAGCGTGGGTTGTTTCTTTAGAAGGAGGATTTTTACGGTGAAACAACCTTACAATACTACGATTTACAACACGGCGCTTTATATGAGATTGAGCCGGGACGATGAACTGCAAGGAGAAAGCGGGAGTATTCAGACACAACGCATGATGCTCCGGCAATATGCCGCCGAGCATGGCCTGAATGTCATAGATGAATATATCGACGATGGATGGTCTGGAACGAACTTTGACAGGCCGGATTTTCAGAGAATGATTGATGACATTGAGGACGGGAAAATCAACTGCGTTGTTACGAAGGATTTATCCCGCTTAGGCAGAAACTACATTCTGACCGGCCAGTACACGGAAATCTACTTTCCCAGCAAAGGCGTCCGCTATATCGCTGTCAATGACAATGTGGACACCATCAACGGAGAGAATGAGCTTGCCCCATTCCTCAACATTCTGAATGAAATGCACGCCCGCCAGACCAGCAAAAAGGTAAAGGCGGCCATGCGGACACGGTTCGCAAATGGCGCACACTATGGAGCCTATGCTCCGCTTGGCTATGTCAAAGACCCAGATAAGAAAGGCCATCTTCTGATTGACCCGGAAACAAGGTGGATTATCGAAAAGATTTTTGACCTTGCCGTTCATGGCCGGGGAGCCGCCAGCATTACACGGATTTTGGTCGAAGAAAAAGTACCTACTCCCGGCTGGCTGAATTTCCAGAGATACGGCACTTTCGCAAATATCTATGCCGGAGCGCCGGAGGAAAAAGCCTATGCGTGGACGATAGCGCAGGTGAAAAGTATTCTGAAAGAGGAAACCTATATCGGACACAGCGTCCACAATAAGCAGACCAACATTTCATTCAAAAACAAGAAGAAAGTACGCAAGCCAAAAGAGGAATGGTATCGTGTGGAGAACACCCACGAAGCGATTATTTCCGAAGATGTGTTCCGTCAAGTACAGGAGCAGATTTGCAACAGGCGCAGACGGCAGAAGAACGGCACAACACAGATATTTTCCGGGCTGGTAAAATGTGCGGACTGCGGCTGGTCGCTGGCCTATGGTATGAACAGCCAGAACAAAAATCCCTATGCCCACTACCATTGTAGCAAGTACGGGCAAGGATTGCACCAGTGTTCCATGCACTATATCCGCTATGATGTGCTTTACGCCTATGTCCTTTCCCGTCTGCAATACTGGTCTGTGCTGGCACAGCAGGATGGGGACAAACTTCTGAAACGGCTACTTAACGCCAGCGACAAGGAACGCAATACTGCAAGGAAGCGGCAGACAGCCGAACTGAAAAAGGCGGAAAAGCGCAAAGCAGAAGTAGACACCCTGTTTGCAAAAATGTATGAGGACTGGTCTGCCGGACGCATTACAGAATACAATTTCAATATGCTGTCCGAAAAGTATCAGGGCGAACAGCGAGAATTGGACGTAAAAATTGAACGGCTTCACGAAGCGATGGAGACCGCCGCCCAGACAGCGGTTGACGCTGAAAAGTGGATAGGTCTGATGAAACAGTATGTCAATCCCACAGAATTGACGGCTGAACTTCTGAATACGCTGATTGAAAAAATCCTTGTCCATGAAGCGGTCAAAAGTGAGGACGGAAGCCGGGAACAGGAAGTGGAAATCTTCTACCGCTTTATCGGCAAAATCGAATGACACATCTTGAGATACCCAACAATATCTTTAACTAAGGGAAACGGGTGAAGCAACGCCAGATATTGATAAACTGGTCCAGCTGGCAGAAATTTTTGATGTCAGTCTAGACTATCTGGTTTTAGGAAAAGAACCTGAGAACAATACCAAGGAAACAGGAACATATCAAACAGCAGAGCAAAAAATGGATATTTGGCAATTTATTGCTGGCTATTGGTGGATTGTGCTCTCTATTTTGGGATATTTATCTTGGTTTCTACCTCATATTTTGCCATCTATTTTTGGATGATACAAAGCTTGTTGATTCGCAAGCTTTTTTTCAAATTTTCTGCTATAATAGTCATGATTGAATTTTTAATTGGAGAGTAAAAAACATGGCTTTAACAGCAGGAATCGTAGGTTTACCTAACGTAGGTAAATCAACCTTATTTAATGCAATTACAAAGGCAGGAGCGGAAGCAGCAAACTACCCGTTCGCAACAATTGATCCGAACGTCGGTATGGTGGAAGTACCTGATGAGCGGTTACAAAAATTGACCGAACTCATTACCCCTAAAAAAACAGTGCCAACTACTTTTGAATTTACCGATATTGCTGGTATCGTCAAAGGTGCTTCAAAAGGTGAAGGGCTTGGAAATAAATTCTTGGCCAATATCCGTGAGGTGGATGCCATTGTTCACGTTGTCCGTGCTTTTGATGATGAAAATGTTATGCGTGAACAAGGCCGTGAAGATGCATTTGTGGATCCAATCGCAGATATTGATACCATTAACCTAGAATTGATTTTGGCGGACCTAGAGAGCATCAACAAGCGTTATGCGCGTGTTGAAAAAATGGCCCGTACTCAAAAAGACAAGGATTCTGTGGCAGAATTTACGGTTCTTGAAAAAATTAAGCCAGTTTTAGAAGATGGAAAATCTGCCCGTACCGTATCATTTACTGATGAAGAACAAAAGATTGTGAAACAGTTGTTCCTCTTGACTACTAAGCCAGTACTCTACGTAGCCAATGTTGATGAGGATAAGGTAGCTAATCCAGACTCTATCGCATATGTCCAACAAATTCGTGATTTTGCTGCGACAGAAAATGCAGAAGTGGTGGTGATTTCTGCGCGTGCAGAAGAGGAAATTTCAGAACTAGACGATGAAGACAAGGGTGAGTTTTTGGAAGCTCTTGGTTTAACAGAATCTGGCGTGGACAAATTAACCCGTGCAGCCTACCACTTACTTGGATTAGGTACTTACTTTACAGCAGGAGAGAAGGAAGTACGTGCATGGACTTTCAAACGGGGGATTAAAGCACCTCAAGCTGCAGGTATTATTCACTCAGATTTTGAAAAAGGCTTTATCAGAGCAGTAACCATGTCCTATGATGATTTAATCAAGTATGGTAGCGAAAAGGCTGTAAAGGAAGCTGGGCGTCTTCGTGAAGAAGGAAAAGAATATGTCGTTCAAGATGGTGACATCATGGAGTTCCGTTTTAATGTCTGATAGCCAACAATTCCCATTCTCTAATACCGTATTTACAAAGTGCTTAGGTAGAGGAATTGATAGAAAAAGAGTTCGTAGAATAATAGGACTAGTATTCGGTTGGGAAGTATTTTCCAGCCTTTTGGTATTTCTGATTGTTTAGTTTGTTTTTAGCACTAGGCATCGAACTATTGGCAGTACTAGAGTACAGCAAAGTGAGTGTGAAGTAACTTGACCAGTTCAAAAAGAGTACCTCCTCACTTCCAAATATGTAGGTTCGGGCTTCTATGGTCACCTTCTAATTTTACGGTGACCAGCTGAAACAGTTTTCCAAACAAGCCTCGCTTTTATTTTTTTAGCTCGGGTTAAAACAGTCATTTCCCTGACAGTTTTAATCCACCCCACTGGACTATTTTGACACAAACTTCGTTTGTTTTATTTCCTACCTCTAAGAATCTCCCAGATTGTTAGAGCAATCAACCACTGCGCTGAGATGTTGACACGAACTCTGAGAAGTGGTCCTGGGCTTGAGCCTAGCCTCATCTGGAAATAAGGAAACGGTTCAATGAAGTAATAAAAGATAAACTAAATGACAATAAGGAGGATAAATGACACGATTGATTATTGGTCTAGGGAATCCAGGAGACCGTTATTTTGAAACCAAGCATAATGTTGGTTTTATGCTTATTGATAAAATTGCTAAGCGTGAAAATGTAACCTTTACCCACGATAAGATTTTTCAAGCTGATATTGCAACAACTTTCATTGATGGAGAAAAAATCTTTTTAGTTAAACCAACTACGTTTATGAATGAGTCAGGAAAAGCTGTCCATGCTCTGATGACCTACTATGGTTTAGACGAAAAAGATATTTTAGTTGCATACGATGATTTAGATATGGCTGTTGGGAAAATTCGTTTTCGCCAAAAAGGTTCTGCTGGCGGCCATAATGGAATAAAATCTATCGTTAAATATATTGGAACACAAGAATTCGATCGGATTAAAATTGGAATTGGTCGCCCTAAAGGGAAGATGAGTGTTGTCAATCATGTCTTATCAGGATTTGATGCAGAGGATCGCATTGAAATTGATTTAGCACTAGATAAACTTGACAGTGCTGTCAACTTTTATTTAGAAGAAGATGATTTTGAAGCAATTATGAGAAAGTTTAACGGATAATGAATATATTAGATATACTTCACAAGAATAAGCAAATCAACCAATGGCAGTCAGGATTGAATAAATCAACTAGGCAATTGCTGTTGGGGCTTTCTGGAACGAGTAAATCTTTAGTCATGGCTACTGCTTATGATTGTCTAGCAGAGAAAATAATGATAGTGACTGCTAGTCAGAATGAAGCTGAAAAGCTAGTAGCAGATTTAACAGCGATAATTGGTAGTGAGAATGTTTACAACTTCTTTACAGACGATAGTCCGATTGCAGAGTTTATATTTGCCTCAAAAGAACGAATCCAGTCAAGAATTGACAGCTTGAATTTTTTGACTGACACCACTCGGTCAGGAATTATTGTTGTCAGTATGGCAGCTTGTAGGGTTTTATTGCCAAATCCAGTAGCCTATAAAAATGCAAAGATTCAAATTGAAATAGGTCAAGAATTTGAAGTTGACACTCTTGTAAAGAAACTTGTTAATATTGGTTATAAGAAAGTGTCTCGTGTCTTAACACAGGGAGAATTTAGCCAACGTGGTGATATACTAGATATTTTTGATATGCAAGCAGACTCACCATATCGCATGGAATTTTTTGGAGACGAGATTGATGGTATTCGAATTTTTGATGTGGATAGTCAAAAATCTTTAGAAAATCTAGATAAAGTCACCATTGCTCCTGCTTCAGATATCATTTTGTCTTCGGAAGATTATGAGCGAGCGAGACAAAAAATTCAAACAGCCATTGAACATTCAAGTATAGAAGATCAGCAGTCTTATTTACGCGAAGTATTAGCAGATATGCAAGCGGAGTATAGACATCCAGACTTGCGTAAATTCTTGTCTTTTTTATATGAAAATTCATGGACCTTATTGGACTATTTACCTAAGAGTTCGCCTCTATTTTTAGATGATTTTCATAAAATTGCTGACAAACAAGCACAGTTTGAAAAAGAGGTTGCTGAATTATTGACAGATGATTTACAAAATAGTAAATCCGTGTCAAGTATACAGTATTTTGCATCAACGTATTCAGAATTAAGAAAATATAAACCTGCTACCTTCTTTTCGAGTTTTCAAAAGGGGTTGGGAAATGTAAAATTCGATGCACTTTATCAATTTACACAACACCCTATGCAAGAATTCTTCCACCAAATTCCACTTTTAAAGGAAGAATTGACTCGGTATGCTAAGTCAAAGAATACGGTCATAATTCAAGCAAGTTCTGAATCAAGTTTACATACTTTACAAAAATCTTTACAAGAGTATAATATCCAACTACCATCTTATCCATCAGATAAGTTGGTAGAAGGTCAACAACAAGTTACTATTGGGCAATTTACAGCTGGGTTTCATCTGATGGATGAAAAGCTTGTTTTGATTACTGAAAAAGAGATTTTTAATAAAAAAATTAAGCGTAAGGTTCGAAAAACGAATATTTCTAATGCTGAGCGCATAAAGGACTATAGTGAGCTAGCTGTTGGTGACTATGTTGTTCACCATGTTCACGGTATTGGTCAGTATTTAGGAATTGAAACCATTGAAATTTCAGGAATTCATCGTGATTATCTGACTGTCCAATATCAAAATGCAGATCGAATTTCCATTCCAGTCGAACAAATAGATCTTCTCTCCAAATACTTAGCATCTGATGGAAAAGCTCCAAAAGTTAATAAATTAAATGATGGTCGTTTCCAGCGAACAAAACAAAAAGTTCAAAAACAGGTAGAAGATATAGCAGACGATTTAATTAAACTATATGCTGAGCGTAGCCAACTAAAAGGCTTTGCCTTTTCACCAGATGATGAGAATCAGGTTGAGTTTGACAACTACTTTACACATGTGGAAACCGACGACCAACTTCGTTCCATTGATGAAATTAAGAAGGACATGGAAAAAGACTCTCCAATGGATCGTTTATTAGTAGGAGATGTTGGTTTTGGTAAAACAGAAGTAGCTATGCGTGCTGCCTTTAAAGCTGTCAATGATGGCAAACAGGTTGCTATTCTTGTACCAACGACTGTTCTGGCCCAACAACATTATGCGAATTTCCAAGAACGGTTTGCAGAGTTTCCTGTAAATGTGGATGTTATGAGTCGTTTTAAAACAAAGGCAGAGCAGGAAAAAACACTTGAGAAGTTGAAAAAAGGACAAATTGATATCCTGATTGGGACCCATCGTCTTCTATCAAAAGATGTTATTTTTGCAGATTTAGGTTTACTGGTTATTGACGAAGAGCAACGGTTCGGTGTCAAGCATAAGGAACGCTTGAAGGAACTGAAAAAGAAAATTGATGTCTTAACATTGACTGCTACCCCAATTCCTCGCACTCTACAAATGTCTATGCTAGGGATAAGAGATTTATCAGTAATTGAGACTCCACCGACCAATCGGTATCCTGTTCAGACATATGTGATGGAAACAAATCCATCTGTAATTCGAGATGCAGTTCTAAGAGAAATTGATCGAGGAGGGCAGGTTTACTACCTTTACAATAAAGTTGACACTATTGAACAAAAAGTGTCTGAATTGAGAGAATTAGTCCCAGAAGCTACTATAGGATATGTTCATGGTCAAATGTCAGAAATCCAATTAGAAAATACTCTCTATGCCTTTGTAGAGGGTGAGTATGATATTCTAGTGACTACAACAATCATCGAAACAGGTGTTGATATTCCAAATGCTAATACACTGTTTATTGAGAATGCAGATCACATGGGACTGTCAACTCTTTATCAACTTAGAGGACGTGTTGGCCGTTCCAGTCGGATTGCCTATGCCTATCTCATGTACCGTCCAGACAAGTCCTTGACAGAAGTAGCTGAAAAACGTTTGGAGGCAATCAAGGGCTTTACAGAACTAGGATCAGGTTTCAAGATTGCTATGCAAGATTTGTCTATTCGTGGTGCAGGTAATATTTTAGGTGCTGCCCAGTCAGGATTTATTGATTCTGTAGGTTATGAACTGTATTCACAATTGCTAGAACAGGCTATTTTAGAAAAACAAGGCAAGTCAGCTCAGCGTCAGAAAAGTAACTCTGAGGTCAACCTACAGATTGATGCTTATCTACCAAGTGACTACATTGCTGACCAACGGCAAAAAATCGAAATTTACAAACGCATCAAGAGCATTGACAGTCGTGTAAACTATCAAGAATTACAAGAAGAATTGATAGACCGTTTTGGTGAATATCCAGATGTTGTTGCATACTTACTTGAAATTGGACTTCTTAAATCATATCTGGACCAGGTCTTTTGTCATACTGTTTTAAAACGACAACATCAGGTGATTGTCACATTTGAACCGATGGCAGGTCAAATTTTTCTGACGCAAGATTATTTCGAAGCACTTTCTTCCACTAATTTAAAAGCTCAGATAACAGAAAATAGAGGAAAGTTGGCAATTATTTTTAATGTGCAACAGAAAAAAGAATATGAGATTTTAGGAGAAATGATTTCTTTTGCTGAAAAGTTGCAAGAAATAAAGGCTAGAAAGGCAGAATAAATTTCTCAATTGAATGAAAAAATGGTAGAATATTTACTTGAGGTAAAGGTATGAGACTAGATAAATATTTAAAAGTTTCTCGCATTATCAAGCGTCGAACAGTTGCAAAAGAAGTAGCTGATAAGGGAAGAATAAAAGTCAATGGCATTTTAGCAAAATCTTCAACAGATTTGAAAATAAATGATCAGATTGAAATCCAATTCGGCAATAAACTACTCACTGTTAAAGTACTTGAAATGAAAGATTCTACAAAAAAAGAAGATGCGCTGAAAATGTATGAAATAATCAGTGAAAAAAGGATAGAAACAGATGAAAAAATCTAACATCCTCCAACTGAATAATGCCTTTATTCAGTCAGAACGCCAAAAAGATCAACATTTTCATGAAGAACGACAACGAAAAAATCGTTTTATGGGAGCCATACTTGTTTTAGTCATTTTTTTGTTTATATTGCCGACTTATAACTTAGTTCAAAGCTATGGTAAGTTGCAAGAAAATGAAAAGAAATTGGTTGAATTAGAAACACGGTATGAAGAATTAGTTGATGTTGAAAAGCAAGAATCTCAATTGGTAACCAAATTAAAAGATGAAGATTATGCTGCCAAATATGTTCGAGCAAAATATCAATACTCCAAAGAAGGGGAATTTGTCTACAATATTCCAGGGTTACCAAATGACTGAGTCTATTTTACAAATTGTGGAGCAATTTTTACAGCATTCTGACGAAAAATTAGAAGAATTATCGCAAAAAAATAGGGAACTGAAGCTAGAAGAAAAGGAAACATAGAATAGAGAGGAAAGGAGGGAATATGCAGAAAAAACTGATCGTATGGTTGTTACCAATTTTATTTGGATGGCAAGTGGTTGATAGTACTGAAATACCATTTGAACTCACAGCGCAAGAAGAATATGAATTAACGCAAACTGTTTATGATCAGTATTTTCAAACAATCCCTCAAAATCCAAATGTTTTTCAAACTGAAAGTATCTATTCTGATGTAAACTTGACTCAGGTAAGTGGACAAATAAAACCAAATCAAGATTTTTCTATCACTGGTGTAGCAATCAATGAAAGGAAAGAGTTAGTGTATCAATTAGATAATACTTACTATATTCTTGCAAGTAAACAGCTACTCTTTGATGATAGGATTGTGACCGAATCCTCTGTAGAACAAACTTATTGGCTTAAACAAGGTTTTACTGTATTGTCTTCCCCAATTTCTAATCAAGCAAAGGAATTGAAAACAGACTTGCGGGCCTATCAAGCAATTACCATTTCTAAAATTGCGACAACTGCCATTGGAGACTTTGCCTATATCAGTGATAGAGGCTGGATTTCACTAAAAGATTTATCAGAAAAAGACAATAGAATGGAAGCTGTTCAAGCATTGTTGAGTAGCAACTATTCAAAAAATAATATAGGTATTTATGTAAAAGATTTAACAACTGAAACGGAAGCAGGTGTTAATCAAGACAAGATATTTTATTCTGCAAGTATTGCTAAGCTCCCTATTTTATACTATGTCCAAGAGCAACTGAATGCTGGTCAAGTTGTTTTGAACACTACAGTTAAATATACAGCAGAATCAATCTCATTTAATGGGGCATATAAAGTCTCTGGTAGTGGTTCCTTAGCAAAAACACCCGATAACAAAGACTACACCATTGAGGAATTAATTAATAAAACAGCTAAAGAGTCAGATAATGTAGCAAGTAATTTACTTTCATATTATATAGCAAATAAATTTGATGATGATTTTTATCAAGTGACGACTGCTGTAACAGGTAGTAGATGGGATATGGTTTCACGTGAAACATCAGCTCAAGTTGCAGGAAAAATGATGGAAGCCTTATATGAACAAAATGGCTATGTCATAGAAAGTTTATTATCTACCCAATTTGATAACCAACGCATTTCGAAAGACATTCCAGTCCCAGTTGCTCATAAGATTGGTGATGCAGATGATGTGAAACATGATGTGGCAATTGTATATGCAGAATCTCCTTTTGTTTTATCCATCTTTACGGATAAATCGAGCTATGATGAGATTACCCAAATCGCAAATGATATTTATGGTATATTGAAGTAAATGAAAAATAAATTTTTAAAAGTGACACAGGAAGGTCACTTTTTTGATAAACACAAGAAAGTATTAGTAGCCGTATCAGGTGGTTTAGATTCTATGAATCTATTTCATCTCTTGCACGAATACAGCAAAGAATTAGGCATTGAACTTGGACTTGCCCATGTCAACCATGGACAAAGAGAGGAATCTGTTACTGAGGAAAAATATCTCAAACAGTTAGCAAAAGATTGTGAAGTACCTTTCTATTTATCCCGCTTTGAAGGAATATTTTCAGAAGAAGCAGCACGTAAATGGCGCTATACATTTTTTGCTGAAGTTATGGAGAAAGAGGGATACACTGCTCTAGTCACAGCCCATCATGCTGATGATCAAGCCGAGACGGTGTTGATGCGTTTGATAAGAGGGAGTCGACTGCGCCACCTATCTGCCATTAAGTCTATTCAATCCTTTGCCTCAGGTGAGCTTATCCGACCACTATTATCTTTCCATAAAACCGAGTTTGAAGACCTATTTCACTTTGAAGATAGTAGTAATACAGATTTGGGATATTTTCGAAATAGAGTCAGAAATAACTACATTCCACAGTTAAAACAAGAAAATCCTAAAATTGATGTGGCACTCAATCATCTAGCAGATGATACCAATTACATCTATCAAGCATTACGAGACTTAACAAAGAATATATCAACAACTGATTTGGTAAGTTTTCAACAACAGACACCGGCGGTTCAACGCGTCTTAATTGAAGAGTATTTAGATAATTTTCCTGAATTACAACTCTCTCGTTCTCAGTTCGAGCAATTGATACATATATTACAATCGAATAAGAACTATTATCATATATTAAAAAATGACTATGTACTAGAGAAAAACTATCAGAATTTTCGTATCTATAAAATAGGACCAGAGACGTATAGCCAACAGGAAAAAATCGTGGTAAAATCAGAAGGTATTTTTTCATATGATTCTTATATTTTTTCTCTGAACCTCCCCTTAAAAGATGCGGATTGGGTAATTTATTTTCCAACAGATGAACCAATTTTATTAAGAGGAAGACAAGCAGGAGATGCTATCCTAGTAAATGGCATCACTAAAAAACTCCGTCGCTGGTTTATTGACCATAAAATTCCACAAAAAATTAGACAGGATGCTATTATCATCGAACAATCGGATAAAATATACGGAATTGTAAAACTAGTGACTAGTGATTTGAGTAAATTTGCAAAGAATGATATAATTAAGGCTACATTATATATAAAAATGAAAGAGTAGAACAACTATGTTGGACAAAGATATAAAGAAAATTCTTGTTTCAGAAGAAGAGATAGTCGAAAAAAGTAAAGAACTCGGACAAATTATTGCGAAAGAATATGCTGATAAGAACCCACTTCTCGTTGGTATTTTGAAAGGTTCTATTCCTTTTATGGCAGAACTTATCAAACATATTGATGCCCATATTGAAACAGACTATATGGTTGTTTCAAGTTACCATGGTGGTACTGAAAGTAGTGGGACAGTTAAAATTGTCAAAGACTTAGACAATAGTGTTGCTGGTCGTCATATTATTTTTGTAGAAGATATCATTGATACTGGTCGCACACTGAAAGAATTAAAAGAACTCTTTGCATTGCGACAAGCTGCATCAATTAAAATTGCTACACTTCTAGATAAACCTGAAGGTCGTGTTGTTGAAATAGAACCAGACTATACTTGTTTCACCATTCCAAATGAATTTGTAGTAGGGTTTGGATTAGATTATGACGAAAATTACCGTAACCTTCCTTATGTTGGTGTACTCAAAGAGGAAGTTTATACAAAATAGAAAAAGGTTTCCTAGAATATTATGAACAATCAACCAAATAAAGGATTTATAAAAAATCCTTTTCTCATTATTCTCGTTATAGCGACCTTAGTTACAGCTTTTCAATTTTTTAATGCTGGTCAACAGGTTGCAACACAAGAAATTAGCTATTCACAAGTCATTACGGAATTAAAAAATAACAATGTATCTGAAATTACATATCAACCTGATTCAAGTGTCATCGAAATAACAGGTACATATAAAGAAGAACAAGAAGCTAATGATGAACTCGCATCTTCTATCAAATTATTCCAAGTCTCTAGTACAATTAAATATAAAAACTTTAAGGCTCTAATACTTCCATCTGAAACAAGTTTGTCAGAATTACAAACACTTGCGGATGAAAATGGTGTTAAAGTTACAGTTAAACCAGAGAGTACAAATGGCTTATGGTTTAGTATCTTGATAAATCTTGTTCCACTCATCATTTTTGGTGTATTTTTCATGATGATGATGAACCAAGGTGGCGGTGGAGCACGCGGAGCAATGAACTTTGGTCGAAACAAAGCTAAAGCTCTTGAACAAAGCAATATAAAAGTACGTTTCTCAGACGTCGCAGGCGCAGAAGAAGAAAAACAAGAACTGGTAGAAGTTGTTGAATTCTTGAAAGATCCTAAACGTTTCACGAAATTAGGTGCTCGTATTCCAGCCGGCGTCCTTTTAGAAGGCCCTCCGGGAACAGGTAAAACACTACTTGCTAAAGCTGTGGCTGGTGAAGCCGGTGTACCATTCTTTTCTATTTCAGGCTCTGATTTTGTTGAAATGTTTGTTGGTGTTGGTGCTAGTCGTGTACGTTCACTTTTTGAAGATGCTAAAAAAGCAGCCCCAGCCATTATTTTCATCGATGAAATTGATGCCGTTGGTCGCCAACGTGGCGTCGGCATGGGTGGCGGTAATGATGAACGTGAACAAACTCTTAACCAACTCTTGATTGAAATGGATGGTTTTGAAGGAAACGAAGGAATTATTGTTATTGCTGCAACAAACCGTAGTGATGTACTCGATCCAGCTTTGCTTCGTCCAGGGCGTTTTGACCGTAAAGTATTGGTTGGCCGTCCAGATGTTAAAGGTCGCGAAGCTATTCTTAAGGTTCATGCTAAAAATAAACCACTTGCAGCAGACGTTGATTTAAAATTAGTAGCACAACAAACACCAGGTTTTGTTGGTGCAGATTTAGAGAATGTTCTTAACGAAGCAGCCCTTGTAGCTGCACGTCGAAACAAGACTGTCATTGATGCTTCAGATATTGACGAAGCAGAAGATCGTGTCATTGCAGGTCCATCTAAGAAAGATCGTCAGGTGTCTGCCAAAGAACGTGAAATAGTTGCCTATCATGAAGCGGGACACACTATTGTAGGTCTTGTTTTATCAAACGCTCGTGAGGTACATAAAGTAACTATCGTCCCACGTGGTCGTGCAGGAGGTTACATGATTGCACTACCTAAGGAAGACCAAATGCTTCTTTCAAAAGATGATATGAAAGAACAATTGGCAGGCCTTATGGGTGGACGTGTAGCAGAAGAAATTATTTTCAATACACAGACTACAGGAGCATCAAACGACTTCGAACAAGCAACCCAGATGGCGCGTGCAATGGTTGCAGAGTATGGTATGAGTGAGAAAATGGGTCCAATGCAGTATGAAGGGAACCATGCAATGTTTGGTGGTCAAACCACTCAGAAATATATTTCAGAACAGACTGCTTATGAATTAGATAATGAAGTCAGAGACTTATTAAATGAAGCTCGAAACAAAGCAGCAGATATTATCCAGTCAAACCGTGAAACGCATAAACTCATCGCTGAGGCATTGCTCAAATATGAAACACTTGATAGTGTCCAAATAAAATCACTCTATGAAACAGGCAAAATGCCTGAGCATACCGAACATGGTGAGGATGACGTCCATCCACTTTCATATGATGAGATAAAAAATAAAATGAATGATCAGTAATAAAATAATTCAAAATATAAATGATTATTCAAAATAAATTTCCATAGCGCTCTTAATCGAGAGCGCTATGTTTGGTATTTAGGGAAATAGAGGCCAAAGAAACTTCACTAAGATATTAGTATAAAAATAAATGAAAATACAGTTTGAAAAGAAACAAAAAAGTTTGAAAAAGTAGTTGACAAAAGTAAGTGAAGATGATAGAATAATTGAGTTGTCTCTTGAGGGAGTTCGATACAAAGGGAACGAAAAAAAGTTTCAAAAAAGTGTTGACAAGACCTTGAAGAAATGATAAACTAAGATAGTTGTCGCAAGGACGCGACAACGACAAGACCTTTGAAAATTAAAGAAGACGAACCAAACGTGCAGGGTGATTTATCTAAGGATAAATCGTCAATGACAAAACAAAAACAATAAAACGGAAAGCTAGCAATAGCTTGAGTTTGAATCAAAACTTTTAATGAGAGTTTGATCCTGGCTCAGGACGAACGCTGGCGGCGTGCCTAATACATGCAAGTGGAACGCATGATTGATACCGGAGCTTGCTCCACCATTAATCATGAGTCGCGAACGGGTGAGTAACGCGTAGGTAACCTACCTCATAGCGGGGGATAACTATTGGAAACGATAGCTAATACCGCATAACAGTATTTATCGCATGGTAAATGCTTGAAAGGAGCAACTGCTTCACTATGAGATGGACCTGCGTTGTATTAGCTAGTTGGTGGGGTAACGGCTCACCAAGGCTTCGATACATAGCCGACCTGAGAGGGTGATCGGCCACACTGGGACTGAGACACGGCCCAGACTCCTACGGGAGGCAGCAGTAGGGAATCTTCGGCAATGGGGGGAACCCTGACCGAGCAACGCCGCGTGAGTGAAGAAGGTTTTCGGATCGTAAAGCTCTGTTGTAAGAGAAGAACGTGTGTGAGAGTGGAAAGTTCACACAGTGACGGTATCTTACCAGAAAGGGACGGCTAACTACGTGCCAGCAGCCGCGGTAATACGTAGGTCCCGAGCGTTGTCCGGATTTATTGGGCGTAAAGCGAGCGCAGGCGGTTTGATAAGTCTGAAGTAAAAGGCTGTGGCTTAACCATAGTACGCTTTGGAAACTGTCAAACTTGAGTGCAGAAGGGGAGAGTGGAATTCCATGTGTAGCGGTGAAATGCGTAGATATATGGAGGAACACCGGTGGCGAAAGCGGCTCTCTGGTCTGTAACTGACGCTGAGGCTCGAAAGCGTGGGGAGCGAACAGGATTAGATACCCTGGTAGTCCACGCCGTAAACGATGAGTGCTAGGTGTTGGGTCCTTTCCGGGACTCAGTGCCGCAGCTAACGCATTAAGCACTCCGCCTGGGGAGTACGACCGCAAGGTTGAAACTCAAAGGAATTGACGGGGGCCCGCACAAGCGGTGGAGCATGTGGTTTAATTCGAAGCAACGCGAAGAACCTTACCAGGTCTTGACATCCCGATGACCGCCCTAGAGATAGGGTTTCTCTTCGGAGCATCGGTGACAGGTGGTGCATGGTTGTCGTCAGCTCGTGTCGTGAGATGTTGGGTTAAGTCCCGCAACGAGCGCAACCCCTATTGTTAGTTGCCATCATTCAGTTGGGCACTCTAGCGAGACTGCCGGTAATAAACCGGAGGAAGGTGGGGATGACGTCAAATCATCATGCCCCTTATGACCTGGGCTACACACGTGCTACAATGGCTGGTACAACGAGTCGCAAGTCGGTGACGGCAAGCTAATCTCTTAAAGCCAGTCTCAGTTCGGATTGTAGGCTGCAACTCGCCTACATGAAGTCGGAATCGCTAGTAATCGCGGATCAGCACGCCGCGGTGAATACGTTCCCGGGCCTTGTACACACCGCCCGTCACACCACGAGAGTTTGTAACACCCGAAGTCGGTGAGGTAACCATTTAGGAGCCAGCCGCCTAAGGTGGGATAGATGATTGGGGTGAAGTCGTAACAAGGTAGCCGTATCGGAAGGTGCGGCTGGATCACCTCCTTTCTAAGGAAACGGAACCTGTACGTTAGTCTTCTTTAATTTTGAGAGGTCTTGTGGGGCCTTAGCTCAGCTGGGAGAGCGCCTGCTTTGCACGCAGGAGGTCAGCGGTTCGATCCCGCTAGGCTCCATTAGGATAGAAATCCTACTAAACTGAATACCAGTGAAGTTGAATTCACGACTAACTTCTTAGGAAAATAGATTATCTTCCTTGTGTCTAAAGACACAACGTCAGATTCCTAATTTTCTACAGAAGTTTCGCAAAAGCGACCGTCGTTCATATCCTAAACTTGTCCATTGAAAATTGAATATCTATCAAACATTCCTTGTGTATCTGTAAGGATACATAAAGAAATAGTAACAAGAAAATAAACCGAAAACGCTGTGAATATTTAATGAGTTTTCTAATTTTTGAAAAAATTAGGTTAATAAGGTTAAGTTAATAAGGGCGCACGGTGGATGCCTTGGCACTAGAAGCCGAAGAAGGACGTGACTAACGACGAAATGCCTTGGGGAGCTGTAAGTAAGCAATGATCCAGGGGTGTCCGAATGGGGGAACCCGGCAGGTAATGCCTGTCACTCACTACTGTTAAGGTAGTGTAGAGGAAGACGCAGTGAACTGAAACATCTAAGTAGCTGCAGGAAGAGAAAGCAAAAGCGATTGCCTTAGTAGCGGCGAGCGAAACGGCAGGAGGGCAAACCGAGGAGTTTACTCCTCGGGGTTGTAGGACTGCAATGTGGACTTAAAGAGTATAGAAGAACTACCTGGGAAGGTAGGCCAAAGAGAGTAATAGCCTCGTATTTGAAATATTCTTTATACCTAGCAGTATCCTGAGTACGGCGAGACACGCGAAATCTCGTCGGAATCTGGGAGGACCATCTCCCAACCCTAAATACTCTCTAGTGACCGATAGTGAACCAGTACCGTGAGGGAAAGGTGAAAAGTACCCCGGAAGGGGAGTGAAATAGAACCTGAAACCGTGTGCCTACAACAAGTTCGAGCCCGTTAATGGGTGAGAGCGTGCCTTTTGTAGAATGAACCGGCGAGTTACGATATGATGCGAGGTTAAGTTGAAGAGACGGAGCCGTAGGGAAACCGAGTCTTAATAGGGCGCATTAGTATTATGTCGTAGACCCGAAACCATGTGACCTACCCATGAGCAGGTTGAAGGTGCGGTAAGACGCACTGGAGGACCGAACCAGGGCACGTTGAAAAGTGCTTGGATGACTTGTGGGTAGCGGAGAAATTCCAAACGAACTTGGAGATAGCTGGTTCTCTCCGAAATAGCTTTAGGGCTAGCGTCGACATTTGAGAATCTTGGAGGTAGAGCACTGTTTGGATGAGGGGGCCATCTCGGTTTACTGATTTCAGATAAACTCCGAATGCCAAAGATTTATGGTCGGCAGTCAGACTGCGAGTGCTAAGATCCGTAGTCGAAAGGGAAACAGCCCAGACCACCAGCTAAGGTCCCAAAATAATTGTTAAGTGGAAAAGGATGTGGGGTTGCACAGACAACTAGGATGTTAGCTTAGAAGCAGCTATTCATTCAAAGAGTGCGTAATAGCTCACTAGTCGAGTGACCCTGCGCCGAAAATGTACCGGGGCTAAAACAATTTACCGAAGCTGTGGATAACACTTAAGTGTTATGGTAGGAGAGCGTTCTATGTGTGAAGAAGGTATACCGTGAGGAGTGCTGGAACGCATAGAAGTGAGAATGCCGGTATGAGTAGCGAAAGATGGGTGAGAATCCCATCCACCGTAAGACTAAGGTTTCCAGGGGAAGGCTCGTCCGCCCTGGGTTAGTCGGGACCTAAGGAGAGACCGAAAGGTGTATCCGATGGACAACAGGTTGATATTCCTGTACTAGAGTATGAAGTGATGGAGGGACGCAGTAGGCTAACTAAAGCGGGCGATTGGAAGTGCCCGTCTAAGCAGTGAGGTGTGATATGAGTCAAACGCTTGTATCTATAACATTGAGCTGTGATGGGGAGCGAAGTTAAGTAGCGAAGTTAGTGACGTCACACTGCCAAGAAAAGCTTCTAGCGATGTATCATACTCTACCCGTACCGCAAACCGACACAGGTAGTCGAGGCGAGTAGCCTCAGGTGAGCGAGAGAACTCTCGTTAAGGAACTCGGCAAAATGACCCCGTAACTTCGGGAGAAGGGGTGCTGACTTAAAGTCAGCCGCAGTGAATAGGCCCAAGCAACTGTTTATCAAAAACACAGCTCTCTGCTAAATCGTAAGATGATGTATAGGGGGTGACGCCTGCCCGGTGCTGGAAGGTTAAGAGGAGGGTTTAGCGTAAGCGAAGATCTGAATTGAAGCCCCAGTAAACGGCGGCCGTAACTATAACGGTCCTAAGGTAGCGAAATTCCTTGTCGGGTAAGTTCCGACCCGCACGAAAGGCGTAATGATTTGGGCACTGTCTCAACGAGAGACTCGGTGAAATTTTAGTACCTGTGAAGATGCAGGTTACCCGCGACAGGACGGAAAGACCCCATGGAGCTTTACTGCAGTTTGATATTGAGTATCTGTACCACATGTACAGGATAGGTAGGAGCCTACGAAATCGGGACGCCAGTTTCGATTGAGGCGCTGTTGGGATACTACCCTTGTGTTATGGCTACTCTAACCCGGTAGGTTTATCATCTACGGAGACAGTGTCTGACGGGCAGTTTGACTGGGGCGGTCGCCTCCTAAAAGGTAACGGAGGCGCCCAAAGGTTCCCTCAGAATGGTTGGAAATCATTCGCAGAGTGTAAAGGTATAAGGGAGCTTGACTGCGAGAGCTACAACTCGAGCAGGGACGAAAGTCGGGCTTAGTGATCCGGTGGTTCCGTATGGAAGGGCCATCGCTCAACGGATAAAAGCTACCCTGGGGATAACAGGCTTATCTCCCCCAAGAGTTCACATCGACGGGGAGGTTTGGCACCTCGATGTCGGCTCGTCGCATCCTGGGGCTGTAGTCGGTCCCAAGGGTTGGGCTGTTCGCCCATTAAAGCGGCACGCGAGCTGGGTTCAGAACGTCGTGAGACAGTTCGGTCCCTATCCGTCGCGGGCGTAGGAAATTTGAGAGGATCTGCTCCTAGTACGAGAGGACCAGAGTGGACTTACCGCTGGTGTACCAGTTGTCTCGCCAGAGGCATCGCTGGGTAGCTATGTAGGGAAGGGATAAACGCTGAAAGCATCTAAGTGTGAAACCCACCTCAAGATGAGATTTCCCATAACATTAAGTTAGTAAGAGCCCTGAGAGAAGATCAGGTAGATAGGTTGGAAGTGGAAGTGTGGTGACACATGTAGCGGACCAATACTAATCGCTCGAGGACTTATCCAAACTAAGTAATGAGAACGTTGTAGTTCGAATACAATTACTTATAAAAACCGAAGTCAATATTGACAGCGTTGGTAAAACTTGTTAGAATATAGATATTCAATTTTGAGTTGACAAGACTCAGTAGTTAAGTGACGATAGCCTAGGAGATACACCTGTACCCATGCCGAACACAGCAGTTAAGCCCTAGAACGCCTGAAGTAGTTGGGGGTTGCCCCCTGTTAGATACGGTAGTCGCTTAGCAAGATTTGGAGAGAAATCTCCATATGGGAGTTTAGCTCAGCTGGGAGAGCATCTGCCTTACAAGCAGAGGGTCAGCGGTTCGATCCCGTTAACTCCCATATCATGTTACTAAAAGCGTTAAGAAATCCGTATGAAAATAGGAAACTGACACAGAGTCGATGACTCTAGGAAGTCTATCTTTTTCACTAGGATTTTAGCTTGAGTACAGATAGGTCCCGTAGTGTAGCGGTTATCACGTCGCCCTGTCACGGCGAAGATCGCGGGTTCGATTCCCGTCGGGACCGTTCAAATAGTCTGGGAGACTATTTGAAGTTGGAAATGGAGCAAACGGAGTTTGCGTCATATTAAAGACTCGTTAGCTCAGTTGGTAGAGCAATTGACTTTTAATCAATGGGTCGCTGGTTCGAGCCCAGCACGAGTCATATGCGGGTTTGGCGGAATTGGCAGACGCACCAGATTTAGGATCTGGCGCTTTCGGGCGTGGGGGTTCAAGTCCCTTAACCCGCATAGGAATAGAAATAGGCCGGCTTAGCTCAGTTGGTAGAGCATCTGATTTGTAATCAGAGGGTCGCGTGTTCAAGTCATGTAGCCGGCATTCAGAAGAATTGCGAACGTAGTTCAGTGGTAGAACACCACCTTGCCAAGGTGGGGGTCGCGGGTTCGAATCCCGTCGTTCGCTTTAAGAGCCGGGGTGGCGGAACTGGCAGACGCACAGGACTTAAAATCCTGCGATGGCAACATCGTACCGGTTCGATTCCGGTCCTCGGCATGGACTACATATATAGTTAGCACCCTTAGCTCAATTGGATAGAGTACCTGACTACGAATCAGGCGGTTAGAGGTTCGACTCCTCTAGGGTGCATCACTCGCTTAATGGAGACGTTAGGGGAGCTTTATTTTTAATGATATCGGGAAGTAGCTCAGCTTGGTAGAGTACTTGGTTTGGGACCAAGGTGTCGCAGGTTCGAATCCTGTCTTCCCGATTCAATATTTGGCGGTGTAGCTCAGCTGGCTAGAGCGTCCGGTTCATACCCGGGAGGTCGGGGGTTCGATCCCCTTCGCCGCTATTAACTTGTTGCTGGACCTTTAGCTCAGCTGGTTAGAGCTCTCGGCTCATAACCGAGCGGTCGTAGGTTCAAGTCCTACAAGGTCCATTTGGAGGATTACCCAAGTCCGGCTGAAGGGAACGGTCTTGAAAACCGTCAGGCGTGTAAAAGCGTGCGTGGGTTCGAATCCCACATCCTCCTTTACTTACTATCGCGGGATGGAGCAGCTAGGTAGCTCGTCGGGCTCATAACCCGAAGGTCGTAGGTTCAAATCCTGCTCCCGCAATTTTATTTATATTGTGGATTATGGCTCGGTAGCTCAGTTGGTAGAGCAATGGATTGAAGCTCCATGTGTCGGCGGTTCGATTCCGTCTCGCGCCATTACATGGCTATGTCCAAGTAGTTGTTTTATTTCTTGGGCGCGTAGCTCAGATGGTTAGAGCGCACGCCTGATAAGCGTGAGGTCGGTGGTTCGATTCCACTCGTGCCCATAAAATAATATGGAGAATTACTCAAGAGGCTGAAGAGGACGGTTTGCTAAATCGTTAGGTCGGGTAACTGGCGCAAGGGTTCGAATCCCTTATTCTCCGTAAGTGAACGAGATTATCTATTGATATTCTCGTTTTATTGTATTTTCAGTAGAGGGTTCTTTAATGAATAAATTGTCTAAGCTCATCATAGCCTTTTTCGTTTTCCTAATTCTATCATTTTCATTGCTGTTTGTTACGACAAGTGGTAGTCATGATATTCCGTTTCTTTCTAATATTGTTTCTGGAGTCATGACGCCTATAGAAAAAATTTTTTCACCAACCGTTTCATTTATTACCGCACAAAGAACAAAGATTGAGGATCTTTTTTCTACTTTTAATGAAAATCAAGAATTAAAACAATCTATCGCTTCACTTGAGAATATTTCTGAAGACAATGAAACTTTACGTTTAGAGAATGAGTCTTTAAGAAAAGATTTAGGGATTGTAGCTTCATTTCCTGAAAAATCTTTTCTTTCTAGTTTTGTTTTAGTTAGAAATCCTGTATCTTGGACTGAACAATTGATTATCGATGCTGGAACTGAACAGGGTGTTGTTGAAAATATGTTAGTTGTAGCGAATGGTGGCCTTGCTGGGATAGTTACAAATGTTGAGTCTTCTTCTGCTAATGTTAAATTGTTAACTAATTCTGATGAATTTACTAAAATACCAGTTAAAATTTCAACTCAATCTGGGGATATTTATGGTATTTTGTCTGGTTATGATTCAGATTCAAATAGTTTTGTTGTGAATCAACTTAATTCTATGGATGACATTAAAATTGATAGTAATGTTGTAACTAGCGATTTAGCAGGGACAACACCTGCAAATATTCAAGTTGGGAAAGTCAAATCTATTAGTTCAACAAGCAATAGTTTGAATAGAGAAGTTTTTATTGAGCCAACTACCGATTTTTCTGAGATTTATTCGGTCTTATTAGTGGAGGAATAATATGAAATATAGCTCATTACGCTTATTAGTTTTTCCTTTGTTATTCTTCATTTTTTTGATTGATAGCCAGTTATCAACTTTATTTACTACAGTTTCTTTTAGTCATTTTTCTATTTCGAGCCATCTTTTGCTTTTAGCTGGTCTGTATCTAATTGACCTCATTTCTTTGCCGTCGTCCCTATTTATTTTTATTGTACTCGGTTTAATTTATGACCAATATTATCTGAATATCCTTGGAATTGCAACAACAATTTTTCCGCTCCTGATATTTGTCATCTATTATTTCTACAAATCCTTCGAACGCAATTGGTTCGTTGATTTACTAGTTTTTTTGGTGTTAATCTTCTATTTTGAATTTGTTAGTTATTTGTTTGCTAGGATTTTTCATCTGACGAATTTATCAGTCTTTATTTTTACTTTTTATAATCTGTTACCTAGTTTAATCATAAATAGTGTTATGTATTGTCTAGGAAGACCGGTTTTTAAACGTTTTTTTGACATTACATATAAGACATAAAAATGTAATAATTGCGTAATATTATTACGCTTTTTTTTTGTTAAAATGATAGAGTCAGAATATGAAAGAGGAGTCTAATTTAGTATGAAGAAAAAAATCTTAGCTACATTGATGTTGAGTACTGTTGTTTTATCGAATGTTAGCTATGTGGCTGTAATTAGCGCGAATGATATTGATAGTCAGATTGAAGCTAAAAACCAAGAAATTAGTAGTCTCACTGCACAGCAAGCAGCTGCACAACAACAAGTTGATAATATTCAAGGTCAGGTTGACGAAATTGTTGCTGAGCAGGCTAAATTAAATGAAGAAAATGCTCGTTTAGAAAGTGAATCTGCATCATTAGCGGCTGAAATTGAACGTTTGTCTGCTGATATTGTGTCTCGTGATGGTGCATTGAAAGAACAAGCTCGTAGCGCACAAGTTGATGCTTCAGCATCTAGTTACATCAATACTATTTTAGATTCAAAATCAATTATTGATGCAGTGTCACGTGTGAATGCTATGCGTGAAATTGTTGCTGCTAATAATCGTATGTTAGAGCAACAAAAAACTGATAAGGAAGCTATTGTAGAAAAACAAAAAGCAAACCAAGAGGCAATTAAGACTTTGGCGGCTAATCGTCAAAAACTTGAAGATGATGCTCAAGTTTTGGAAGTGCGTCAGGCTGAGTTAAAAGCAGCTCAATTAAATCTGGCGGCAGAAAAAGCGACTGCTGAAGATGAGAAGTCAGCGTTGTTGGCAGAAAAATCTGCTGCTGAAGAGGCAGCTCGTCAGGCTGCAGCTCGTCAAGCTGCGTATGAAGCTCAACAAGTTGCTTTGGCTCAACAACAGGCGGCCTCAATTATTTCAACACCTGTTGCACAATCTAGTACTGAAACAGTTGCAACTTCTTCTCAAAGTCAAGTAGTTGAACAATCAACAACTGTATCAACACCTTCAAATTCATCCTCTTCATCATCCTCTTCGTCTTCATCAGCAGCATCTAATAATGCAAGATACAATGCTTCATCTTATCCTGTAGGTGAATGTACTTGGGGTGTTAAATCTCAAGTGTCATGGGTTGGCCCTTATTGGGGTAATGCTAACCAGTGGGTTGCATCAGCACGTGCAGAAGGTTTTAGCGTTGGGACAACTCCGCAAGTTGGAGCAGTTGCTGTTTGGGTTGGTGGAGCATATGGTCATGTAGCTTTAGTTACTGCTGTTGAAAGTTCTACAAACATTCAAGTCTCAGAGTCCAACTATATGGGTCGTCGTTATATTGGTAACCACCGCGGTTGGTTTAATCCTACGACAACTTCTGAAGGTGCAGTTTATTATATTTATCCTTCATATTGATTTGTTATTTTTATAGGCTCTTTGTCAACTGTAGTGGGTAGATGAAAAGCTAACACCTAGAGAGGACGAACTTCGTTCTCTCTTTCTTTATGTTCAAAGCAATCAAAATCCGTTTTTTAAAATTTTCAAAGTTCCTGAAACCAAAGGCATTTCTTTTAATGACTTTGATGAGATTATTGGTAGCTTCCAGTTTGGCGTTGGAATAAGGCAATTCCATGGCGTTTAAAACCTTGTCTTTATCCTTTAGAAATGTCTTAAATACCGTCTGAAAAATAAGATTAACAGTGGCTACTTCCTGTTCGATGAGGTCAAAGAAATGGTCTGAGTTCTTCTCTTGGAAATGGAATAAGAGCAATTGATAGAGTTCATAGTGCTGTCGTAGTTCCTTGGAGAAAGACAGGAGTTTTTCTAGGATTTCCTTGTTAGTCAAATGCATTCGAAACATAGGGCGATAAAATCGTTTATCGCTGAGTTTACGGCTATCTTGTTGTATCAATTTCCAGTAGCGTTTCAAGACTCGGTATTCCTGCGATGTTCTGTCGAATTGATTCATAATTTGAATACGGACACGGTTCATAGCCCGGCTAAGGTGTTGAACAATATGAAAGCGGTCTAGTACGATTTTTGCATTCGGAAAAAGCTGTTTAGCAAGTTGATAATAGGGACTAAACATATCCATGGTAATCACTTTGACCTGATTTCTAACCTTTCTAGGATAGCGTAGAAAGTGGTTTCGGATGGTTGCTTGAGTTCTTCCGTCGAGAATGGCGATGACATTTAGGGAGTTGAAATCTTGAGCGATGAAGCTCATTTTCCCCTTCTTGAAGGCATACTCGTCCCAACTCATCACCTCAGGTAGGGTATTCCAATCCGTTTCAAACTTGAACTCATTGAGCTTTCTCATAACTGATGATGTTGAGATAGCTAGCCTGTGTGCGATATGTGTCATTGCTTGATTTTCGATGAGTAATTGGGCAATTTTCTGGTTAACAGCGACAGATATTTGATGGTTTTTCTTAACAAGAGGAGTTTCAGCGACCGCCATTTTCCCACATTCTTTACACTTGAAACGACGCTTTTTAAGGCGGATAAGGAGTGGATAACCAGCGGTTTCTAGGTAGGGAATTTTTGATGCTTTCTGGTAGTCGTACTTAGCCATTTGTCCCTTGCATTTTGGGCATTTAGGAGCCATGTAATCCAAGTAACCGTGGAGTTCTAAGTGAGTTCCCATATCATATTCATCAGTGATAGTGATATTTTTGTCTTTAATTCTGAGAAAATTTGTGATAAGATTTAGTTGTTCCATATGAGTCTTTCTAAAATGATAGTTTGAGCACTTTTCATTATAGGTCATATGGGACTTTTTTTCTATACTCAAAAAGGCTCCATAATCTCCACGGTGGTTTTACCCACTACAGAAATTATAGAGCCTTTTTATAAGAGCGTAATCATTGTGCGCTCTATTTTTTATTGAAAAATGAAGTAAAAAACGTTAAAATAGTAAAGGTAGAAAAATATAGGAGGCAGTCATGTCGTTTACTGACTTAAAATTGTTCGCACTATCATCTAATCAAAAGTTAGCAGAGAAAGTGTCACACATCATAGGGATCCCTTTGGGAAAATCAAGTGTTCGTCAATTTTCAGATGGTGAGATTCAAGTCAATATTGAAGAGTCTATCCGTGGTACGCATGTGTACATTCTTCAATCAACTAGCTCACCAGTCAATGATAACTTAATGGAAATTTTGATTATGGTAGATGCTCTAAAGCGTGCATCTGCAGAATCAGTAAACGTTGTTATGCCTTACTATGGTTATGCACGTCAAGACCGTAAAGCACGTGCACGTGAGCCAATCACTTCTAAATTGGTTGCTAATATGTTACAGACAGCCGGAGTTGATCGCTTGTTAACGATTGATTTACATGCCGCGCAAATTCAAGGTTTTTTTGATATTCCTGTTGATCATTTGATGGGAGCTCCTTTAATTGGTGATTATTTTGAGCGTCGTGGTATGGTAGGAGATGGCTATGTGGTTGTATCTCCAGACCATGGTGGTGTGACTCGTGCTCGTAAATTAGCTCAATTCTTAAAGACTCCGATTGCAATCATTGATAAACGTCGTAGCGTTGATAAGATGAATACGTCAGAAGTTATGAATATTATTGGTGATGTTGAAGGGAAAACCTGTATTTTAATTGATGATATGATTGATACAGCAGGTACGATTTGTCATGCTGCAGATGCGTTAGCAGAAGCGGGTGCAATAGCTGTCTATGCTTCTTGTACTCACCCGGTTTTATCAGGACCAGCGATGGATAACATTAGTAAATCAGCTATTAAGAAATTAGTTGTTTTGGATACAATAGAGATTGCTGAGGATCGCTTGATTGACAAGATTGAACATATTTCGACAGCTGAATTATTGGCAGAAGCGATTATTCGTATTCATGAAAAACGTCCACTGTCACCTTTGTTTGAAACAAGTCGTGGTTAATACGTATAAGAAGAGTTAAATGACTCTTCTTTTTTACATTTATTTGGAAATTATATTATAATAGTTCTATATGTTTTTGAGGTGACAGTATGGACTTATTAAATCGTTTCAATAAAAATTTAAATCGAATTGAGGTATCAATGATTCGTCAATTTGATCAGTCAATTTCTGATGTGCCTGGGATTTTAAAACTGACCTTGGGAGAGCCTGATTTTACAACACCGGATCATGTGAAAGAGGCAGCAAAAGCGGCAATTGATGCGAACCAAAGTCACTATACAGGTATGGCTGGACTGCTGGATTTGCGTGAAGCTGCGGCTGAATTTGTAGCTGAAAAATACAATTTAACTTACAATCCAAATACTGAGGTTTTATCAACGATCGGTGCGACCGAGGCTTTATCAGCTAGTTTAGTGGCCATTTTGGAGGCTGGTGATACTGTTCTCCTGCCTGCTCCTGCCTACCCTGGTTATGAACCTATTGTCAATATGGTAGGGGCAGACATCGTTGAAATCGATACGACTGCTAATGATTTTGTATTGACACCTGAGATGTTGGAAGAGGCGATACTTGAGCAGGGGGATAAGCTAAAAGCGGTCATTCTCAACTATCCTGCCAATCCAACGGGTGTGACTTACTCACGGGAGCAAATTCAGGCTTTTGCGGATGTCATTCGGAAGTATCCAATTTTTGTCTTGTCTGATGAGGTTTATGCAGAGTTGACATATACTGGTCAGCAACATACATCAATTGCAGAATTTTTACCAGAGCAAACCATTTTGATTCAAGGACTTTCTAAATCTCATGCTATGACAGGATGGCGGATTGGCTTGATTATGAGTCAAGCTCCGATTATTGCTCAAATAATTAAAAGTCACCAGTATCTAGTAACAGCCGCAGCGACAGCTATGCAATATGGTGCAGTGGAGGCCTTAAAAAACGGTAAGGATGATGCCCTACCGATGCGGGCGGAGTATGTCAAGCGACGGGATTATATCATCGAAAAGATGACTGACTTGGGCTTTAAGATTATCAAACCTGATGGTGCTTTTTATATCTTTGCCAAAATACCTGCGGAATACAATCAGGATTCATTTAGTTTTTTACAGGATTTTGCTAAGAAAAAAGCAGTTGCCTTTATTCCAGGTGCAGCTTTCGGTAAATACGGGGAAGGGTATGTACGTATTTCTTATGCGGCAAGTATGGAAACAATTCAAACAGCCATGGCTCGTTTGAAGGAATATCTAGAAGAAAATGGAACGAATTGAAACTAGGGGATTAGTCCTTTATAATCGGAATTTTCGAGAAGATGACAAGCTGGTCAAGATTTTTACGGAGAAGGCTGGCAAGCGAATGTTTTTCGTGAAACATGCCTCTAAGTCCAAGCTGGTAGCCTCTATTCAGCCGTTGACACATGCGGATTTTATCGTCAAAATCAATGATGACGGTCTGTCTTATATCGAAGATTTTCATCAGGTACAGCCATTTAAGAATATTAACGGCGATATTTTCAAGCTTAGCTATGCTACCTATATCTTAGCCCTGGCAGATGCGGCCTTGCAGGACAAGGTCTATGACCCAGCCCTCTTTGCATTTTTGGTCAAGACCTTAGATTTGATGGAGTCGGGTTTGGACTATGAAATTTTGACCAATATCTTTGAAATTCAGCTCTTGGGACGATTTGGGATCAGTCTGAATTTTCACGAGTGTGCTTTTTGTCATCGGGTTGGCTTGCCTTTTGACTATTCCTACAAGTACAGCGGTGTCTTGTGTCCGCAACACTATCAACAAGATGAGCGACGGGCTTATCTGGATCCAAATGTTCCCTATCTACTTGATCAATTTCAGGCTATTTCCTTTGATGAGCTG
This sequence comes from Streptococcus parasuis, assembly GCF_021654455.1. Classification (NCBI taxonomy): domain Bacteria; kingdom Bacillati; phylum Bacillota; class Bacilli; order Lactobacillales; family Streptococcaceae; genus Streptococcus; species Streptococcus parasuis. Next base: position 37,929 of record NZ_AP024276.1, read on the forward strand.
GAAACCATTTCTATCAAGCCTGAGATGAAGCGAAAATTACGGCTTTTTATTGACCAGCTGTACGAGGAATATGTGGGGATTCACTTGAAATCCAAGAAATTTATAGATGATTTGTCTTCTTGGGGGCAGATTATGAAACCAAGAACAGAAAATGAGGAAACAGAATGAAACGTATTGCAGTAGATGCTATGGGTGGGGACCATGCCCCTCAGGCAGTGGTAGAAGGTGTCAATCAAGCCTTGGCTGCCTTTCCAGACATTGAAATTCAACTTTATGGTGATGAGGCTAAAATCAAGCAGTATTTGACAGCGACAGAGCGTGTCAGCATCGTCCATACGACGGAGAAAATCAATTCAGATGATGAGCCTGTCAAGGCTATTCGTCGTAAGAAAGATGCTTCTATGGTCCTAGCGACCAAGGCTGTCAAGGATGGTCAGGCAGATGCAGTCTTGTCAGCTGGAAATACAGGTGCTCTTTTGGCGGCAGGCGTCTTTGTCGTCGGTCGCATCAAGAACATCGACCGTCCTGGTCTTATGTCTACCTTGCCGACTATGGACGGTAAGGGATTTGATATGATGGACTTGGGGGCAAATGCTGAAAATACAGCTCATCACCTCTATCAGTATGGTATTCTTGGCTCATTTTACGCGGAGCACGTGCGTGGAGTTAAACAACCTCGTGTGGGACTTTTGAACAACGGTACGGAAGATACCAAGGGCACGCCAGTTCACCAAGAAGCCTATAAACTCTTGGCGGAAGACAAGTCGATTAACTTTATCGGAAATGTGGAGGCGCGTGAGTTGCTTAACAGCGTGGCGGATGTGGTCGTGACGGATGGTTTCACGGGAAACGCTGTGCTGAAAACAGTTGAAGGGACTGCAAAATCCATCGTTGGTCAGTTGACTGGCTCAATCAAGAATGGTGGGCTGCGTGCTAAATTGGGTGGTCTTTTGGTTAAACCAACCTTGAAAAAGGCCTTGGGGGCTATGGACTATAAAACTGCAGGTGGTGCTGTCTTGCTTGGTCTGAAAGCACCTGTCATCAAGGCGCACGGATCCAGCGATGCTCAGTCAATTTTCTATACGATCAAGCAGACACGTTCGATTTTGGAGGCTGGCATTGTTGAAAAATCAGTGGCCAAATTTTCAGTAGTGGAGGAAAGTCATGACTAGAGAGCAGGTCTATCAGCGGGTTGTTGAATTGATTCAAGATGAAAAAGGTGAGGATTTCAATGTTCAACCTGAGTCGACTTTGGCTGATAATATTGCTGCAGATTCTGTTGAAATTATGGAATTTGTGCTGAATTTGGAGGATGAGTTTGGAATTGATATTCCAGATGCTGCAATTGAGCGCTTTGAAACCCTTTCTGATATTGTTGATTTTGTTTATAAAGAAACACAAAAACGTTCGTAGTTTACGGGCGTTTTTCTTTACTTTTACAGGAAGATTAAGGTATTTCTTGAATATACGAACAAGCTGTGATAAAATAAACAAAAAGGTTAGAATAATTTGTGAAAGGCGAACATTTTTATGAAAACAGACCTTATCTATTCAGGAAAAGCTAAAGATATTTTTGCTACAAGTAATGATAATCAAATTGTTGCAGTGTACAAGGATCAGGCAACGGCTTTTAATGGTGGTAAGAAAGAACAGATTGCTGGGAAGGGTCGGCTTAATAATCTGATTTCTTCGCTTATTTTTGAAAAGTTAAATGAGGCTGGTGTAAAAACGCATTATATCAAGCGTTTATCAGATACGGAACAATTAAATTCGAAGGTGGATATCATTCCTCTTGAGGTGGTATTGCGTAATATTACAGCTGGATCATTTTCAAAACGTTTTGGTGTGGAAGAAGGTATTGAGTTAACTCATCCTATTGTTGAGTTTTACTATAAAAAAGATGAGCTGGATGACCCTTTTATTAATGATGAACATGTTGCGTTTCTCAATATAGCTAGCCAAGAGGATATTGCTTATATTAAAGAAGAAACTCGCCGAATCAACGTTCTCTTGAAAGAGCTGTTCGCTCAGATTGGTTTAACGTTGGTAGATTTCAAATTGGAATTTGGATTTGATAAAAGAGGACAAATTGTATTGGCTGATGAATTTTCACCGGATAATTGTCGTCTGTGGGATGTGGATGGAAACCATCTTGATAAAGATGTGTTCCGTCGTGGTCTTGGAGAGTTGACCGATGTTTATGAGGTTGTTTTAGAAAAATTGCAGAGCGTGAAATAGGGGATTTTAGAAAGGGATTGAAACCGTCCGGAAAAATATGATTAGACTGAGAATCCACTAAATGTATTTGGTGATTTCTAAGTGTAAGACAGCTTTTCTTGTCGGACTTGGTATCTTGAATATGGCAAAACGTATTTTTGTTGAAAAAAAAGCAGATTTTCAAATTAAGGCAGAAGCTCTTCTCGAAGAATTGGTTCACAATTTGCAGTTGACTAGTCTATCCAGTCTTCGATTAGTACAGGTATATGATATTTTCAATTTAGAGGAAGAATTGCTTGAACAAGCGATTAAGCATATCTTCATGGAACAGGTAACAGATAAGGCGTTGTTGGAAGAAGAACTGGGTTTAGAAAGCTCAGTCTATTTTGCCATTGAGGCTCTCCCTGGTCAATTTGATCAACGTGCAGCTAGTAGTCAAGAGGCTCTCCTTTTATTGGGTAGCCGCCAAAATGTACGTGTTCATACTGGTCAGCTTTTTATCTTAAATGGAAATGTACTAGAAGAAGAATTGGCTGCAATTAAGAATTATCTTCTTAATCCTGTTGATTCTCGTTTCAAAGATATGGAATCACCTTTGCTGGAACAGGAATTTTCTGTTTCAGATAGCTCTATTCCAAATTTGGAATTTTTTGCAAACTATAGTGCTGAAGACTTTGCGATGTATAAGCGTGAAGTTGGTTTGGCCATGGAAGTGGAGGATTTATTATTTATCCAAGACTATTTCAAATCAATCGGTCGAGTTCCAACTGAAACAGAGCTCAAAGTCTTAGATACTTATTGGAGTGATCACTGCCGTCATACGACATTTGAAACAGAACTCAGAACGATTGACTTTTCAGCTTCAAAATTCCAAAAGCAATTGCAGGCGACATATGACAAATACATTGCGATGCGTTCAGAACTAGGTCGATCAGATAAGCCTCAAACTTTAATGGATATGGCTACTATTTTTGGTCGCTATGAGCGTGTGAATGGTCGGTTGGATGATATGGAAGTTTCTGATGAGATTAACGCTTGTTCAGTAGAAATTGAAGTGGACGTGGATGGAGTGAAGGAACCTTGGCTTCTCATGTTCAAAAATGAAACACATAATCACCCAACAGAAATTGAACCATTTGGTGGGGCAGCAACTTGTATTGGTGGTGCTATCCGTGATCCGTTGTCAGGTCGGTCTTATGTCTATCAAGCAATGCGGATTTCAGGTGCAGGAGATATCACTCAACCATTAACTGCAACACGTGATGGGAAATTACCACAACAAATCATTTCAAAAACAGCTGCACATGGCTATTCTTCTTACGGCAACCAAATTGGTCTTGCGACGACCTATGTCCGTGAATACTTCCACCCAGGTTTCGTTGCCAAACGTATGGAACTTGGAGCGGTAATTGGAGCTGCTCCGAAAGAAAATGTAGTCCGTGAAAAACCGGTGGCTGGTGATGTGGTCATCTTACTTGGTGGTAAAACTGGACGAGATGGTATCGGTGGAGCAACAGGTTCGTCTAAGGTTCAGACTGTCGAATCGGTCGAAACAGCTGGTGCAGAAGTTCAAAAGGGAAATGCTATTGAAGAACGTAAAATTCAGCGTTTATTCCGAAATGGACAAGTGACACGACTGATTAAAAAGTCGAATGACTTTGGTGCAGGAGGTGTCTGTGTAGCGATTGGTGAGTTAGCAGATGGTTTGGAAATAGATTTAGATAAGGTGCCACTCAAGTATGCAGGTTTGAATGGAACTGAGATTGCCATTTCAGAATCACAAGAGCGGATGAGTGTAGTCGTTCGTCCAGAGGATGTAGAAACTTTTATCGAAGCCTGTCGTGAAGAAAATATCCATGCTGTTGTAGTAGCTAAAGTGACGGATAAACCAAATCTAGTCATGACTTGGAATGGCCAAACGATTGTTGATTTGGAACGTTCTTTCCTTGATACAAATGGTGTTCGTGTAGTAGTTGATGCAAAAGTAGTTGACAATGCTGTCAACCTTCCCGAATTACGTCAGACATCACCTGAAACCCTAGAAGAGGATTTGAAGACAATTCTTTCAGACCTCAACCATGCTAGCCAAAAAGGATTGCAGACTATTTTTGACTCTTCAGTTGGTCGTTCAACAGTGAATCATCCGCTTGGTGGGCGTTATCAGTTGACGCCGACAGAAAGTTCCGTTCAAAAGTTACCTGTCCAAGATGGTGTGACGACAACAGCTTCGGTTATGGCGCAAGGTTACCATCCATATTTAGCAGAGTGGTCTCCATATCATGGTGCAGCGTATGCGGTGATTGAAGCAACAGCTCGTTTGGTTGCAACAGGTGCAAACTGGTCTAAGGCCCGTTTCTCTTATCAAGAGTATTTCCAAAGAATGGATAAACAGGCGGAACGGTTTGGACAGCCTGTAGCGGCTTTACTTGGCTCAATTGAGGCTCAAATTCAGCTAGGTTTACCATCTATTGGGGGTAAGGACTCTATGTCTGGTACTTTTGAAGAACTAACGGTTCCTCCGACACTAGTTGCTTTTGGTGTAACCACTGCAGATAGTCGCAAGGTTCTTTCTCCTGAGTTCAAAACAACCAGTGAGAATATCTATTATCTTCCAGGTCAAATTTTATCGGAAGACATAGATTTTACATTCATCAAGTCAAACTTTGAGACTTTTGAAAAATGGCAGAATACTTATGCGATTACAGCAGCAAGTGCTGTTAAGTATGGTGGTGTTTTAGAAAGTATAGCTCTTATGACCTTTGGAAATCAGATTGGTGCGACAATTGAATTAGAAACCGTAGAAACATGTCTGACAGGTCAATTAGGTGGTTTTGTCTTTACTTCTACTGAAGAAATATCAGGAGCAGTGAAAATTGGACAGACAACTGAAGAGTTTACACTTGTTGTCAATGGTGTCAAGTTGTTTGGACATGATGTACAAGCTGCTTTTGAAGGAAAACTTGAAGAGGTCTATCCGACAGAATTTAGACAAAACACTTCTATAGAGGATGTCCCAGCCATTGCGAAAACAACGATTCGTAGAGCCAAGAAAAAAGTTGATGTTCCACTGGTGTACATTCCAGTTTTCCCAGGAACTAACTCTGAGTATGACTCAGCCAAGGCGTTTGAACAAGCTGGTGCCCAGGTAAATCTAGTACCATTTGTAACCTTAGATGGAAAGAGTATCGAACATTCCGTTGACACAATGGTGGACAATATTGACAAGGCTAATATTCTTTTCTTTGCAGGTGGTTTCTCAGCAGCCGATGAGCCAGATGGTTCTGCTAAATTTATCGTGACTATCTTGCGAAATGCCAAGGTCCGTTCAGCTATTGACCAGTTTATCGAAAAAGGTGGTCTCATTATCGGGATCTGTAATGGTTTCCAAGCCCTTGTTAAATCAGGCTTATTACCTTATGGGAATTTTGAAGAAGTAGTGGAAACCAGTCCAACTCTCTTCTATAACGATGCTAACCAGCACGTTGCAAAAATGGTTGAGACACGCATTGCTAATGTAAATTCTCCATGGTTATCAGGAGTTCAAGTTGGAGATATTCACGCTATTCCAGTTTCTCATGGTGAAGGGAAATTTGTAGTTACTGATGAAGAATTTGAAGTTTTGCGCAACAATGGCCAAATTTTCAGTCAATACGTGGATTTCACTGGTCAACCAAGTATGGATTCAAAATACAATCCAAATGGCTCATATCATGCGATAGAAGGAATTACTAGTGCCAATGGTCAAATCATTGGGAAAATGGGACATTCAGAGCGTTATGAAACTGGTCTCTTCCAAAATATTCCGGGGAATAAAGACCAGGGCTTATTTGCATCAGCGGTTCGCTATTTTACAGAATAAGAAAGTTCAGTCATCATTCTGGTTGAATAAACATAATAAAGGGAATAACATGTACGAAGTTAAATCACTTAATGAAGAATGCGGAGTCTTTGGGATTTGGGGTCATCCGCAAGCTGCTCAGGTCACATATTTTGGACTCCATAGTTTGCAGCACCGAGGTCAAGAAGGCGCAGGGATTTTAGCAAATGATGAAGGACATTTACGTCGTCATCGGGATACAGGGTTGATTGCGGATGTTTTTAAAAAGTCAGAAGACCTAGAACGTCTCACTGGGAGAGCAGCGATAGGTCATGTTCGCTATGCCACGTCAGGTTCAGCTTCTATCCATAACATTCAACCTTTTCTCTTTGATTTTTCAGATATGCAAGTTGGACTAGCTCATAATGGCAATTTGACTAATGCAGTTAGTTTAAAGGCAGAATTAGAAAAAAATGGTTCGATTTTTTCAAGTTCATCTGATACTGAAATTTTGATGCATTTGATTCGTCGCAGTCATAATCCAGACCTGATGGGTAAAATCAAGGAAGCTCTTAATACTGTCAAGGGTGGATTTGCCTACTTGATTATGTTAGAAGATAAAATGGTTGCAGCCTTGGATCCAAACGGTTTTCGTCCATTATCTATTGGAAAGATGAAGAATGGGGCTTGGGTCGTTGCCAGCGAGACATGTGCGTTTGAAGTCGTTGGAGCAGAATGGGTTCGTGATGTTGAGCCGGGAGAGATGGTCATTATTGATGATTCAGGAATTCGCTATGATACCTATACGACGGATACACAACTTGCAGTCTGTTCGATGGAATATATCTACTTTGCGCGTCCAGATTCTGTCATTCATGGGATAAATGTTCATACTGCCCGAAAAAATATGGGGCGCCGTTTGGCTCAAGAATTTCAACACGAAGCAGATATTGTTGTTGGTGTGCCTAATTCATCACTTTCAGCTGCAATGGGTTTTGCAGAGGAGTCCGGTTTGCCAAATGAGATGGGGCTGATTAAAAATCAGTACATTCAAAGGACCTTTATCCAGCCTACACAGGAATTACGGGAACAGGGTGTTCGCATGAAGTTATCAGCTGTTTCCAGTGTTGTTAAGGATAAGCGCGTGGTTATGATTGACGATTCAATTGTTCGAGGAACAACGAGTCGTCGTATTGTCCAACTGTTACGTGATGCTGGTGCGAAAGAAGTCCATGTTGCTATCGGTAGTCCTGAACTGAAGTATCCATGTTTTTATGGAATTGATATTCAAACACGTAGAGAACTGATTTCAGCCAATCATTCTGTAGATGAGGTTTGTGAAATTATAGGAGCTGATAGCCTTACCTATCTGTCATTAGATGGTTTGATAGACTCGATTGGTATAAAAACAGATGCACCTAAGGGTGGGCTCTGTGTGGCGTATTTTGATGGAGAATTTCCAACGCCCCTTTATGACTATGAGGAAGAATATCTTCGAAGCTTAGAAGAGAAAACTAGTTTCTACATAGAGAATGTCAAAAGAGATAAATGAGTGTCAATCAATATTGACAACCTTGTAAACCTTGTCAATCAACTGTAAAGTTTTTAGAGGAAAGGAAATAAAATGACGAATAAAAATGCTTATGCTCAGTCAGGAGTGGATGTCGAAGCGGGTTATGAAGTAGTTGAACGTATCAAAAAACACGTTGCTCGGACAGAACGATTGGGTGTCATGGGGGCACTAGGTGGTTTTGGTGGTATGTTTGACTTAACCAAATTAGATGTAAAAGAGCCTGTTTTAGTATCAGGAACTGATGGTGTTGGTACTAAGCTTATGCTTGCAATTCAATATGACAAACATGACACAATTGGCCAAGATTGTGTTGCGATGTGTGTCAATGATATTATTGCAGCAGGTGCAGAACCGCTTTATTTTCTTGACTATATTGCGACAGGGAAAAATGAGCCAGCTAAATTGGAACAAGTAGTGGCGGGTGTTGCAGAAGGCTGTGTCCAAGCAGGGTGTGGGTTGATTGGTGGTGAAACTGCTGAAATGCCTGGCATGTACGGCGAAGATGATTATGATTTAGCCGGTTTTGCAGTCGGAATCGCTGAGAAATCACAAATTATTGACGGAAGTAAGGTCAAAGAAGGTGATATCTTACTCGGCTTAGCTTCAAGTGGCATCCACTCTAATGGTTATTCATTGGTTCGCCGTGTTTTTGCGGATCTTGATGGTGACGCTCTGTTGCCAGAGCTCAATGGCAAAGCTCTTAAGGATGTCTTACTAGAACCAACGCGTATTTATGTCCAACAAGTACTACCATTGGTAAAAAATGAACTTGTAAATGGTATCGCTCATATCACTGGTGGTGGATTTGTTGAAAATATCCCTCGTATGTTTTCAGATGATTTAGCGGCAGAGATTGAAGAAGATAAGATTCCGGTCCTTCCTATCTTCACTGCCCTTGAAACATATGGCAAAATCAAACACGAAGAAATGTTTGAAATCTTCAACATGGGGATTGGTTTGGTGTTAACAGTCAGTCCTGAAAAGGTTGACAAGGTTCGAGAATCAGTCAATGAAGAAGTTTATGAAATTGGTCGTATTGTAATCAAAGAAGACAAGAGTGTGATAATCAAATGAAGCGAATAGCAATTTTTGCCTCTGGTAATGGTTCCAATTTTCAAGTTATAGCTGAACAATTCAAGGTACATTTTGTTTTTTCAGATCATAGAGATGCTTTCGTTTTAAAGAGAGCTGAAACATTAGGAGTTCCAGCCTATGCTTTTGAACTGAAGGAGTTTGCTGATAAACAGGCATATGAAAAAGCACTTATTGACTTATTGGACAAACACCAGATTGATCTGGTTGTTTTAGCTGGCTATATGAAGATTGTTGGCCCTACATTGCTTGCTAAGTATGAGGGACGGATTATCAATATTCATCCGGCTTATCTGCCAGAATTTCCAGGAGCCCATGGGATTGAAGATGCCTGGAAAGCTGACGTTCCAGAGAGTGGTGTGACGGTCCACTGGGTCGACAGTGGTGTCGATACAGGTCAAATTATTAAACAAGTCCGTGTACCTAGGTTGGCTGATGATTATTTGGAGCAGTTTGAGGAACGGATTCACGCTGCAGAATATCAGCTTTATCCAACAGTTTTAGAAGAGCTGGGGGTAGAAAGGATAGAGTTATGATAAAGAAAATAATCTCATTCGTTTTGGTATTTGTTTTAGCTGCTCTGCTATTTAATAGCTTTATTTTTGCAAACTTAGAAAATCCAGCACGTTTGATATTGGCCTATGGATTATCCTTGATTTTATCAGGATTTTTAATGACTCAAATCAAATAGTAAATGTGTAGAAAAAGGAGTAAACATGACAAAGCGTGCGTTAATTAGCGTATCTGATAAAAATGGTATCGTTGAATTTGCTAAGGAATTAAACAGTTTTGGTTGGGAGATTATCTCAACTGGAGGTACAAAAGTTACATTGGATCAGGCGGGTATTCCCACTATTGCCATTGATGATGTGACAGGTTTTCCAGAGATGATGGATGGTCGTGTCAAGACTCTTCATCCGAAAATTCACGGTGGTTTGTTGGCGCGTCGGGATTTGGACAGCCATTTGCAAGCTGCTAGCGACCATGAAATTGGCTTGATTGATTTGGTGGTAGTCAACCTTTATCCTTTCAAAGAGACTATTTTACGTCCAGATGTGACCTATGATTTAGCGGTGGAGAATATTGACATCGGTGGTCCCTCTATGCTTCGTTCGGCAGCCAAGAACCACGCCAGTGTGACAGTTGTGGTAGACCCGGCAGATTATCCAACAGTTTTAGGAGAAATAGCAGAGCAGGGGGAAACTAGCTACTCAACGCGTCAGCGATTAGCAGCGAAGGTCTTTCGTCATACCGCGGCTTACGACGCTTTAATAGCTGATTATTTCACTAAGCAAGTAGGTGAAGAGAAACCTGAGAAACTTACTCTTACTTATGACCTTAATCAGCCAATGCGCTATGGAGAAAATCCACAACAAAATGCGGATTTCTACCAAAATGCCCTTCCGACTGCATATTCCATTGCATCTGCTAAGCAGTTAAACGGGAAGGAACTATCCTTCAATAACATTCGTGATGCGGATGCCGCTATTCGTATTATCCGTGATTTCAAGGACCGTCCAACTGTTGTAGCTCTTAAACATATGAATCCATGTGGTATCGGACAAGCAGAAACTATTGAAAAGGCGTGGGATTATGCTTATGAGGCTGATCCAGTATCGATTTTCGGAGGCATCGTCGTGCTGAACAGGGAAGTAGATGCTGCGACGGCTGAAAAGATGCACCCGATTTTCTTAGAAATCATCATCGCACCGAGCTACTCGGCAGAAGCATTAGCAATTTTGACCAATAAAAAGAAAAATCTTCGCATTTTAGAATTGGCTTTTGATGCTCAAGATGCTAGTGAAGTAGAAAAGGAATTCACAGGCGTTGTTGGTGGTCTCTTGGTGCAGAATCAGGACGTGGTGGTGGAAAACCCAGTGGACTGGCAGGTTGTGACTGAGCGTCAACCGTCCGAGCAAGAGTGGGCGGCTATGGAGTTCGCCTGGAAGTCTTCTAAGTATGTCAAATCCAACGGGATCATCATCACCAATGACAAGATGACCTTGGGAGTGGGACCGGGGCAAACCAACCGTGTGGCTTCCGTCCGTATCGCCATCGAGCAGGCCAAGGACCGTTTGGAAGGAGCCGTTTTGGCATCGGATGCCTTCTTCCCCTTTGCTGATAACGTGGAAGAAATCGCTGCCGCAGGCATCAAGGCTATCATTCAGCCGGGGGGTTCTGTCCGTGACCAGGATTCCATTGACATGGCCAATAAGTACGGCTTGACCATGGTCTTTACGGGAGTAAGACATTTTAGACATTGAGAAATTTGGAGAAAGAGGAACACCCCAGCTGGAGAAGTTGGGGTGGTTTTTTAGAATATTTTCAGTCTAGTCCGTTAAGCTGTTCTCATAAATATGAAAGTGAGGATAATAGCGATGTTAAATAAAAATCAGTTTAGTGAATTGGGACTGGAACTAGGAATAGCCACAGAAAACTTACGTTTACAGGTTGCGACTGTAGATTTACTACACTCTTTTAACAAACCAGAAAACAGTGATTTGGTACGGATTCACCTTCATAATATTACAGATGCCCTTCACTCCAACTTACAAGATGTTATAAATCGTATCGATAATGTAGCTAGTAAATTATTTTCTGAAATGGAGCAGTTGGAAAAAGAGGAGGCTAGGCAAGTAGAGACTACTATTCAATAACAGTACATTCTTTTAGATAATTTGCTCACCTCGGTGAGCTTTTTCCATTCCCGAACATTCCCCTGTTTTCTCTATTAAAATCCGTCTGTTTTTGCTATACTGTTTATATAAAATCCGTTTTTGAGGTATAATAAATGAAACTTTTGGTTGTTGGGTCTGGTGGTCGTGAACATGCTATTGCAAAGAAATTGTTAGAGTCTGATCAGGTAGAAAAGGTCTTTGTCGCTCCTGGAAATGATGGAATGCTTTTAGATGGGATTGAATTGGTAAATATCGGTATTTCCGAACATTCTGCTCTCATCAACTTTGCTAAGAAAAATGACATTGCCTGGACTTTTGTTGGTCCAGACGATGCTTTGGCAGCAGGTATCGTTGATGATTTTGAACAGGCTGGGTTAAAGGCATTTGGTCCGAGTCGTCTCGCCGCGGAGCTAGAGTGGTCAAAAGACTTTGCTAAGCAAATCATGGTCAAATACGGCATTCCAACAGCAGCCTTTGGCACATTTTCCAACTTCGAAGAAGCCAAAGCCTACATCGAAGAGCAGGGTGCACCAATCGTGGTCAAGGCGGACGGATTGGCGCTGGGCAAGGGTGTGGTCGTGGCGGAAACCGTCGAGCAGGCGGTCGAAGCGGTACGGGAGATGCTCTTGGACAATAAGTTCGGTGACTCGGGTGCCCGCGTAGTCATCGAGGAGTTCTTGGAGGGTGAGGAGTTCTCGCTCTTTGCCTTGGTCAACGGCGACCAGTTCTATATCCTGCCGACAGCCCAGGACCACAAGCGTGCCTTTGACGGCGACCAAGGTCCTAACACAGGCGGCATGGGGGCTTACGCTCCTGTTCCCCACCTGCCTCAAAGCGTGGTGGATACAGCAGTTGACACCATTGTCAAGCCTATTCTTGCGGGCATGATTGCTGAAGAGCGACCTTATCTTGGCGTGCTCTATGCTGGCTTGATTCTGACAGATCAAGGTCCTAAAGTCATTGAGTTCAACGCTCGGTTTGGCGACCCAGAAACTCAGATTATCCTACCTCGCTTGACCTCTGACTTTGCTCAGAACATTGACGACATCCTCCACAAACGTCCGACCCAGCTGACTTGGCTAGATAGTGGCGTGACACTTGGGGTAGTGGTGGCATCAAATGGCTATCCTTTGGATTACGAAAAAGGTGTGGTCTTGCCAGCAAGGACCGAGGGAGACATCACGACCTACTATGCAGGGGCTCGTTTTGCGGAAAATAGCAGAGCACTGCTATCAAACGGCGGTCGGGTCTATATGTTAGTCACCACAGCAGACACCATCCAAGAAGCCCAGGAAAAAATTTACTCGGAGCTGAAAAATCAAGATACCACAGGCCTCTTTTATCGTACAGATATTGGAAGTAAAGCTGTTAAATAACTTGGTATAAGAAAAGGAAGTGCAAATATGAACATTCCAATTTCCATCATTATGGGTTCTAGTTCTGACTGGAAAACCATGAAAAAAGTAGCCGAAGTGCTGGATAAATTTGGCGTAGCCTATGAAAAGAAAGTGGTATCTGCCCATCGCACGCCCGACCTCATGTTCCGTCATGCCGAGGAAGCGCGTGGCCGTGGCATCAAGGTCATCATCGCAGGAGCGGGCGGTGCGGCTCATTTGCCGGGTATGGTGGCAGCCAAGACAACCCTGCCTGTCATCGGAGTCCCTGTCCAATCTCGTGCCCTAAGTGGTGTGGATTCCCTCTATTCTATCGTGCAGATGCCAGGCGGTGTGCCTGTTGCAACCATGGCTATTGGTGAAGCAGGTGCGACCAATGCAGCTCTGACAGCTCTTCGCATTCTCTCCATTGAAGACCAAACCATTGCAGCTCAGCTGGCAGATTTTGCCAAGGAACAGGAAAAAATTGCGGAGGCTATGTCAGATGAACTCATCTAAAACGATAGGTATTATTGGCGGTGGTCAGCTAGGTCAGATGATGGCCATTTCCGCTATTTATATGGGTCACAAGGTGATCACGCTGGATCCAGCTGCAGACTGCCCAGCCTCCAAGGTCAGCGAGGTTATCGTCGCTCCCTATCACGATGTGGCGGCCCTCAAACAGTTGGCGGAGCGGTGCGATGTCTTGACCTACGAGTTTGAAAATGTCGATGCCGACGGACTGGATGCAGTCATCAAGGACGGACAGCTCCCTCAGGGGACAGATCTCCTCCGTATTTCCCAAAACCGCATTTTTGAGAAGGATTTTTTGGCCAAAAAAGCTGGCGTGCAAGTCGCCCCTTACAAAGTTGTCACATCTAGCCTAGACCTAGAAGGTCTGGACCTCAGCAAAAACTATGTTTTAAAAACAGCCACTGGGGGCTACGACGGACATGGCCAGAAGGTCATTCGAGAAGCAGCGGACTTGGGGGCGGCTAGTCAGTTAGCTAACTCTGCCGAGTGTGTATTGGAAGAGTTTGTGAATTTCGACCTGGAAATCTCCGTCCTTGTGTCTGGGAATGGCTCCGACTACACAGTCTTTCCTGTGCAGGAAAATATCCACCGCAATAATATTCTTTACAAAACTATCGTGCCTGCCCGTATTTCAGATGAACTAGCTGAAAAAGCCAAAACAATGGCCTTGCAAATAGCAGATAAACTTCAATTAGCAGGCACCCTTTGTGTTGAAATGTTTGTGGCAGGGCAGGAAATTCTTGTGAATGAAATTGCCCCTCGACCACACAATTCAGGACACTATTCTATTGAAGCTTGTAATTTTTCACAGTTTGATACCCATATACAGGGTATCCTTGGTCAACCCCTCCCTCCTATTCGCCTGCTCTCTCCAGCCGTTATGATCAACGTCCTCGGACAAGACATGGAAGCAGCACAAGCCTTTTCTCAAGAAAATCCTAACGCATATCTTCATTTTTATGGTAAACTAGAAGCGAAGCACAATCGCAAAATGGGACATGTGACGGTGTTGGGGGAGGATGTTGAGGTAGAGTTGTAGGGGATTTCGAAATTCAAGTAAAACCCAATACATTTAAAGATAGAAAGGAGAGAGGGCAAGTTCGAGTATTTTAACTCGGTCTAAAAGCGTCGGAAAAATGATAAACGGTCGTGTGTGCTAGCACACAGTGGCAGTTTCCTATTTTTCTTTTGTGTTCTTAAAGCCCTCTGCATCATAAACAATGATTGATCGTTATTCGCGCCCAGAGATGGCGGCTATTTGGAGTGAAGAAAACAAGTACAAGGCTTGGTTGGAGGTGGAAATCCTCGCTGATGAGGCTTGGGCTGAGTTGGGTGAGATCCCCAAGGAAGATGTGGCTTTGATTCGTGAGAAGGCGACTTTTGACATCGACCGCATTTTAGAGATTGAAGAGGAAACCCGTCACGATGTGGTGGCTTTCACCCGTGCGGTTTCGGAAAGTCTTGGTGAGGAACGCAAGTGGGTCCATTACGGTCTGACATCGACCGACGTGGTGGACACGGCTTACGGCTACCTTTACAAGCAGGCCAACGACATTATCCGTCGTGACCTTGAAAACTTTACCAATATCATCGCCGACAAGGCTCGTGAGCACAAGTACACCATTATGATGGGTCGGACTCACGGTGTCCATGCGGAGCCAACGACCTTCGGTCTTAAATTGGCGACTTGGTATAGCGAAATGAAACGCAATATGGAGCGTTTTGATGTGGCAGCCAAGGGTGTTGAGGCTGGTAAAATTTCAGGTGCGGTTGGTAACTTTGCCAACATTCCTCCATTTGTGGAAGAGTATGTTTGTGGCAAATTAGGCATTCGTCCGCAGGAAATTTCTACCCAGGTTCTTCCTCGTGACCTCCACGCAGAATATTTCTCAGCTCTAGCCTTGATTGCAACGTCTATCGAGCGTATGGCGACAGAGATCCGTGGGCTACAAAAATCTGAACAACGCGAAGTCGAAGAGTATTTCGCCAAAGGCCAAAAAGGCAGCTCTGCTATGCCCCATAAACGCAACCCTATCGGCTCTGAAAATATGACCGGTCTGGCTCGTGTGGTGCGTGGACACTTGGTGACGGCTTTTGAGAATGTGGCTCTCTGGCACGAACGCGATATTTCCCACTCGTCAGCGGAGCGGATTATCACACCGGATACGACCATTCTAATCAACTATATGCTTAATCGTTTTGGTAATATCGTCAAGAACTTGACGGTTTTCCCTGAAAATATGAAACGCAATATGGAGTCGACTTTTGGCTTGATTTATAGCCAGCGTGTCATGCTCAGCTTGATTGAAAAAGGTATGACCCGTGAGGAAGCCTATGACTTGGTGCAACCAAAAACGGCGCAGTCTTGGGACAATCAAGTGGACTTCAAGCCTCTTCTTGAAGCGGATGAGCGTGTGACAGCTAAACTTAGTCAGGAAGAAATCGATGAACTCTTCAACCCAGACTACTATGCTAAGCGGGTTGATGATATCTTTGAACGACTTGGATTATAAAAAAATCAAAATTCTTTGGATTTTCCAGAGAATTTTTTGTTTACTTGCGAATAAACAAGTGTAGGAAAAATGAAAGGAGAAAGAATATGAAGAAACTTTTTCGTCAAACATTGGGGCGTTGTGAATTAAACCTAGGTTTTTTGAAATTTGGTTATCGTGGTAAAGTCTTCTATTGGTAATAATACCTGAAATACATATATGTTCTAAAATCGTTATGAATCTGATGATTCCGAATAAGAATATATGTATTAGTTTACTAGAATAGAAAGATTGATTTTGTCTTATTAAATAATAAATAAAATAGATAGGAGATAAATATGCATAAATTGTTTGGAAAAATTGCTTCTCGTTTTGAACTTAATTTTGGTTTCTTAAAATTTGGGTACAAAGGCAAGAGATTCTATTGGTAATCAAATAAAATAAAGTGAAAATTTGGAAACAAAAGAAGTTAGACGTGTATCTATTTACGCGTCTAGCTTAGTTTATAAAAACAGAGGAAAAGAAATGAAGGAATTATTAAAACCTGTTTTTCGTTCAATTTTAAGTAAGAGAGAAATAGTATTATTTTTAATTTGTATGATATATCCGTTGATAACTGCTTTAGTCAGTATTTTTCAAGCTGGTATTGCAAGTTACGCTGAAGGAGAACAGATTTCGTTTATCATGTTTTGGCAGATAATTGTGCATACTCAGTGGCAACTCACAATTCCAACATTATTATTAAGTTACAGTGTGATGAGTGTCTTTAGAAATGAAATTTCTTCAAAACGTCTGTTTTTATTTAAAGATATCGAAAAACCACTCATATTTAAAGCGAAGATCTATAACCTGATGAAAATTTTAGGAATTTTTACTATTGGTACATTTATCACATCATTTATTTGTTATTATGTGTTCATGTTGCCTCATAACTATATTTCAGGACATTTCTTCCCAAGTTCCCCCCAATCACTATCACATCATTTATTGATTATTTTAGCCCGAATAGCAGTATATGTTATTGTTATTCTTTTAGTAGCTAATCTTTCTATCCGGTATAATATTGCAGCATCGGTGCTTGGAGGGGTACTATTTATGCTATTTTCAAATGTAGCTCCTCAATTATCGTTAGGTAAATTCTTATTTCCAACAGGGTATGCTGAGTTGGGTGGCTCAACCTTATTTGCTGTATTTGGATTAATTTTTATTAGTGGTGTTTATTGCTGCACTTTCTATTATTTAGGAATGAGGGCATTTGAAAAAATAGAATATTAGGAGATAGTTTGTGAATACACATGCTAAAAATAATAAAATATTTTATTTGATAATAGTTGTTGCTCTTATTATGTTAGCTGGTTTAATAGCAAATATTGGCAATGTTGCATTAATAATGTTGGGAATTCTACAGAATGATAGTGGTCATTTATTTGTTAAGTTAGTAGGAATGAGTACAGGATTTATTTTAATTCCCACTTTTATTTCAAAGAAAATTGGAATCGAGTTTGAAGAGGAATTGGTTCCGTTTAGCAAAAATCAGTCTATATTGATACTCGTTATCATTCTTCTGATGAATTCAATTTTTATTAAATCAGATGAAATTTTTACAGCACTGATTGTTGCAATCTGTGAGGAATACTTATTTCGATATGTCGCATTTCATATTTTATTTAAGGAATATCATACGTTTTTCACTATTATAGTGACATCATTACTTTTTGGGTTATTACTTCATATAAATGGAGATTTTTGGTTAAATGCGATGATTAAAGTACCTGCAGGTTATCTGTTGTCTAGGGTAGGTCTGAAATTTGGTTTACAATATTCTATTGCCATTCATTGGTTACACAATGTAGTGGTTGGGAAAATTATTTAAGGAGAAGAATATTTATGTTGTTTGTTGTTTCCATGTTATATGCTGCTTTAGTATTTATATCCATAACATTTTTGAGCGATATGCCTCTAATTGTTTTAGCTGGTCTTCTATATGTGTTACCACTTATCGTTAGTGTTGTTGTTACGAATAAATTAATAAAACAATCTAAGAATACAGGCATAGCGAAACTGATCATGGTACCACTATTATCACTACTATTTTATATTTCTTTTGGTATTTTTGCTGAACAAAGTGGAGAATGGCAACAATATATTTTACAAAACACAGTACAGACAAGTAATTTTACAGTGGAGGTAAGTAATTCTCTACTTTATCCTTCTCAGTTAATTTTTGCCACAATTCTATATTTTAGTATATTTGGATTAAATTACTATTATCAGATGCATAGAAATACAACACTAGTGGAGGCATAGTATGTTAAAAATAGAGAATTTATCAAAAAGATTTTCAGGAAATGATTTCTACTCTTTAAAAGATGTGAATCTAACGATTAATCAAGGAGATATTGTAGGATTAATCGGGAAAAACGGAGCAGGAAAGTCTACTTTATTGAAGTTAATTGCAAAATCTCTAAGACCAACGGATGGGAGCATTGAGTATTTTGGACATAATATTCATCAGACAAAGCATATTCTGTCAAATTTTGGAATCATGATTGAACCAGTTTTTTATCCAGAAATGACAGTAATGGACAATTTGAAATTTTATCTAGATATTCATGGAAAAAAAGAACAATATTCTAATATTGAGAAAACACTTCGTTTAGTTGATTTATGGGAAGCAAGAAATAGGAAACCAAAAGGGTTTTCATTTGGAATGAAACAAAGGACAGCCTTGGCTATAGCCCTGGTATCGGAGCCAGAATTCTTGTTGCTTGATGAACCATTTGTTGGACTAGATCCATTAGGAGTAAATCAATTAATTTCGATACTAAAACAGTGGTCACAAGAACGAAATATTTCAATGATTATCTCTAGTCACCAATTAGGAGAATTAGAGGCTTTATGCAATCGTTATGTATACATTGAAGGAGGCAGGCTTGAAACGGAAATGCAGATTCAATCTGCTCCAAGTGTTATTATTCAATTGAAAGATGATTTATCAGAAGTCCAATTACCTCTTGAACTGTTTGAAAGTATCCAAGATGGTAAAATTGAGGTTACAATCGATTCGGAGGCGGATTATTTGAATCAATTAATGTATACACTATCCAGTCAAAAAGCCATTAAAAAAATTGAAATAAAAGAAAACCATTTGAAAGATTATTTTGAGATGGGAGACTAAAGATATGATGTTTTTTCCAGAATTACGCTCAACTTTAAGTCGTAAAGAAACCAAGATATTTCTGTCACTTTGTTTAACGCCAGTTTTATATTTGATATCAACATTGTTGAATTCTAGAATGTTCTCTTTTGCGGGCCCTGAAAATATTAAAATCGCATTTTTTGATTTTTATTATGGCCAATTTAATCTACAGTTCAACTCGATCATCCCATCTATTGCATTAGCTTTTGTTTCAATCAGTATGATGCGTCAAGAGGTTCAATCAAAAAGACTGTTATTATATAAGGATATAAATAGATTTAAAATTCTACTGATGAAATTATTAAGTATGCTTACAGTAATTTTGATTTATAGTATAGGGTACTTTATCATTTCGCTCGGTGTGTACTATCTTCAAGTTGCACATCTGCCGTATGGGAGTTTAAATTTTTGGAGTCAAGATTTTAATTATTCTATTCTTTCAGTAATCTCAGTAATTTCGTCATATGTTATTGTTGGGGTTGTGACAAGTGTGTGTGCGCTATATTTCAGGAACGGTATTACATTAATCATTGCGTTAATCCTTAATACATTAATGAGTATCGCAATATTCTTTCCATCATTGGCCCCATTCTTTCCGAGTGGTTATGTCACTGTCTTTGAAAAATCAAATATTACCATAGGCTGTTTAATGTTATTGGGCGTAGGCATTATTTATTGTCTATTCTCTTATGTTGCAGGTGCATTTCGTATGAAAAATTTGGAATTTTAGTACTATGAAAAAAATAGTCAGGCTAATATATCGTCATCTGAAAAAGAATCTATTCATTTTAGGTATTTTATTAAGTATAACAGGTGTAATTTTGGGACTATTTGTACCAAAAGTTATCGGACAGTTCCTAGATCGGCACTTCCTTGTTGATTTATTAGAACATCCTATCAAACTGATTGGTTATCTTTCACTTTTTATCTTAATTAATGTAATAAAAGTTTTTGGAAACTATTTGATTTGTAGGGTTGGAAATTTGGCGATAAAGGAGGTACAAGTAACAATATATTCTGATTTGTTACACTCGGAAGTTTCTGCATTGGATCACTTTCAATCAGGGGACATTGCCAGTCGTCTAACCAATGATATGTCTGCTGTTTTAAATTTTATAACGGTAGTTCTTCCGAATTTATTCATGAATGTTCTTATTCTACTAGGCTCTATTTATTTTCTTTGGACTATTAGTTCCTCTCTCACTCTCATGAGTCTACTGCTGATGCCTCTTATAGCTTTAGTAATGGTGCCAATGAGCCACAAATTAGAGAACAGCTATTCAAATTATCAAAAGGGTTTGGGTGACATTTCTAGCCGTATCAGTCATAAATTTACTCATTTCCGTTTGATGAAGGCTTTTCAAGGAGAAGAATCTGAATTACATAGTATGACAGAAGCTTTTGACCGTTTAGCTCTCAGTTTTGAAAACATAATAAAATATTCAGTTGTGCAACATTCGCTAGTTAGTAGCTTAATGATGGGATTAATTATCTTAATGTTACTTGTTGCAGGAATGGAAGTAACAAACGGAATGATGACAATAGCAACACTAACAACCTTTGTTTTATACATGATGCAACTGATTGAACCTGTGATTGATATGGTTTCATCTTTGAATGAATTGACAGAATTTAAAGCGATTTCTAAGAGACTGGTAGAATTATTAGAACAGAGTAAGGAAGAACAACCATTAACTGAATTGATGATTCAAGATGCTTCAATTCAATTGAAAGATGTTCATTTCTCATACAATGAAGATCAAGTATTGAATGGTCTTTCCGTGGAAATCCCTGCGGGCTCGCATGTGGCTGTTGTTGGTCCAAGTGGTGCTGGGAAATCAACGATTTTTTCTTTGTTGATGAAGTTTTATGAAGATTACCAGGGAGATATTTTGATTGGTGGTCACTCGCTATCGTCAATTTCTGCAAAACAAGTGAGAAGCATGATTTCTTATATTCCACAGGACAATACGCTTTTCCATGGAACGATTAGGGAAAATCTTATATATGGTAAAAATGAAGCTGTATCGGAGGAACGAATTTGCTTTATTTTAAAAGAGTTGGGTCTCAATAAGTTAGTTTCGGAGATGGAACAAGGCTTAGATACACAGATTCTAGAAAATGGTGCAGGTCTGTCAGAGGGTCAGAAACAACGCTTAAATATTGCGAGAGCTTTGTTACTAGAGCACCCTATCTATCTTTTAGACGAAGTAACAGCAAGCTTAGATAATGTGACGGAACACATCATTAGCAAAGCGATTGATCGTCTAACAGTTGGAAAGACACGCTTGACCATTGCTCACCGCCTACATACTGTAAAAGGAGCTGACGCTATTCTTGTCTTGGATAAAAATGGGCAGGTTTCTGATTATGGGAACCATCAACAGCTAATGACTCGTAGCCATTTGTACAATGATTTTCTAAGAAACTTACCAAATGCAAGTTAATAAAGCGGGAGTTGATAGCTCCTGTTCTTATTTTTTTTCAGTTAAGTCTTGACTCAACCCTAGGGGAATAGTGTATGCTTTATGTATTAACAAATATGGAGAATTAAGATGCGAGTAAAAGATGTGGAAAGGTTGACAGGGCTGTCAACTAAGGCAATACGTCTCTATGAGGAGAAGGGATTGATTTCTGTGGAGAGAAATCCGGTCAACGATTATCGTGACTATTCAGTGGAAAATGTGCGGCAACTTCGTTTGATTAAGTTGCTCCGCTATTTCGATTTTTCTTTATCAGAGTTAGAAGAATCTTTTACATGGTCAGAAGAAGGGTTGAAATCGGCTTTGTTGAGAAAAAAGCAAGCCATCATTCAGAAGCAAGAAAGATTGACGAATAAGATTGATTTGCTAGACCAAGTGGTCAAAGACTTGGGGAAGAATGATGGTTGGCTTGAAGAAATACAGAATTCGATTACTCATATGGAAAGCGATGATTTCCAAGAGTTGAAAAAAGACATAGAATATGCCTTGCTACCGAGTATTTGGATGACTCTTTTGCAGACGTTCATATTATCAGGTCCGATTCTTTGGTTGTTTACAAGAATTCAACAAGGCCGCCAAGAAAACCTACTCTTACTATCTATTCTCTCGCTTTTTGCTTCCGCCTGGATAACACTCCTGTGGAGAGATTATCTTGTGAATTGGTGGAAGAATCGGGACAAGGTTTGTAAGAAAAACCGCAGTCAAGTTTGGTGGATTCCCATAGCACTAGTTTCCCTTGTGGTCGGGATTGTCTGCTTTATCTTGGTTAGCTGGTTGATAGAAACTTTTTTTCTACCAAGTGATTGGCTCTTTTATGAGTATTCGATTGGTCTGAGTAAGGTTTTTATATTATTTATCATGACTTTTCTTATATTGCTTTTTGGAAAACTGGCGAGACTGTTGAGGCTGTCATGGAAATATCTACTTGCTCTGATAGGAAGTTGTATCTTGTTGATGGCTCTGCTAATTAGTACAACAACAGCTGTCACTAATAATCGTATCATTGAAATTAATCTGATTGTTCCGTCCAAAGAATTTGTTTACAGCGATGTCAAGTCGGTCTGGACAGGATTTGGGACAAAGTTGTTTACACTAGATGAGACTAAACGACAGGGAACATTTAGCTACTGTATTGATTTAGATGGGGAAGAAAAAGTGTTCATGCAACCGACTGTCAATCAGAAATTAGTGTCAGATGACACCTATATTGAGCTAGAAGAATTTGATCAGCGACTGATGGAATTGGGAATTTCCAAAGAAAGTTCGGCAGAAGGTAGTCAGTACAATGATTTGGATCCACATTATGTAGAGCGATTTTTACGGATTATTGAAAATAAATAGTATTGAGGGATCATTCTGATTCATCTCTCTGCAGTTTGAAAAGCTTATTCCTCATCATTGTGAAGATAGCGAAACTTCAAGGAAGGGGCTGGGAAAATTCGAAATCCAACTAATATTTTTAACTTTTTAAAAATTTCTATTGCATAATAATATGAAAGAGGATCTAGACATTAATTTAGCTAGATTCTTTTTTTTTTAAAGAGTGTAGTTTGATTTATATTTGGAAAAGATTGTAACAATATGTTTAAGGATTAAATACTTTATATAAAATACCTAAGCAAGTTTCAATGTTACAAAAGGTACATCTGGTTTAATTTAGTATACTTTTGACTACGAATAACACGAATAGTATTAATATTTTTTAAATTTTTGATAGTTTGTCTTTTTCTTACGAATAAATAGGTGAGGGGGAATTAAAACTCTTACTTATTTAAAAAATGTAAAACATCTAAAAAAAAATAAAATAGTTTACGAATAAGTAAGTGAGAGGAAGAATTCCCTCAAGGAGATGCGCACTTGAAAACAAATCAAATAGTACTGATTTATGAAAAGACAAGTGTAAGAAAATGAAAGGAGGAAATTTGATGATTAGTTACATGTTTCCGCTTGTATGGCTCAGAACCTTGTTTAAAAACTACTAATACTAATGAAAAATAATATTTTTCATTAATTATGCAATGATATATCAGGGAGGTGAATATGAGTATAGAAACATACAAGAGCATTGATAAAATTGATTATCAAGATTTGGAGAACAAAGATTTAGTTGAGTGTTGCGGCGGGATGATCATTTTTCCATATTTTATAAGACGGAGATCACAGCCAGTCACACCAAGGAAAAATCATTACTTAACTATAATTTTATAACAGAATAAATAGTTATTGAAAGATATTCCGCCCTAGTTTGTCTAGAAATATTGAAGGTGATATTTTTTAGGAGATAATTCAAAGAAGAATTAAAGTTGACTACTAAAAATAAATGGTGGAATTATCGCAATTACAACATCAGTAGTTTGACCTTAAAAAGGTTGCAACATAGATTTCTAAAAATTGAAAATAAAGAATATATATAAGGAGAAAATAATATGACTAAATTTGAAACATTAGATAACTTGAATACAAACTTTGTAACATTATCAGAAAATGAATTGATGGAATTGGAAGGTGGTATTGCTCCCGCAATTATTTACGGTGGAGCAGTTGCAGGAGGATTATTGCTGGGTTGGCTTCTAGGTTAAGTTTTTAGGTATTATTATGAAAAGATACTTACATTTAGTTATATTTTGCATCATTTTTTTTATGGTAGTACTATATGACGCAAATTTAATAAATTATGGCATTGGAATATCATTACCAATAGCTACAGCAATTTTCTTAATGGTAGATGAGTCAGTAAATAATAATCAAAAGAAAGAGGATAATAAATGAATAATATTGAATTAACAAATAATCTTACTACAAACTTTTCAACACTTACAGAAGATGAGTTAATTGGAACAGAAGGCGGGAGTGTATTAGCAATAGCTATTGGACTTGCAGGTTTTGCATATACAATTGGAAAAGATCTGAAGAGAAAGTACGGTTAATTGATTTATGATTCCTTATGAAAAGTAAGAAGTTCTTCTTAATCAGCATCATTTTTGATAATATGGTTATCTTTTTGAATTGAAGTAAGTACTAATAGAGAAAAACATCAGATTGGTGATTGTCTCATATTGATTTGGAAGATGAGTTCAGAACTCAAATTTATCAATAAAATTGGAAGTTTTTAAATGCATGAAATCGTATTACTAAAATATGATTTTATGCTTTTTTTATACAGATTCTTTGGTAAAGTAGTTTTGTTATTTATTTAAATAATAAGTTACTTATACAATGTATTATCTTAACTACCCTGTTTATCGTAAAAATTAATTGTTAATGTAGGAAGTTATTGTCTATTTCTATCTGCTAGTGGCTACTTTGAATTGAAATATTTTAGTAATTTTTTTCTTTTTTACGAATAAATTAATTGAGGAGGCTCTTCTCAAAAATTGTGGTGAAAAAGGGAATAGGTATGAAATTTGGAAAACGTCATTATAGAGCACAAGTAGATACACGAGACTGTGGTGTAGCAGCGCTTGCTATGATCTTGGAATATTATCGTTCTCATCATTCTTTAGCAAGTTTGCGAGAAATGGCAAAGACAACTATGGAAGGCACGACAGCATTTGGTTTAGTAAAGGTTGCTGAAGAGCTAGGGTTTGAGACGCGTGCGATTAAGGCAGATATGTCTTTGTTTTCGATGAGGGAAGCGGTCTATCCTTTCATTGCCCATGTGGTAAAAGATGGCACGTTACTACATTATTATGTTGTCATTGGGGCAGATAAGAAATATATCTATATTGCAGACCCGGATCCATCAGTGAAATTAACAAAGTTATCCCATGAACAATTTGAAAAGGAGTGGACAGGAGTTTCGCTATTCATGGCTCCCAAACCGGAATATCAACCTCATAAAGAGAAGAGTCATGGGTTACTTTCTTTCATTCCATTGTTGACTAAACAAAAGGGATTGATTACAAATATTGTTCTCGCAACGCTCTTGGTTACTTTCATCAACATTGTGGGCTCCTATTATTTACAATCCATTATTGACACTTATGTTCCAAATCAGATGAAAACAACATTAGGTGTCATTTCAGTCGGTTTGGTGGTTGTTTATGCCCTGCAACAATTGTTATCTTATTCCCAAGAGTATTTATTAATCATTCTTGGGCAACGACTCTCTATTGATGTGATTTTGTCTTATATTAGACATGTTTTTCATCTACCAATGTCATTTTTTGCTACTCGGCGAACTGGGGAAATTGTTTCACGATTTACAGATGCCAATTCTATTATTGATGCTTTAGCTAGTACCATTCTATCAATATTTTTGGATGTATCTATTGTTGTGGTTGTTTCGGTAGTGCTGTTTAGTCAGAATGTCTATCTTTTCTTTATTTCCTTGTTGGCATTGCCAATCTATACTCTAATCATTTTTGCGTTTATGAAACCATTTGAAAAGATGAATCAAGAAGTGATGGAAAGTAATGCAATTCTTTCTTCGTCTATCATTGAAGATATCAATGGTATTGAAACCATAAAATCATTGACAAGTGAGAAACAACGTTATCAGAAAATTGATAGAGAATTTGTAGATTATTTACAAAAATCATTTGCATACAACAAGGCCGAAGGGCAGCAAAAAGTGTTAAAGCGCTTGGCCCAACTCGTATTAAATGTAGCTATTCTTTGGTTAGGAGCTTGTCTTGTTATGGATCAGAAAATGACTTTGGGGCAGCTAATCACCTTCAATACCTTATTGGTCTATTTCACGAATCCATTGGAAAATATAATCAATTTACAAACAAAATTACAGACAGCTCAAGTTGCCAATACCCGCTTGAACGAGGTCTATTTGGTTGAATCGGAATTTGCTGAAAAGAAATCCGTGACGGACCTTTCGTTACTTTCGGGGGATATTGAATGCAACAAAGTGCATTATAAATATGGCTATGGTAGGGATGTTTTGACAGATATTAATTTGAAAATTAAACGAGGGGAAAAGGTCTCCTTTGTTGGAGTTTCTGGTTCTGGGAAGACGACGTTGGCTAAAATGATGGTGGATTTTTATGATCCTTACAAGGGTGAGATTCGATTAAATAATGTCAACATTAATCAAATCGATAAGCAAACACTTCGTCAGCATATCAATTATCTTCCACAGCAACCCTATGTTTTTAATGGGACAATTCTCGAAAATCTATTGCTAGGTGCAAAAGAGGGAACAAGTCAAGAAGATATTTTGTGGGCTGTTGAAATGGCATGTATTAGAGAAGATATTGAAAAAATGCCACTGAATTACCAAACGGAATTGACTTCTGATGGAGCCGGAATTTCCGGTGGACAACGGCAGCGAATTGCCTTGGCGCGTGCCCTTCTTACGGATGCCCCTATTATGATTTTGGATGAGGCAACCAGTAGTCTGGATATTTTGACAGAGAAGCGTATTGTGGACAACCTATTGTCATTGGACAAAACACTGATTTTTATTGCTCATCGTTTAACCATTGCAGAGCGTACTGAACATATTGTTGTGCTAGATAAGGGAAGAATTGTAGAACAAGGGAGTCATAAGGAATTGTTAGACAAGCAAGGGTTCTATGAATATTTAGTAAATAGTTAGGAGAGTGAGAGATGGACCATCATCTGTTAGAAAGTGCGGAATTTTACAACAGACGTTATCATAATGCAGCCAGTAGAGTGATTATTCCTAGTTGTGTATTGTTTTTGTTTCTCATTCTTTTTTCAATCGTTGCTAAAAAAGAAATGACCATTTCAACAAGAGCAACCGTAGAACCTGTACAACGATTGGCACAGATTCACTCAACCAGTAATCATCAGATTCTGAGGAATCATTTAATCGAAAATCAAGAGATTTCAGTTGGAGATTTATTAGTAGAATATCAATCAGAGAATGAGCAAATCCAAGAAGACAAGGTCAAAGAAAACATAGCTGTTTTGAAAAATCAGATTTCTCAACTCAATGTCTTGAAGAAGAGTTTGGAATCGGGAAGTAATCAATTTGAGAAAGAAGATCAATATGGTTATTCTCAAATGTTTAAGGATTATTGCAATCAATTAGAAACATTGGCAAGTACGATTGATCAACAAAATGCAACGATTGCATCTCAAAATCAAGCCGCAAAACAATCACAATTGGAATTGGAAAAAGTAATGCATCAAACGGAGAAAGCCTTAGCAGACTATAGAGAATTGAAATGGGCCATTCAGTCTGATGGTGTCATTGATGAGGAGAATGTTGGCTATTCAATCTATGCACAGTATCAGTTAGCACAATCAGAGGATGCAGTTGCCAGTCAAGAATCATTCGTCGCTCAAATCGATAATCAAATCAGTCAAGTAGAGACTCAACTGGCCAGTTATAAATTGCAATATGCTGGTGCAGGAGTACAACAATCGTATACGAATAGCTTGGATAGTCAGTCGGCATCATTGGAAGCTCAATATTTAACCAAGGTTGGTCAGGAAATGACCTTGTTGTCTTCTCAATTAAGAGAACTAGAAGCAACACTTACGGTTCAAAAACAAGCAATGGATAAGACAAAAATTATTGCTGATCAGGCAGGGGTCGTTCATTTAAATACAGAAGTTGAAGGCTCAATGATGATTCCAGAAGGAACAATTATTGCATATGTTTATCCCGTTCTAACGGAAGCTAAGAAAATGAAGATTACAGCATATATTCCTTCGAAAGATATTGCAAGCATCTCATTAAAGGATAATATCCAGTTTTCATTACAAGGGAAGGGAGAGAAACGACTAGCACTGCAGTCCAACATATCAGAAATTGCAAGTACTGCCATTCAAACGGAAGCTGGTAATTTTTTCAAAGTTGAAGCAGAAACCAGGATATCAACAGAAATGGCTGAACAATTGAGGTATGGAATGGAAGGCCAGTTTGTCGTGATTACAGGTAAGAAGACGTATTTTCAATATTTCATAGATGAATTTTTAGGTAAGGAATAGAAGAAGGGGCATGTCTATCAGATTGATAGACAAGTCCTTTTTTATACTAGTCGTGAAAGATTCCGCGCTTTGAAGTTAGTGAATTTCATTCTCATTGAGTAGTAATAAATGATATTAAGGAAAAATTGTGGTTTGTTTACGAATAAGTAAAGTGAGGGAGCTATCCTTCACATGTCACAATGAATGGAAAGGAGGGGAAGGGTATACTGAGGTATTTATGCAATGTGCAAGGGCGTAACATACCAACTATTTGCTTGAAAATACAATTCATCAATTCAATGTCAATTAACGGGCCTCCAGTTGTCGAGTAAGATAGTTCAGAGAGCAGATTGTAATCTGATTGAAAACCAACACAGATATATTACAAATAATAAGGAGGAAAAAATAGATGTTTGGTGAATTAGAAATGAAGTACTCATTGGTAATGGATGAACAACTACAAGATTCTTCAGGAGGTAGCATCTTTTTAGGAGTTGCAATAGCAAGTGGTGTTGCAATTGCTGGAACCTATATTTTTGGAGCATTAGATGGTGCTTTTGAAGCGAAAGCGAAACGAAGAGGCTTCTAGATGGGGAATATGCTGCAGTCGATTGACTTAGGGTTTCAAAAGCTGAATCAGCTTTATGATCAACAATCTCCTGTTGTAAAAATAGTTACTTTTGTTGTTGGGGTTATTCTTGTATATTGCCTAGCAACACTGGTGTTAGGACCAGTTTATTCTGCTGGGAAAGACTTTGGTCGCTATGTTTACAATGCAATGTTTAGGTAAGAAAGGAAAATAAGCAATGAATAATTTTGGAAAACTGGAAAATCAGTTCCTGTGTCTAAGTGATACTGATTTACAATATGTAAGTGGCGGTAGTTATAATTTTAAAGTAGATGTTGATAAGTTAGTAGATTATGCAACTCGTGCTTTTGGTAGTATTTATAATGCAGGAAAAAGCTTTGGTCGCAATTGGTATAATGCATTTTACTAATCGTGTATTGATTCAAAAATGGAAAAGTGAAGAGTAGCAGACTGTATCTTAAAATAAAAAACTAGAAAAGGATATAAGACAGGAGCGTAAATAAAAAAAATAAGCTCAACTATTCATTTTAGTTTCCCTTAAGCTTGGCGAGTTATACTAAATCCAAGCTAGAAATAGCTCATCACTTTCAGTATCGTCATCCGTAAGAGCTAAAGCTCAAACGGCTGGCATATCTTTTTCATATAATCTCCGAGATAGCTGACGGTCTCCCGTCAGCTGTTTTTGTCCTTTAAAAGCATAATGAAGGAAGGAGATAAGAAGATTGGATAAACTAAAAAGGAGAGTGGGAAAGAACTCGACCAGTCTAAAAAGAGTTTGTCAACAATTTTTCGTTTTAAGTTGTTGAGCTGAAACAGTCTATCCCCAGACTGTTTCACTCCCACCCCCGCACACCTCAAACTGTCTGGGAGACAGTTTGAGGTTGGAGATAAAGCGAACTTTGTTCGCAACAGTCGTAATGGTCAGATTTGGAGAGTGAAACACGAATTGCTGAGATTTGCTTCGCAAATCTTATCTCCAACCTTTAACAGTCCACTGGACTGTTAAACCCAATCAACCACTGCGCTGAGATGTTGATACGAACTCTGAGAAGCGAGGCTGGACTTTCTGCCCAGCCTCTTTTTGTATAAAAAATTATTTAACAACTCCACCTTCTACAACAAGATCATCAGCTTGAGCAGCATCACCATATACTGGTTGAAGGGTTTCTTGGTAGGCTTTATGGAAGAATTCTTCCTCACCAAGTTTTTCAATTGTTTGGTTGATGAAATCAAGTAATTCGGTGTTTCCTTTTTGGACGGCAGGAGCGATAGTGTCTACATCCCCTAGCGCTTTTACACCAACCTCGAAACCTTTGTTTTCCAAGGCCCATGCGAGAACTTCAGTATTGTCTGTACTCATGGCATCGCCACGTCCGTCTAAGAGGGCAGCATAGGCTTCGCTGTATTGGTTGTATTTTTGAAGTTTGACTTCTGGGTAATTCTCTTCGAAATAAAGTTCAGCTGTGGTACCTTTGCTGACGATGAGGGTTTTACCATTGAGTTGTTCTGGATCAGTGATGACAGCAGAGCTTGGAGATACAATACCGAGGGATACTTTCATGTAAGGAAGGGCGAAGTCTACTTGTTCTTTTCGCTCATCTGTTACTGTGAAGTTGGCTAGGATGATGTCAACCTTGGCAGAAGTGAGATACTCCACACGGTTTGCGGCTTCGACAGGGACGTATTCTACCTCAACGCCCAATTCTTTTGCCAAGCGGTTGCCTAGATAGACGTCATATCCTTGGTATTCACCATTTGCATCCACATAGCCAAATGGTTTCTTGTCACTGAAAACACCGATTTTGACTGTTCCACTTTCTTTGATTTCTTCAAGAGTACGTGCGGTTGCTCCACTTGTGGAACTGCTGGAACTAGTTGAAGAAGTGCTTGTATTACTGCAGGCAACTAAAATAATCGCAGCTATGACACTAAAAATAGCAAAAATAGGTTTAAAGATTTTCATAAAATTCTCCTTTTAAAAATGATTAAAGTCAAAAGTTGTTAGAAAGGCTTGAGCCCGTTGAGTTTGTGGATGTTGGAAGAAATTCTGAGCAGTATTCTCTTCGATAATTTCTCCCTTGTCCATGAAAATGATGCGGTCAGCAATGGCGCGTGCGAATTCCATTTCATGCGTCACAATCAGCATGGTCCGTCCTTCTTTTGCCAAATCATTGATGAGAACCAAGACTTCCCGAACCATTTCTGGGTCAAGAGAAGCAGTGACTTCATCAAATAATAAAATTTCAGGGTGCATCAGGAGGGAACGAATGATAGCTACCCGTTGCTTTTGCCCGCCAGATAATTCTCTAGCATAACTATGTTTTTTCTGTTCAAGTCCTACCCGTTTTAGCAAGGTCTCGGCTTCTGCTTGGACCTCTTCTTTGTTGCGTTTTAGGGCTTTGACAGGTGCAAGGGTCAGATTTTGTAAGACATCCATATGGGGAAATAATTCATAATCTTGAAAGACCATGCCAATTTTTTGCCGAATATCCTGTAGAGAAAGTGAACCAGACAGAATAGATTGGCCATCTAGTAAAATATCGCCCTCTTGAATGCTTTCTAACTTGTTAATACAGCGTAGTAGTGTGCTTTTTCCACAACCAGAGGGGCCTAAGATGACGACCACTTCTCCTTCCTTAACGGATAAGGAAAGATGGTTGAGAATGGTTTGCTGACCAAAATTTTTAGTAATATTTTGTAATTCTAAGACAGGTTGACTCACGACTTCACTCCTTCCAAATCGATTCAAGATAGCGAGAAAATGCAGATATTGGGAAACAAATCATAAAGTAAATACAGAAAATCACTCCGTAAATCCATAAGGACACGCTTGGAGAGCTAGTCCTGTAAAAATCAATAATCTGTTGCCCGATTTTATTGACCTCAACCACGCCAATGAGGATAACCAAGGAGCTGGTCTTAATCATGCGGGTGACCAAGTTAATTGCCTGTGGGAGTAGTCTGCGTAGAACTTGAGGAATGATGACATAGCGATAGAGACTTCGTTTGCTTAACCCTAATGCTAATCCGCTATCGAATTGGTGTTTAGGTAGAGAAGTGATGGCTCCTCGAACTAAATCTCCCATTTCAGCTGTCCCCCAAAGCGAGAATACTATAATCGCGGCCAATTCACCTGAAATATTGATATTGAATCCCCGTGCTAATCCAAAGTAGAAAAGGAAGAGTAGAACCAGCTGTGGAACAATTCGAAT
The DNA here is from genome assembly GCF_021654455.1 of Streptococcus parasuis. Taxonomy (NCBI): domain Bacteria; kingdom Bacillati; phylum Bacillota; class Bacilli; order Lactobacillales; family Streptococcaceae; genus Streptococcus; species Streptococcus parasuis. The sequence continues at coordinate 70,082 of NZ_AP024276.1, forward strand.
GGTTTCTAAGTAAATTCTGAATATCCATACTATCAGTCTATTTTTTGATGTCATGATGATTCCTACTAATAGCCCTGCAACGCTTGAAATGCCAATGGAGAGAAAGGAAATCCAGAGTGTGACACTCAGTCCGACTAATAGTCGTTGTAAATTATTCCCCTCCAGTAAGACTTTAATGCCCATATCCTGCATGGCGAATCCTCCTTTCAAGATAATAGAAGAAGAGCGAAAGCGGTAGCAAGATGATTAAATAGGAACTCACTAGGAGAAAGAGCGCTTCGTCAGTTTCGTATTGTAGTCCGATCAAATCTTGAGCGACGTACATGAGGTCGGCTAAGGCAATAATGGAGAAGACGGAAGTTTCTTTTATTAGAAAGATAATATTAGCACTAAATGAAGGCAAGGCGATAGCTAGTGATTGAGGTAGCAAAATATATAGGAAAATTTGCCAGTTTGTTAGCCCCAAACTAGCTCCGATTTCTATCTGACTTTTCTTGATAGCTTCAAAGCCACTGCGGAAAGATTCTGCCATGTAAGAACCACCAAGAAAAATCAAACCAGCAATTGCACAAACTTCTGCATCAAGTACAATTCCCAATCGCGGTAAACCATAGTAGAGGAAGAAAAGTTGAATGACCAAGGGAGTATTGCGTGACAACTCAATATAAGCTGTAGAAATCTGTTGAAGAAGAGGAATACGGTAATAACGGATGATACTAATGAGCAGTCCCAATCCGAAAGCTCCAACAATGCCTAGAAATGCCAGCCGAACAGTGAGAAAGAGTGCTTCCTGGTAGACTGGTATGGATTCTTGAATAAAGTTCCAATCCAGAAGATTCACCTCCTTTGTGAAGTATTGAATTTATAGTAACATATATGCTTTTGCTTGAAAATTTTATTTTTTTAAAGAGGGATATAAGTTTTTCCTATCAGTCAATTTGCTATGTTATAATAGAGGTATGACAAGAATTTTAGATATGGAACCGATGCAGGACGAGGAATACGTTGAGCGTACCTTACGTCCGCAAAAATTAAATGAATATATTGGACAAGATAAGGTCAAGGATCAGCTGAAGATTTTTATTGAAGCTGCCAAATTACGGGATGAAGCCTTAGACCACACTCTTCTTTTTGGACCTCCAGGGTTGGGTAAGACCACCATGGCTTTTGTTATTGCCAATGAGTTGGGAGTTAATATCAAGCAGACCAGCGGTCCTGTTATTGAGAAAGCTGGCGATTTGGTTGCATTACTCAATGATTTGGAACCGGGAGATGTTCTCTTTATCGACGAAATTCATCGTATGCCGATGGCGGTTGAGGAAATACTCTACAGTGCCATGGAGGATTTTTACATTGATATTATGATTGGATCTGGAGAAGCTAATCGCTCAGTACACCTGGACTTACCACCCTTTACTTTGATTGGTGCTACCACACGTGCAGGGATGTTATCCAATCCACTGCGGGCTCGTTTTGGTATTTCTAGTCACATGGAGTATTATGAGTTGGCTGATTTGACTGAGATAGTCGAACGCACAGCAGATATTTTTGAGATGGAGATTACCCACGAAGCAGCGATTGAGCTGGCTCGTCGGTCAAGGGGGACCCCTCGTATCGCTAATCGCCTTCTTAAGCGGGTACGGGATTTTGCCCAGATTATGGGAGATGGGTTGATTGATGAAACGATCACTGATAAGGCTTTAACGATGTTAGATGTGGACCGTGAGGGGTTGGACTATGTGGATCAAAAGATTCTCCGTACCATGATTGAGGTGTATGGCGGTGGTCCCGTCGGTCTCAATACCCTTTCGGTCAATATCGCTGAAGAGCGCGAAACAGTGGAAGATATGTACGAACCCTACCTAATTCAGCAAGGTTTCCTCATGCGGACCCGGACGGGGCGGGTCGCGACCGCCAAAGCCTACGAGCATTTGGGCTATCCATATAGGGAAAAATAATGGCAGAGCAGATGAGACGAGTAGCTAGCTTATTTGGAGACTGGCCTGAACCCCTTATCTGGACCTGTTTAGAAGGCACAATGGGGCAAGTTTATGTTGATGATAGTCAGTCGCCCCAGTCAGCTCTAGCTCTTTATGGACGGCAGAGCTTCTTTGGTTTTTTGGCCGGAAAACCAAATCTAGACTTGCTAAAAATGTGTGAGGGAAAGGATATTATTTTAGTCCCCCAAACCCAAGCCTGGTCTGACTTGATTGAAGGGACATACGGAGACAGGATTAGGGCCTTTACCCGTTATGCAACGAAGAAAGATACAGCCTTTGACCTCGGGTATTTACAGTCTTTGGTAGAGAATTTGTCAGCTGATTTTGAATTATATCCGATTCATTCAGAGCTTTACCAGACTTGTTTACATGAGGAATGGTCACGCGATTTGGTTGGCAATTATGCGGATGTGGCACAGTTTTTGGAGTTGGGGCTAGGCTATGTCATCGTGCACAAGGGGCAAGTTGTTTCTGGTGCTTCGTCTTATGCCAGTTATTCCGGGGGGATTGAGATAGAGGTTGATACTAGAAAAGACTATCGAAGGATGGGTTTGGCAGCAGTTTGTGTTGCCAAATTGATATTAGTCTGTCTAAAGCGTGGTCTCTATCCTAGCTGGGATGCCCATACTCTGACTTCCTTGAAACTCGCAGAAAAAATGGGCTACCAATTGGACAAGCCCTATCAAGCATTTGAATGGAGATAAGATGACACCGACATTTATTTGGGATTTGGATGGAACACTTCTGGATTCGTATGAAGCGATTTTGGCTGGAATTCAGGAAACCTATGAGCAATTTGAACTTCCTTTTGACCGTGAAGAGGTGAGAAAATATATTCTCCGCTATTCTGTTAAAGACTTGCTGGTGCGTGATGCAGATAAGTATGGTCTGGATAGTGATGAACTCAACCGTGTACGAGCGACTTCCTTGAAGGAGAAGAATACACAGATTCCCTTGATGGCTGGTGCGCGTGAAATTCTGGATTGGACAGCAGAGAAAGGAATTCAAAATTTCGTTTATACACACAAAAGTGACAATGCTTTTCAGGTTTTGGAGGATTTGGGTGTCCGTCACCATTTCACAGAAATCTTGACCAGCGATTCTGGTTTTGCTCGCAAACCAAGTCCAGAAGCTCTGCTATTTCTCATAGACAAGTACGGTCTGGAAAAGGAACATACTTACTATATTGGTGACCGTCTGCTTGATGTGGAGACAGCTATTCATGCGGGAATACATAGTATCAACTTGCAGATTGACGGGATAAAAGAGAACAAAAAGATCACCAATTTACAGGAGATTGTGGAGCTAAATTTTAGTTAGAGGTGGAGTTTATATCTCAGCCTCTATTTTTATGTGCACATCGTTCGTTCTATTCATATTGTTAACGGTATCATTTTTATAAGTGCAAAAAAATATATTGTGAATTTATTAACAAATTTGTTATAATATACAAAAAATACTTGGGAGGATAGCGGGTGAACGATAAGGAATTTGGGCAACGTGTGAGATATTTACGGGAGAAATTAGCCATTACGCGTGAAGAATTCTGTGAAGATGAACTAGAATTATCTGTTCGTCAATTGAGTCGTATAGAAGCGGGACAATGCAAACCAACTTTTTCAAAGATAGGTTTTATAGCGAGCAGGTTGAATATGGGTTTATATGAGCTTATGCCGGATTATGTCCAACTTCCGGAACGCTATTCGCGTCTAAAATATGAGGTATTACGAACTCCTACCTATGGAGACCAATTTTTGGTAGAGCAACGCAATCAAATGCTGACAATCATTTATGATGAATATTACGATGAGCTCCCAGAAGAAGAACAAATAGCTATTGATGCTTTTCAGTCTAAGATAGATGCTTTTCAAACAAAGTCTACTCAATATGGAAAGTCAATATTAGATGATTATTTTGAACAGGTTATTCGTAAAACTATATTTGATGTCAATGACTTATTGATTATCCATTTATACTTAATTCATCTTGATAGTGAACCAGAAAATATTATTGAAAATCAATATTTTTTGGAAATGGTAAATCGACTCCATGATCAAATGGAGATTATGAATTTGAATGAATTATTCGTTTTAAGGGATGTGATGATGACGTCTGTTGGTATTTTGGGGAAAATAGAAGCTTACGACTTAATGCCTTCGCTTTTTAATGCCCTAGATAAAATAATGGTTTTAACTCAAGATTTTCAAAAGAAACCCATTTTAAATTTATTGAAATGGAAATATGAGTTATATGTTAACAAGGATCAAGTGGCAGCATACCAATATTATGAAGATGCTGTGAAGTTTGCTCAACTTATTGGAAATGATTATTTGGTTAGGAGAATAAAGGAGGATTGGGAAGAGGAGGACCACCTATAGGACATAAATGTCCTGTTTGAATCCGATCATTTTCTTTAAACTAAGATTACAAATAAAGTTTAAAGGAGATGACTATGAGAAATTTTTTACGATCTTTCTGTGTATTTGGAGCTTCTTGGTCAATGTGGTGGGCTGACTAAAAATACGAAAAAAGCTAACTACGTAGTTAGCTTTTTTGTTATACTAGACAGTATGTAGGAGGTGGCTATGTTAGAAAATTGGTTAAACACCAAACAAGGTCAGGTTTTTCATTACAAGATGGAAAAGATTGAGTATGCCCTAGAACTGCTAGGGAATCCCCAGTTTGCAGTTCCGGTCATTCATGTCGCTGGAACTAATGGCAAGGGATCGACCATTGCCTTTATGCGCCAGCTATTTCAGGCACATGGTATGCGTGTTGGAAGTTTTGTATCCCCCCACATGGTGAGTGTGCACGACAGGATTTGTATTGACAGCCAGCCCATTTCAGACCATGATTTTCAGCACTATTTACAGAAAGTCTACGATTTGGAGCAGGAAATCGCCACTCGTTATGAGCCTTTTCGCTATTTTGAGGTCATGGTGCTCATTATGTTCCTCTATTTCGAAGCTCAACAACCCGATGTGGCACTAGTAGAGGTGGGCATCGGAGGGCTTTTGGATACGACGAATGTCGTGGCCCCAGCCCTAAGCGTTATCACCTCCATCGGCGTGGACCATCAGGATTTACTAGGCTCGACTTTAAGGGAAATAGCAGAGCAGAAAGCAGGGATTATCAAAGAAAACGTGCCTGTCGTCCTTGGACCACTTTTTCCAGAAACCACAGCCATCTGTCGACAAATTGCCCTTGACAAACAAGCACCTGTCTACCAATTTGGTCAGGAATTCACCTATAAAGCAGGACAGTTCAGCAATCCGGACATCGACCTGTCAGAATTGGTTTTGGGTCTGGCTGGCCATCACCAAGAAGAGAATGCGGCCGTAGCCCTACAAACTTTTCTACTCTATATGACCAATATCCAAAAAGACATTCAGCCTCAGTTGATTCAACAAGCTCTTGCCCAAACCAGCTGGCCTGGTCGCTTGGAATTGGTTGCTCAAGAGCAGAAAATCTATTTGGATGGAGCCCACAATGTCCCAGCTATCGAACGTCTTGTTGAATTTATTCAAGAACAAGAAGAACCTGTTACTATTCTCTTTTCGGCCCTTCGGCGTAAGGACTTTCAAGAAATGTTGGGATTGTTAGAGAAAAGACTGCCTCATGTTCCCCTTATTTTGACCAGCTTTGCTTATGACGGTGCCTTGTCCGAGGAGAATCAACAAGATCGAGACTTTGTTGCGGATTATCAACAATTTATTGAGAAGTGGCAATCTGAAGGGCAAGGGATTTTGATTATCACTGGCTCTCTCTACTTTATCTCAGAAGTTCGTCAGAATTTTATAAAATAAGCAACTTTTCAAATGAACGGTTGAACATTGTAGAAAAAAGCTTCTCAAAGGAACAAAAAACGCCAAAGAGCCTTATTTTTTGCGAATTAGCATGGAGTGAAAATGTTTAGAACTCCCGATAGGAAATGACATTGGGAGGGCTTTTTGATATAATAAGAAAAGCAAATCTGAGGAGAAAAAAATGACAGAATTAGAAATAGTTTCTGAGGTCGTTGATCACGAAGCAACCTATCGACGTAGCCGTAGAGCATCACGTAAGCAGTCAGTTAAGCTAAACAAAGAATTTGGTAAGACAATATTAAAAACAAAGGTTTGGCCAGCGCTTGTCTGGAGTATTGTCTTAAGTTTTTGTAGCGTAGCAAACCCGTTGCTAACATCGTTTGCGACCAACATACAGACTCAGAATTTATATGCAGGAATGGCCATGATGAAGGGCCAAATTCCATACGGTGATTTTTTTGGAACAAGTGGTTTATTATTTTACTTATTGGCCTTATTAGGGAATGTGGGTGGAAACTTTATCATTTTTGGCGTTCTCCAATTCATCGCATTGCTGATAGCAGGAGTCTATTTTTATAAGATTATTGCTTATTTTAGCCGGTCCGAAAAAGTTGCCCTTAGTGCAAGCCATTGGTTTTATATATTCATCTTTGCTCTTGGCTTCGGAGGATTGTATGCTGAGATGTTTGCCCTCCCTTTCATTTTAACCAGCATCTGGTTTTTAGTTCGTTACTTTGAGAACGCAGTGACTGACGAAGCATTTATTCTTTATGGCATAGATGCCGCCCTCGTTTTTCTTATCTATCCGAAAAGCTTAATTCTTTGGGTAGTAGCAGGCATAGTTTTAGTTGTATACAATGTTCAGCACCATCAGGTGGCTCGCGGATTTTACCAATTATTAGCAGCTGTTTTTGGATTTCTGCTTATTTTGTATTCGGTCGGGTATTATGCATTTGAAGCACAAGTTTTAGGAACAGCAATTCAGCAGACCTTTTTATATAATCTTCGTTTAGATTTTCAACATGCGACAGTATTTATGGATTTGACAATTGTCATTCTTTTCCTCCTATTGTCTGGATTTGTAAAAAATGCCATCCAAACCTTATTTTCATTTAGACAAGAAAAATATACTTACATTAAGGTCTTAATGTTACTAGTATTCACTATTCAATTAATTTTCATCGTTGGAAGTGCACATTTTCAGTGGAGTCAATTGGTCCTACTTTTGCCATATGGATTTGTGATGGCGGTAATACATACTCAGGAGGAACATGAGGATACTAATAGTAGTTATGCACGTCGTCATTTCTTTCTACCTGTATTTATTGGATTAGGAATTCTTGCACAACCTGCCTATATTTACTTAGTTCAAGGAGGTTTAAGAGCCGATCGTCAAGAAGTTGCCCAGTACATCAGTAGCCAAACAGAAAACTCAGACAAAGTTTATGCTTGGGATAATAGTGCAGGTGTTTACCTTTCAAGCCAGCGTTTATCGGCAGCGACGATAACGACAGCAGAGCCATTTCTAAATACAGATGAAAATGTGAATAGTTTGATATACGACTTAAATAAGAGTGAAGCAAAATACGTGGTTGTAAATAAATATATTTCCATGTTAGACAAGGTGAAAACAATTCTCGAATCTCAATATAAAGCTGTTCAAACAACGGACCATTTTATTATTTATCAAAAGAATGAATGATTGCTCAGGCAGTCATTTTTTCTTTAGCTTATCTAGGAAAAGGAGGGAAAGTGGATATGTGGTATAATGGAAAAATAAGTACTCAGGAAAAATTATCAAAAGAATGTAGGAGAAATGATGTCACATATTATTGAACTACCAGAAATACTAGCCAACCAGATTGCGGCTGGTGAGGTCATTGAGCGACCAGCCAGTGTGGTTAAGGAGTTGGTGGAAAATTCCATTGACGCAGGGGCTAGTCAAATTGAAATTAGTGTTGAAGAGGCTGGCCTTAAAATGATTCAAATCACGGATAACGGTGAGGGGATTGCCCCTGATGAAGTAGCGCTTGCCCTCCGCCGTCACGCCACCAGTAAGATAAAAAATCAATCGGATTTGTTTCGTATTCGCACCCTCGGTTTTCGTGGAGAAGCTCTGCCTTCCATTGCTTCTGTCAGTCAGATGGTTATTGAGACAGCTACGGCAGACTCTGCACATGGACTTCATTTGGAGGCCAAAGGCGGTGTCATCAAGAAAGAGGAGCCAGTTAGTCGTCCAGTTGGTACGCAGATTACTGTTTCGGATTTATTTTACAATACCCCTGCTCGTCTCAAATACGTTCGCAGTCAACAGGCTGAATTATCACATATTGTTGATGTTGTAAATCGATTGAGTCTAGCTCATCCGGAAATAGCTTTTGCCTTAGTAAACGAAGGACGAGAATTAATTAGAACTGCAGGGACAGGGAAACTTCGTCAGGCAATTTCAGGGATTTATGGGATTGCTTCTGCCAAAAAAATGGTTGAAATTGAGGCAGAAGATCTGGATTTTCAGATTTCAGGTTACGTTTCCTTGCCAGAGTTGACTCGTGCCAACCGCAACTACATTTCCATTTTCATCAATGGTCGCTATATCAAGAATTTTTTGCTGAATCGAGCGATTTTGGAAGGTTATGGTAGTAAGTTGATGGTTGGACGCTTTCCGCTGGCAGTCATTTCTATAGAAATTGACCCTTATCTTGCTGATGTCAATGTGCATCCGACCAAGCAGGAAGTTCGCATCTCCAAGGAAAAAGAACTTATGACCTTGATTCGAGAGGCGATTAGTCAAGCGCTTAAAGAGCAGGACTTGATACCAGATGCTCTTGAGAATTTAGCTCAGTCAAGTACTCGACCAAAAGTAAAAGTAGAGCAAGGCACCTTACCACTCAAAGAGCCAAAAATCTATTATGATACGATTAAGCAAGACTTCTTCTTAAAACCAGATGTGGTCGCTGAGGATGTCAAACCTCTCGAAGAGGATAGGCAAGAGATTGTTGAGTCGCCTGTCGAAAATAAACCGACATCCGTTCAATTTGCAGAACGTCAGTCGGTGGAATCAGGAGATCAGGAGCATCCTAATCTAAGTGCAAAAGAATTGGCAAAACTGGCAGATAAATTAGACCGGGAGGAAACATCGACATTTCCAGAGTTAGAATATTTTGGTCAAATGCATGGGACGTATTTATTTGCACAAGGCAAGACAGGACTTTATATCATTGACCAGCATGCCGCACAAGAGAGGGTCAAATACGAATACTATCGTGAGAAAATTGGACAGGTTGACAATTCAGCTCAACAGTTATTGGTGCCATATATTTTTGAATTTCCGCAGAATGATGCCCTTAACCTTGTCCACAAAATGGATGCTCTTCGTCAAGTTGGTGTCAACTTAGAAGAATATGGAGCTAATCAATTTATTCTGCGTGAACATCCTATTTGGATGAAGGAAGAAGAGATTGAGTCTGGCATTTATGAGATGTGCGACATGTTGCTTTTGACGGATCAGGTGTCTATCAAGCAGTATCGGGCAGAACTGGCTATCATGATGTCTTGTAAACGGTCAATCAAGGCCAACCATGCTTTGGATGATTATTCGGCGCGTGATTTATTGAGACAATTGTCTTACTGCCAAAATCCCTATAACTGCCCGCACGGTCGCCCAGTCTTAGTGCATTTTAGCAAATCGGATATGGAAAAAATGTTCCGTCGCATTCAAGAAAATCACACGAGTTTGCGAGAATTGGGGAAATATTAACATAGTTGAAAAAGTTGACACATTAGCAAAGGAAGTATATGTACGACTATATCAAAGGTATTTTAACGAAAATAACTGCAAAATACATTGTGGTAGAAACGCATGGAGTAGGCTATATCTTGCAGGTTGCGAATCCCTACGCCTATTCAGGACAAGTCCAGCAAGAAGTGACTGTCTATACTCATCAGGCGATTCGTGAGGATGCTCATCTGCTCTACGGATTTGCTACAGAAAATGAAAAATCCGTCTTTCTGAGTCTGATTTCAGTATCAGGTATTGGTCCAACAACAGCTCTGGCTATTATTGCTGTCGATGATAATGATGGGCTTGTTCGTGCCATTGAGCAGAAAAACATTACCTACCTGACCAAGTTTCCAAAGATTGGCAAGAAAACAGCCCAGCAGATGATTTTGGACTTGGAAGGCAAGTTTGTCATGAGCGAAGAAGCGAGTCCTGTTCAACAAATAGCACCATCCAGTGAAAATATCGCCCTCGAAGAAGCTATGGAAGCCATGGAAGCCCTTGGTTACCGACCAGCCGAACTCAAGAAAATCAAGAAATTCTTTGAAGGAACCAACGACACCGCCGAAAACTACATCAAGTCAGCCCTTAAAATGTTGATGAAGTGATAAGATACAAAGGACGTAAAGGACAAAGAGAAAATAGGAAACCTAACGCAGAGCCTTTAGGCTCTAGGCAGGTTTATCTTTTTCTCACAGTCCTTAGTCCGTGTTCAATTAACGTACCAGTATGATGGTTACTAAAGTAACTCATCCTACTACGGCAATCGCTATTTGCGACTTGCCTAGGTACCTTACTAATTCGCCACAAAAATAATATCGATTTTTGCGGCTCATGTCGTGTCCAGATACAAAGGACGTAAAGGACAAAGAGGAAATAGACGGCCGAACAGAAATTTTGTTAGAAATTTCGTTGTGAGACCTCCGCAATGACAGCTAGGTAAGAGGCGAGTTTTAACGACGCCTCTTGCCAGATGTCAACTGCGTTATTCGGTGATATTTAGGACTTAGGGTTATGTTTCTCACAGTCCTTAGTCCGTGTTCAATTAACGTACTAGTATGATGCTTGCTGAATTAAGTAGCTAAAAGTATTAAGTGAACCGTATGTAAAAAGGAGTTTCTATGTCCCGTTGTGCTTGGGTTAATCTAAATAATCCACTTTATATTGCTTACCATGATGAAGAATGGGGCAAGCCACTTCACGATGAGCAGTCTTTGTTTGAGTTGCTTTGCTTGGAATCCTACCAAGCAGGACTTTCCTGGGAAATTGTTCTCAACAAACGGCAGGCTTTTCGCTCCGCATTTTTCAACTATAATATTCAAAAGGTTGCAACAATGACCGATGAAGATTTGGATGCACTTTTGGATAATCCACATATCATCCGTCACAAGGCAAAGCTGTACGCTACCCGTGCCAATGCCCAGGCTTTTCTTCGAGTACAGGAGGAATTCGGTACGTTTGATACGTATCTTTGGGAATGGGTGAACGGTGCAACAATTGACAACCCTGTCAAGTCCTTCCGAGAATTGCCGACCAAGAATGACTTGTCTGAGCGGATTTCAAAAGATTTGAAGAAACGAGGTTTCAAGTTTGTAGGGCCTGTCTGTATTTACTCCTATTTGCAGGCCGCAGGTCTTTTAAATGACCATGAAGAAACCTGTGAAACTGGAAAGAAATTACGAATTAATTAGATGAGCGAGCAATCGTATCTTAGTTAGGGAGGAACATGAAAGCAGAATTAATTGCTGTTGGAACAGAAATATTGACAGGTCAAATTGTGAATACGAATGCTCAATTCTTGTCAGAAAAATGTGCAGAGCTAGGTATTGATGTATACTTCCACACTGCTGTAGGTGATAATGAACAGCGACTATTGTCTGTACTTGAAATTGCAAGTAAACGGAGTGATATGGTCATTTTATGTGGTGGTTTAGGTCCAACTGAAGACGACTTGACTAAGCAAACTTTAGCAACATTTTTGCAAAAGGAGTTGGTTGTTGACGAACTAGCGATGGCAAAATTAGACCGTTTCTTTGCCAGTCGACCAGGTCGAGTTCGCACACCTAATAATGAGCGTCAAGCACAGATTGTGGAGGGAAGTCAGGCGCTACAGAACCCAGCTGGTTTAGCTGTTGGTGGTATGCTTGAGCAAGATGGTGTGACCTATATTGTTTTGCCCGGACCACCAAGTGAACTCAAGGCTATGTTTTCTGAGAGTCTGTTACCTTTTTTGACTCAATCTCAGCAGCAACTTTACTCGCGTGTCCTACGCTTTTTTGGCATTGGCGAAAGCCAGTTGGTAACTGTTTTGGCTGACTTGATTGACAAGCAGACAGACCCGACTCTTGCGCCTTATGCAAAAGTTGGAGAGGTGACGCTTCGTTTATCTACGAAGGCAGATAGTCAGGAAGAAGCGAACGTGCGTTTGAATCAGTTGGAAGAAGAGATATTGCAACGTGACCATTTGAGAGATTTTTTCTATGCATATGGGGATGATAATAGTTTGGTTAAAACCGTAGCGACTCTTTTAGAGGAAGAGAAACAATCTTTGGGCATCCTAGAGCATGGAACAGGTGGTTTATTACAAGCAGAATTGAGTCTGGCTTTGGCTGGTCAGCCGTATTATAGCGGAGGAAAAATCATCGGTCAGCTAGGGACAGAATCGGGCGGGTTATCAGAAGAAGCAAGTCGTATTCGGGAGGAACTACAAGCTGATTTAGGGCTAGTAGTGTCGGTGGCAGTCGAGCCAGAATCAACAATAGACAACGTACTTGCTAGAGTATATCTAGCCTTGGCCAGTACCTCGGGGATTTCCAAAAAAGAGGTAGATTTAGGAGGTTATTCATGGCAATACCTTCGACAACTTGCTTGTTTACAGGCGTTAGATTTTGTACGAAACACTTTGTGAAATAGCAGATATTTGCTATAATAGTTTGACTAAGAAAAGAGGAGAAAATCATTGGCTAAGAAACCAGGAAAAAAACTAGAAGATATTACAAAAAAATTTGGAGATGAACGTAAAAAAGCGCTGGATGATGCACTAAAATCTATTGAAAAAGATTTTGGTAAGGGAGCTGTCATGCGTCTCGGTGAACGTGCAGAGCAAAAGGTTCAAGTTATGAGCTCAGGTAGTCTGTCTATTGATATTGCGCTTGGGGCAGGTGGTTATCCCAAAGGGCGTATCATTGAAATTTATGGTCCAGAAAGTTCAGGTAAGACAACAGTTGCTCTTCATGCTGTGGCTCAAGCACAGAAAGAAGGTGGAATTGCAGCCTTTATTGATGCAGAACATGCTTTGGATCCAGCCTATGCAGCAGCCCTAGGGGTAAATATTGATGAATTACTTTTGTCGCAACCAGACTCAGGGGAACAAGGTCTTGAGATTGCAGGTAAGTTGATTGACTCTGGCGCGGTTGACTTAGTTGTCGTTGACTCTGTAGCAGCTCTTGTACCTCGTGCAGAAATTGATGGTGATATTGGTGATAGTCACGTAGGTTTGCAAGCACGCATGATGAGTCAGGCTATGCGTAAGCTGTCAGCTTCTATCAACAAGACCAAGACAATTGCTATCTTTATCAACCAGTTACGTGAAAAAGTTGGGGTGATGTTTGGTAACCCTGAAACAACACCTGGTGGACGTGCTCTTAAGTTCTATGCATCTGTTCGTATGGATGTCCGCGGAAATACGCAGATCAAAGGTACTGGCGATCAAAAAGATCAAAACGTTGGTAAGGAAACCAAGGTCAAGATTGTGAAGAATAAGGTAGCTCCTCCGTTTAAGGAAGCTGTCGTTGAAATCATGTATGGAGAGGGAATTTCTCGCACAGGTGAATTAATCGAGATCGGTAGCAACCTTGGTATTATTCAAAAAGCAGGTGCCTGGTATTCTTATAATGGAGAAAAAATCGGACAAGGCTCTGAAAATGCTAAGAAATTCTTGGCAGACAATCCAGCAATCTTTGATGAAATCGACCGTAAGATTCGTATTCACTATGGTTTGATTGAAGCGGATGAAGAACAAGAAGTAGTGGAAGCAGAAGAAAAGACGATTGCTGTTGAAGATATACAAGATGTTGTACTTGATCTAGATGGTGGCATTGAGTTAGAAGATTAGGATGTTGAAATGGGAGGGAAAGATTTCTCCCTTTTCTCTTTTTTAGGAGAATAACCACGAAAGAAACGTATATTTTGAGGAATTTTAATTGGGATTTTCCGAATTTTCGCCAATAAATTTTGAGTTTTTCTAAAAAATAGGTCTACAGACTGAGTATTTATATGGTATAATGTAATATAATGTGCTTAATAAAATGTAGCAAAGGAGTGACTACATGATAAAAATTTATACAGTATCTAGTTGTACCTCTTGTAAAAAAGCAAAGAATTGGTTGAATGCACATCAACTATCCTATAATGAACACAATTTGGGAAAAGAGGCAATTACAAAAGAAGAAATTCTTAACATCTTAACAAAGACTGAAAATGGGATTGCAAGCATTGTTTCATCGAAAAATCGTTATGCAAAAAGTTTAGATTTTGATATTGAGGAGTTAAGTGTGAACGAAGTAATCGATTTGATTACCTCTAATCCTCGCATTTTAAAAAGTCCAATATTAATTGATGAGAAAAGACTCCAAGTTGGCTATAAGGAAGATGATATCCGTGCATTTTTACCTCGTTCTGTAAGAAATGTTGAGAATGCACAGGCCCGCATGAGAGCAGCTTTATAAATTGTGTTGAGAGAGCTCTAAAATACAGGGTTCTCTTCGTTTATTTATTTGAGAAAAATGTCCAAATATGGTATAATGACTAGACCATAAAATGAAAGAAGGTGTAAGTATGGGATTCACGGAAGAAACTGTTCGTTTTCGTCTAGATGATACCGATAAGCAGGAAATCAGCAAAACATTGATTAGTGTTTATCGTTCTTTGGAAGAGAAGGGCTACAATCCAATTAACCAAATCATCGGTTATGTATTGAGCGGGGACCCTGCTTATATTCCGCGTTATAATGACGCGCGTAACCAGATTCGTAAGCATGAACGTGATGAAATCATTGAAGAATTGGTACGCTATTACCTGAAAGGGAATGGGATAGACCTTTAATGAGAATAATGGGATTAGATGTTGGTTCTAAAACTGTAGGGGTCGCTATTTCAGATCCATTAGGTTTTACAGCTCAAGGTTTGGAAATCATTCCGATTGATGAAGACAAGGGTGAATTTGGCTTGGAACGATTGACAGAGCTTGTTGAACAATACAAGGTTGATAAGTTCGTTGTTGGCTTACCAAAGAATATGAACAATACAAGTGGCCCTCGAGTAGAAGCTAGTCAAGCTTACGGTGATTTATTAACCGAGCGATACAAACTTCCGGTAGATTATCAGGACGAACGGTTGACAACTGTTGCAGCAGAGCGAATGCTAATTGAACAAGCAGACATTAGTCGAGGAAAACGTAAAAAAGTTATTGACAAATTAGCAGCTCAGCTGATTTTGCAAAATTATTTAGATAGAACATTTTAAAGGAGACACCTATGGCACACCATCACGATCATGAACATGACCATAATCACGACGAACCTGAATTGATTACTTTAGTAGACGATCAAGGTAATGAAACACTTTTTGAAATCTTGTTGACAATTGATGGTCAGGAAGAATTTGGAAAGAACTACGTCCTCCTGATTCCTGCTAGTGCAGAAGAGGATGAGAACGGAGAAGTTGAAATCCAAGCCTACTCATACATTGAAAATGAGAACGGCACAGAAGGCGATTTGCAACCTATCCCAGAAGACGCAACAGCAGAATGGGATATGATTGAAGAAGTTTTCAACAGCTTTATGGAAGAGGAATAAAAAGGTCCAGTGGACCTTTTTATCATGAGCCTGAAAACAATAGAGCGAATTAAGGTCCAGTGGAGTGAAACAGTCTGGGGATAGACTGTTTCAGCCCGAGCTAAGAAACAGTAAGGCGAGGCATGCATCATGAGCCTGAAAACAAGAAAGCGAATTAAGGTCCAGTGAAGTGGAACAGTCTGGGAAGAGACTGTTCCAGCCAGAAATCGGAAATAGAAGAGTGAAGTTTTTTGGTTGGTTTAATCGAGGATTCTACTCTGAAGAACTAGACCCTCCTTCTGGAAAACGATTGTACTAGGAAGTTTTGTTGAGCTGGAGAATGAGATGAGTGGAGAACTGGAAAAGTATTTGAGAGCAAACTCAGATATCATTAGGATTTTGGAAATCGTTAGGGAACTTGATTTAAAAGATTCTTGGCTATGTGCTGGGACGATTCGTAATTTCATCTGGAATCAATACCATTTTGATAGGACAACTGATGTTGATATTGTATTCTTTGACGAAGGAATATCCTATGAAAAAACTTTAGAAATAGAAAACTATTTGCATTATATGTATCCAGAATATAAATGGGAATTAAAAAATCAGGTCTTTATGCATATTCACAGTCCGAACAGTCTTCCTTACCAGTCATCAAAAGATGCAATTGAAAAATTTCCAGAAAGATGTACAGCTGTTGGTGTACGACTGCTAAAAGAGGGAAACATGGAGCTGTTTGCCCCATTTGGACTGGAGGATATCTATCAATATAGAGTACGGCCTACCCCTCATTTTTTAGCGGACAAAAACCGTATGCAGTTGTATAAAACGAGAGCTTCTAAGAAGAACTGGGATCACAAATGGCCGCAAATAATCATTTCATTTGAAGAATAGCTAAATAGAGATAAGTTCTATTTGGCCTTTTTTATTTATCCAAATGTATATTCGCGTTGCTTGAATGATGAGAGCAAAATGACCACATTCTAAAAAGAGGACAAAAATGTCATGTAAAGTATTGCTTGTTTTCGATAAACTATAGCCAACGAATTAAGAAAAAACTAAGAGGTTAATAGTTTATGAAATTTGAACAAACTTATGCAAAGGTTAGTGGTATTGTACATAAGGCTCGTCAAGAATTTTATATCAAGTTATGGGAAAAGTCAGACTGGGATCAAGAAGGAATGATGGTATTATATGAATTATTAGAAAAACAACCCCAGCTATATGATGATAAAGAAAAATTATATGTATATTTTAAAGTAAAATTTAGAAATCATATAAAGGATGTTATACGCAAGCAAGAAAGTTACAAAAGAAAATTTGACAGAATGGCACATGAAGACATCCATGACCTATCCCATGTTGTGAAATCACCTGGACTGGTTAACGATGAATTTATTCTTCTGCAAGATATGTTACAGTCTTATCGGCAACAGTTAAATTCAGAACAACTAGAGCAATACGAAAAATTGATGGCAGGGCAGAGTTTTAGTGGCCGAAAACAAATGATTCGTGATTTGCAAGACTATTTAGCAGATTTTAAATAAGGTAGGTCAAGACTGGATAATATGCATTTTTTCTATCAACTTAGGACGTGTAAAATACCATGATAGGTGTCTATGACAGTTTCTCCATTGAATAGTAAAAATGAACAAGAAGTCCTCACTAAGTGAAGAATCTTAGCAAGGGCTTTTGGTTTACGACTTATTGATTTTAATAATCAAAGACAAAACGGATGCGCTCTACTGACGAGCTCTCCCAAAAGCACAGCCTTCGATTGCTAAAAGAAACAAGGTGATTCATCTAAATTAATTACATATTTACTTTGAATGAAGCAATATCGATTCTTTGTGACTGAATTTTTGTTTTTTACGCAAGGAACCACCTGCCCCTTCGGACAGGTGGTTTCCCACATATCAACCAATCCTCCCTGTAGGGATCGAACCTACGACCCACGGATTAAGAGTCCGCTGCTCTGCCAGCTGAGCTAAGGAAGGATAAAAAATAAAAATGCTGTATTGGTACCGGTTATCCATGATTTGTATTGATCCCGCACGCTAGAAGCAGGTGGGTGACGCGTTTCTGACTTAGTTGCTTCTGGGTGCGCCAGCTTGCATACTGTCAGAGGATCTTTGTCTCCCTAATAATACAAAAATAGTCGGTCAACACATAGGTATGAATTCGTATACCACAGCAGTTCTTATCTATAATCTAATCTTACCACTTTTTTTAGAAAAATCAAGAGAAAAAATTAAAAAATGTAAGCGTTACCAACACGTTATTGGTTAAAAACCTTGTGTTATCAAGGTTTTATCTATTATTTTTTTTCAAATTTTTTATCTTTTCTTGGGTCATACCCAAGGCACGCTCGTATTTACCGGTGTCATTGGCGGTAAAGTAGTCCGCATGAAGTAACTTATCGGGCAAGTATTGCTGGTCCACCCATTTTTCAGGATAGGCATGCGGATACTGGTAGCCAATAGCATTTCCCAGCTCCTTACTACCGGCATAGTGACCGTCCCGAAGATGATTTGGAATGGGCAGATGGCCGTTTTTCCGCAAATCAGCCAGAGCTGCATCCATAGCCTGATAGGCAGAATTAGACTTGGGCGAGAGAGCCAAATCAATGACCACATTGGCAATCAAAATCCGTGCTTCTGGGAAGCCGATTTTTTGGGCGGCTTCAAGGGCAGTCACTGTATGAATCTGTGCCTCTGGATTGGCCAAGCCAATGTCTTCATAGGCAATGACCGTCAAGCGACGGGCCAGGCTAGGTAGGTCTTCAGCCTCAATCAAACGAGCGGCGTAGTGGAGGCTGGCATTGACATCGCTACCCCGAATGGATTTTTGTAGGGCTGAGAGAATGTCGTAGTGGGCATCGCCGTTCTTGTCCATGCTGATGTAGGACTTTTGCAAGCTATTTTCCACGGCATCCAGATCAATGTGGCGACTGCCGTCGTCACTTTCCTTGGTAGAAAGCACAGCCAGCTCTAGTGAATTATAGGCGGCACGAAGGTCACCGTTGGTAGCATTGGCTAGGAAGTCTAGAGCCTCAGGTTCAATGGTGACGGGGAAGTCAAAACCACGTTCGCTGTCTGTCAGAGCCAGTTCCAAGGCTTGTCGGATATGGCTGGTTTGCAAAGGCTGCAATTCAAAAATCTGAACCCGACTACGAATGGCAGGCAGAATCGAGAAGAAGGGATTTTCCGTCGTTGCCCCAATCATGATGATATTGCCATTTTCCAAAAGAGGAAGCAGAAAGTCCTGCTTGGTCTTGTTGAGACGGTGAATCTCGTCGAGTAGGAGGACTAGGCCACCAGAAAATTTAGCTTCTTCAGCGATTTCCTGCAGGCGTTTTTGGTTGTCTGTCGTGGCATTAAAGGTCCGAAAGGCATACTTGGTCGTGCCAGCAATGGCGGACGCAATCGAGGTCTTGCCAATCCCTGGCGGACCGTAGAGAATCATGGACGACAGCATATTGGCATCAATCATGCGACGGATAATCTTTCCAGGACCGACCAGGTGCTCCTGACCGATGACTTCATCAATGGATTTGGGCCGCATACGAAGGGCGAGATTGGCTGGCATAGGCTTCCTTTCGTTTCTTTTGTTAGCTGATTATGGTACACTTATTATAACACAAAATCGAAAGAGGACTGACATGGCAAAACATGGCTTTTTAGATGTGCTGGAAGTGGCACTGGACAAACATTTTACCTACGATTACGAGCTCAACTGGGACAAGAAAAACCACGCAGTTGAGCTGGCTTTCATCTTAGAAGCACAGAACGCGGCAGGGATTGAAACGGTGGACGACGAAGGCAATGCCTCTGCGGAGGATATTTTCCTAGAGGAGTATGTCCTATTCTACAACCAGGACAAGTCCCGCTTTGACGAGGAAGACTACCTGGTTGCTCTGCCATTTGACGCCAAGAAGGGCTTTTCAGCAGAGTTTCTGACCTACTTCGCAGGTTTTCTCAAGGACACCGCCGATCAAGGTTTAGATGACCTCATGGACTTTTTGGCGGATCCAGAAGCCCAAGAATTTGCGGTTGCATGGGATAGCGAGGCCTTTGAAAAAGGCAGGGCAGACTTGGTAGAGGGGGAGTTTTACCCATATCCGAGGTATTGAGATGGTTCATGAAATGTTACTGGCTCCAAAACCGTTTGAAATGATGAAGTCTGGTCAGAAGACCATTGAGCTACGACTTTACGATGAGAAGCGCAAGCATATACAAATTGGAGATCGCATCCGTTTTTATTGTACAGAGAATCAGACGCAAACGATCGAGGTGCAAGTATTAGATCTTCACATATTTGATAATTTTGCTCAGTTATACAAAGAACTGGATTTATTATCTTGTGGGTATACGCAAAGCAGTATCAGAGAGGCGAAACCAGAAGATATGGAAGTTTACTATTCGCGAGAACAGTTAGAACAATATGGTGCAGTAGGTATAGAATTGAGGGTAATAGATTCTATTTGACATTCCGTTTCCTCTCTTGCTTGACTGCAGGCGAAACTTTTGCTATTATAAAAATAGAAAAGACGTTGAGTTCCAGCTCAACGCCCAGTAGGACCGCTAAACGGTGGTTCAGTTCGTTAGATTAAATAACCGTCAGAACTGTGTCAAAGTTTGCTGACGGTTATTTTTTATCTCGAATAGCTAAAATGATGACGATTATCAAATTCAGCATTCCAACAAGTAGACTTGATAAATATAAATCCAGAGATCTCCGACGTGAGAGTTTTGAAACGATATTTTTCAAAACTCGAGCTAGTGCGTGTCCTAGACAAATCTTATAGGATTTGTCGTTGCCAGATGAGTAAGTTTACTTACCATCTGGCATGGGCTAGCCTTTCTAGCAGATTTGCTGTCCACTTCCATGGGCATCACCTCCGTTCAGAAACTTGGAACCACCGTCTTAAACTTTCCTACACATGTTTATTCGCAGTGCGAATAGAAAATTTTCGAAAAGTATTATTAGGGCTCCATCGCGTAACATTAACTTGTAAAATGGGTTAGAAATCGGTACAATAATACAGTGATTGACGCATAGAAAAGAAAAGGAACAACAAACATGAACTCATGGCAAGAATTAACGATTCACGTGCATCGTGATGCAGAGGAAGCAGTTTCAAATCTGATGATTGAAACGGGCAGTCAGGGGGTGGCCATTAGCGACTCGGCTGACTATGTGGGACAGGAGGACCGTTTCGGTGAACTTTATCCCGAGGTGGAGCAGTCGGATATGATTGCGATTACGGCCTATTATCCTGATACCTTGGATATTGAAGAAATCAAGGCAGATTTGGCGACTCGCTTGGCGGATTTGACAGGCTTTGGCTTGGAAACTGGTCAGGTCAGTCTAGAAAGTCAGGAACTAGCAGAGGAAGACTGGGCGGACAACTGGAAGAAATACTATGAGCCAGCCCGCATTACCCACGATTTGACCATTGTGCCGTCTTGGACCGACTATGAGGCGACTGCTGGTGAGAAGATTATCCGTCTGGATCCAGGCATGGCTTTCGGTACGGGTACTCACCCGACGACCAAGATGAGCCTCTTTGCCTTGGAGCAGGTACTGCGTGGTGGCGAAACAGTCATCGATGTCGGCACAGGCTCAGGCGTTCTCTCAATCGCTAGCTCTCTTCTTGGGGCTAAGGAAATCTTTGCTTACGATTTAGATGAAGTGGCGGTGCGTGTGGCTCAGGAAAACATTGACCTCAACGCCCATACCAGCAATATTCATGTTGCGGCAGGTGACCTGCTTCGTGGCGTTGACATTGAAGCGGAGGTCATCGTTGCCAACATCTTGGCGGACATTCTCGTTCATTTGACGGATGATGCCTACCGTCTTGTCAAGGACGAAGGCTACCTGATTATGAGCGGCATCATCGCGGACAAGTGGGACATGGTGCGAGCATCTGCGGAGGCGGCTGGCTTCTTCCTCGAGACCCACATGATTCAGGGCGAGTGGAATTGCTGTATCTTCAAGAAAACGGCTAACCGCTCAGGTGTGATTGGAGGCTAGGATGCAGCAGTATTTTGTCAATGGCAGAGCACCGCAGGGTATTTTCCAGATTAAGGATAAGGACACTGCCAAGCATATGTTTTCTGTTATGCGATTACAGGCAGATGACCAAATTGTCCTAGTCTTTGATGATGGCATCAAACGCTTGGTGCGAGTAGTGGATAGCCAAAGTCAATCTGTTGAAATCATCGAAGTATTGGCAGACAATGTTGAATTGCCCGTTTCCGTGACCATTGCCATGGGCTTTCCAAAGGGAGATAAGCTCGAGTTTGTCGCTCAAAAGGCAACAGAGTTAGGCATGTTAGCCCTCTGGGCCTTTCCAGCTGATTGGTCTGTGGTCAAATGGGATGGTAAAAAATTAGGCAAAAAAGCAGAGAAGCTAGAAAAAATTGCCCAAGGAGCAGCAGAGCAAAGCAAACGCAATCGTATTCCGGCTGTTCGATTATTTGAGAAAAAATCGGATTTCCTAGCTCAACTAGCAGGATTTGACCAGATTATCTTAGCCTACGAAGAGGCTGCAAAAGAGGGCGAACAAGCTAACTTGGTGAAAATCTTATCTGGCTTAGAAGCTGGCCAATCAGTCCTTGTCATCGTCGGTCCAGAAGGTGGCGTGTCGCCTGAGGAAGTAGCCGCATTTGAAGGAGCGGGAGCGGTCAAGACAGGTCTTGGTCCTCGTATCTTACGAGCGGAGACGGCTCCCCTCTACGCCCTTTCTGCCATTAGCTACGCGACGGAGTTGTTGAGGTAGTGTATGTTTGCTTTAGGAACGATTATCAATACCTTGGCCATTGCCCTAGCAGGTTTGCTAGGGTCTTGGTTTGGACATTTACTGAAAGAACGGCATCAGTCGGGGTTGACGATGGCGAGTGGTGTTGCTGTTCTTTTTCTGGGGATTTCTGGTAGTTTAGAGGGGTTACTGACAGTTGTAGATGGTCAGATCACAAGTCAGAATAGTATGCTTCTGGTCATTAGTTTGGCGTTAGGAACCTTGGTGGGGGAAGTACTCCATATCGAAGGCTGGTTTGAGCAACTTGGTATTTGGCTCCGTGAAAAATCGGGAAATAGTCAAGATTCTCAGTTTTTAGATGCCTTTTTGACGGCTACCTTGACTGTTTGTATTGGAGCTATGGCCATTATTGGTTCTATTCAAGATGGTTTGACGGGAGATTATCGATTATTAGCTATTAAAAGCATTTTGGATTTTATAATTATTTTGATTATGACTTCTAGTTTAGGTAAGGGAGCAGGGTTTTCGGCCGTACCCGTCTTCTTTTTCCAGGGCTCAGTAACGATTTTGGCACGTTTGATTGAACCGATTATGACGGAACAAGCACTTGTGAACCTTTCTCTAATAGGGTCAGTTCTTATTTTTTGTGTCGGAGTTAATATTGTTTGGGATCGAAAAATCCATGTGACTAATATGTTGCCTGCCATCTTAGTAGCAGTTGTTTGGACGTATTTTGTATAATCTTTTTATGAAAATTTACAGAAAAGCAGCTTGAACCTCAGGCTGTTTTTAACGTGTAGAGAAGCAAGTCGACTTCTCCCAACCCTTTCCAGTTTGCGGAAGTCTGATTACTAAGAGTAAAACCATTTTTTAGCAATACTCTTTGGGATGCTTGATGTTCAGGCATGACGAAGGCAAGGATTTCTGAGATGGGATACTCCTGTATTAAGAAACGGCAGAGCAGACTGACCGCTTGGCTGGCTAGACCTTGATTCCAGAAAGCATGATGAAGACGGTAGCCAATGGTCACCGACGCAGTTCGTTTTTTGTAGTCGAAAACTTCCAAGACGCCAATCAATTTCCCTTGAAATTCTAGTCCTAAAAACAATCTTTTTTTCTTATCAAAATCACGTTGGAAATGACTGATTCGTTTGCGAAGGGTTTCTTTATTTTTAGTTGATGTGTTAGGAGTGTATTGGAAATGAAGAGGATTGGAATAGATTTCCCAAAGGTCGTCGAGGTCTGTTTCCTCTATTTTTCGCAGTTGGAAGGAGGCGGCTTGTAGAGTAGGGAAAGTGTCAAATATGGTCGTCCTTTCAAAAGACAAGAGCTTGGTAGACCCAAACTCTCGACTTTTATCTATGTTTAGTTTTCTTTTTTCTTGCGAAGTGCACCAACAAAACCAATCAAGCCGAAGCCAAGAAGACTGAGCATGGAGCTTGCCTCACCAGTAGCTGGGAGTGTTTTTTGACCTGCTTGAGCTGTTGAAGTGGCAGTGCTTGCTTTTGCAGGGCTAGCAAGCTTGTGTTTTGGTGCGGGTACTGTTGTTTTTTCAGCTGGAAGGGTAATAACTTGACCAGACGGAAGTGTGATTTGAACACCTGTTTGATTAGTTGCTATGTTCGTATTGGTATCTGTTTGAACAGTTGGAGGTGTCACTGCTTTTGGCTCGGTATAGACAAAGCGGAACTCACCGAAACCTTCATTTTCAGTAGAGGCTTGGAGGTAAACCAGGCCTTCTTGATCCGCTAGCAAGTCTTTTGCACGATCTGCCGTCAAGAAGCGGAGGTCTAATCCTTTGATGCTATCGGTAAAGGTCCAGTTATTGTCTGCTGTTGGGTTGATGACCTTTTCAGCGATGATGTAGTTGATGATAGCTTGGCGGTTTTCCAGATTGAGTAAGTAGTTGACAGAGGCGTCTTTGACACCTGGGAAGGTACCATTTGCACGGTAGTTGTTGGTCACCACGATAAACTCTTGCTCATCTGTAACAGCCTGTCCATTGTACTGAAGGTTGCGAACACGGCTTGCTGTTTCGTTAACCACCTTACCGTTGCGGTCGTACTTGTTTGGCTGGGTGATGTCGTATTGATAGGTTACGCCGTCAATTACATCGAAGTTGTAGGTCCGGTAGTCAGTATTGACCAGGTTTTGTGGCTCAGTAGAGCTTGGATCGATTTGGTTGAACTGACCTGCGGACATTTCTAACCATTCTTTGAGTTGGGAACCGTTGATTTTTAAGATGGCAACTACGTTATCGTAGAGGTAGAGGTCCGCTACGTTTTTGATAGCGATTGGGCCAGCTGGAATGTCTGTGTAGGCTGTTGCATCGCCACGGGTTCCAGCCTTGAATGGGGCCGCTGCAGAAAGGATTGGTAGGCCAGCTTCAGGCGTTCCTGCTAGTTGCTGTTTGGCATACCAGATTTGGGCATTGTTGACGATTTGAACAGATGGGTCATCTTGCACTAAGGCGAAGAAGCTGTTGATTGGTGCAGTTGTTTCACCGACTTGCTGGCGGACGTAGTTGATGGTTTCAGTGTGGGCTTCTTTAGCCAGGTCAATGATACGGCTGTCGGCCACAGATGACTTGGTATCAATCTTGCGGATGGCAGCCTTGCTAGAAGTTGTGGTCCATTTACCGTCAGTATACGTCAGATTAAGGTCAATCACACCAAGGTGGTCACCGTATTTTCCAGCCATAGTGACAGGAGTGCCGTTGATTTTACCATTTGTGTCGTCCACGCCAGTATATTTAGCGTAGAAGCTTGGTTTTTCAGCTGTCCCTGGAAATTCTGCGTGGGAGTGACCTGTAATCACCGCATCAACTCCTGACAGGCTGGCGATTTGGTAACCGACATTTTCTTCGCCAACTTCATACTGATCATCACCGATACCCGAGTGAGAAAGAACCAAAACGATGTCTGCGCCATTTTCACGAATAACAGGAACAATGTCACGGACTGCTTCAACCGCATCGCGCACGATGACCTTGCCTTCCAAATAGGCCTTGTCCCAGTTGAGGATTTGTGGCGGAACGATTCCTGTGATACCGACTTTCAGGCTGACAGACTTGCCAGTAGTATCTGTAAAGGTTTTGTCAACGATAGTGTAAGGTTGGTAGATGAAATCTTTGGTTGTAGGGTTGAGAACATTGGCGTTGAGAAGGGGCATGCCAGCTGTTGAAATCACCTTGCGGAGGTAGTCTAGACCGTAGTTGAACTCATGGTTACCGAGGGTGCCGGCATCGAAACCTAGCGTATCCAAGGCGGTGTACATAGGATGTTGTTCACCATCTTCAATCGGATCAATGAGAGACTTGTAATTGCCAAGCGGTGTTCCTTGGATGGTGTCACCGTTATCCACAAGGATGACGTTTGGATTTTCAGCCTTGGCATCTTCAATTAGCACGGCCGTTTTTGCCAACCCGAGTGTTTCCACAGGTTTATCTTGGTAATAGTCGTAGTTGACCAAGTTAGTATGGAGGTCCGTTGTTGCTAGGATACGGACATCGACAGATTGGCCTTCGACAGGAGTTGTTGTCTCTGTCGTGGCTGCGCGTGTTTCGGTTGTAGGGTTAGTTGTTGTCTCGTCGCTAGTTGCTACAACGCTAGCTGGAGTGCTAGTTTCAGTTGTAGTTTCAGCGCTTGCAAAAGTCTCAGTTGCTGTAGTTGTTTCTGCTGTTTCAGTTGAAGTCGTCTGATCCTCTGATGTAACTTCCTCAGAGCTTATTTGACTTAATTTGGTTGCTGTCTCTGTTGAGCTAACTGCTGCTTCAGAGGTTTGTGATGCTTGCTCAATTTCTGTGGTACTAGCAAGTGTTCCGTCTACTTCTTCTGCTTGAACGAAGTTAGGACTAGTTGCTAGCAAGGCTAGACTTAATGCGATAGCACATTTGCTAAAACGAAAATTCATGAGAATCCTCCATTTTCTTTTTATAATAATCTTCCACCATCATTATACAGGGGTAAAACCAAAAACTCAAGACAGAATCTGAACGTTTAGGTAATTTTGTTTGAAAAAAACATGAAAACAGAGTGAAAACCGAATATTTTTTCTGATTTTAGTAGAAAAAGAAACTTAGAACCTGTATTCAAAGTTCAGTACTTCCACCTAAGGCTCTTTTTTCAGCTACTCATCGTTCTTTTTTCAAAATACAGTCAGCGTTCCCTCAAAAAAAGCCTTGATTAGCGAAAAAACGATCTCCTATCCACAAGCACGTCACTTGTGAATACAGGTTCTTAGTTTTTATCTGTGTTAGTGGTGCTAGATTCCTTTTTCTTTTTTCATGAAAATGGTAAAATAGTAGGAAATATAAGAGGAAGAGTAATGATATGAAAGAAATAAATTATACTGGGGAGGAAGTGGTTGCCTTAACGGCCACCTACTTACCGGAAGAGGATGTTGCCTTTGTCAAAAAAGCATTAGATTTTGCTACAGAGGCGCACAAAACACAATTTCGAAAATCAGGTGAGCCCTATATTGTACACCCTATTCAGGTGGCAGGTATTTTAGCAGGTCTCAAGCTAGATGCTGTGACGGTTGCATGTGGTTTCTTACATGATGTGGTTGAAGATACAGAGGTGACCTTGGATGAGATGGAAGCTGAATTTGGCCCGGAAGTCCGCCATATTGTCGGCGGTGTGACCAAACTGGGTAAGGTTGAATATAAATCTCATGAAGAACAACTAGCAGAAAACCACCGAAATATGTTAATTGCTATGTCTCAAGATATGCGGGTGATTTTGGTTAAACTCGCTGACCGCTTACACAACATGCGGACTCTTAAGCACTTGCGCAAGGACAAGCAGGAACGTATTTCACGTGAAACAATGGAAATCTATGCACCTCTTGCTCACCGATTAGGTATTTCTTCCATTAAGTGGGAATTGGAGGACATGTCTTTCCGCTATCTCAATGAAGTTGAATTTTATAAAATTACACATATGATGCGTGAGAAGCGCCGTGAGCGTGAGGAATTAGTGACTGAAGTCGTCAACAAACTGCGAGAGTATACAGAGGAACGCCATCTTCACGGACAAATCTATGGTCGTCCAAAGCATATTTATTCTATTTATCGAAAAATGCATGATAAGAGGAAGCGTTTTGATGAGTTGTACGATTTGACTGCTATTCGTTGTATCATGGATACTCAAAGTGATGTTTATGCGATGCTAGGTTACATACATGAGTTGTGGAAACCAATGCCAGGAAGATTTAAAGATTACATCGCAAATCAGAAAGCAAATGGTTACCAATCCATTCATACAACTGTATATGGGCCTAAAGGTCCAATCGAATTTCAAATCCGTACTGTAGAGATGCACCAAGTTGCAGAGTACGGGGTTGCAGCACACTGGGCCTATAAGCGTGGTGGTAAGGCGACCGCTTCTGAAAAAGAATTGCGTTGGATTAATAATTTGATCGAACTTCAAGAAGGTGCTGGTGGAGACGCACAAACCTTTGTAGATTCTGTCAAAGAAGACATTTTTACAGAACGAATTTATGTCTTCACTCCTGATGGTGCGGTACGGGAACTGCCTAAGGACTCTGTGCCAATCGACTTCGCATATGAAATTCATACCAAGGTAGGTGAGCGAGCGACAGGTGCTAAAGTCAACGGTCGCATGGTCCCTCTGACAACCAAACTCAAAACAGGGGATCAGGTAGAAATTATTACTTCAGCCAATTCCTTTGGTCCGAGTCGTGACTGGGTTAATCTTGTAAAAACCCATAAAGCCCGTAACAAAATCAAGCAGTTCTTTAAAAATCAAGATAAGGAATTATCGGTTTCCAAAGGACGTGAGATGCTTCAAAGCTTGCTTCAAGAAAATGGCTACGTTCCGAACCAGTATTTAGATCGTCGTCACATGGATGAAGTTTTGCAAAAGACCAGCTATAAAACAGACGAGGCTCTTTATGCGGCAGTCGGTTTTGGAGAAGTTTCTGCCGTGTCAATCTTCAATCGTTTGACAGAAAAGGAACGTCGTGAGGCCGAACGTGCCAAGGCAAAAGCGGTCGCAGATGAACTGGTTAATGGTGGAGGGGTCAAACACGACAATAAAGACAGTTTAAAAATCCGACACGAGGGTGGTGTGGTTATCGAGGGCGCTTCTGGCTTGCTGATTCGGATTGCCAAATGTTGTAATCCAGTACCGGGTGATGAGATTGTTGGTTATATCACCAAGGGGCGTGGGGTGGCTGTTCACCGTGTGGACTGTATGAACCTTAAGAGTCAAGAAAATTACGATGTGCGCTTAATTGATGTTGATTGGGAAGATGATAATTCAACAAAAGAGTACATGGCCAATATTGATATTTATGGACTGAATCGCTCGGGACTTCTCAATGATGTTTTGAAAGTATTGACTAATGCTAGCAAAAACATTTCGTCCGTTAATGCACAACCAACCAAGGATATGAAATTTGCGACGATTCATGTATCCTTTGGGATTTCCAATTTGGCAACCTTGACCAGTTTGGTCGACAAAATTAAGTCGGTTCCAGAAGTTTATTCAGTGAAAAGGACCAACGGATAAGATGAAAATAGTATTACAACGTGTTTCTCAAGCCAGTGTGACTATCGAAGATATAGTACATGGGCAGATCAAGCAAGGCCTTCTTCTTTTAGTCGGTATTGGTCCGGAAGATGGTCAAGAAGATTTGGATTATGCTGTGCGAAAAATCGTTAATATGCGGATATTTTCAGATGAGGCAGGTAAGATGAACAAATCTGTTCAAGATGTGGAGGGTAAGATATTATCCATTTCTCAATTTACTCTTTTTGCGGATACAAAAAAAGGCAATCGCCCTGCATTTACAGGAGCGGCAGCTCCTGCTCTGGCCAGCCAACTCTATGATGAGTTTAATCAGGCCTTGTCTGAATTTGTACCAGTCGAGGTGGGTGTTTTTGGGGCTGATATGCAGGTCAGTCTAGTCAATGATGGACCGGTTACCATTATCTTAGATACAAAAAACAGGTAAGAATTTTAGAAATAGTCTGTACTCTCTATCTCTATTTTGATATACTAATGTCGAAAGGTAGTTATGGAGGCTGGCTATGAAAAAATTGTTCACCAATCATTTCTTTTATTTGACGATTGCATTTATTTTGATTCTAGTGATTTTCTTTAGCGGAGTGGATAAACGCTGGATTATTCTTGTGAGTTTTCTTTACTTCATCCCTTCGCAGATTTTATATCGGCGTCGCCTAAAAGAGCGACTACAAGAAGACCAGCCCAAGTAGGCTGGTTTTTGATGTAAATTGGACTACAATTTTTTATTAACTGTGCTATTATAGTTTTTGCGGAAAAGTAAAGACGGTGGCTCTAATTTCTGAAAGTTAGGTGGGTGTGGTACAGAACACAACTAGTAGAAAATGAGTTCCTTTTGCCTCCATATTTGTAGTTTCAGGCTAAAATACTCTACTGGACTATTTTACTACCGCCCCGCACAGCTCAAAAGGTTCAGTGAACATTTTGAGGTTGGAAATGGAGCGAACTTGTTCGCAACAGTCGTATAGGTCAGATTTGGAGTGCGAAGCACGAATTGCAGAGATTTGTTTCACAAATCCTATCTCCAACCTTTAACAGTCCACTGGACTGTTAAAGCCAATCAACCACCAAATCATTGAGGAATCAACGAACTATCAACACAAACCAGTAGTCTACGTTTTTGAGGCAAAATACTATCTAGAAGTGGAAAATGATAAGGAAAAAGTAGAAGAATTATATGATAAGGCAATTGCCTTCGCAAAGATGCTTAATGATGATATTCTAGTGAAGAATCTTAAGATGGAAAAGGAAAACGATTTAGCACGTTTCTAAAGAGCTGAATATGCAACCTGACATAGATGTCATGTTGCTTTTTTTATTTTTTTCTTATACTAGGACTATAAAGAATGACACGATTAGTTAAGGAGATAAGTTATGAAAGAAACTATGATTGTAGCAGATACGATTACCAAGTCGTTTGGGAGTAAAGTTGCATTAAATAGTATTAGTTTTGAAATCCGTGAGGGGAACATCTTTGGATTCTTAGGGCCGTCTGGTTCTGGTAAAACAACGATGATTAATATTTTAACAGGTCAGATAAAGGCAAACCAAGGGAAGGGTAAGTTGCTAGGCAAAGATTCTTCTGATTTGACTCCATCGGATTTAGAAGAAATTGGAATTGTCAGTGACAAAAGTGGTTTTTATGAGAAATTATCATTGGAAAAGAATTTACAGTTGTATGGAAAATTATTTGGTGCGAAAGCAGGGAAAATAGATGAATTATTGAAACAGGTTGGCTTGTTTGACAGCAAGAAGACACCTGCTGAGAAGTTATCAACTGGTATGAAACAACGCATGCTACTTGTCAGGGCATTACTAAATAATCCAAAAATTCTCTTTCTTGACGAACCAACAAGTGGGTTAGATCCAACTACCTCTCAATCCATACATGCCTTACTTATGGATTTGAAAAAACAAGGAACAACGATTTTCTTGACAACTCACGATATGCGTGAAGCTACCTTGCTCTGTGATGAGTTAGTCTTACTAAACAAAGGTAGGTTAGTGGAAAAAGGTCTTGCGAGAGATATTATTCAAAGATACAATCAGGATAAAGTGGTAAGAATTACCTATTCTGATTTTAGTCAAAAAGAAATTCCGTTTGCAAACTTTACCAATAATGACCTATCGAATGCGATTGCCGTCCACTCATGCGAGCCAACGCTCGAAGATATCTTTATTCAATTGACAGGAGAGAAGCTAAATGTTTAGAAGAATGAATGCCTTAATTTGGCTGAGAAATCAAATTTTATTAAGCAATAAAAATCTATCCGTTCAGATTCTATTGCCTTTCATGCTCGTTCTACTTTATAAAAATTTTATGGAAGCCTCAGGAATGAAACTCATGTTTGTCTGTTTGTCCATGGCGATTTCAATGTCTATTGGGATGACGATTTCAACCATGATTGCGGAAGAGAAAGAAAAAAACATGCTCAAAACTCTGTTGCTGAGTGGCGTGAGATACCATGAATATATTCTGTCTGTCCTTATACATCCACTGATATTAACGGTGATTACTTTGATTCTATTTCCGGTGATGACCGATGCCAATTTAGAAGGAATCTATATCGAATATATAGTAGTTATGTTTCTAACCACGGTAGCAGTGATGCTGATTAATATGTGTATTGGTTTGTTATCTGATACACAATCAAAAGCCCAAATTAATGGACTGCCTATTACATTTATTGTAGCCTTGTTGCCGATGTTTTCGTTGGCGAAGGAAGGAGTGGCAACCGTTGTAAGTTATACTTTCATGGGAGCCTATACAGATTTCTTTATTGAAACAAATTTTTCTATGAGTGATAACTCTATTAAGATTCTGTTACTTTGGAATGTTATTCTTATCGTGCTTACTATTCTTGCGATAAAGAGAAGTAAGGTAATAGTTACTGATAAAAAGTAGTTGGATACTAAAAACCAATCGCTCTGTTTAATTGGGGTGATTGGTTTTTTCTATGTATAATTGTTGAGCAATAGTGGTGGGTACTGCGAGTTCTTTACCCTTGTACTGAATAGTAATCGTTTGGGCAAAACTATCAAAATCTGTTACAACCAGCTGATCTCCGACAGCTAAATCATGTTGTTCTAAGTACTGGAGGAGCTGATAAAAGTCGTGTATACGGACAAGTTGGTAGTATCCAGTTTCAGTGAGTTGGGAGAGTCGTGTCTGGTAGCGTTCGATGAGTGGCTGACCTGCTTGAGGAATGCTTCCGCCGTGAGGACAAGTTTGGGGCTGTTCTAGTAGTAGGTCTAGGCGATTGATAAAGTGATCTGAAACAGTGTGCTCTAAAATCTCAGCCTCTTCATGGACTTCCTCTGGAGAATAGCCGAGTTGTTCCACCAGAAAGACTTCAATCAGACGGTGCTTGCGGTAGAGGCTAGATACCATCTCAAGTGCGGTTTGGCTGAGGAGATAGCCTGCCTTGGTATCCTTAGAAATGAGCCCTTCGGCTACCATTTTTTTTAGCATTTCAGAAACGGCTGGTGCGGAGAAGGCCATCTTCTCTGCGATGAGTTTATTGGTAATTTTTTGGTCTAATTGACCTAATTCATAAATACATTTTAGGTAATCTTCTTTGTTTGGTGTCATGAGAACTCGCTTTCTACTGAGACTATTATATCAAAAAATTTAAAAATCAGTTGACAAAATGAATTTTTTAGCTTAATCTAATTATATAGTTAGGTATGCTTAATAAAAATAAAAGGAGAACCTATATGAAGAAAATGTTGTTCAGTTTTGCTCTGCTATTGTCCCTAATAGGACTAGGAGCTTGTCGTCCATCGCAAACCACAGAAGGCTCTAGTAAGCCAAGGGTGGCCGTGACTACTTCCTTCCTCAATGATATGGTCTATCAGTTGGCGGGTGATGAGGTGGAACGTGATTTGCTGATTCCAGCAGGAGAAGACCCTCATTTGTACGTAGCCAAATCTAGTGATTTATCAAAATTACAAAAGGCTGACCTTGTTCTCTACCACGGTTTGCACTTTGAAGGTAAAATGGTTGAAGCTTTGGAGAAGACCGGAGTAGCTGTTTCTAAAAACTTTAACGCAAAAGACTTGAATACGATGGATGAGGATGGGGAAGAGATTGTCGATCCCCACTTCTGGTTTTCAATTCCCTTGTACAAGTCAGCTGTAGCTGTAGCTTCAGAGGAACTACAAAAACTCTTACCTGCTAAAGCTGAGATGATTCAGAAAAATGCAGAAAAATACCAAGTGCAGCTAGATGATTTGCATGCCTGGGTAGAAAAAGAATTGAGTGTGATTCCAAAAGAATGTCGCTATTTGGTAACACCGCATGATGCCTTTAATTACTTTGCTGCTAGCTATGACTTCACTCTATATGCTCCTCAGGGAATTAGCACGGATTCCGAAGTGGCTAATAGTGATATGATTGAGACAGTTAACCTAATCATTGACCATAATATCAAAGCTATCTTTACAGAGTCTACAACTAATCCAGAACGCATGGAGAAATTGCAAGAGGCAGTAAAAGCCAAAGGCGGTCAGGTTGAAGTTGTTACTGGCGAAGGTAAGGAGTTATTCTCAGATTCCTTGGCACCAGAAGGCGAGGAAGGGGATACCTTTATCGACATGTACAAACATAATGTTACATTGATTGTTAAATATCTAAAATAAAATTGTTATGGGAGACGGAAACTGTATGATATCTATTGGAGCTATGGTTTGAAAATCATATTTAAATAGCAAAGTAAAATATTTGACTACGCCTACAAATGTAGAATGGATGGTAGAACAAAGGGGGGAAATATGTCAGCAATCATTGAATTAAAAGATGTCAATTTAGCATATACAGCCAGCCAGACCATGGCTTTAGAAGATGTCAATTTGGTGATTCCCAAAGGGAGTCGGACGGCTATTGTTGGACCAAATGGTGCTGGGAAGTCCAGTCTATTCAAGGTCATTTTGGGGTTGGAAAAACCTATCACAGGACAGGTTCGCTTGCTTGGTCAGGAGGCAGGTCTAGAGAGGTTGATTGCTCAAAAAGTAGCCTATATTCCCCAATCCAGTCAAGTAAACTGGCAATTTCCTGCAACAGTTTTTGAAATTGTTCTGATGGGACGCTTTGCTCATAGTAAGGGGATGTTTAGAAGACCGACTAAAGCTGATAGACAGATTGTTGAGCAGGCTCTAGAACGGTTAAAAATTGCGGATTTACGCCATCGTCAGATTGATCAGCTTTCAGGTGGGCAGCGTCAGCGGGTATTTTTAGCGAGAGCCCTGGCACAGGAAGCAGAATTGTACCTTATGGATGAACCTCTGGCAGGGATTGATCAGGCAACAGAAATCATGATCATGGATATGCTCAAGGAGTTCCAATGTGAAGGGAAAACTTCCATTGTCATTCATCATGACTTAACGACGCTGGATGCCTACTTTGATCACCTTGTCTGGCTTCATAAGCATGTGATTGATTCTGGTCCGATGGATGAGACTTTGACAAGTGAGAATTATCAGGCGACCTACGGTATAGGAAATGGGCTGTTTCTAGGAAATGCCAAAGGAGGCAGTCATGTTTGAGGTTTTCAAAGAGTATTCTTTCTGGACAGTCGCTTTAGGGACCGTTAGCCTAGCTGGGGCAGCCAGTACTATCGGAAGTATATCTGTTCTTACTAAACAGAGCTTGCTTGGGGATGCTCTTGGGCATGCTTCTTATCCTGGAGTGATTGTCTCTTTCATGATTTTTCAGTCGCGACATCCTCTCTACTTGCTGTTAGGAGCAGTGTTGTCAGGCTACCTTTCTTATGCACTTGTCCATTGGCTGTGTCGAAAAGGTGGTCACAGTCTAGTCAATGCCCTTTCATTGGTATCTGCTTCTTTCTTTGGTTTGGGAATGGTCTTGAAAAATGCTATTCAGGGAAATGAAGCCTTTGCAGGGGCTTCCCAAGCTGGATTGCAAACCTATCTATTTGGACAGGCAGCCTTTATTCAGCTGGATGATGTGATACTCATCGGACTCATTTCCCTATTGGCTTTGGTATTGTTTGCTTTCTTTTATCAAGACTATAAGCTGTATCTGTTTGATCAAACTTTTGCAAGGGTTATTGGTGTTCGTGTAAAGTACTTACAGCAGTTGACGATGTTTTTGATGATTTGCCTAATTGCAGTAGGATTAAAGTTAGTCGGGGCTATTTTGATGAGTAGTTTTTTGATTGCACCAGCTGTCTTTGGCTTAATGCTGGGAAAAACGTATCACAAGAGTCTGTTACTGGCAGGAATCGTTGCAATTGGGTCGGCTTTCGTAGGGACCTGGATTAGCTCTAGTGTATCTGGTTTGTCGACCGGACCGACTATTATCGTCTGTCTGACAGGTCTGACCCTGTCTGCATTCGTGTATGTTACCTATGTCAGAAAGGAGAATGGTCGTGTTTGAAGTATTGCTCATTTTGATGGTTATTGCTAGTTCTTGTGGCTTGCTCGGCTCGATATTGGTTGTAAAAAATCAATCGATGCTGGCAGATGCTCTCTCACATTCTGTCTTGCTTGGGATTGTTCTGGGATTTTTTATTAGTCATAGTTTGGATTCGCCATTGCTAATAATTGGTGCCAGTCTGTTTGGGTTATTATCGGTTCTTGCCATTGACCGTCTGCATAGTCGAAAGATAGCGCATGATGCCGCAACAGGTCTGGTTTTTTCTTTCTTTTTTGCGGTGGCGGTTTTGCTTATTTCTCTTTTTGCTCGCAATGTTCATTTGGATGTGGATATGGTTTTGCAGGGGGAAGTACTTTTTGCTCCGCTCCATCGTATGGATGTTCTAGCCTCGTCACTCCCTGTTAGTCTGGTCAAGTCAAGTTTGGCTTGGTTGGTTATTGTTCTATTTTTGGCTTGGGCTTACCATCGTTTGCAAGTGTATCTATTTGACAGCAACCATGCTCGTTTGTCTGGCTTACGAACAAGGATGTTAGAAATGGTCATTTTGATTCTAGTTTCCTTAACTACTGTTCTGGCCTTTGAAGCGATTGGCTCGATGACTGTTATTGTTTTCTTGGTGGCACCAAGTATGGCTGCCCTACGTTGGGTCAAATCCTTTTGGCAATTGCTTCTTTTAGGGCAAGGTATCGCTATTCTAACGGTTGTGCTTGGTTTTTTAGTGGCCAATCAACTGGATTTAACCATGTCAGGAACCTGTGCCGTTGTCAGCCTTCTTGTGGTTTGCTCGAGTATTATTCTGAAAAATACTTGGTCACGGTCATCTGATAAGTGAAATTGTCAGAATTTTTTGTTATTATAGTCATTAAGAAAGACAAAGGAGAAAATCAATGACACGTTTACAAGATGATTTTTACGAATACGTCAATGGTGAATGGGCAAAAACAGCCGTGATTCCAGACGATAAGCCAAGAACAGGTGGCTTTTCTGATTTGGCGGACGAGATTGAAAAGCTCATGATTGATACGACAAATGCTTGGTTGACAGGGGAGAATGTCCCAGAAGATAGCGTTTTGCAAAACTTCGTGGCTTTCCACAAACAAGCAGCCGACTATGAAACCCGTGACCGTTTGGGAGCGGAGCCTGCTCAGGCCTTGATTGCGGAGTACAAGGCTCTTAACTCTTTCGAAGAATTTACCAGCAAGTTGGCAGAGTTTGAGTTGGCCGGCAAGCCAAACCTCATGCCTTTTTATGTGGCACCTGACTTTATGGATGCGACAATAAATGTTCTTTGGGCAGATTCATTAGGTATTATCTTACCAGATACGACCTACTATGAAGAAGGTCATGAAAAAGGAGCAGAATTGCTAAAAACGTGGAGAGAGAGTCAAGAGGCCCTCTTACCTAAGTTTGGTTTTTCAGATGAAGAGATCAAGGACCTTCTGGACAAACGTTTGGAACTGGATGCCAAGGTTGCCAAGTATGTCTTGTCAAATGAAGAAGGTTCTGAGTACGCCAAACTTTACCACCCGTACGAGTGGGCAGATTTTACTGCCTTAGTACCAGAGTTGCCTTTGGATGATTTCTTCACAGCGATTTTGGGGCAAACACCAGACAAGATTATCGTTCCAGAGGAACGTTTCTGGCAAGCAGCTAAGGACATTTACAGTGCGGATAATTGGGAGCTTTTGAAGGCGACCTTGATTTTGAAAGCGGCAGGAGCTTATACAGCCTTTCTGTCGGATGAAATTCGTATTCTAGCAGGAGCCTATAGCCGTGCCCTTTCTGGTACACCGCAGGCTCAAAACCAAGAAAAAGCAGCCTACAATCTGGCACAAGGCTACTTTGACCAAGCCCTCGGTCTTTGGTACGCTGGAGAAAAATTCTCGCCAGAAGCCAAGGCCGATGTGGAAGCAAAAGTTGCCAAGATGATTGAGGTCTACAAGTCTCGTTTGGAAACTGCAGACTGGTTGGCTCAGGAAACGCGTGACAAAGCTATTGTCAAACTCAATGTTATCAAGCCTTACATTGGTTACCCAGATGCCTTGCCAGAGCGTTATTATAAGAAGATTATTGACCCAAGCAAGTCCTTGGTGGAAAATGCTATCGAACTAAACAAGATTGACATTGCCCATAGTTGGAGCAAGTGGAACAAGCCTGTGGATATTAAGGAATGGGGCATGCCAGCTCACATGGTCAATGCCTACTATAACCCACAGAAAAACTTGATTGTCTTTCCAGCAGCCATTTTGCAGGCGCCTTTCTACTCTCTGGAGCAGTCTTCATCAGCTAACTACGGCGGTATTGGTGCTGTCATTGCCCACGAGATTTCCCATGCCTTTGACTCAAACGGGGCCTCCTTTGATGAGTATGGTAGTCTCAATAACTGGTGGACAGAAGAAGACTATGCAGCTTTTGAAGCTCGTACCCAGCAGGTCATTGACCAGTTTGAAGGTCAGGATTCTTATGGTGCCAAAATCAATGGTAAGTTGACTGTGTCAGAAAATATTGCCGACCTTGGTGGGATTGCAGCAGCCTTGGAAGCAGCCAAGTCAGAAGAAGACTTCTCCGCTGAGGAATTCTTCACCAACTTTGCTCGTATCTGGCGAATGAAGGCCCGTCCTGAGTTCATGCAGATGTTGGCAAGTGTGGATGTCCATGCACCAGGTCACCTGCGTACCAACATCCAGTTGCCAAACTTCGATGAATTCCATGAAACCTTTGGCGTTCAAGAAGGCGACGGCATGTGGCGTGCTAAAGAAGACCGTGTGATTATTTGGTAACATTGTAACACTCAACATCGAACCTTGGTAATTCGATTTGCTAAGTAAAAGGGTCTAGTGGTTCTTTTCAGCTAATTCCCTTGAAATAGAAAAAGAACAGATCCCAAGCTGTTCCTGCATTACCCGATCGGATGTTCAGTTTCATTGAATATCATATAGCAAAAATCTCGTTTCGACGGGATTTTTTGCTACAATAGAAGGTAATTTTAGGAGGTGCTACAGATGAAAGTTGGTCTAGTTTTAGAAGGTGGGGGTATGCGAGGCCTTTATACTGCGGGTGTTCTAGATGCTTTTTTAGATGCTGATATTCATGTTGATGGGGTGGTTTCAGTTTCCGCAGGAGCACTTTTTGGCGTTAATTTCCTTTCCAAACAAAGAGGCAGAGCGATTCGCTATAATAAGCGTTTTATTAAAGATAAGCATTATATGGGATTGAGATCCTGGTTGACAACAGGAAATATGGTCAACAAAGACTTTACATATTACAAGGTACCAATGGAGTTAGATAGGTTTGATCAAGATTCTTTTGCGCAGTCAGGAGTTCCGTTCTATGTGACGGTGACCAATATTGAAACCGGTCAGCCAGAATATTACAAAATTGATCATGTCTTTGAGCAAATGGAATTGTTGCGCGCCAGTTCAGCATTGCCTCTCGTTTCAAAAATTGTCGAAGTTGATGGTAAAAAATACTTAGATGGTGGATTATCAGATTCTATTCCTGTTGAATTTGCCAAAAGTCTTGGCTTTGACAAACTCATTGTTATCTTGACGCAGCCAATTACTTATCGTAAAAAGGCTTCAAGCGGACGGATTTACCGTATGTTTTATGGAAAGTATCCTAAATTTGTATCTGTCGCATCAAAACGGTATCAACATTATAATCAAACTGTCGAAAAAATCATCCAGCTAGAAAATGAAGGCCAGATTTATGTTATCCGTCCTCATCAAGCTTTACAAATTGGCCGTTTAGAGAAGAATCCAGAAAAATTTGAAGAAATTTACCAGGCTGGATTACAAGATGGGATGGGAGCGATTGAGGATGTAAAGGAATACTTGGAGAAATGATGATCGATTGATGTAAAAAAAACAACATTATTTTTGTTTTTTTCCTCTGGATACCCAGTAGTTTGCGTTTATTTCTACCTTTTTTCTTTCCTTATTTCGTGATATAATAGTAAAGATAATTTATTGACATGGAGAAATGATATGAGCTTCTACAATCACAAGGAAATCGAGCCCAAATGGCAGGAATTTTGGGCAAAAAATCACACATTTAAAACGGGAACAGATGCAGATAAGCCAAACTTTTATGCCCTAGACATGTTCCCTTATCCGTCTGGTGCAGGCTTGCACGTTGGTCACCCTGAGGGCTATACGGCGACGGACATTCTCAGCCGTTACAAGCGTGCCCAAGGCTACAACGTCCTTCACCCAATGGGGTGGGATGCCTTTGGTCTTCCAGCGGAGCAATACGCTATGGATACGGGAAATGACCCAGCTGACTTTACAGCAGAAAACATTGCCAACTTCAAGCGTCAGATTAACGCCCTTGGCTTTTCTTACGACTGGGACCGTGAGGTTAATACAACAGATCCTAACTACTACAAGTGGACTCAGTGGATTTTCACTAAGTTGTATGAAAAAGGCCTGGCCTACGAGGCAGAAGTGCCTGTAAACTGGGTAGAAGAATTGGGAACAGCTATCGCCAACGAAGAGGTCCTTCCTGACGGAACATCTGAGCGTGGTGGCTATCCAGTTGTCCGCAAGCCAATGCGTCAATGGATGTTGAAAATCACTGCCTATGCAGAACGTCTGCTCAATGACTTGGAAGATGTTGATTGGCCAGAGTCGATCAAGGATATGCAACGCAACTGGATTGGCAAGTCAACTGGTGCCAATGTGACCTTCAAGATCAAGGACACAGACAAGGACTTCACCGTTTTCACAACTCGTCCAGATACCCTCTTTGGTGCGACTTATGCTGTTCTTGCCCCTGAGCATGACTTGGTTG
Organism: Streptococcus parasuis; assembly: GCF_021654455.1. Lineage (NCBI taxonomy): Bacteria > Bacillati > Bacillota > Bacilli > Lactobacillales > Streptococcaceae > Streptococcus > Streptococcus parasuis. The sequence goes on from NZ_AP024276.1 coordinate 110,001, forward strand.
ATACCATTACATCGCCTGAGCAGGCAGAAGCTGTGGCAGAGTATAAACGCCAAGCTTCTCTTAAATCAGACCTTGCTCGTACAGACCTTGCTAAAGACAAGACAGGTGTTTGGACAGGTGCCTATGCTATTAACCCAGTCAATGGTCGTGAAATTCCGATCTGGATTTCAGACTACGTGCTTGTGAGCTACGGAACAGGTGCTATTATGGCTGTTCCTGCCCACGATGAGCGTGACTGGGAATTTGCCAAACAGTTTGGTTTGGACATCATTCCGGTTTTGGAAGGTGGTAATGTAGAAGAAGCACCTTACACAGAAGATGGTCTTCACATTAATTCAGACTTCCTAGATGGTCTGAATAAGGAAGAGGCCATTGCTAAAATGGTTGCTTGGTTGGAAGAAAATGGTGTCGGTCAGGAGAAAATTTCCTACCGCCTCCGTGACTGGCTCTTCAGCCGTCAGCGTTATTGGGGTGAGCCAATTCCAATCATCCACTGGGAAGACGGCACTTCCACAGCAGTACCTGAAAATGAGTTACCTCTGGTATTGCCAAAAACCTCAGACATCAAGCCTTCAGGTACAGGTGAATCACCACTTGCTAACTTGACAGACTGGTTAGAGGTGACACGTGAAGACGGCGTCAAAGGTCGCCGTGAAACCAACACTATGCCACAATGGGCGGGTTCTAGCTGGTACTACCTCCGCTATATCGACCCACACAACGATGAGAAATTGGCAGACGAGGAGCTTCTCAAAGCTTGGTTGCCAGTGGACATCTACATCGGTGGTGCCGAGCATGCAGTCCTTCACCTGCTTTATGCTCGCTTCTGGCACAAGTTCCTCTATGACCTTGGCGTTGTACCGACCAAAGAGCCATTCCAAAAACTCTTTAACCAAGGGATGATTTTGGGAACTAGCTACCGCGACAGCCGTGGGGCCCTTGTAGCGACAGATAAGGTGGAAAAACGTGAGGGTTCCTTCTTCAACATCGAAACTGGTGAAGAGTTGGAGCAGGCACCTGCTAAGATGTCTAAGTCTCTTAAAAACGTGGTCAATCCAGATGATGTGGTCGAGCAATTCGGTGCGGACACCCTTCGCGTTTATGAAATGTTCATGGGCCCACTTGATGCGTCAATCGCTTGGTCAGAAGAAGGTCTTGAAGGTAGCCGTAAGTTCCTTGACCGTGTTTATCGCCTCTTGACAACCAAGGAGCTTGTGGCGGAAAATAGCGGAGCGCTTGATAAAGTTTACAATGAAACTGTGAAGACGGTGACAGAGCATATTGAAGACCTGAAATTCAACACGGCTATCGCTCAGCTCATGATTTTTGTCAATGCGGCCAACAAAGAAGACAAGCTCTATGTCGAATACGCCAAAGGCTTTGTCCAATTGATCGCCCCATTTGCACCACACTTGGCAGAAGAGTTATGGCAAGGTTTGACTAAGTCAGCTGAGTCTATCTCATATGTCGCTTGGCCAACATATGACGAAAGTAAGCTGGTAGAAAGCGAAGTGGAAATCGTTGTCCAAATCAAGGGTAAAGTAAAAGCTCGCTTGACTGTAGCCAAAGACTTAGCACAAGCTGAACTTGAAAAAGTTGCCCTTGCAGACGAAAAAGTCCAAGCTGAAATCGCTGGGCAAACAGTGGTGAAGGTGATTACGGTTGTAAACAAATTGGTTAATATCGTTATCAAGTAACGATTGCCTCGTTTGTTTGTTTATCTCCAACCTCCAACAGTCTATCCGCAGACTGTTGGAGCCAACTAAACTTGTTAATATCGTAGTAAAATAAATGGCTCTTTGTCAACTGTAGTGGGTAGATGAAAAGCTAACACCTAGAGAGGACGAACTTCGTTCTCTCTTTCTTTATGTTCAAAGCAATCAAAATCCGTTTTTTAAAATTTTCAAAGTTCCTGAAACCAAAGGCATTTCTTTTAATGACTTTGATGAGATTATTGGTAGCTTCCAGTTTGGCGTTGGAATAAGGCAATTCCATGGCGTTTAAAACCTTGTCTTTATCCTTTAGAAATGTCTTAAATACCGTCTGAAAAATAAGATTAACAGTGGCTACTTCCTGTTCGATGAGGTCAAAGAAATGGTCTGAGTTCTTCTCTTGGAAATGGAATAAGAGCAATTGATAGAGTTCATAGTGCTGTCGTAGTTCCTTGGAGAAAGACAGGAGTTTTTCTAGGATTTCCTTGTTAGTCAAATGCATTCGAAACATAGGGCGATAAAATCGTTTATCGCTGAGTTTACGGCTATCTTGTTGTATCAATTTCCAGTAGCGTTTCAAGACTCGGTATTCCTGCGATGTTCTGTCGAATTGATTCATAATTTGAATACGGACACGGTTCATAGCCCGGCTAAGGTGTTGAACAATATGAAAGCGGTCTAGTACGATTTTTGCATTCGGAAAAAGCTGTTTAGCAAGTTGATAATAGGGACTAAACATATCCATGGTAATCACTTTGACCTGATTTCTAACCTTTCTAGGATAGCGTAGAAAGTGGTTTCGGATGGTTGCTTGAGTTCTTCCGTCGAGAATGGCGATGACATTTAGGGAGTTGAAATCTTGAGCGATGAAGCTCATTTTCCCCTTCTTGAAGGCATACTCGTCCCAACTCATCACCTCAGGTAGGGTATTCCAATCCGTTTCAAACTTGAACTCATTGAGCTTTCTCATAACTGATGATGTTGAGATAGCTAGCCTGTGTGCGATATGTGTCATTGCTTGATTTTCGATGAGTAATTGGGCAATTTTCTGGTTAACAGCGACAGATATTTGATGGTTTTTCTTAACAAGAGGAGTTTCAGCGACCGCCATTTTCCCACATTCTTTACACTTGAAACGACGCTTTTTAAGGCGGATAAGGAGTGGATAACCAGCGGTTTCTAGGTAGGGAATTTTTGATGCTTTCTGGTAGTCGTACTTAGCCATTTGTCCCTTGCATTTTGGGCATTTAGGAGCCATGTAATCCAAGTAACCGTGGAGTTCTAAGTGAGTTCCCATATCATATTCATCAGTGATAGTGATATTTTTGTCTTTAATTCTGAGAAAATTTGTGATAAGATTTAGTTGTTCCATATGAGTCTTTCTAAAATGATAGTTTGAGCACTTTTCATTATAGGTCATATGGGACTTTTTTTCTATACTCAAAAAGGCTCCATAATCTCCACGGTGGTTTTACCCACTACAGAAATTATAGAGCCAAATAAATGTAAATAACAAGAACCGACTTCCGTATTGGAGGTCGTTTTTGTATTTTATAGAATGATCCTGTTGTCTTAATTTCCGTTGTGATACGGAAAAAGAGGGTCTGTGTATCCGTTTACAATCGATGTGCACTGAAATATAATAAGAATATAAAAGAAGATGAGGGAGGGAAAGTGTATTGAAAACTCTTAAATTAGTGACAATTGGTGGCGGTTCAAGTTACACACCCGAATTGGTTGAAGGTATGATTCTTCGTGCACATCAATTACCCATTCGAGAATGGTGGTTTGTTGATGTTGAACAAGGCGCAAAAAAACAGGAGATCGTAGTTGAGTTAGCACGGCGAATGGTCGAAAGAGCAGGCCTGGACTGGAAGATAGAGTCGACCTTAGACAGAAGAGAAGCATTGATAGAGGCTGATTTTGTAACGTCTCAGTTCCGAGTTGGCCAACTACCTGCAAGATACTTAGATGAGACCATTCCCTTGAGTTATAGGATGCTGGGGCAAGAGACCAATGGGGCTGGAGGAATCTTTAAAGCTTTTAGGACCATTGAAGCATATAAAGGGATTATCAAGGATATGAAGGACTTGTGTCCGAATGCTTGGTTGATTAATTTTACGAATCCTGCTGGTATCGTAACGGAAGCCATTGCTAATGAACTCCACTGGAAGAAAGTTATTGGTCTGTGTAATATCCCTATTGGTCAAAAGAAACTTGCTGCTCGGATTTTAGGCCAATCAGAAGGAGACCTAAGTACGCGCCATATTGGGTTAAATCATTTTCACTTTCATGAAGTTTGGGATAAGTATGGGGAAAATCGTACGCAAGTAGTCTTAGAAACATTGTATGGGGATTTGAGAGAGGAGACGCCAGAAGCAGTCAAAAATATTACCAATATAGAGTTTCCTATTCAATTGCTTCGGACGATTGGAATGTTGCCATGTGATTACCATCGTTATTATTTTTTGGAACAAGAAATGTTAGAGGATGCTTTGGAACAGTATCGTCAGGGTAATGTACGAGCCAAGGTTGTTCAAGAAGTAGAGACAGAATTGTTTGAGCTTTACAAAGACCCACAATTGAAAGACAAACCAAAACAACTGGAACTACGTGGGGGTGCCTACTATAGTGATGTTGCCTGTCAAATCATTTGTGCTATCCATAATGATAGTAGAGAAGAATTGACCGTATCTACTGTAAATAGAGGAGTTATTCCCTATCTACCTGAAAATTGTGTGGTAGAAGTCACCTCGATTATCTCTGCGCAAGGAGCAACACCACTAGCTTGTCCACCAACTCCGCCGATTGTAACCGGCTATTTACAACTGATGAAGCAAATGGAGCTTGTCACTGTTCAGGCAGCAATGACAGGTGATTATTCACTGGCTTTACAAGCTTTTACACTCAACCCGCTTATTTCAAACGGACCACAAGCTGAAGCGCTATTACAAGATATGTTACTTGCACATGAGAATTATTTGCCACAATTCGCACCAGTTATACAGCACATAAAAGAGAGAAGGAACAATCAATGACTAAAGACAAGGTATTTTATCAATTTCCAACAAATTTTTTGTGGGGTTCTTCTACATCAGGACCTCAAAGTGAAGGAATCGAGCCAGGTGATGGAAAAGGACAGAACAACTGGGATTATTGGTATAGTATTGAGCCTGAACGATTTCATAACAAAATTGGCCCTAGTCAAACATCAACATTTTACAAACATTATGAAAAAGATATTGATCTATTAGTTGAAACTGGGCACACTGTATTTCGGACTTCCATTCAATGGTCGCGTCTCATACCAACAGGTACTGGAGAAATTAATCAAGAGGCGGTGTCCTTCTATCGTTCGGTTTTTTCTTTGGTAAGAGCAAAGGGAATTCAGCTCTTTGTCAATCTTTATCACTTTGATCTTCCCTATTGTTTACAAGAAAAAGGTGGTTGGGAAAATAAGGAAATTGTTCGAGCCTATGAAGCATATGCACGTACATGTTTTGAATTGTTTGATGACTTAGTCGATCGTTGGATTACCTTTAATGAGCCGATTGTTCCAGTAGAGTGTGGTTATCTAGGAAATTATCATTATCCATGTAAGGTTGATGTAAAAGCGGCAGTTGCGGTGGCTTATCATACACAGTTGGCAAGTTCTTTAGCTGTAAAGGCATGCCATGAGGTAAATCCTCACAAAAAAATCGCTATTGTCTTGAATCTAACTCCAGCCTACCCTCGTAGTGAGCAAGCAGAGGATATAAAAGCAGCTCGAATTGCAGAATTGTTTCAAACAAAGAGCTTTCTAGATCCGTCTGTGTTAGGAGAATATCCCGATGAATTAGTCGAGCTGATTGATGCATATGGGCTAATGCCAGAGGTCAGTGATGAGGAATTAGCCATTATTAAGGAAAATCGTGTGGACTTCCTAGGGGTGAATTATTATCAACCCCTTCGGGTACAAGCTCCAACCAATAGTTGGAAAGAGGGAGAGCCTCTTACTCCGGAACATTTTTTTGCCCCATATGATATGCCAGGTAAAAAAATGAATCCGCATAGAGGTTGGGAGATTTATGAAAAAGGGATATATGATATTGCGATAAATATTAAGGAAAATTACCATAATATCGAATGGTTTGTAACAGAAAATGGTATGGGAGTTGAAGGAGAGAGCGCATTTAAAGACAATGGACTCATTCAAGATGATTACCGGATTGAATTTATCGAAGATCATTTAATTGAATTACATCGAGCTATCCAAGAAGGGGCGAATTGTAAAGGATACATGTTATGGACCTTTATTGATTGCTGGTCTTGGTTAAATGCATACAAGAATCGCTATGGGTTAGTTGAACTGGATCTAGACACGCAAGAAAGAATTGTTAAGAAATCAGGCAAGTGGTTCAAAAAATTGAGCGATGCTAATGGTTTTCATCGCTAGGAGGGAATGATGGTGGAACTGGGCTTTTCAATTTATCCTGAAAACTATTCGCTAGAAGAGAGTCAAGCTTACATTAAACTTCTGCACCAATACGGAGCAAGTCGCCTATTTATGAGTTTGTTGCAACTTGAAAATGGAGACCGAACAGTTTTCGAATTGTATCAAAGACTAATTGACTATGCAAATCAATTAGGGATGACTGTCATTGCAGATATCAGTCCCCATTTTATCGTAGCGCAAGGTTGGGATGGGGCATTGATGGAGCGTGCAGCTGAACTGGGGGTGGCTGGGATTCGTCTTGATGAAGCTCTTCCTTTGGAAGAAATCATTGAGATGACACATAATCCACACAACATAAAAGTTGAATTGAATTTGAGTACAGATAGGACCTTGCTGTCCAATCTTTTGGCTAGTGTTGCAAACAGGGATAATATTATTGCCTGCCATAATTTTTATCCTCATGCTTTTACAGGTTTATCCGAAGAGCACTTCTTAGAGATGTCATCTTTTTATCATCAATCCGGTATAAGAACTGCGGCATTTGTCAGTGCACAAACAGCTTCTGAGGGGCCGTGGCCATTATCTGAAGGTCTACCAACTTTAGAAGATCATCGATTCTGGCCTCTTCCCTTGCAAATTGCTTGGATGAAGGCAACGGGTTTTATTGATTCTATTTTGATTTCAAACCAATTTATCTCGGAGGAGGAACTACAATCCATTCAAACAGTTTTAAATGAAGATACAATCAGCCTCATGGTTGATATTGAGGAGGGGTTGACTCCCGTTGAAAGAGAGATTGTAGCGTTTGATCATGTTTATAGAGGTGATATTTCTGCTTATGTTCTGCGTTCAACCATGCCCCGTGTGGTGTATAAGGACGCATCGGTACCGGCTCGGTCAGACCAAGCAATTCCTGTGGGACGAGGGGATATCTTAATTGATAATGATTTATATGGTCGCTACAAGGGTGAATTGCAAATTGCACTCAAAGAATTTACCATCAGTCCAAAGGTAAATAAGGTCGGACGAATCAGCCCAGACTATCTTCCCTTGTTACGCTTTATTAAACCGTGGCAAGAGTTTAAACTGGTCATAGCTTCCGAGCACTTTCATTAATGATGCGGAAAAAGTAGGCACCTCTAGAAATCGCTTTCATGTTATAATGTACATATAAGAAATCAAAGATTGTTGGCGGAAAGGAGGGAGCATGTTATCTAAAAAAGAAGTACGCTTGTTAGAGGCTTTACTTGCAAAACAGGAGACATTCGTACCAAGCATCGAGCTAGCCAAGGTATTATCAGTGAGTGATCGAACGGTAAGAACGTATATTCATCAACTGACATCTTCTTTAGAAAATAGCGGCGCTCATATCCTTTCAAAACAAGGTAGTGGTTATTGTTTACAGATTGAACGGCCAGTTGAGTTTGAAATGTTTTGGCAGGAGCAATTGCTCCTAAAAAAGCGGTTAACTGATTTAACTCAACTAGAAGAAGCGGGTGATCGGCAACGGTATATTCTCAATAAGCTCTTGTTTGAGGATCCGATTCAGTCACCAGATTGTTTACAAAGAGAGCTATTCATTGGAAAGACTACGCTTCATTCCATTTTGGCGGATATTCGAAAACTATTTATCCCCTATCAATTAGAACTCCTTGTGACACGTAAAGGAATTGAACTAAAGGGGGATGAACCTGCTATCCGTCACTTTATTATGGATTACTTTTTTGATGAGGGAAATGTTCAATCTGTTTATGGGGTTGTCGAAACCAATCTATTGCCAGATATACGGTTCACAGACTTAATGTTAATCGTCTTAGACGAGTGTCGGGATGCTAAATTACGTTTATCAGATTTTGTCATGCAGAATCTAGTGCTCCATATCGCTCTTCTTTTACAACGGTTGAAAATCGGGTCTGGTCTAGACCGATTCCCGATACCGGAGCGTATTCAGTCGTCTCAAGAGTATCTTGTGGCACAACGGATTATAGACCGAATCGAAGAAACGTTTCAAGTGACGATACCGTCAGAGGAAGCAAATTACATTGCGTTGCACCTTAAGGTAAAACTAACGGGGAATCCAAATCAAGATGGTGAGGTGGAAGAGATATTTAGACAGAATGTGGAGAATAGTCTTCTACATTTGTCACATTTAACAGGCCTAGAGTTGTCAAAGGATCAGCAGCTATTCAAAGGAGTTCTGGCCCATTTGATGCCGTTACGTATTCGTTTGGAGAATAATATTCAACTGGGAAATCCCCTAACTGCTGAAATTAAAGACCAATATTTTGAGGCTTTCGAATTAACAAAAACGGCATTTGCAGCGATACCAGAACTAATGGGGTATTCGATTTCGGATGATGAGTGGGCTTACCTTACCTTACATGTGATGGCGGCAATTGAACGTTATCAGGGATTTAAGAAGACCAGAGTATTGGTAGTCTGTGCTACCGGAATTGGAAGTGCATTGATGTTAAAGAATCGCTTGGAGAAAGAATTTTCATCCAGCTTAGAAATTCTTGATACGGTTAGTTATTATGAAGTTACAGAGGAACGACTAAAAGATGTTGATTTGATTATTTCATCCATTAGCTTGTCGAATCTAATTTTTATGACACCGGTTATCAATGTCAGCGTCTTCCTATCAGAGAAGGACATTGAGGCTATTCGATCTCATTTACAGCAAACGACCCCAGTTATTCCTGACCAAGGGGAAAATGTGCTAATGGAAGTAGGTCGGGCTAAGCAGATTGCAGAAGCAGTATTTGCTCCACATAGAATAATCTATCTTGAGGAGGATTGTGATCGAGAAGTAGCCTTGAAGCAACTAGTAACTACTTTGAACGAATCCATTGAGCCTGATTTTGTTAATCGCTTTATAGAACAAGTGAATTTACGAGAATCTTACAGTCCGATTGTCTTTGGGGATCGGTTAGCCTTCCCTCATCCAGCCTTGCCGATGAGTTATTCAGAACAAATTGTTGTAGGGATATATAAGAATGCTGTCGATTGGGGCCATGGAAAGCAAGTTCAATTCGTCTTCCTATTGTCACCGTCAAAGGGTCGAAATGCATTTCTGAAGTATATCTCACCTTGTCTGGTTGATTTTGTTCAAGATAGAGTTCTCCAAGAACGTTTGTTACATCATCCAAATTATAAAGAATTAATTGATATTTTTATTCCCCTCATTCAAAGAAAGGGGTAGGAGGAGTTTTTTATGAAACACATTATGTTAGTTTGTAACGCAGGTATGTCTACAAGTATGCTTGTAACTAAGATGCAAAAAGCAGCAGAAGAAACAGGGGTTGAAGCAACTATTTGGGCTGTTCCAGTATCTGAAGCCGATAATGAAGTTGCTCAAAAAGAGATTGATGTATTACTCTTAGGTCCACAAGTAAAATTCCTATTGAACGACTATAAGGCAAAATTTGAGCCAACTATTAAGGTAGATGCTATCAATATGATGGATTACGGAGTGATGAACGGAGCTAAGGTGCTAGAGGCTGCCCTAAAAATGATGGAGGGGTAGTATGAATTCTCCAGAGTATCTTGAAGCGATTATGGGGCTAATCATGTACGGTGGTGAAGCAAAGGGCTTCGCTAGCCAGGCGATTCGAGCAGCCAAAGAAGGTCGTATTGACGAAGCGGAACAGCTGCTCCAAGACGCAACAGCTTCATTGAATATTGCCCATAAATCACAAACACAATTATTAGCAAAAGAAGCAAGTGGAGAGTCTGTTGAATTATCTTTGTTAATGGTACATGGACAAGATCACTTGATGAATGCTTTGACATTTATTGATTTAGCGAAAGAGTTCGTAGATCTTTATAAACAGATTGGATAATTATAGGAGGACTGGGTTATGAAGCTATCAAAAATAGGTCAAGTTCCAATTGAGCGACTTTTCGCTACTATTCGCCAATCCTTAAAAGATGATTTTCAGCAAAATACGGGTTCCACCTTGCAAGATCAAGACATTACCCAGGGACTTACTTATACTAAAACATTTGGTGATAAAGGACAACATAGTGTCAAGGTAACTGTCGAAGAGTTTACAGCTCCTTATTGCTATGCAGTTTGTTTCCATTCTAATCGAGGAAAAGAGCATGTTCGCTACCAGTTAGAGGATTTAGGAAATGCTCAAACCAATATAGAATATTCTTATGAGATGGAGGCTGGTGATATTTTTGTAAAAGGTAATCAATTTCTCATGGAAAAAATCTTTTCAAAAAGTATAAAACGTCAGACAAACGCCCAGTTAGAAGCACTGATTCGTTGCTCAGTTGAGCCGGTATCAGTTTAACATTTAGGACATATAAAACAAAAAATAGAAAAGGAGACAGAATATGTCAAATATTTCTGAGAAATTCATGGAAATATCTGGGAAAATTGGTTCGCAACGGCATTTGATTGCGATTCGTGATTCCTTTATTTCTATGATGCCCATTACGATGGCAGGTACAGTAGCCGTTCTATTGAACGTCTTTCTGAGAGACATCCCAAATAATATGGGATGGACTGGTTTTGCTGAGGCCATGCAACCAGTGATAGATATAAATGGCTACGTTTATTTTGGAACCATCGGGATTATGGCACTTGTATTTGCCTTTACCTTTGGTTATAATTTATCACTCATGTATAAGGTGAATCCTTTAGCAGGTGGTTTAATTTCCTTTGCATCATTCATCTCTACTATTCCTCAAAGTGTAACGATTTCCACTACTTTAGACGGAGTTGATAAGTCAGTTGTTTCTGCTTTGGAAGGTTTGGGATTATCCATTGTGACGACAGATGGAGTTTCAGCCTTGGAAACAAGCCAGTGGGGAGCTATCGCCTTGAAATATGGCGGTGCAACAGGTTTATTTACAGCACTGTTTATTGGATTTCTCGCTACATGGGTCTATGCAAGTCTTGTAAAACGGAATGTCATTATTAAATTGCCAGATTCTGTTCCACCGGCAGTTAATAAGGCCTTTGCTGCCATAATCCCTGGTACTGCTGCGATTTATGCGTCATCCATTGTGGCATATCTTGTCTTTGCCCTAACTGGACAATCTTTGAGCGATGTTGTATCAACTTATATTCAGTTGCCACTTCTTGGCCTGTCACAAGGCTTGGGCTCTGTCGTTCTTTTAACTTTCCTTGTACAGCTTTTCTGGTTCTTCGGTCTCCATGGTCACAATGTCTTGGCACCGATTATGGATGGCATTTACGGTATTGCATTAAATGAAAACACTGCTATTTACAATGCGACTCACAGTGCGGCAAACTTGCCTTGGCTTTGGACTCGTGGTTCCTTCGATGCCTATGCTCAAATGGGTGGATCAGGGGTGACTCTAGCTTTGATTATTGCTATTTTCCTCTTCTCCAAACGAGAAGAATACAAAATGGTAGCTAAATTATCTGCTCCAATGGGGGTATTCAATATTAATGAACCAATTACCTTTGGTATTCCAATGGTATTGAATCCACTGTTTGTTATTCCATGGCTAATTGTTCCACCAGTATGTGCATCTATCGCATATTTAGCGACAGCAGCTGGCCTAATCCCACCTGTTTTCCTTGCAGTTCCATGGATTACCCCTCCAGGACTCTACGCTTATCTAGCAACAGGTGGTAACATTATGGCTGCGTTGGTTTCACTATTCAACCTCTTTGTTGCCTTCCTGATTTGGACACCATTTGTTATTGCAGCCAATAAGGTTAAGGCTGGTGAGGAATAATGTTTTCCAAGAACAGATCTCCCTTCTTACTGGCGTTAGGATTTTTCCTCATTGCCATTAGTCCGCTTTATGGGAATAAATATCTAAACATTATATCTGGTTTGGTCTTTATTCTAATCAGTGTACTTAGGAGTAGGAGAAAATAATTACACTAAATAGAAAACGACTTCCGTATTAGAGGTCGTTTTTGTATGTACGACGGGCATGTCGTACATCTGAGGTGAAAGTCCTCCGTGGACACCCGCTACCGGTGAACCCCAAAGCGACTCCCAAGCCTGACTATCGTGAGGTAGCGGGGAGAGGAAGGGATAGCGAAATCGTGGCTCTACGAACAGAAACGTGATAACAAGGCGTATATAGGGGATGAGGGGGCATACAACTCTAAAGTCCAAAAAGGTAGTCGTAACCTATAGACGTAAATCACGAGAGTAAACGAGGAAAGATGTACGACTTATCCCGTGAGGTCTCATGAGCGTCAAAGACGTAGTAACAACGAATCATGAGAAGTCAGCCGAGGCCATAGTAGCGATGAAACTTCTGTAATAGAGGTGGAGCGAAGGGCTGAATATTTCAACAGTCAGGGGAGTGACTGTTGAAAGTTTGACATTGAAAATAAAGGCTGTCAAACCGAAGTATACCTACTTCACTTGTGTCTGTAAAACTAGCGGTCTGATAGAACTGGGTGCGGTCACGTATTGACTAGAGGAAAGTTCACCAATATAAGACGTCCCTCAGACACCGAAACAAGAAAGGAATACGCACATGTCACAGTTACTAGATAATATCCTATCTCGGTCCAATATGCTTGAAGCCTACAATCAAGTTAGAGCCAATAAAGGTTCAGCAGGAATTGACGGCGTAACTATTGACGAAATAGATGACTATCTCCGCAAACACTGGCGTTCAACTAAAGAACTCATAAAGCAGAGGAAGTACAAACCTCAGCCAGTCTTACGAGTTGAAATTCCCAAACCTAACGGCGGAGACCGTCAGTTAGGTATCCCAACGGTCATGGATAGAATGATACAACAAGCTATTGTCCAAGTCATTAGTCCTATTTGTGAACCCTATTTCTCTGAGAGGAGTTACGGATTCAGACCCAATCGGTCATGCGAACAAGCTATTATCCAGTTATTAGAATACCTTAATGACGGTTATGAGTGGATAGTAGACATAGACCTGGAGAAGTTCTTTGATACCGTTCCTCAAGATAGACTGATGTCGCTTGTTCATAACATTATCCAAGATGGAGATACAGAATCTTTAATTCGTAAGTACCTTCATTCAGGTGTAGTCATCAACGGACAACGGTATAAAACACTAGTTGGAACTCCACAGGGAGGAAACCTATCACCGCTCCTGTCCAATATCATGCTTAATGAGCTAGATAAAGAGTTGGAAAATCGTGGACTTCGCTTCGTTCGCTACGCAGATGACTGCGTCATCACAGTCGGTAGTGAGGCGGCGGCTAAACGTGTGATGCATTCAATTAGTCGTTATATTGAAAAACGATTAGGTTTGAAAGTCAACATGACCAAGACCAAGATTGTGAGACCGAGCAAATTAAAGTACCTAGGATTTGGGTTCTGGAAATCATCTGAGGGCTGGAAAAGTCGTCCGCATCAGGATAGCGTACAGAGTTTCAAGAGAAAACTCAAGAAACTAACGGCCCGTAAGTGGAGTATTGACTTAGACAGCCGAATTGAGCGACTAAACTGGGTCATCCGAGGTTGGATAAACTACTTTTCTATGACGAACATGAAATCAGTCATGGAAAGCATTGATGAACGACTAAGAACTCGAATAAGAGTTATTATCTGGAAACAATGGAAGAAGAAATCTAGGCGATTATGGGGACTTCTCAAATTAGGAGTACCGAAGTGGATAGCGGATAAAGTATCTGGCTGGGGAGACCATTATCAATTAGTGGCTCAGAGGTCTGTACTGAAACGTGCTATATCAAAACGAGTCCTCGCTAAACGTGGACTGGTTTCTTGCCTAGATTATTATCTAAAACGACATGCGTTAAAAGTTAGTTGAACCGCCGTGTGCCGAACGGCACGCACGGTGGTGTGAGAGGGACTAGAAATTAGTCCCTACTCGATTTATACTCAATAAAAATCAACAGTAGCCTAGCTTCAACTATTTTGGAAATCTTGAAGGCTGAAAATAACGAGAACTGTGTTCGCATCATTAAGCCGAAGATAGAACTCTGTCACTTTCTCATTTCAAAGTGACAGGCTGAAAAGCGCCATTAGTGCTTTTTATTCATCAAGGCACTTAACAACGGATATTTTAGATGTTCGAAGAGTATTAGATAAATTCCTGTTCTTCCAACCATGCTCGAATAACAGAAAGGGTTTTACCTTGAAATTTTCCAGTTGGGTACATATGATCAGCCCCTGTTAGTGAGACTAGAACAGAATTTTTGTAATTATGTGCTGTTTTTCTGGCGATGGCAGAGACAGTCATTTTGTCCTCACTTCCTGTGATGACTAAGACAGGCCCGGTAATGCTACGAAAGTCCACATAGCCTGCTCTGCTTTTATCTAGGAATGGAAAGGCCATTTGTGTGTAAACCTTGCCTGAGTCAGGGACGAGGTTTTGATAGAGCTTTTCTTTTATACTAGGATCCTGCGCATTGAGGCAGTAAGAAAAGAAGGCTTTTTTATAAGGTGGAATAGGTTTTTTCCAAAATCCCCAGCGAAGAAAATGGGGTAAGAAACTGGCAAGCATGGTTGGATAAAGAGCGAAGATATCAGCAGTTGGGGCAGGGCCCATGAGAATCATGCCAGCAACAGGGGTCCGTTCCGCAACCATTTGGGCTAAGAGACATCCAAGTGAGTGACCCAGAAGTAAAGGTGGCTCTTCTAGATTTTCGACCAAGGATACCAAGTCATCCACGTAGTCTGTCAAACTAACGTCACCGACTTTTTTGATCCCTTCTTCATAGGGTAAATCGTGATAGCGTAAACTAGGGGTATAGATCTGTAAGCCGGTTTTTTCTAACTGACTAGCAAAGTCTCCCCAGAATGTGCCATTGCACCAGGTGCCATGTATTAAAACGATGCTTTTCATAGGTTTACTCCTGACTTTTTCTTAATTATAGCATGAGAAAAAAACAATTGTTAAGTATTTGCAACCTATCTGTAATATTTGTTACGTTATTTTAAGCTCTATGCAAGAATTGTTCTATAGGATGGATTGGGTGAAAAAAACTTAAAGGAATCGAATAATATGAACCACCAAATTATCAAAAGATATCTTAAATTAGGGCTATTTGCTCTGTTTATGGGAAATCTGTTTTGGACGGGAACATCCACTATTCTTGCGGATGACCTAACTGTAAATGATAGACCTTCGTTAGAAATATTAAAAAAGCAGGCTTTAGCAACAAAAGCTGCAGCGAAAAAAAGAGCTGAAGAAGCAGCATTAGCTACAAATATGGTTTCAGAGGTGAAGGTTGAATATACATCCAATACTTACCCAGCAGGTCAATGTACATGGGGAGCAAAAGAAATGGCTCCATGGGTTGGGAACTATTGGGGAAATGCTGGAGATTGGGCGGCCAGTGCAGCTTCATTAGGCTATGAAGTTGGAACAATACCAAAAGTTGGCGCAATTGCAGTCTGGACAGATGAAAATGGTGGCTACGGGCATGTTGCCTATGTGACAGATGTGGCTACCGATGGTCAAATTCAAGTCACTGAGTCAAACTATAATGGATCCTATTATCCAAGTAATATTCGAGGTTTCTTTGATCCGACAAAAACCAGTGAGGGAACGGTAAGTTATATTTATCCCCCTGCTGGAGTGTGAAACTGCAAGATTTTTGTCAATGAAAAAGGTTTGGCTTCTTTGAATATCATCTCAAAGTATAAAACTAATAACACAAGATAAAACTACCTCCATGGGTGCGACCGAATATGGTTAAATCCAAGGGGGTAGTTTTTGTATACAAATCTTACTTATTTTTAATAAATATATATTGAAAGGGCTTTACTTTTTAGTGGTCAATAGTATATAATAACAATAAGAAAACGTTTGCACTTTATGGCTTTGAAATCTAAAGGGGAGAAATATGACGACGTTGGCGGATGTGGCGAAAAGGGCCAATGTTTCAAAGATGACTGTTTCTAGGGTTCTGAATCATCCGGAACTTGTCACAGAAGAGTTAAAACAAATGGTCCAATTAGCGATGAAAGAGTTAGACTATCAACCAAATGTTGTAGCAAAAGCCCTTGCTCAACAACGGACATTGACAGTTCAAGTTATCATTCTAGAGGAGATGGAGATTGTAGAGCCTTACTATGCCGAATTGATCGCAGGGATTGCTCTTGGATTGAGTGAAAAAAATTACACGATGCAAATTGTGACCGAAAAGCACCAAGTAACAGACCAATGTGATGGTTATATCGTTACTGGCGCACGGACTTCAGACTATAGTTGGCTGAAAAGTTTGAATAAACCAGTAGTACTTTTTGGAGAGAATCGAGCAGGGATACCTTTTGTTGATACACAGAATAAAGAGGCAACCTATCAAGCCAGTAGATTTGCAACAAGAAAAGGATATCATCAAGTTGTATTTGTGGGAATCGATTTAACAGATACTTTTGCTCAAGCTAGAGAAGCTGGATACTTAGAGGCTATGGATGAGTTAGGTCAAAAACCAAGGGTTTACCGATTAGAAAATCGGTCAAGGATAGCAGAAAAGTTCATTACACAATTTAATAAGTTAATGCCGAATACATGCTTTATCTGTGCCTCAGACCGAATAGCTTTGGGAATTGCTCGAGGATTAATGAATATGTCAAGGAATGTACCTGAAGATTACGGGATTATTGGGTTTGATGGAATATTTATTGATCGAGTTTCTAATCCACAGTTGACAACGATGAAACAACCCTTTCGTCAAATGGGAAGAATTAGTGTTAGCCAGTTGATGCACTTGGTTGAAGGACGGGAATTGAAAGAATACAAACGGTATTGTCAAGCGAGTTTAGTCGAGAGAGAGAGCACTCGGTCTTAACAATTAAAAATTTTCATAAATAGGGAATTGTCCAAAGTACAGTTAGAAACTATCTAACAATAAGTTCCAGCGGCACAACTCCTTTATTTTTTAAGCAAAACTGTTACCGCTAACAATTAAGAAAACGTTTGCAAAGAAACAGCTGTTTTTTATATACTATTATTATATTAGACATACCAAAGGAGAATGGAATGAATAGAAAACGTTTGCGTGTAGCAAAGAAATCACCAATGTTTGAAAAAAAGGTTATTTTTGGGATACGTAAGTTCACGGTGGGTGTTGCATCAGTCGGTATTGCAACAGCTTTTTTGATATCCGGAACTGGTCAATTAGTTAAAGCAGAGGAAGTAGCAACTCCCTCCACAGAAATAACAGCTCCCGTTAATACAGATCAAACGTCAGATGTTGATGCTACTGCATCAGTCGCTGGCAGTGAGTTGGTTGAAGAGGTTGCAACTTCTGACACAACTGCTACAGAGGCATCAACGCTAGTTGCTGAAGCAGGTGAAGCTTTCGATGCACAATTAAATACAGCATCAGTAGAAAATGTTGCAACTGCAACAGAAACAACTACATTGTCCACCCCAGCAGAAGCGCCAATTGAAGAAGGTAGTATTCGTCTGCACTTTGAAAATGTAGACGAAACAGTACCAGAAAGTCAAGGTTTGTGGACTTGGGGAGGAGTTGAAACACCATCTGATGGAAATAAATGGCCAACTGATACGGTGAATTTCTCAAGTAACCAAGTGGATGACTTCGGCCATTATGTTGATATTAAAAAATCTGAGACACCAGGCACAATCGGTTATTTGGTCCTTAAAGATGGGGAAAAAATAACAGAATCGGACCAAAAAGTGGAGCTTCTTGTTCCGGAACAAAATGAGGCTTGGATTGCTAGCGATTATACTGTTTCTAGCTATGAGCCACTCAAGGATGACAATGTTCTCCGCATCAATTACACACGTGAAGACAACAATTATGATGGTTGGGGCGTATGGACTTGGGGAGATACGACTGAAGCAAGTAGCGGCTGGCCAGCAGGTGCCGTTGATTTTAAAGTTGGGAAATACGGTGCTTATGTTGACATTCCCCTATCGAATGGTTTAGATTCTAAGCTTGAATTTCTACTAATCAATCAGAATAATCCAGATCTTGCTGGCAATAAATCGATTGATTTAGCTTTTGCAGATCGTAAACGGCATAGCCAAATTTTCCTTCGAAACGGTGACGACAAAGTTTACACAAATCCATATTTTATCGAAGAGAAAGTAGAATTAGATACAAGTAAAGCTACTCCGGGTACAAAAAATGTGACTGTTGAGGCTAGTAGCAAAGCTCCATTCAACTACAATGAGAGCGGCTTGGTATCTGTAACTGTCACCAACCCTGAAAATGCTGAGATTGTCAAAATGGAAGTCGATACAAGCGCCATCGGCGGAGGTCTTGTGCCAATCTCTACTGAGCTCAATCGTGTGACCATTAAAGCGACGTCTAGCACAGCGCCAGGGACCTATAGTCTTCCTGTAAAAGTCTATGATAAAGACAATGGTTACTACGAAACAAAATTGGATGTGACCGTTACAGAGCGCATTAAGGCAGAAGGTGAAAAAGACTGGGACGAGCAAGTCATCTACTTCATGATGACCGACCGTTTCTACAATGGAGACACCAGCAATGATCAGGTGGTTGACGGAGACGTGACCAATCCTCGCGGTCTTTACCAAGGCGGTGACTTCAAAGGAGTGACAGCCAAGCTGGATTACTTGAAAGAATTGGGTGTAGATTCTATCTGGTTGACACCAATTGTTGAAAATATTCCACAGAATGTTGGCAGCGTAAAAGATGGAGAGTACTATGCTTACCATGGTTATTGGGCATCCAATTTTGAGAAACTAAATCCGCATTTGGGAAGTTTAGCTGATTTCCATGAATTGATTGATGCCGCAGCCGAAAAAGGCATCAATATTATTGTTGACGTGGTACTTAACCATGCTGGCTATGGTACAGAAGAAACCTTTGCAGGTATGGTACGGACTAAGGAAGAAGATAAGCAGGGAGATGACCAATTAGGCTCATTATCTGGTTTACCAGACTTCAAGACAGAAGAAGCTACCGTTCGCAATCAGTTGGTTGCTTGGCAGGCATCTTGGTTGGAACGCTCAACAACTGCTAAAGGTAATTCAATCTATGGTTTCCGTGTCGATACAGTCAAACACGTTGATGATACCACATGGCAACATTTCAAAAATGAATTGGTGGATAGAGACCCTGACTTCCACTTGATTGGAGAAACATGGGGAGCTAACTATAAAGATACCAAGGGTGACTTGGGAATCGGTACGATGGACAGCTTGTTGGACTTTGGCTTCAAGGATATCGCCAAGTATTTAGTCAATGGTCAACTGAAAGCAGCTGGAAAAGAGCTAGAAGAACGTAGCAAGGTTCTGACTAGCGCAGCTTCTCTGGGTCAATTCTTGGGCAGTCATGACGAAGATGGTTTCCTTTACAGTCTCGGTGGCGCAGAAAAAGAAGGAAATCTGGATAAACTGAAATTGGCTGCTAGTCTCTTGATTACTGCTAAAGGTCAGCCAGTCATCTACTACGGTGAAGAATTAGGTCAATCTGGACAAAACAACTGGCCAGTTTATGACAACCGGTACGATTTCGATTGGAGTAAGGTAGAGACAAGTGACATAGAGGACCATTACCAAAAATTGTTGGCTTTCCGTAATGCCAATTCAACATTGCTCTCACGTGGTGATACAACAACACTTGCTGGAAATGATAGCCAAGGTTGGCTTATCAGCAAACGCAGTTACCAAGATCAAGCTGCCTATCTTGTCTTCTCAACCAATACCGAGAACAAGGAAATGGCGATTGAAGTATCTGGTAAAGATGTGGTTGTTACAGATGCCTACACAGGAAAATCTTATCAAGCTATCGAGAAAGACGGTAAATGGGTTGTTCAGGTCGAACTTCCAACTATCGGTCAAGGTGGCACCATGCTCCTTCAGACAGAAGCAGGTGACATCGTCAATGCAAGTGTGCAAGGAGCAACTGAAGAACCAATTGAAGCAGGCTACTTCCGTGTTCACTTTAAAACTCTACCATCTGATAATTTATCTAGCTTAGGTTTATGGACATGGGATGATGTCGAAAAACAATCGTCAGATGTTGGTGCTTGGCCAACGGGTGCAACCAATTTCAGTACCGCTAAACAGGATGACTATGGCTATTATCTGGACATCAAGATGAAAGATGAAACAGCTAGCAAGATTAGTCTTTTGATTAATAACACTTCTGGTGAGAACATCACAGGTGATAAGACCATTGAACGGATTAGCACCAAGATGAATGAAGTTTGGTTTGATGAAAACTATCAACTCAGCCTCTATCAACCACTCAAAGAAGGCTATATCCGTATCAATTACTTCCGTACAGATGGCGATTATGACCAAAAAGGTCTCTGGATCTGGGGAGATGTGACTGATGTTGCCTTGGGTGATTGGCCAAATGGTATTGATTTTGAAAACCAAGGCAAGTATGGTGCCTATATCGATGTCAAATTGACAGATTTACCAAGTACCATTGGCTTCCTGCTATTGGATGAAAGCAAGTCAGGAGATGATGTGAAGATTCAGCAGAAAGATTATAGCTTTAAAGATTTGAAAAATCAGACACAAATCTTCCTCAAGGATGATGATGCGACTATTTACACCAACCCTTATTTTGTCAATAATGTCCGTGTGACAGGTGTTTCTCATGTTAGCCTAACAGCTCTAGAAGCAGCCTTTACAACGCTTGAAGGTGCGGATAAGGATAGCATCTTGGAGAAATTGTCTGTAACAGATAAAAATGGCCAGACAGTTGCTGTGACGGACCTTGTCTTGGATCTTACTAGCAACAAGGTGCGAGTCCTCGGGGATTTCAACCAAGAAAATGCGGGCTATACCCTCAAATATGGCAATGATAGCTTCACAACAACTATGAGCTGGCAATTGAAGGATGAGCTCTATGCTTATGATGGAGAACTTGGTGCGCGTGTGCGTCAGGCTGGTAGTGTCGTTGATATGACTCTCTGGTCTCCAAGTGCAGACAGTGTAGCAGTTGTTCTTTATGATAAGGATGACCAATCTAAGGTGGTCGGTAAATTAGCCATGACCAAGGGCGATAAAGGACAATGGGATCTTGAATTGAATGGTCAATCAGGTCTTGGTATTTCGGACTATCGTGGTTACTACTACCATTATGAAATCACTCGTGGGGATCAATCTGTTCTTGTTTTAGATCCATATGCTAAGTCTTTAGCTGAGTGGAATAGTGATTTGGCAGATACAGATCCATCTTATCGTATTGCAAAAGCTGCGATTGTGGATCCATCAGAAGTTGGTCCAAGTGATTTGAACTATGCCACAATTCCTAACTTCAATCAGCGTGAAGATGCGATTATCTATGAAGCACATGTTCGTGACTTCACATCAGATCCTGCTATTTCCGATGAATTGACAGCTCAGTTCGGCACCTTTGCAGCCTTTGCAGAACGTCTCAGCTACCTAAAAGAACTGGGTGTGACCCATATTCAACTGCTCCCAGTTATGAGCTACTATTTTGTCAATGAATTGAAAAATGCAGAGCGGATGAGTGAGTATGCATCAAGCAACAGCAACTATAACTGGGGTTATGATCCACAGAGCTACTTTGCCTTTACAGGTATGTATTCTACAGATCCGACAGATCCAATGAAACGCATCGAAGAGTTCAAAAACCTGGTCAATGAAATTCACAAACAAGGCATGGGTGTGATTTTGGATGTGGTGTATAATCACACTTCTAAGACTTTCTTATTTGAAGATTTAGAGCCAAACTATTATCACTTCATGGAGGCAGATGGTACGGCTAAATCAAGCTTTGGTGGTGGTCGTCTGGGAACCACTCACTACATGAGCCGTCGTGTCTTAGTTGATTCCATCAAGTATCTTGTGGACGAGTTTAAGGTAGATGGTTTCCGTTTCGATATGATGGGGGACCATGATGCCGAAGCAATTGAGCTGGCCTTTACTGAAGCTCAAAAACTCAATCCAAACATTATTATGCTTGGTGAAGGATGGAGAACCTTTACAGGTGATGCCAATCAGCCTGTTCAGCCAGCGGACCAAGACTGGATGAGTTCAACAGATACTGTTGCGGTATTCTCAGATGAAATTCGCAATACACTTAAATCTGGTTATCCAAACGAAGGTCAGCCAGCCTTTATCACAGGCGGTGCTAAGAGTGTTGAGTCTGTCTTTAATAACATCAAGGCACAACCAGGCAACTTCTTGGCAGACGATCCAGGTGATGTGATCCAGTATATTGCTGCGCATGATAACTTGACGCTCTTTGATATCATCGCTCAGTCCATCAAGAAGGATCCATCAATCGCTGAAAATTACACTGAAATTCACCAACGTCAACGTTTGGGTAACTTGCTAGTCTTGACTGCTCAAGGGACACCGTTTATCCATTCTGGTCAGGAGTATGGACGGACCAAACAGTTCCGCCATCCTGATTACAAGAACCCAGTTACAGAGGACAAGGTACCAAACAAGGCGCATTTGTTGACCAATGCAGATGGAACGCCATTTGACTATCCATACTACATTCATGACTCTTACGATTCATCTGATGCAGTCAACAAGTTTGACTGGACCAAAGCGACAGATGATGCGCTCTATCCAGAGAATACCCGTACTCAGGCCTTTACAAAAGGATTGATTGCCTTGCGCAAATCAACAGATGCCTTCCGTTTGGGAACAAAAGAAGAAGTTGAACAGAAGGTTAGCTTGATTTCAATTCCAGGTCAAAATGGCATTGCTAAAAATGATGTGGTCATTGCCTATCAAACCATTGCAAGCAACGGTGATCGCTATGCTGTCTTTGTCAATGCTGACAGTAAAGAACGTAGTTTTGTTCTTTCAGATATTTACAAAGACTTACTGCAGGGTCAAGTACTGGTTGATGGTGAACGTGCAGGTGTAGAAGCATTGTCTGATTTAGTGGGTGTCGAATTGACTGATAGCGCAGTTGTTCTTGCACCTTTGACTGCAACAGTGATTCGTTTGCCTTATATCATCACAGAAGTTCCAGATACAGCACCTACTGCTGAAGAAAAACCAACCCTAGACTTTACTACGAAAGAACGTACAGAAGAATCTGTCCTTCCGATTGCAGAGGAAGTTCGCTATGATGCAACTCTTGCAAAAGGTCAATCTTATGTGCTTCAAGAAGGTAAGGCAGGTAAGAGAGTCTTGGTTTATCAAGATGTCTTAGTTGACGGCAAGGTGATTGCTACTAACTTGTTATCAGAATCAGTTGTAGATGGTGAGGCACGGATTGTTGTTAAGGGTAGTATGGAGGCTAAGGATGTGGTAGAAAAACCAAGTCTTTCTACTCCAACAGCTCAAGTGTCTGAACAAACCACAAGTGCATCAAACAAAGAAAGCCTACCAGCTACAGGTGACCGACAAAGTGATTTGGCACTTCTAGGTCTCGGACTTGCTGGACTTGGTTTGACAGTTGCTGCACAAGGAAGAAACAAAAAATCAGAAGAATAGTATTCTTCGGTCGTAACAATAGTTTTTACAGTTTTTGGGAAAAGCTCAAAATGTAGTAAAATTATTGAGATAGACCACATTATAAAACGCATAGAATCAAAGGTTTAGTAACGCAATGATTCTATGCGTTTTTTTAATGAAGAATTTACTTAGATTTCAAAAATTGTAATTTGTTTCATACATTTATTGATTCCCCTTCTCTCAAAAAAATTTCGTTATATAGAAACAAGAATATTCTGACAGACATAGAAAACGCTTTATGGTATAATGAAAACATGACTTTATAAAAGGAGAAAAACATGTCAAATCTTTCAGTCAATGCGATTCGTTTCCTTGGTATTGATGCCATTGAGAAATCGAAATCAGGTCACCCTGGCATCGTTATGGGTGCAGCCCCAATGGCTTATAGCCTCTTTACTAAAGAACTTCGTGTAAATCCATCCCAACCGAATTGGATTAACCGTGATCGTTTCATCTTATCAGCCGGCCATGGCTCCATGCTTCTTTATGGCCTCCTTCATTTGTCAGGATTTGAAGATGTCACAATGGATGAAATAAAGAATTTCCGTCAATGGGGTTCAAAAACACCTGGTCACCCAGAATTTGGTCATACAACAGGTGTAGATGCGACTACAGGCCCTCTTGGACAAGGGATTTCAACTGCGACAGGTTTTGCGCAAGCAGAGCGTTTCCTTGCAGCTAAGTACAACCGCGATGGCTTCCCAATCTTTGATCACTATACTTATGTGATTTGCGGTGATGGGGACTTGATGGAAGGTGTTTCCTCAGAGGCTGCTTCTTATGCAGGACTTCAAAAATTAGAAAAACTCATCGTTCTCTATGATTCAAATGACATCAACTTGGATGGTGAAACGAAAGATGCCTTTACAGAAAGTGTACGTGCACGTTACGATGCATATGGTTGGCATACAGACCTCGTAACAGATGGTACAGATGTAGATGCCATCTTTGCGGCTATTAAAAAAGCAAAAGCTGCTGGTAAACCATCACTTATCGAAATCAAGACAGTTATTGGTTATGGTTCACCAAATAAAGCTGGAAGCAATGCGGCTCACGGTGCTCCTCTTGGTCCAGAAGAGGCAGAAGCAACTCGTAAGGCGCTTGATTGGAACTATGCTCCGTTTGAAATTCCAGCTGAAGTCTATGCAGACTTCAAAGCTAATGTAGCTGACCGTGGAGCAGCTGCGTATGATGCTTGGGTGAAATTGGTGGAAGACTACAAAGTAGCACATCCAGAATTGGCTGCAGAAGTAACAGCTATCTTGGAAGGTCGTGAATTGGCTGAGTTGACAGAAGCTGATTTCCCTGTCTATGAAAATGGTTTCTCACAAGCAACTCGTAACTCATCACAAGATGCGATAAATGCAGCAGCGGCTGTATTACCAAATTTCTTTGGTGGCTCAGCTGACTTGGCACATTCAAATATGACTGTCATTAAGGGGGAAGGACTTCAAGACTCTGCTAATCCTCTGAATCGCAATATCCAATTCGGTGTGCGTGAATTTGCTATGGGTACTATCTTGAATGGTATGGCAGCACACGGTGGACTTCGCGTTTTCGGTGGTACCTTCTTCGTCTTCTCAGACTATGTGAAGGCAGCAGTTCGTTTGTCAGCCCTTCAAGGTCTTCCTGTGACTTATGTCTTTACGCATGATTCAATTGCAGTCGGTGAAGATGGCCCAACTCACGAGCCAATCGAGCACTTGGCAGGACTTCGTGCCATGCCAAACCTCAATGTCTTCCGCCCAGCAGATGCGCGTGAAACACAGGCAGCTTGGTACTTGTCATTGACCAGCAAATCAACACCATCAGCCCTTGTTCTCACTCGTCAAAACTTGACAGTTGAAGAAGGAACAGCCTTTGACAAGGTTTCAAAAGGTGCTTACGTTGTCTATGAAGCATCAGGCTTTGATACCATCCTTCTTGCATCTGGTTCAGAAGTGAACTTAGCTATAAAAGCTGCCAAAGAGCTAGAAGCATCAGGCACTAAGGTTCGTGTGGTTTCTGTACCGTCTACTGAGCTCTTTGATGCGCAAGATGCAGCTTATAAGGAAGAAATTCTTCCAAATACCATCCGTCGTCGATTGGCCATTGAAATGGGTGCAACTCAAAGTTGGTACAAGTATGTCGGTCTTGATGGTAAAGTCCTTGGTATCGACACGTTCGGTGCCTCAGCTCCAGCACAAACAGTTATTGACAACTACGGCTTCACAGTAGAAAACGTAGTGAAATTGGTTGGCGAATTGTAATAAAGTCAGAAACAGCCTTTCGGGGCTGTTTTTCAAGTTCGTTTCAATTGTTATGGACAATACTATGTAATTTTGAACATTGATACTCTTCGAAAATCAACATAATCCGTTGTCAAGAGCCTTTATGAGTGAAAAGCTCCCAGCCTGTAACCTTGAAATGAGGTAGTAATAGAGTTCTATCTTCGGCTTAATGACGCGAACACTGTTTGCAATTTTTCTAGCCTCCGACTATCTCCCAGATAGTTGAAGCTAGGCTACTTTTGATTTTCATTGAGTATGACAATCAAAAAAACGCACAATGATTATTCTAATGGAGAGATATCATCCTGCGTTTGTGTTTAGCGTTTTAATTGTAGTTGCCTTTTGGTTTAAAAAATAAATAGGGAAATAAAATATTCTACAGAACGTCATAGATAAGTTTGAAGTTGAGTAAGGTTAATATGAAAGCCACAAGGTAGCCGAAAAGAGTGTTCCAACGGGCATTAACCATATTTCCCATTATTTTAGGGTTAGACGTAAAGTAAACAAGTGGAAAGATAGAAAATGGCAGAGCAAGTGAGAGGAATACTTGTGAATAGACAATTAGTTGATCTAGAACGGCTTCTTTATCCCCGTAAAATACAGCTGCAATGACTACTGGTAATAAGGCTAAGAGTCGAGTTGTTAATCGGATACTCCATTGTGGGAGTTTGAGGTTAAGAAAGCCTTCTGTGACAATCTGTCCAGTCAGTGTTCCTGTGATGGTTGAATTCTGGCCACTAGCCAATAAAGCGACTGCAAATAAAGTTGATAAGAAGCCGCTAGCAATACTCCCTGCAACTGAGGAGTCATTGAGTGCATTATACATTTGTGAAAAAGCACTGATATCACTAGAGTGTCCATAAAATAGTGTGGCTCCAAGAATGAGAAGTAAAGAATTGACAAAAAATGCTAGGCTTAGTTGTAAGTTTGAATCCCAACTCATAAAGCGTACCGCTTCAGAGATTGACTTATTATCTTCATAATTTACTTTCCGTGTCTGTGAAATGGACGAGTGCAGATAGAGATTGTGTGGCATGACTGTAGCGCCAATGATACCAAGAGCTAGAGTTAGTTGGCTATTAGTAGTAGTTTGATGAAGGTTGAATATAGAGAGATGAGGAAGGTATCCGTGTAGAATCCCTGAAAAACTAGGTTTGGACAATGCTACTAGATAAATGAAAATGCCTAAAATAGTTAAAATTAACGTTGTTACCACGGCTTCTATTTTTCGAAAACCCAATCTCATCAGTGACAAGAGTAAGAAGACATCCAGTATGGTAATGAGAATGGAGAATAGTAATGGCCAGCCAAAGAGTAAATGAAGAGCAATACCAGAACCAATAACCTCAGCCAAATCAGTCGCCATTAAGGCTAATTCTATGACGATAAACAGCAGATAGCGTAGCCAACTAGGTAAATGTGCTGCTGTCATTTGGGCTAAATCTTGGCGAGTAACAATACCTAACTTTCCGGCCATTTGTTGCAGTTGCATGGCAATAAGAGAAGATATCAAGATAACAGATAATAATAGGTATTTATAACTGGCACCACCTATAACACTAGTAATCCAGTTCCCTGGATCCATATAACCAACAGCTACTAGTGCTCCAGGTCCTAAAAATGCCTTTAGAGTCTTGAAAAAACCACCATTTTTTGGAACAGCAATACTTTGATTTACTTCACTAAGCGATATTTTTGTTTTTTTCATAGTGTTACTTCTTTCTGATGAAAGATATTATAACAGAAAAAAATCAATTTGTTAACAATGTTTAAATTATTTATTTGGCACACCTAAAATGTCAGATGCTAACGAATCCAATATGCAATAAAATAGAAATTATTGTACCTAGAGTAATTGATTTCTTGCATTGGATGGGAAAAAGAGAAGGAGTTCGATTTGATTTTGTAGCTTTAAGTCGGAAGATAATTTGCGTCACTTTTAAGAACTTAAATCATTATCTGAGTATATGAGGTTACTGGCTTAGCCATCAATTCGATTCTTCAAAGTTGGAGAGGGTATCACGCTAAAGTATGGTTACTTATTCTCAAGTATCTTTATTTCTTTTTCGAAATTTCCATTAGCGAAAGAGTTCGTTTCGGATTTTCTGATATAATAGACCTATGCACTATACAGACGAAGAAAAAGAATATTTTATGAGACAAGCCTTAGAAGAGGCACGAAAATCCCTTGAAAAAGATGAAATCCCAATCGGTTGCGTAATTGTGAAGGAAGGGCAGATTATTGGTAGAGGCCACAATGCGCGTGAAGAGCTCAATCAGGCGATTATGCATGCTGAAGTTATGGCGATTCAAGAGGCTAATCGTGTTGAGGGGAATTGGAGGTTGCTTGAGACCACACTTTTTGTGACAATTGAACCCTGTGTCATGTGTAGCGGGGCTATTGGTCTCGCACGCATTCCAAGGGTGATTTATGGAGCCACCAATCAAAAGTTTGGTGCTGCTGGGAGTCTTTATGATATTTTAGCGGACGTCCGTCTGAATCATCGAGTAGAGGTGGAAAAGGGAATATTGGAAGAGGAGTGTGCCCAAATGATGCAAGTTTTTTTCAGACAACGTAGGGAGAAGCAAAAAGCTGATAAGCTGGCTACTAAATCCAAAGTGGATCAATCCTAATCGACTCTCCACTTGCACTCTAGTCAAATTGTGTTATAATAATAAACGGAGCAACATTCGTGCGTGAAGCGGGTCAGGGGAGGAATCCAGCAGCCCTAAGCGAATTCGAGTGTGTGCTCTTTTTGTGTATAGTCTAAAAACCCTTTGAAATCAAGCTTTCGGAGGGTTTTCTTTGGCTTATTTTTAGAAATAGGAGCAAAATAGGAGCAAAATAGGGGCGGTCAAATCAAACCACGAACGAAAGTAGCCAAGCTACAATAACCCAACTCATAACGAAAAGAATAAAAGTCAGGCACTGTCAGGGTGGAGGCAGTTTGAAGTATTCTTTGTCCCTTATTGTTCGAATTCTTTTTCATGGTCACATAACATGTCGTGTTTGAATTAATAACAGATGGCTCTGTTTTTCGAATATTATTAAGAAAACTTTTGGACTGCTCTGCTATTCTATTGAAAAAGAAGGAGGAAAGTCTATGTTTGTATTTGCCTTTCCAGGTATGGGGAAAACGACTCTTGCTAAGAAATATAGCAGTGTAGTGGACTTAGAAATGTCTGATATTAAATACGATAATAGTAGTGTACAGCATTTGAGTAAGGAAGAACGAAAATCAACGAGGCGTCCTTTAAAGGATAAGCGCTATAAAACAATCTATGTGGATAAAGCATATAGTCTCTACGAGGATGGAAAAGTTGTTTTAGTAGCACTGAATTTTTTAGCCAGAATGCTAGCCGCAATGATAGTACGTGGTGGGGTCTTGTTTCATATTTTCATTCCACATCCATTTTTAAAAGAGGAATATCGCCAACGCTATATTTCTAGAGGAAACAACCAACGCTTTATCTTTGAGGTTATGTTTATTTGGTACATCGCTCTGATTCCACTGTATATGCTAGCTAAGCTATTTCCCTACTGGATTACTGTAACACACTCGGGAGAGACCCTAGAAGATTATTATAAATGTGAAAATTTCATAGAATTTTCAAGAAAACCAAAAATTGCGCAAACCATTTCATGAAAATGAATGAAAATTGATAAATTCCTTGAAAAAAACCTGATAAAGCGTTATCATATTATGGTATACAAATGGAGGAAAAACATGACACATATTACATTTGATTATTCAAAAGTCTTAGGCCAATTTGTTGGTGCACAAGAAGTTGATTATATGCAACCACAGGTTACATTGGCTGACCAAATGCTTCGTCAAGGTACAGGTCCTGGTAGCGACTTTATTGGTTGGTTGGATTTGCCAGAAAACTATGACAAAGAAGAATTTGCTCGTATCAAGAAAGCTGCAGCTAAGATCCAAAATGAAAGTGAAGTTTTGGTGGTTATTGGTATCGGTGGTTCATACCTTGGTGCCAAAGCAGCGATTGACTTTTTAAGCAATTCTTTTGCTAATTTGCAAACTCGTGAAGAACGCAAAGCGCCACAAATCCTTTACGCTGGAAATTCTATCTCATCAAGCTACCTTGCTGACTTGGTTGACTACGTGGCAGATAAAGATTTCTCTGTTAACGTGATTTCTAAATCAGGTACAACAACAGAGCCTGCGATTGCTTTCCGTGTCTTTAAAGAATTGCTTGTGAAAAAATACGGTCAAGAAGAAGCTAATAACCGTATCTATGCTACAACAGATAAAGCCAAAGGTGCTGTAAAAGTGGAAGCAGATGCAAATGGTTGGGAAACTTTTGTTGTTCCAGATAACGTTGGTGGACGCTTCTCAGTATTGACAGCAGTTGGACTTTTGCCAATCGCAGCATCTGGTGCAGATATTGACGCTCTTATGGAAGGTGCAAATGCTGCCCGTACGACATTCACATCTGATAAAATTGCTGAAAACCAAGCATACCAATATGCTGCAGTGCGTAACATTCTTTACAGAAAAGGTTATGTAACAGAAATCTTAGCTAACTACGAGCCATCACTTCAATACTTCAGCGAGTGGTGGAAACAATTGGCTGGTGAGTCAGAAGGTAAGGACCAAAAAGGTATCAATCCAACATCTGCAAACTTCTCAACAGACTTGCACTCACTTGGACAATTTATCCAAGAAGGAAACCGCAACATCTTTGAAACAGTTGTTCGTGTTGACAAACCTAGAAAAAATATTCTTATCCCTGAAATGGAAGAAGACCTTGACGGTCTTGGCTACTTGCAAGGAAAAGACGTTGACTTTGTAAACAAAAAAGCAACGGATGGTGTGCTTCTTGCTCACACAGATGGTGGCGTACCAAACATGTTTGTAACTCTTCCACAACAAGATGAGTTCACACTTGGTTACACCTTCTACTTCTTTGAATTGGCTATTGCTATCTCTGGTTACCTCAATGCTATCAACCCATTTGACCAACCAGGTGTAGAAGCCTACAAGAAAAATATGTTCGCTCTTCTTGGCAAACCAGGATTTGAAGAACTCGGTGCAGAATTAAACGCACGTTTGTAAGAAAACCAAACTGATCGGAAACGGTCAGTTTTTATTTGCTTATTAAATGTGGTAGAATAGAGTCTATGAAAAATGAATTTTTTGTAGTGGGTGATGTCCATGGAGAGTTTGAGCTCCTACTAGATATTTTAAATAAATGGAATGAAGAGCGACAACAGCTAATTTTTCTGGGAGATTTGATTGACCGTGGAGAAAATTCAAAGGCCTGTTTAGAACTGGTTTGGCAGTTGGTTCGCGAAAAGGAAGCTATCTATCTGACAGGTAACCATGAACGTATGTTTTTAGCTTGGTTGCGGAATCCCTTGGAACGCTATGACCATTACCGGAGGAATGGAGGAGATACGACCATTAACTCTCTTCTTGGGCGTCCCTTGGATACACCTGTGGATGGCTTAGTCGATGCCAATGCGGTGATGGAACAATACGAAGAATTGATTAACTTTGTCAAAACATGCCCTTACCATGTAGAAACCGAGCACTATATTTTCGTTCATGCGGGTGTGGATCTGACCTTGTCTGATTGGCGTGCAACGAACAACCATGATAAGGTATGGTTGCGCAAGCCATTCCATGAGGCTAAAAATACAACCGGAAAGACCATTGTTTTTGGTCATACACCTGTGTATAGTCTTTATCAGACCAATCTCCGCATTAGTCAAATTTGGACTAGCCCAGACGGTAAAATGGGGATTGATGGCGGAGCTGTTTACGGCGGAGTTCTCCATGGGATTGTACTGGATGACACAGGTCTGGTAAAAGATAATATTATTGGTACTGTTTATCCAAGGAAACATACGAGTGATTGAGAAAACAAAATTTCCCCAAATTTTCTGAAAATTTTGATATAATAGAAAAAATATTATTTTTAGATTGGAATCATTATGACTGCACAAAAAATGACTGCACAAGAAATCATTGCCTTTATCGGTAATGCTGTGAAAAAAACAACTGTGAAAGTAACTTTTGAAGGGGAATTGGCTGGTCCTGTTCCTGCAGAAGTGACAAAACTTGGCAACGTCCTCTTCGGTGACTGGAAAGACGTCGAGCCACTTTTGACAAACTTGACTGAAAATGTAGACTACGTGGTTGAGCAAGACGGCCGCAATTCAGCTGTGCCCTTGTTGGACAAACGGAACATCAATGCCCGTATCGAGCCAGGTGCGATTATCCGCGATCAAGTGACCATTGGCGATAATGCCGTTATCATGATGGGTGCTGTGATCAACATCGGTGCGGAAATCGGCCCAGGTACCATGATTGACATGGGTGCTATCCTAGGTGGTCGTGCGACGGTTGGTAAAAACAGCCACATCGGTGCAGGTGCGGTCCTTGCAGGTGTCATCGAGCCAGCTTCGGCTGAGCCAGTGCGTGTTGGCGACAATGTTTTGGTCGGTGCCAATGCCGTTGTTATCGAGGGCGTGCAAATCGGTAGTGGCTCTGTTGTCGCAGCGGGTGCTATTGTGACTCAAGACGTCCCTGAAAATGTTGTGGTGGCAGGTGTGCCAGCCCGCATCATCAAGGAAATCGACGCTCAAACCCAACAAAAAACAGCCTTGGAAGAGGCTTTGCGGACACTCTAAGAGGTAGCTATGCTAGATTTAATCGCGACACGCCGAGCCCTCCACCAGATTCCAGAGCTGGGCATGGAGGAGTTCAAGACCCACGCCTTTCTTATGGAGACCATTGCAAATCTGCTTCAAGACTGCTCTTTTGCCCAAGTTCGCACGTGGGAGACGGGTATCTTGGTTTATCTGACAGGTTCTGCACCTGAAAAGACCATTGGTTGGCGGACGGATATTGACGGCCTGCCTATCGTGGAAGAAACGGACCTGGACTTCAAGTCCCTCCACCCAGACCGTATGCATGCCTGTGGACATGATTTCCACATGACCATTGCCTTGGGGCTTTTGGAGAAAATGGCAGAGCAGCAACCGAAAAATAACCTACTCTTCTTGTTTCAGCCTGCGGAGGAAAATCTAGCGGGTGGTATGCTCATGTATGAAGCGGGGGCCTTTGGTGATTGGTTACCAGATGAATTTTATGGGCTCCATGTCCGACCAGATCTCAAAGTTGGTCAAATGGCCACCAACCGTGCGACACTCTTTGCTGGGACCTGTGAAGTCAAGATACGGTTTACAGGAAAGGGTGGTCACGCAGCATTTCCCCATACCGCCAATGACGCCTTGGTGGCAGCCAGCTACTTTGTGACCCAGGTTCAGTCAGTGGTGAGTCGAAATGTCGACCCAATCGAGGGAGCTGTGGTGACCTTCGGCTCCATGCACGCGGGCACGACCAACAACGTTATTGCCGAAACAGCCTTTTTGCATGGCACCATTCGGGCCTTGACCCAGAGTATGAGCCTCTTGGTGCAAAAACGAGTGCGTGAAATAGCAGAAGGGATTGCCTTGTCCTTTGGAGTGGACTTGGACATCGAGCTCAATCCAAGTGGTTATCTGCCTGTGGAGAACAATCCTCAACTGGCAGATGAACTGATGACCTATTTTGAACAGGTTGATGGTGTGGAAATGATTGACTGTCCACCTGCCATGACGGGTGAAGACTTTGGCTACCTGCTCAACAAGGTTACAGGTGTAATGTTCTGGCTGGGTGTGGATACGCCTTATCCCCTTCACAATCCTCGTCTCAGTCCCAAAGAGGAAGTACTTCCCTTTGCTGTGGATAAGTTGAGCGATTTTTTGAAAATGAAAGCAAACTAGACTGGGCTTTCCAGTCTTTTTCTGAAAGAAAAGGAGTTTCTGTGGATAAAAAAGAAATTCGGAAAGAAGTGCTAGGGACTTTGCAAGGACTAACGAGTAGTCAACGAGCAAGATGGAGTCAGCAACTAACAGAAAGGCTCCTTTCTTCTGACACCTATAAGTGCTCAAAGTCGCTTGGGACCTACCTTTCTATGGGACATGAGTTCGATACTAGTTACTTAATTGAACAGGCTCAAAAGGATGGAAAATGTATTTTCATTCCTAAGACCTATTCACAAGGACGCATGGATTTTGTAGAATATAATCCTGATGATTTGGTTAAAACCAGGTTTGGAGTTTGGGAACCAGGGACTTATTCACAACCTGTGGATAAGTCTGTGGTTAACTGGATTCATGTCCCTGGATTGGCTTGGAATCTAGCAGGGTTTCGGGTTGGCTATGGGGCAGGGTTTTATGACCGCTACTTGTTAGATTATCAGGGGGAGACGGTATCGACCTTGGGCTCTTTCCAGTTATATGATTTTGAACACCAGACATTTGATATCCCAGTAAAGGAGTTGTTGATTTTTGAAGAATCTTTTTGATAAGCGCTACCCTGTGACCAATGGCTTGTTGGCAGCTACGGCTCTTGTTTTTCTATTTATACAAATATTTCGCTTTGGGCAGACCACTACAGCCTATACGATTTTTGAATTCGGTGGTATGTATGGGGAAGTAGTGCGTTATGATCCGACTCAGTTGTGGCGCTTGGTTTCGCCTATTTTTGTCCACATTGGTTGGGAGCATTTTCTATTCAATGGTATTACTTTACTTGGTTTAGGTTATCAATTAGAGGGGCTTTTTGGGGCCCGGAGGTTCTTTCTTCTCTATCTATTATCTGGTATTATGGGGAACCTTTTTGTTCTCTTCTTTACACCAGATGTAGTTGGTGCAGGTGCGTCGACCTCGCTCTTTGGTCTATTTGCAGCCATGGCTCTTTTGAGAAAATTTAGTCGTAGCCCTTATTTACAAGTTCTTGGTCAGCGTTACATGCTTCTTCTAGGTCTGAACTTGGCATTAGGCCTTTTTACCCCATCCATTAGTATGGCGGGACATATTGGAGGAGCAATCGGTGGTTGTTTAGTCGTTATTTTTTTACCGCCGCTTACAGAGAAAAATTTATTTACTGGGAAACAGGTTTTTTACAGTTTCATTGGTTATTTGGCTTTGATTGCTTTGCTACTGGGCATATTCTATTTCATGTAAAAAAACTAGCGGATGCTAGTTTTTTTACTTTTCTTCTTCAGTGTGGAACTGTTTAGCAAGTTCAATGATGTAATCTTTGACATCATCTTTAACCTGTGGATGGGTCAATGCGTAATCAATTGATGTTTTCATGAAACCAAATTTATCTCCGACATCATAACGTTTGCCTGTAAATTCACGTGCGAAAACACGTTGCGTTTTGTTCAGAGTATCAATGGCATCTGTCAACTGGATTTCATTGCCGGCACCTGGTTCTTGATTTTCCAAGATATCAAAGATTTCAGGTGTCAAAAGGTAGCGACCAATGATGGCAAGGTCAGATGGTGCGTCTTCTGGTTTTGGTTTTTCAACAAAGGTTTCCACGCTGTAAAGACCGTTTACTCCTTCGCCGTGAGGTGCAATCACACCGTAAGATGAAACTTCTTCGTGTGGAACTGGCATCACTGCAATGGTAGAAGCATGTGTTGCTTCGTAGTCCTCGATCAATTGCTTGGTTATTGGAGTGGCTGTAGGATCGGTAATATCCATGAGGTCATCGCCCAACATAACAACGAAAGGCTCATTTCCAACAAAGGCCTTGGCCTGTAATACTGCATCACCCAATCCCTTTGGATAACTTTGGCGGATAAAATGAAGTCGGATGGCAGTCGCATCATCGACCAATTTCAAAAGATCATTCTTCCCTTTTTCCTTGAGGTTGTATTCCAATTCAAAGTTTGAGTCGAAGTGATCTTCGATGGAACGTTTTGATTTGTTGGTTACGACCAAGATATCTTCGATACCAGATTTGAGGGCTTCTTCAAAGATAAATTGAAGAGTTGGCTTGTCCACAATCGGTAGCATTTCTTTTGCGAGTGCTTTTGTTGCTGGAAGGAAACGTGTTCCCAATCCTGCAGCAGGGATGACTGCTTTTCTAACTTTTTTCATAGTTCATATATTCCTTTGTGCAATTATTTTCAACTAAAAGAATTAGTGCCATTCATTTTCATGGCGGAACTCACCAGTCATGATTTCCTTAATGGCATCTTCAATATTAGCTCCTTGGTAGATGACCTTGTAGATTGCTTGAGTAATTGGCATATAGACACCTAGTTCTTGTGCTAATTCATAGGCAGCTTTGGTTGTCGAAATTCCTTCGATAACCATCCCCATATTGCGCTCAACGTCCTCCAGTTTTTCACCACGACCGAGCTGGTCACCGGCTCTCCAGTTACGTGAATGGACAGAGGTACCGGTAACAATTAAATCACCGACACCAGAAAGGCCACTATAAGTTAAAGGATTAGCCCCCATAGCAACGCCAAGACGTGTGATTTCAGTTAAACCACGGGCGATAATGGCAGCCTTGGCATTGTCCCCATAGCCCAAACCATGTAAGGCACCCGCACCAACTGCAATAATGTTTTTCAGAGCACCTGCTGTTTCTACACCAATGACATCATTATTAGTATAAAGTCGGAAGTAACGATTACTAAATAGGTTTTGAACGTAGGTGGCTGCCTCCATGTCTTTTGATGCAGCAGAAATCAATGTTAAATCACGAACGATTGTTTCTTCTGCATGGCTAGGACCTGATACAACTACGATTTCGGAACGAAGTTGTGCTGGAATTTCTTCTTCTAAAACCTCAGACAAACGTTTGTGACTATCAGGTTCCAAACCTTTAGAGGCATGCATGATAACGACTTTGTGCTTGAGCACTTGCGCCACTTGTTTGGCCACCAGTCGAGTTACCTTGGTTGGGACAACAAAAAGAACAGCATCAACTCCGTCAAGAGTCTCTGATAGGTCTTTGTATGCCTTAATTTTTTCATCTAGAACAATATCTTTAAAATATCGAGTATTCGTATGTTGTTCATTGATTTCATCAATTTGTTCGGAAATATTTCCCCAAATACGTACCTCATGTCCATTATCGTTTAAGACTTGAGAGAGAGCTGTTCCCCATGATCCAGGACCAAGAACGGCAATTTTTTGTTTTTCCATGACCTCTCCTTGCATAGATTATTACTAATATTATATCACAAGTAGGTATATTCTCACAGAAAAATCATTGGCTGACTTTCATTCAATTGATGTGCAATTATAGTGGTTCATTTGGGAGAGTTTCAAACAGGAGGGATGGGAATATGAGGTGGAAGAGAGTGAGGAATGTACGGAACAATGAAGAACGAATTACTTCTAGAAAGCCTAATGGTATTGCAACAAATTGGAATTAGAGAGAGACGTAACCGAGTTCTATTTTAAACATAATATAAAAGTTAGATATTGAGAAAGGTTGTTAAAGCTAGTATAAACGAAATGGAAAAATATAAAAATAAATCTTTTTTTTTTGCTGTTTTTCAGTTCTATGGGATCATTTTTTCAAATTAATGAAAAAAAGAGAGCAGTAGACTTGACATTAGTTCTCTTAAGAACTATAATAATCAGCGTGCTAACAAAAAAGGAGGGTTCTTGATGTCACATATGGCAGACTTACGACATGTTTTTCACCAGTTAGAATACTTGAGTGATAAGATTGCAAAACACTATGGTGTCGAGCATTTGGCTGGTCCGCAGGGTCATGTCTTACACTTTTTAGGTGATAATATGGATAAGGAAATTTTTGTAAAGGATATTGAAACTGAACTGAAAATATCTAAGTCTGTCGCCAGTAACTTGGTTAAGCGTATGGAAAAAAATGGCTTTGTTCAAATCATTCCATCTGTGGTAGATAAGCGATATAAGCAAGTTGTTTTGACGCCATTGGGTCAAGAGAAGTTGCAACCATTAAGGGACTGGCACCAAGAAATGTCGGAATCAATTTTTAGGGGAATCCCTCGGGAAGATTTCCAATCAATGATTCGGCTGATTGATCAGTTGAAGGAGAATATTAATCAGTATAAGGAGAATAATGATGTTTAAAAATGCAATTCTACGCTACAAGTGGCACGCATTGACGTCGGTTGTGCTAACATCCATTGTTGTTATTACAACACTTTTGCAACCAAGTTATCTCAAAGATGTCTTGACGGCAGTTTTGTTAAATGATCAAGATGAGATTTTTCGGGTTGGGAAAATTCTTTTAGTTATTGCTGGAATTGGCTTACTTGCAGGACTTGCTAATACTATCAATGCTGCGAAAATTGCTCAAGGAGTTTCTGCGGATATTCGTGAAAATACATTCAGGAAGATTCAAAGTTTTTCATATGCAAATATTGAAGAATTTAATGCTGGAAATTTAGTTGTCCGCATGACCAATGACGTCACGCAAATTCAAAATTTGACCATGATGCTATTCACAATATTAATGCGAGTACCTTTGCTATTTATTGGTGCTTTCATTATGGCGGTAAGAACCCTGCCAGAACTTTGGTGGATGATTATTGTCATGGTGATTTTGATCGTAGCCATTATGGCCATTGTGATGGGACAAATGGGACCACGTTTTGGGAAATTCCAAACCTTAATGGATCGCATGAATAGCATTGCCAAGGAAAATTTACGTGGTATTCGAGTGGTAAAATCATTTGTCCAAGAAAAAAATCAATACGATAAATTCAAGGAAGTTTCAAATGAGTTGCTTGATTTAAATATTTTTATCGGGTATGGTTTTTCAATTCTGCAACCATTGATGATGTTTATTTCCTATATGGCTATCTTTGCTTCTCTCTACCTCGTTTCTGGTATGGTAGATACAAACTTGGAAGCTGTAGGAGGCTTTACTTCGTTCATGAGTTACCTGATGC
Organism: Streptococcus parasuis; assembly: GCF_021654455.1. Classification (NCBI taxonomy): domain Bacteria; kingdom Bacillati; phylum Bacillota; class Bacilli; order Lactobacillales; family Streptococcaceae; genus Streptococcus; species Streptococcus parasuis. The sequence goes on from NZ_AP024276.1 coordinate 148,550, forward strand.
AAATCATGTTTGCAATCATTATGACGAGCTTTATGGGAATGCAGGCATCTCGTGCTGCCATTTCAATTAAACGAATTACAGAAGTATTAAATACTGAACCTGCTATGACTTTTGCAGATGTGCCAGATGAAGAATTAAATGGGAAGATTGTTTTTGATAATGTGACATTCACCTATCCACACGATACAGAGCCAACCTTGAAAAATATTTCATTTGAGATTGAATCAGGACAAATGGTTGGGGTTGTTGGTGCAACAGGTGCCGGTAAATCAACCTTGGCACAGTTGATACCTCGACTCTTCGACCCACAAGAGGGTAGTGTCTCTATTGGTGGTCGCGATGTGAAAGAGGTGAGTAAAAATACCCTTCGCAATACCGTTTCGATTGTACTTCAAAAAGCAATTCTTTTCTCAGGAACGATTGCGGACAATTTGCGCCAAGGGGCTCCGAGAGCGGATATTCTTCGATTGGAACGTGCAGCGGGAATTGCACAAGCGAAAGAATTTATCGATCGCTTAGATGAAACCTATGAAAGTGAAGTCGAGGAACGTGGAAACAACTTTTCTGGTGGTCAAAAGCAACGGATTTCGATTGCCCGTGGTGTAATAGGGGAGCCAAAAGTACTTGTTTTAGACGATTCAACTTCAGCTTTGGATGCGAAATCTGAGAAGTTGGTTCAGGAAGCTTTGAACCATGAATTAAAAGCGACCACAACGGTTATTGTTGCACAGAAAATTTCATCAGTCATTAAGGCAGATAAAATCCTAGTACTCGACGAAGGTCGTCTGATTGGGGAAGGAACCCATGCTGAACTGGTGGAAAATAATGCTGTTTATCGCGAAATCTATGAAACACAGAAAGGGAAGGAGGAAAACTAAGCAAGTGCAGTCTATATAGTACGATTGCATTTGAACTCGCTCGGAAAGCTTCGAAAAAAGATAAACCGCCTAGCGTTTCGGAATGCGGCGTTGGTTTCCTATTTTTCGGTCGCATTCTGGACGATCTTAGTATCATGTTATGAAAACACTTAGATTTTTCTGGTTTTATTTTAAACGTTATAAAGTATCCTTTGTCTTTATTTTTCTAGCTATTGTTGTAGCAACCTATTTGCAAGTCAAAAGTCCAGTTTTGCTTGGTGATGCAATTGCAGAAATGGGAAAAATTGGTCAAAGCTATGCTGTTGCTAAGCAGATGGGACAATCAGGATTTGAAGCAGATTTTTCAGATTTTAATAGCATCATGTTCAAACTCTTTCTTGCCTATGCGATGACAGTTGTAGCGAACTTAATTTATAGCTTACTGTTTACTCGCATTATTGCGAATTCAACAAGTCGTATGCGAAAAGGGCTTTTCGGCAAGTTAGAACGATTGACGATTGCTTTCTTTGATCGACATAAGGATGGAGATATTCTTTCACGCTTCACATCTGATTTGGATAATATTCAAAACACTTTCAACCAATCATTGACACAAGTGATGACCAACGTTGCCTTATATATTGGTTTGATTATTATGATGTTCCGTCAAGATGTTCGTTTGGCTTTAGTGACTGTAGCTTCGACACCTGTTGCTTTACTTGCTTTGGTAGTCATTGTTCGTCTTGCACGGAAATACACTAATCTTCAGCAAGCAGCAGTTTCGAAATTAAATGCCTACATGGATGAAAAAATTTCTGGTCAAAAAGCGATTATTGTCCAAGGTGTGCAACAAGAAACAATTGATGGCTTTTTAGAACTCAATGAAGAAGTTCGTCGCACAACCTTTAAAGGTAGATTATTCGGGGGTATTCTCTTCCCATTTATGAACGGGATGAGCTTGGTAAATACAGCGATTGTTATTTTTGTTGGTTCTACGATTGTCCTCAATGATAGTTCATTAGAAGCGGCTGCGGCATTAGGTTTGGTTGTTACCTTTGTACAATATTCTCAACAGTATTACCAGCCAATGATGCAGATTGCTTCAAGTTGGGCTGAACTTCAGCTGGCCTTCACTGGTGCTCACAGGGTCCAAGAAATGTTTGATGAGCCTGAAGAAGTTCGCCCTCAAAATGCACCGTTGTTTACTGAATTGAAGGAAGGCGTTGCTATTAAGAATATTGATTTTGGATATTTGCCTGGTCAAAAAGTTCTTAATAATGTCTCAATCACTGCTCCTAAAGGAAAAATGATAGCAGTCGTTGGTCCAACTGGATCAGGCAAGACAACAATCATGAACCTCATTAACCGTTTTTATGATGTAAATAGTGGTAGTGTAGAGTTTGACGGTCGTGATATTCGTGAATATGATTTGGATAGTTTACGAAATAAAGTCGGTATTGTTCTGCAGGAATCGGTGCTCTTTTCGGGAACCATTGCGGATAATATTCGATTTGGTAGCGATGATATTTCACAGGAAATGGTTGAAACTGCAGCGCGTGCTACGCATATTCATGATTTCATTATGAGTTTGCCAGAAGGGTATGACACTTATGTAACGGATGATGAAAATGTATTTTCAACAGGTCAGAAACAGTTGATTTCCATTGCCCGTACATTGTTGACAGATCCACAAGTATTGATTCTGGATGAAGCAACGTCTAACGTTGATACCGTGACTGAAGCTAAAATTCAAAAAGCTATGGAGGCCATTATCGCAGGACGGACCAGCTTCGTCATTGCCCACCGCCTTAAAACCATTCTAAACGCAGATGAAATCATTGTATTAAAAGATGGTCAAGTCATTGAACAAGGAAACCATAGTGAGTTACTCAAACTCAATGGCTTCTATGCTGAACTCTACCACAACCAATTTGTGTTTGAATAGAGGGATTATAGAAAAAGGTCTGAAACCTGATGAGCTGGTTTTAGACCTTTTTTGTTAACCGTTGGATAGATCGTTCTTGAACATGATAACCTCGGCAGATTCAATGCCGTATTCGGTCAGGTCATAGACGACCTGTTCCTGGGTATCGTAGTTGTATTTAACCAATTTTGTATCAAAAAGGAAATAGTAGTTGCCGTCGTATAAAGTAGAGAATGGATTCCATTCAGCAGGATATTCATCGCGATCAAACTCCAAGATACGTTGATCACCAGTTGTTAGGTTAATCAAGGTCCAAGTGTAGGGGTTCACCTGAGTCTGATCGTGTAAGGTCTGTAGTACATTCCGCTCTTTATCGAAATGTAATTTAGTTGGAGCTACTGTTTTTAAGGGAATAAATTCCTTGTCACCTGTTCTAATATTGTATCGCAGTATGTTTTGGCCAGTCGTATCTTTTTCCCGTGTCCAAGTATATGACTCGGATAAGTAGAAAGTATCACCTATTTGAATAAACTGGTGATAGTTATGGTATAAATTAGGGTCTCCGATTCCCTGTAGGTCAAATCGCTGTAAGACCTCAAGATCTTCAGAAAGCTCCCAAATCTCGGTGAACACAGCACCATGGTAATTTACGGGGTCGTTCATAAATTTTTTCAAATCTTCAAACTTTTCCCCAGAGATGGAAAGATAGAGTTTACCCTCTTTTGTTATTATGTCGTAGACCATCAGCTGTCCCCACTCTTCGATGCCGAAATCCTTTTGTAGTATCAACTCAAAGTCGGTATCGTACTTGTAAATCTCGACACGGTCTGAAAATATTGCAACAGAGTAGAAAAATTTACCATTAAAAGTAGCAGGATAGGCATCTTTTCCTTTGGGTTTCACTATTTTTTCCATTTTCAGTTTTTCTTTGTTAAGACGGTAGTGCTTGAATTCGACAGGATAGGTGTGTAGTGTTGTTCCGTAGATCATCCCCTGACTTTCAAAAAAATCCACATTTTGTAGCTGCTTCCCATCTGAAAAAAGGTTTCGGTCCTCTATTTTTGTTAACTTGACTTGTTCATCATTAAACGTAATCGCTCTTTGGTCATCGAAGATAACAAAATCGTAGTCTTTAGCATCATTGGTCGCTAGTGTGCTACAGGCTGAGAGTAGAAAGAGAGGTAAGATACTGAGTAGGATTTTCTTCATTCTCACAGGAGAACCTCCTAATTATTTTTTGCGGTAGATAACAAGGGTATTTGGATGATCCCGTAGTTCATATGGGTGGATGGCGACACCGTATAGGCTCGAACTAAGGTCTGCACCCGAACCACTAGTATCTCGATAGGCTGCCCAGACTAACTGAGAGCAGTAGAAGCGTTCACGATTCCAAATATCATTGAAGTTGGTGTTATAATACTTTCCAATTTGAGCCATAGCCCATTTAGCAGCAGCGCTATCTTGCTCAGCCGAAGTATTTTTAACATTCAATTGCCAAACCTGATTGGCATCGTCCCATCTTTTTCTTTTGGCTTGTACTCCATCAAGCAGATTTGCTTCAATAATATACGTGTGTCGGTTTCCGGCACCCATGATGCCAGCGTGTCCAACTGAGATGATACCGCTGACTTTACCGTCTCTGACCACGATGATTCCAGGACGAGTGGACCAGGAGCCTAGAGGAGCACGTGTGTATTCTTTACTATCTGCTTCAATAGGTTTGGGGGCTTCGACATTCCATTCGGCCATTTGTTCTTCTGTAAATAGGTCTACATCACGTACCATCTCTTGAGTGAATGAGTCGGGTATAGTTTCATTGGCCTGTACAGGATTTACGAATAATAAGCCACTGGTCGCAAGTAATGCAATCATAGTTAGATAGCTCTTTTTCATACGTTTTTCTCCATTCTATTTAAATGAACAATGGTTCTTGTAACGTATTGTAATTTGTCACCTACTGTCATCCCCTCCACCCAACATATAGTTTCCAGTCATTTTCCTCCTTTCCAGAGTGGTGAGATGGTAATAGCTTATTTATTGATAATCGGCCAAATTAATATCCATCCACCCCCTAAAAGTTGAGGAGTTAGTAGGATGGTTGCGTAAGTTAAAAGCATAAGATAGTTTTTCCAAGTTTTCATAAGAGTGCCTCCTTATTATATTATTTTTTGTTTTTCTTTAGTATTATGATATCATATAGTAAATTCGATTGATGAAAACGTAAACATTTCTCACGTTTTGGGAGGTTATAATGAAGTGGGATTTTGGGACAGTCTTAAAAGAAATTCGCAAGTCCAAAGGGCTTAGTCAGCAGGAAGTTTGTGGAGATGCCCTATCACGGACAACCCTATCAAAAATTGAAAACAACAAAGAATACCCGACCATTGCTCACTTTTCCCATATTCTTCGTCAGTTGGATATGACCTTTGCAGAGTTTGACTATATCTGCCATGCCTATCAGCCTTCGGAACGTTCTTCTATCATCCATCGCTTTGAAAATCTGAGAGGACAATTTTTTTCTGAATCAAACTGTCAAGATTTTTTGTACCAAGTAAATCAGTATTTGAAGAAGCAAGAAGATATACGGGTTCAGCGGATAGAACAACAGATACAGTTAGCTCTCTCTATCTATCAAACAGGAGATGGGGAGCGAACCAGACAGTTGGGTCAAGCACTCTGGAAGGAATTGGAGAAGTCAGGCACCTGGTATCTAGCTGACTTTCGTAAGCTAGGTCTGGTACTCCCTATCATTCCTGTATCTCGTTTGAAAGGCTTTGTAGATAAAATCTTGCTTTCCTTGGACAAGTATAAGGACTTCAGAGATGTACAGGTTAGCCAGTTTGCTTTTCTCAATAATCTATCGACCGTTTTACTGAAAAATGGGGAGTATCAACTTTGTGTTTCAGTAATGGAGAGAGTTTACACTATGGCTCAGGAAAGTATGCGGATTGATTATGTAGGCATGGCCAATGTTCGTATGGGTATCTTTCAGCAGGATAGAGGGATGGTGGACAAGGGGATTGCTATTCTCCGAGCCGCAGACTTGCTAGAGGTGGTTGAACATTTGGAGAAAGAAGTCGAGGAGTATTGGGAGATTTTTGGCTCGGAAGTGGTTTGAACTGATTGAGCTTGTTTATAGTGGTAGCACCTGTTTGTCAGGTGTTTTTTTGTTGACAATCGCAGGCTTTGATGAATTAGTGCATAATAGACCTATGAAAAGACAGAGTGCTAGGGTTGAACTGTTTCCCCTGAAAAAGGAAGATATCCTTGCCTACTTAGATGACAAGGAAATTTTGGTAAACGACTATTTCAAGACTTACCTTGCTCATCCTGCTTATCAAGAAGTGGTGGAGAAATAGAAGTGTTTAGTTGAGATTGTCAGTCTAGCCGACATGGGATTTGATAGGGAAGCGACTGCTCTTCAAATAGAGGAGAGAGCCGTGGAGATGGGTTATCGGTTACCACCAGCTCATCTGGGAGTCTATCTTCGATTGGCCTTGTTGGAATAGGAAGTCAGTCAAGATGCCATGCTTTCCCAAGGAAAATCACCAGACGGAGCCATTTGCCTGCTGTCGCCTCAGTTTGAAGAAGAATTCACCTTCCCTCGCAGTGTTTATCTCCGCAAGGTTGACCAAGACTTGTGGCTACGTGCGGCTCGCTTTGATGATGAGTATGTCTTTCCCTTAACAACAGTTTTTGCATTTGTGGTGAAAAATGTGAATGAATCTGTAGTAGGGAGTGAGCCCTAAATAATAAAAGAGGCAAATATGAAGGAATTACAATTTTTAATTTACCGAGCAGAAAATGACCAAGAAAAGGCTAGTGTTATCGTCGGTGACGAGACGATTTGGGCCAGTCAAAAGGAAATGGCAAGATTATTTGATGTTGGTGTACCAGCTATCAGCAAACATTTGAAAAATATTTTTGAAGAAGGCGAACTAGATGAGCATTCAGTTATTTCCAAAATGGAAACAACTGCAAGTGATGGTAAAAATTATCTAACTAGCTATTACAATCTCGATGTCATCATTTCAGTCGGTTATCGTGTCAATTCTCAAAAGGCTACTAAGTTTAGGCAGTGGGCAACAACTGTGCTTCGAGAATACATGATTAAAGGTTTTGCCATGGATGATGAGCGTTTGAAGCAAGGCGAAAACCTGTTGGAAAAAGATTATTTCCGTGAGCTCTTAGAATGAGTTCGTTCTATCCGTGCTAGTGAACGACGAATTTGGTTACAAATCACAGATATTTTTGCAGCCCCGTTCATTTGGACATGTTTTGCAATCTGATATACCTAAAATATTATTTGATTGTGATAAATTTAAAAATAAAACAGCACCGAATTTGCGACATTCGGGCTGCTATGTTTTTAAGTTTACTATTCAAGGTGGTTGGTTTTAGTCTGATTGAGCCAAGCATAAGCAATTCCAATAAAGAGACCGGCTCCAAGCCAATTTCCAAAGAAAACAACAATCCACTGACGAAGAATATTCACGATGGTAAAGGTATCTACATTTGTACGAGCAGCGTTGAAGGCTAAGAGCATGAATGATGCGAAATTAGCAACTAAGTGTTCGTTGATAAGGAAAACAAACATAAAAATAGCAGATACAATAACAAAGAATTTGGCGGATTGTTCCTTGAGTAGCATATACCCAAGGATAGCCATATTCACAAACATATTGGCAGTAATTCCCTCAAAGAAGTTACTCCAGTCGGATTTTCCTAGTTTGATGGTGACAGCGTTGACAACAAAACTTTCGTCAGATAAGTTAAGGTAGGAGAAGGACTGATTGAAAAGCCAAGCCAGAATGGTAGCACCTACAAAGTTGAAGAAGGTGCAGTAAAGTAACATCAGCGTTACTTTTTTCCAAGTAATTTGCTTATAATAGGCACCAGTCGTTAGATACATCATATTAGATGTAGCCAATTCGCCACCAAAAATAAGAACAAAAATCAGTCCGATAGCAAAGATAAAGGTAAAAACAAAACGCGAAAGACTTGGGAATTGACTGGAGATGACATCAGCTCCAATAATACCAACAGCTGTTGACATGGTCAAATAAGCTCCTGCATACATGGAGCGTAAGGCGTAACGGCTTAGACTTTCATCAAAAAGGGATTCTTTTTTTGAAACTGCAATCGAAATTTTTTCTTGAAATGGGGACATGGGGCCTCCTTGTGACATAATAATCAAAAATTTATTGAAAAAAATATAGTGGAAAGGGAGCCCCTTCCCACTAGTTTTTATTTGTTAGTGAGCAGATGCACCAGAATTGGCATCTGTCGGTGTGGAAGCTGTATGGGTACTACCTGTATCTGAAGCGCCAGAGGTTGCATCAACATGGGCAGGAGATGTAGTGTTTCCTGCCCCCCCCACCAAGCGTTGTCCAGTGGTTTCAAGATACCAATCTAACCATGGCTTAAAATTAAAGATAATTTCATTGATGCCAGCGTAGGACCCGTCAGGATAGTACATAGCTTGGTAGTTATGAGTATTGATAATTTCAGGTGGTGTGCCTGGGACGATTGTTCGAACGTACTCTTGGTTACCATTACGTAAGGTTCCAACAACCCATTCGACATTTTTCATACGAGCAGGTGGTAAAGTGCCGTGAACTGTTGACAAGCGATTCCCTACTTGTTCAGGGACCCGTTTACCAAGCATTGTTTCCGGCTCTTGGTGACTATTATTATAGTAGAGGAATTGGTTGTTATCGTCAGCAAAGGTTAACTCAAAGGGCATGGCGTTGAGGAACATATTGAGTTGGTTAACTGTTAAAAGACCGTTATCTAATTTAACATACGTATCTCCCTCGACAGCGTTGACCAATTTAGAAGCCTTATCCAGCCAGTCTGGGTCATCTGGGTCCACACCTATGATGGTCGTTGCGATTGGCTGGGTACAGTCTAAATCTTCGGGTGCAATTGGCTTGGGTTGTTTCAATTTAGATACAACGCCGACATACTTGATAAAGTTGTCTAGACAGCTTTCCAAGAATTTCACAGTCCCTTCATTAATAATGTTCCCTTTATCATCAAAAGCTTCTTTCGCTTTACCAAGGAGGAATTCATTACCTGGTAGTGTATAGGCATTGACACCTGGAGCATCCAAAATTTTTCTCAAGTGGACTTGAGCACGAGACGTTCCTTGGTCGTAGTAAGAAGCCCCGATAATCATAACGGGCTTATTTTCAAATGGATGTAAGTTGAAACTGAGCCACTCTAGAGTACTCTTAAGAGCAGGTGTGATGGTGTGGTTGTGCTCAGGTGTAGCAATGATGACACCATCAGCACGTGTGATTTTGTTGTAAAGGTATTGGATCGCAAAACTATTAGACTGATCTTCGTCCTGATTGAACATTGGGACATCTTTGATTTCTAATAGTTCTAATTCAAATTTTACTTTAAAGTGGCGTTGAATAAATTGCAATAGCATGCGGTTATAAGATTGGTCTGCATTAGACCCGACAATTCCGACAAATTTCATGATTGTTCTCCTCTCTTACAAGTTTTCCCAGTCAAAGTTTTCAGCTTCTTTTTGAAGTAACTCTTTGGCGCTAGACAGTTTACTTGTCATCTTGACAAAGAGACGGAAGTCATCAAAGATGGCATCCAGTTTTTGACTGATTTCTAAATCAATGAGCTCACCGTTTGTATCAAAGGCTTTCATGGAATTAGATAGTAAGAACTCATCTGGTAAAACAGTAGCTTTGAGTTCAGGAGCATTGAGAATTTGGCGTAGTTGCAATTGAGCACGGGAAGAACCGAGCGTCCCGTATGAGGCACCTGTAATCATAACCGGCTTGTTAAGCATAGGGTAGACTCCATATGATACCCAAGCTAGTGCATTCATAAGAACAGCGGGGATCGAGTGGTCATACTCAGGTGTTCCGATGATGACACCATCAGCACTTTCAATCTTTGCAACTAATTCTTTAACACTTTCTGGCAGTTCACGATTAGCCGGTTTATTGAAGACTGGAAGGTCCTTGATTTCAACCAATTCAATATCTGCCTTGTCAGCAAAATGCTGTTTGATGTACTGCAAGAGTTTGCGGTTGGTTGAGCGAGCGGAGTTGGTTCCGACAAGTCCTAGAAGTTTCATAGCATCTTCTCTCTTTTCTAAATGTAATATCCTTATCATACCAGTTTACAGGGTGTAAAGCAAGCGCTTTCCTAAACCATACAGAAAATGTTCAAAAAATCACGAACTCTTTTGGTATAATCTCGAGTTTATCAGTTAAAAAATGAAAAAAGCTCCCTAAACGCTGTCAAATCAACGTTTAGGGAGCTTTTTTGAGTCATAAATTGTGTTGTGTATGCAGTTTTTCCCTAACTTTTGAATATCTTCATGTCTGACAGTTCCACGATCCCAAGTGATTCCTAATAAATGAAGTAACTCACTTGCTTCATGGTTCTGCTTGACTCTATATATCCCTTGTCCCATATCTGCAGCTAACATACTGTTTAAGCCCTCTATCATTCGAGCAGGACTCATTTTCTTATCGGTAATGTAATACAATAAGCGTATCATCACTAAACTGATAAAGCAGGTTAGGAAATGGCCTTCAATATGTTCATTTTTTCGTACATAAACAGGTCTCGTTTCAAACTCTGTTTTTGTAATTCGGAAACAATTCTCAATCGCAGATAATTCTTGATAGGCCTCTAATATGGCATCATCTTCCATCTCAATCTCACTGGTCACAAGGACATGAACCCCATCAAATTGAGCATCAAATTCGACCTGTTCTTGGTCAATTCGGATAAGTGGCGAAAATGGTTTAACCTCTCCGGTTTCCTTATCCAAATAGCTCAACTCAAGGTATTTCTTTCCACCCTTCTTGCTCGTTTGTCGAAACAATTCCGCATCAGTTAGCTTATTGGCATAGTCAAGAGCCCCTTCACGTCGAATCCGTTCTCTATCTTCATATTTCTTTGACCAGGTCAGTAGTACTTTTTCTTTAACGGTTGGAGAATCCTTCTTGGTCCCAAGTTTTCTCTCTCGAATGTAAGACTTTTTAGCGAAAGTGATATCTTGATTAAACTGCCAACCAGATTCTTCCAATATTTTTTCTTGAATATCCTTCGGAGCACCTCGTTTCCCACGGTGCTTTTGCGAGAAGATCCAGCCGTCATTGTTCTTTATAGTGGCATTCAGGTTATTTGTGCTGTTCATCGCTTTGTCTGCGACCACTACCAACCGTTCAATCCCAAACTGTTTCTTTACTTGCTCAATTGCTGGAATATAAGTGATAGGGTCTGTAAGGTTTCCTCGAAATAGTTTATAAGCGATAGGAATACCGTTCATATCCATGAATAATCCCATTTGGATAATGGGGTCTTTCCTATATTCTTTACTAGCTCCTCTTCGACGAAGCCCCTCGACAAGAAGGTCTCCATTTTCATCACGGATATCTTCATCAGGAACATCAATTTCAAAAAAATAGTTGGTAACATCATAAAACACTAAGGTTCCAGTTCGATTCGTTAATTGGCTAACTTCTTGATGTAAGTGCTGTTGAATTTCTGATTGAAAGGTATTTAAGATATCTAGTGACCGATAAACTGAATTATATGGAACATTCCAATCTCCGAATAGGGAAGCTTGGTGGTAGAAAGTTTTATATTTACTTCCCGGATTAAGAATTCGTTGAAAAATCAGTAGTTTAACTGTTTCATCTAAGTCCATCGTCATTTTTGACGGCTTATTCTTTTTAAAGAATTGATGTAACTTAAGTGTAGTATAAAGATCTTCTAAAATCTTCCAACCAATGTTTTCGTCAGGTTTGTTCATTGGATCTTTCAAAGAAAGTTTTATCAGAAATTCCTCAGACTTAGCTTGTGAGTTTTCCTTTGCTTCACGTTTTAATCGCTCAAGAATGCCTGGTTCTTTCGCTTCCAATTCGTCCAACAAACCATATTTATAAAGAATCCGTTGTTTTGACTTTCCGTTCTCACGATATCCTTCAACAAGATAAACATGTTTACGGCCTTCTCTGTTTTTTGTAATTCGAATAAATGCCATAAATATATTATAACATACACCGCCGTTCACAACAACAAAAATATCAATAAAATGTTAAAAAAATACCGCTGTTATCGCAAAAACAGCGGTTGTGAAATGAATTAACTGATAAACTCGAGTGTAAAGCAAGCGCTTTCCTAAACCATACAGAAAATGTTCAAAAAATCACGAACTCTTTTGGTATAATAGTATTATGAAAAAAATCGTTTATCTAGTAGCTGGTTTTGTTAGCCTTGCTATTGGCATGATTGGGATTGTTCTACCTATAATTCCAACAACGCCTCTTTTACTTTTGGCTGGATTTTATTTTGCTAGAAGCTCTAAAAATTTTGAAAAATGGCTACGCAATACAAAAATTTATCAATTTTATGTAGCGGATTATGCTGAAACCAAAGCCATTTCCCGTAAACGGAAAAAACAAATTATCTGGCAAATCTACATACTCATGGGGATTTCCATTTGGTTGGCTCCTGTACTATTTGTCAAAATTGGACTTGGCTTGCTGACAGTCTTTATTACTTACTATCTTTTTTGGGTTATACCAGAGAAATAGATCCAGACTTGCGGATGAAATCATCGTTCTCAAAGACGGAAAAGTCATCGAGCAAGGCAACCATAGTCAACTCCTTAAACAGGGCGGCTTCTATGCTGAACTCTACCACAACCAGTTTGTGTTTGAATAAATTCAAAATTCCAGCCATTAGGTTGGAGTTTTGCTTTACCCTGTATTTCCTGTATAATAGACCTATGAAAAGACTGAGCGTTCGAGTTGAATTATTTCCCCTAAAAAAAGAAGAAATCCCTGCCTACTTAGATGACAAGGGTGTTTTAGTAAATGACTATTTCAAGACCTACCTAGCTCACTCGGCATATCAAGTGGTGGAGGAGCAGCAAGGGTGCTTGGTTGAGGTTGTCAGTCTAGCTGATATGGGATTTGATCGGGAAGCAACTGCTCCTCAGATAGAGGAGAGAGCCGTGGAGATGGGGTATCAATTACCACCAGCTCATCTGGGAGTTTATCTTCGCCTGGCCTTGTTGGAACAGGAAGTCAGTCAAGATGCCATACTCTCCCAAGGGAAATCACCAGACGGAGCTATTTGCCTGCTGTCGCCTCAGTTGGAAGAAGAATTCACCTGCCCTCGCAGTGTCTATCTCCGTAAGGTTGACCAAGACTTGTGGCTACGTGCAGCTCGCTTTGATGACGAGTATGCCTTTCCCTTAACAACACTTTTTGCATTTGTAACGAAAAATGCGAATGAATACTATGAATAAAAAGAAGAAATGATGAAGGAGTTCTTATGAAAATCCGTGGATTCGAACTGGTCAGCCAGTTTACAGATGAAAACTTATTGCCAAAACGTGAGACAGCCCACGCAGCAGGTTACGACCTGAAGGCTGCGGAGAGGGTTAGCTTGGAGCCAGGTGAGATTAAGCTGGTGCCGACAGGTGTCAAGGCCTATATGCAGGCCGATGAGGTCCTCTATCTCTACGACCGCTCGTCCAATCCTCGCAAGAAGGGCTTGGTTTTGATCAACTCGGTTGGGGTCATCGACGGCGACTACTACGGCAACCCAGCCAACGAAGGTCATATCTTTGCTCAGATGCGAAATATCACAGAAGAAACCGTTGTGGTGGAAGCCGGCGAGCGGATCGTACAGGCTGTTTTTGTACCCTTCCTCTTGGCTGACGGCGACCAGGCCGACGGCGTTCGGACGGGCGGCTTTGGCTCAACGGGGAAATAGACTACGATGCAGATTCTCTTTGTGCGGCATTCCGAGCCCGACTACAGTGTGTTTGACCAGCATGACAACCCTCGGCTGTACGCAGGTTTTGGACGGGATCTGGCTCCCCTGACTGAAAAGGGGAGGGCTTTGGCCCAGGAAGTTGCCAGCTGTCCTGTTTTTGCTCAGGCTCAGGTGGTTATCGCTTCAAGCGTCACGCGGGCCTTGGAGACTGCAACTTACATTGCTCATGCTCAGCAACTACCTCTTCTGGTCGAGCCCTTTTTTCATGAGTGGCGACCAGACCTGATGGGGAAAAATGCCAGTCAAGATGAGGCTGTCTTAGCTCATCGATTATTTTTGGAAAATAGCGGAGCGGTGCCTGAGTCTTCACCTGTTCGCTATGAGACTGCTGCGGAGATGAGAGAGCGATTTTTACAGGCCCTTGAAAAATACAAAGCCTATGACCGAATCGTTATCGTCTGTCACGGTATGCTGATACGCCAGTTTGTTCCCAAAGAAACCATAGCTTACTGCGAAATCCTAGAATACACTCTATAGGAGGAAATCATCATCGCTAAGAAAAAAACAACCTTTGTCTGTCAATCCTGCGAGTACCACTCGCCCAAGTATCTGGGCCGTTGTCCAAACTGTGGCTCCTGGTCTAGCTTTGTCGAGGAAGTGGAAGTCACTGAAGTCAAGAACGAGCGGGTCAGCCTGACAGGTGAGAAGACCCGTCCCATGAAGCTCAATGAAGTTTCCTCCATTCAAGTGGCTCGCACCAAGACCAACATGGAGGAGTTCAACCGGGTCCTCGGTGGCGGTGTGGTCCCAGGCAGTCTGGTCCTGATTGGAGGCGATCCAGGAATCGGGAAATCCACCCTGCTTTTACAGGTATCTACCCAGCTTTCTACTATTGGCACGGTCCTCTATGTGTCGGGGGAAGAATCTGCCCAGCAGATTAAGTTGCGGGCGGAGCGTCTGGGCGACATCGATAGCGAGTTCTATCTCTATGCGGAGACCAATATGCAGAGCATTCGGACCGAGATTGAGAAGATAAAACCAGATTTCCTGATTATCGACTCTATCCAGACCATTATGAGCCCTGACATCTCCAGCGTGCAAGGCTCTGTCAGTCAGGTCCGTGAAGTGACCAATGAACTCATGCAGATTGCCAAGACCAACAACATCGCAACCTTTATCGTCGGTCACATGACCAAGGAAGGAACCCTGGCTGGACCGCGGACCTTGGAGCATATGGTGGACACCGTTCTCTATTTTGAGGGCGAGCGGCAGCACACCTTCCGTATCTTGCGGGCGGTCAAAAACCGTTTTGGCTCCACCAACGAAATCGGCATTTTTGAAATGCAGTCGCAGGGTTTGGTCGAAGTCCTCAATCCAAGCGAAGTCTTTCTGGAAGAGCGTCTGGACGGGGCGACTGGCTCTGCGATTGTCGTGACCATGGAGGGCACCCGCCCTATCCTTGCTGAAGTGCAGGCCCTGGTGACGCCGACCATGTTTGGCAATGCCAAGCGGACCACGACAGGATTGGACTTCAACCGTGCCAGCTTGATTATGGCGGTTTTGGAAAAACGGGCAGGCCTGCTCCTCCAAAACCAAGATGCCTACCTTAAGTCAGCTGGTGGTGTTAAACTGGATGAGCCAGCTATTGACCTAGCGGTCGCAGTTGCCCTTGCCTCCAGTTACAAGGATAAGCCAACCAACCCACAAGAGTGCTTTATAGGCGAGATTGGTCTGACAGGTGAAATCCGCCGTGTCAATCGGATTGAACAACGGATTAACGAAGCCGCTAAATTGGGCTTTACCAAAGTCTATGCTCCTAAAAATTCCCTGACCGGTATCAAGGTGCCCAAGGAAATCACGGTTATCGGCGTGACAACAATTGGCGAAGTCTTGCAAAAAGTGTTTAACTAATAAAAATATTCGGGAGTAACAGATTGTTGCTCCTTTTTTTGCGACAAATACAAAAGAATGTGTTAAGCTAGAAGTAGTTATTGTCTGAAAATTTTAGAAATTCTCATCGATATAGGAGGAATTATGTCATATTTTGAACATTTTATGCAAGCTAATAAAGCGTATGTTGATTTACATGGAGATTATCACTTACCATTGCGTCCCAAGACTAGGGTGGCCATTGTAACTTGTATGGATTCACGTTTGCACGTAGCGCAGGCACTTGGTTTGGCACTAGGGGACGCGCACATTCTGCGGAATGCGGGTGGGCGAGTGACGGATGACATGATTCGTTCTTTAGTCATTTCCCAGCAACAAATGGGGACGCGTGAGATTGTCGTACTACATCATACGGATTGTGGAGCTCAGACCTTTACGAATGAAGACTTTGCACGCCATATTCATAAGGAATTAGGTGTAGATGTAACCGGACAGGATTTCTTACCATTTACAGATGTAGAAGACAGCGTTCGTGAGGATATGGAATTGCTTCGCAAATCTCCACTAATTCCAGAGGATGTTGTTATCAATGGTGCTGTATATAACGTGGATACAGGTGTGATGACAGAAGTTAAATAATGCAGAGGGAATCTGGTTGCTCGGATTCCTTTTTTTGTAAAAATACTTGACACTTCCCTTGTTTAATTGTAGAATTGTGTTATAAAAATAATACAGCCGGAGTTAAAAATGATTTGGTTTGTTTTAGCTTGTTTTTGGTTGATTATAGCTATCTTGTGGTTAACAGGAACTTTTCGTAAAAAATAGGAGGCAACTATGTCAGACAATCGAATGAAATACACTATTGATAGTAATATGCAATTTCCTTTAGTAGAGATTGCTTTGGAAGCTGGTGAGTCAGCTTATATCCAGCAGGGAAGTATGGTTTACCACACGCCAAGCGTAACATTGAATACTAAGCTCAATGCGCGCAGTGGTTCTGGTTTTGGTAAACTCATGGGAGCTATCGGTCGTTCCATGGTATCAGGGGAATCCATGTTTATCACCCAAGCAGTTTCGAATAGCAATGACGGAAAAATAGCTTTGGCTCCTTCTACTCCTGGACAGGTCATTGCCTTAGAACTTGGAGCTCAACAATATCGCCTAAATGATGGTGCATTTCTTGCTCTTGATGGTTCTGCTCAGTATAAGATGGAACGTCAAGGTGTAGGTAAAGCTTTCTTTGGTGGTCAGGGCGGTCTCTTTGTTATGACTACTGAGGGTTACGGTACTCTTTTAGCAAATGCCTTTGGTTCAATTAAGAAAATTGAGTTAACAGGTGGTAGTATTACAATTGATAATGCGCATGTCGTTGCTTGGAGCCGAGAGCTAGATTACAACATCCATATGGAAAATGGTTTCTTACAATCAATTGGTACAGGTGAAGGGATTGTCAATACATTCTCCGGTTACGGTGAAATCTATGTACAAAGTTTGAATATTGAAACCTTTGCTCAAGTTATCGGTAATCATATTGTCGGTACAGGTGGCGACGGTGGTGGCGGTAGCACATCACTTCTTGATGCGATTTTTTAAGAAGTTAATACTGAAATTTCCAACATAAAAGCAAGGTCCCTCGTGTAAAGCAAGGGACTTTGCTTTATTCATTTCTACCACTTACCTTCAATTTGTAACCACTTACTGAAATTCCCTTGTATTCCCCGAATTGCCTGTTATAATAGGAGTATCAAAAGCAAAGGAGGGTTTATGAAAGTTAGGATTGAATTTGATGACAGCTTAGATCAGGTTGAAGTTATCATTAGAGCGAGTCAACTTGGACCTGAAATAGAGCAAATCCAACAAGTTTTAGGACAATTGAATCGCCCCAGCTTAGTATTTTATAAGGGAACGAGTGAATTTTTCTTAAAACTGGAAGACTTACTCTTTTTTGAAACGGATGGAAATAAGATGATTGGTCATACCAGAGATGATGCCTATGAAGTCAAGATGAAACTATATGAATTGGAAGACTGCCTTCCGGCGTATTTTTGTCGGGTTTCTAAATCAACGATTGCCAATGCTAGAGCTGTGTATTCATTGGATAAGTCTTTTTCAGGAACTAGTCGAATTTCCTTTCATAAAACCCATAAGGAAGTTCATGTGTCACGGCATTATTATCATTTGTTAAAAGAAAAATTACAAGAAGTGAGGTAGGGAGATGAAACGACTTATTATAGGATACTTGGTTATAGGTTTGGCAGTCTTAGTACTGATAAGAGATGCATTAGGCTTTAATCTATCAATGCCTTTCTGGACAACTGTTTGGTTTGTCATTACAGTAGTTACTGGATTTCATCGTCTGGTAAAATTGGATTGGCGTTCAAGTATTTTTTGCTTCGGCCTAGCATTTATCGCAGCAAATTCAGTTTATGAATGGGTTAGTTTTGGGACTTGGAACATGGTTCTTTCTCTTGGGTTGCTCTGCTTGGGATTGAACTTGATTTTTAAGCCAAAGAAAAAAAGAGCAATGAGCGACGGACAAGAATTTGGTTCAGGAGTGATTGACGATAAGGGGCGTGATACAGCTTTTGGTTCCTCGACTCGTTATATCTATGAGGAGAATTTTATTCATGACAGTGTTGATGTAGCTTTTGGCTCTAGTACTATTTATTTTGACCAAGCAGTGATTTTAGGAGATAAAGCTAGTTTTGAAATTAATGCAGCCTTTTCTTCACTGACATTATATTTGCCAGACAACTGGCAAGCAATTGTGGAACTAGATAGTGCCTTATCAACCACCAATAATTATGCAAGCGAACCGAGTGAGAAAATCCTTCACATTACAGGTGATTTGGCTTTTTCAACCCTTACGATTTACTCAACGAAAGGTTAAAAGGCTAGAGGAAAGTCAAATTTGGCTCCTCTACAGATTAAATAGTCGGAATATTCTGGAAATTATTCAAAAGAAAGGGATTATCATGAAAAAGATTTTGAAAAATGCTACATACCTATGGGTACTGACGGCGGATATGCTGTCCAATTTTGGTGATGTTGTCTATTATCTGGCCCTGATGAACTATGTCTTGCTGGTGCCAAACAGCCGTCTGGCGCTGGCGATTGTGACCTTCTCAGAAATCTTTCCTAGCTTTATGGGCCTCTTCACAGGCTATCTGGCAGACAAGACGGTCAACAAAATCAGTACTATCAAGCTGACCCTTCTCTTCCGTGTCCTTCTCTACCTCATCCTCGGATTCTGCATGGGCTTTAAGCCGGCCCTTTGGATTGTCGTGATGGCGTCGGTTTTCAATGTTTGTGCAGACTTTGCTGGCTTTTATGAAAACGGCCTCTATACACCTCTGGGATTACGCGTAGCGCCCAAAGAAGAGCGGGAGCAGTATTCAGCCTTTCGTCAGACCGTGACCAGCCTCCTAAACATCGCCTTTCAGGCCCTCTCTGCTCTCTTGGTCGGCCTACTCTCCTACCAAAACCTGGCCTTTCTCAACGCCGGCACCTTTTTAGTCTCCCTCCTCATCATGCAGTTGCTGACGCCAGCCTTTCGCAAACTCCTGACGGAGCAACCATTGAAAAATGCAGAGCTGCCCAGCCAGACAGAGAAGGAAGCGAAAGGGCTAGGAATTTTAGCTTCTTTTAAACAAGCGGTTAGGGAGCTGCGCAAGATACCTGAGTTTCGCCTGGTCTTGATTACCAGCCCTATTATCAATGCCTGTGGGGCCATACTTTATCCAATCTTAGTCTTGTTAATTAGCGAGGATCCTAGTTTGGTAGTAATAAATATTGAAACAAGCCTCGCAACCATTTTATTTATCTTCTTTGCGGGAAATATTTTGGGCTCCTCTTTGGTCTTTACCTTGTTCAAAAAGACCAGCATGGTTACGCTCGAAGTGGCAGCTACTTTTTCTCTATTGGGGGTATTTGTAGGAATGTTGACTCACCAATTGCCTCTCATCCTATTCTTTTTAGCGACTATGGGAATTGGTTTCGGAGCCAGTGGTCCAAAATTTAATGCAAAATTTGTCAATTCCATGCCAGAGGAGCAGTTGGCAACGATAGGAGGTGGTGTTTCCACCTACTTCATGTTGGGTCAAGCTCTATTTCGGCTGGTTGTATCCGGTTTAGTTTTGCTATTATCAGTTGATCAGATTAGCTGGATTTTCCTGAATGCTAGTGGCTTTTTAGCCTTATATGTTATCTACTGGCTTATCAGAAATCAAAAAATACCTCAAAATCAGTCTGTATAGGCTGATTTTTCTGTTTTCTTACTCATATCTGTGCTATAATGTTCTTGATTGTTACTCTGCGAAAATCAAATTCAGGCATAGTTGAACTTGTCAGACTGCTACTTGAAAAGAAAAAGTAGCGGGTCAATCTACACCATGGTTGACGGAATGGGAAAGAATTCGACTAGAAGCAGTCTCTTGACTCCCAATTGGAAGTTTGGACTTCTATGATCGTTTACTTGTTTATAGGTGACCGGCTGAACCAGTTCCCTGAGCTGTTGCACTCCACTGGATTATTTTATTTCCACCTTTAACTATCACTCAGATAGTCGAAGTTCGTTTGATTTTGATTTTTTTGAGTATGAAATTTTACAGGAGAGAATCATGACTAAACCAATTCGTGTGCGTTATGCACCAAGTCCAACTGGGCTTTTACATATCGGAAATGCCCGTACAGCATTGTTTAACTATCTTTTTGCCCGCCATCACGGCGGTACGTTCCTCATTCGTATTGAAGACACAGACCGCAAACGTCATGTGGAAGACGGAGAGCGCTCTCAGCTTGAAAACCTGCGTTGGTTGGGTATTGATTGGGATGAGAGTCCAGAAACTCATGAGCAATACCGTCAATCAGAGCGTTTGGATATTTACCAAAAGTATGTTGATCAGCTCTTGGCAGAAGGCAAGGCCTATAAGTCTTACGTGACAGAAGAAGAATTGGCAGCGGAGCGTGAGCGTCAAGAAGCTGCGGGCGAAACACCTCGCTACATCAATGAATATCTGGGTATGTCTGAAGATGAAAAAACAGCCTACATCGCAGAGCGTGAGGCGGCTGGCATTGTTCCAACTGTTCGCTTGGCTGTCAATGAAACAGGTATCTACAAATGGAATGACATGGTTAAGGGCGAAATCGAGTTTGAAGGTGGCAACATCGGTGGCGACTGGGTTATCCAGAAACGTGACGGCTACCCAACCTATAACTTTGCCGTGGTTATTGACGATCATCTCATGGAAATCTCGCACGTTATCCGTGGGGATGACCACATTGCCAATACACCTAAGCAGCTCATGGTCTACGAAGCACTTGGTTGGGAAGCGCCAGAATTTGGTCACATGACTTTGATTATCAACTCTGAGACTGGTAAAAAACTGTCCAAACGTGATACCAACACTCTTCAGTTTATCGAAGATTACCGTCGTAAGGGTTACATGCCTGAAGCTGTCTTCAACTTTATCGGTCTCTTGGGTTGGAACCCGGGTGGTGAAGAGGAAATCTTCTCTCGTGAGCAATTTATCCAACTCTTCGATGAAAAACGCCTTAGCAAGTCACCAGCAGCCTTTGACCAGAAGAAAATGGACTGGATGAGTAATGAGTACATCAAGAATGCTGATTTGGAAACTATTTTCAACCTTGCCAAACCATTCTTGGAAGAAGCGGGTCGCTTGACAGATAAGGCAGAGAAATTAGTGGAACTTTACAAGCCACAATTATCTTCTGCAGATGAAATTGTTGGTTTGACAGACCTTTTCTTCTCTGATTTCCCAGAATTGACTGAGGAAGAAAGAGAAGTGATGGCGGGAGAAACTGTTCCGACTGTCTTAAATGCCTTCAAGGAAAAATTGGAAGCCATGACAGACGAAGATTTCCAACCAGACAATATTTTCCCACAAATCAAGGCAGTTCAAAAAGAAACAGGTATCAAGGGCAAAAACCTCTTCATGCCGATCCGTATCGCCGTTTCAGGCGAGATGCACGGACCAGAGTTACCAAATACCATTTACCTGCTCGGCCGTGAAAAATCTATCCAGCATATTGACAATATGTTAAAGAGTTTGTAAAGTCATCATTTAAGGCTATTAAAGAATCCCCGCTGTTCACTGTGAACAGCTCCCTGTCAAGTGGACAATGAAATAATAAATGATTAGGCGACGGCCTTGTTCCTCATTTCAAGAGGGGCAAGGCCGTTGTTGCGTTCTTGAAATCGTTGATGATTATAAAAAAAGATGTAGGCATCAATATCTGACACCAGCTCCTCAAAAGTCTTATACTTCTTCAAATCATAGCACTCCGTCTTAAAGTGCCCAAAGAAGCTCTCAATTGGTGCGTTGTCAATACACTTACCAACACGAGACATGGAGCGGGTCATCTGATACTTGGTCGTTAAACGGTAATAATCTTTCGAAGTATATTGTGAACCTCGGTCGCTGTGAATCAATGGTGTCGCTTCAGGATTAGCTTTTCGGGCTTTACGAAGTGTTTCTAATACCAATTCATTATCATTCAACTGACCGACCACATAAGCGACAATTGAGCCGTCGTAGAGGTCCTTAATAGCACTCAAATAGGCCTTACAACTGAGACCGTACTTCAAGAAAGTCACATCTGTACACCATTTCTGATTGGGGGCAGTAGCTGTAAAATCACGGTTGAGAATGTTGTCTTCTACATTGACAAAGCTGGTCTTGGTACAGTAGCCCTTAGCTCTTCTGATAATGGAACGAATGCCTAAAATGTGCATCAATCGTCGAATCCGTTTCTTGTTGCAGCTTGTTCCAAGCTTGCGATTGACAAATAGCGTCATACGACGATAACCAAGAATACCATTATGTTGGCTATGAAGTTCCTTGATGACATTCATCAATCCTAAATTTTCCTGTTCAGAAGCTGTTTCCTGGTGTTGTAACCACTTATAGTAGCCTGAGCGAGATACCTTTAGAATACGGCACAAGTGGCTGATAGAAGCCTCTTTCTGTTCTTCCGCATATTCTTTAATCGCTTGGAAGGATTCCAAGTGGCGACCTAGTCTTACCATCGGTTTCGTCGCTTGATTTCTTCTAACTTTTTTAGCAGGCCGTTCTCCATTTCAAGATACTTAATCCGTTCTTCCTGTTGCTTGATTTTTAGGCGTAACTCTTCTTCCAAAGTCAGATTAGGCTTGCTTTCCAAACCTTTTCCACGACGGTCGAGGAGGCCGTTAGAACCGTCCTTCTCAAACTTTCTGACCCACGAATAGACCTGTTGGTAGGAAACCCCATACTTCTCAACAGCCCCTTGGTAATCTTTCTCGTGGGCAAGGGTAAAATTGACAATCTCAACCCGTTCGTCAAATGTTGTCTTGCGTCCTTGTTTCATGCGACTCATTCCTCTACTAGTAGCTTTCAATTCTTTACCACTAGTATAACTTTTTATCCATGATCTGAGAACACGAGGGTCAGAAATTCCATATTTTTTGGTCAGATCTTTGAGACTTCCCAAACCATCAAGATAGTCGGAAACAGCTTGTTCCTTTAGTTCCTTACTATACTTCATCCAGCGACGGCTTTCCTCTAGCCCCTCAACACCAGCTTCTTTGTATTTCCGAACCCAGTTTGATAGAGTGTCGTTAGACACACCATGGCGCCTAGCTAACCAACTAATTGATTTCCCTTCTTCCGAGTGAAGTAGAACAAGTTCTAGTTTCTCAGAGACAGATTTTGGACTTCTTTTGGACATGATAAAACTCCCTTTATAGTTTCTAGTGAAAATTTTTGTTTTTTCACTGTCCACTATAAGGGGAGTATATCACTGTGACGGCGGGGGTTTTGTTATAAATTCTGTAATTTTTCCTCAATCTGCTGGAGTAGATTTTCTAGATTTTCCTTCTGTTCTTGGAGCAGGAGGATTTGTTTTTCACGGTCGGCAATTTCATCCAGTATGACCTGTTTGTTTTCTTTTAGCTGTTCGAGACTTCCACATTTGGTGTCGTGAAGTTCTTTGATACGGATGATGGCTTTCACAGATAGGCCTAACTGGCGAAGTCCGAGGATATTTTCTAGGTTATTGATTTCTTCTTTGTTCCAGTAGTATTTGCCGTCAATCAGTTGAGGCTGTAGCAATCCTTGTTCGATGTAGAAACGAAGCGTATCACGTTTGATACCAAACTGTTTCATAACTTGTCCTGTTTTCATAATCTCCTCTTGACAGTGCCTTACCCCCTCATGATACATTGATGGGGAAAGGAGTTATATATGGTCATTGTTGTTAAATGCTTGATTGTGCTTTATTTGGGGCTGTTGCCGCTATCTGCTTGGGTATATCGCAAGCAACTTCCTAGCTGGTTACTGGTTTTATATGCTTGCCCAGTCTTGCTCAGTTTGTTGGGCTGGTGGACAGTTTGGGGATTTATTCTCGGTTTATTTTTGGCTTGCGGTGTGCGTGTCTTAGGTGGTCGCATTCTTTTTGGGAGAAATCGTCTCAGTCACTTTTTATCTCATATTGTACTGAGTTTCATTCTCGCTTTTACCCTGTTCTTGTTCTAAAAACAACCTCTCCACATAGTCCTTCTGCCTTGGAATGACTAGCTCTGTTTCCAGGAAATCTTTCAGTTTTTCCTGTGGGACCCAGATGTAGTGGCTGGTTTCTTCGGCTTGGAGTTGGATGGCAGATTTGTCCCAGTCGGTTTCAGCCCAGTAGCAGTGGAAGATACACTGGTCGTCATGGGCAACAAAGTGTGTATGGTGGCGGAGTTGGGTCGCTGTCAGTTCAATGCCTGTCTCCTCGCGGACCTCTCGTAAAATGGCCTGCTCTGCTATTTCCCCAAATAAAGCCGAGCCTCCTGCTGTCGCTTCATAATAGTCAGGGTAGGAGGGCTTGGTGCTGTCGCGTTTCATAAAGAGGGTGCTGCCGTCACGGTGGCGGATGATGCACTCGACGACTAGGTGGTAGAGACCATCGGGAATGGCTTCTCCGCGTATGAGGGTGTGGTCGGTCAAGTGACCGTCGGCTGTGTAGGCGTTCCAAGTTTCCATTTCATTCTCCTGTCAATTTTGTAGTTATTCAGTATAGCACATCTATAAGTGCAAAGCAACACGTTTTGTTTTTGTACGGACAAGTGTTATACTGGGGCTACTAACTCAAAGGAGAAAACAATGCAAACTATTATCCCACATCTCTGGTACAATACAGAGGCAAAAGAAGCTGCAGAGTTCTATGTGGACCTTTTCGGAGGCAAGATTGACTGGACCTATACCATTACGGATACGCCATCAGGTAATGCGGATTTGGTTCAGTTCCAACTGGGGGACATGACCCTGGCAGCGATTAGTGCAGGGCCTTATTTCAAACTCAATGAGTCTATGTCGCTCATGGTAAATGTAGCTAGTAAGGACGACGTAAGCCGTCTTTATGAGGCGCTATCAGACGGTGGTCGTGTGCTTATGCCATTCGCAGAATATCTCTTCAGCCCTTATTATGTCTGGCTGGAAGACCGCTTTGGTCTGTCTTGGCAGCTTTCGTATGAACCCGATTTGGATGTGCCCTATAGCTTCGACATCTGCCTGCTCTTCTCGCAGGATCAGGTTGGTTTGGCCCAGCCTATGTTGGACTACTACAAGGACAAGCTCCCTCAGGCTAGTATCGGTCAACTTTCCTACTACGGTGAAGGGGAGGCTGCTGTTGAGGCTGCCAAACTGAATTATGCGGAACTTCTCGTCGGTGGACAGAAACTGATTGTCATGGACCACGGTTACGGTGGCGAAGCTTCATTCAACGAAGCCTTTTCGCTCATGGTCTATGTGGATAGTCAGGAAGAAGCGGATAGCTGGTATGAGAAGGTATCGGCAGTTCCAGAAGCGGAGATTTGCGGTTGGGCCAAGGATCAATTTGGGATTTCCTGGCAAATTGTGCCGCGTATTTTGATGGAGGCATACGATTCAGCTAGCCCAGAACAGATTCAGGCTGTGAATGCTGCAGTAATGACAATGAAGCGTCTAGATATCGCCTCTATTCAAGCCTTATTAGATTAATAAGATGTAACAGGGACTGGGTTTCAGTTTCTGTTTTTTTATTAGGCAAGGATGAATTGGCTCGGTTTTTGGTATAATGAAAGAAAGTAGAGGGGAGACCACATGAAAGCAATAGAAAGACGAAAGCACATTTTATCACTTTTACAGGAAACATCTCAACCACTTTCAGCGAATTACCTAGCAAAAGAATTTGGAGTGAGCCGTCAGGTGATTGTGGGAGATATAGCCTTGCTTCGAGCAGAGGGGGATCTGGTTTTGGCGACTCCGAGAGGCTACCTACTGCAGTCTTCTCTGGCGCCTCTTGAAGGTGCTTATATTCGTAAAATAGCTTGTCAACATGGACCAGAAGATGTTGAAAAAGAGTTGACTATCCTATTAGAGGGAGGAGCTCAAATCCTTGATGTCGAAATTGAACATCCTATTTACGGTCTATTATCTGGCAAACTAAATATTACCAGTTTTGAAGATCGGGACCGTTTTTTAGATGATTTGAGTCATTATAAAGGAGTGCTATTGAGTAATTTAACAGAAGGAGTTCATACTCACACTGTCTCATTTCCCTCGGTTCAAGCCTACCAAGAACTTTCTTTGGTATTAAAGGCTGCAGGAATTTTGCTAGAAAATCAATAAAACATTACAGGTGTCTTGACACCTGTAATGTTTTAGTTTATAATCGAACCTATAGAAAGAGAGGTTCCTTATGTCACAATTAACACTATCATCTAAAAGTTCCGTCAAGCAGCTGTCCATTAGTGCGATTCTTACTGCATTTGCTATTTTGATTCCATTGATGATGCCGATTAAAATTGTTATTGGTCCGGCATCCTACACACTTGCTAGTCATATTCCGTTGTTTATTGCAATGTTTATTTCACCAGCAACGGCCATATTGGTAGCATTGGGCTCAAGTCTAGGCTTCTTTTTAGCAGGATTTCCTATTGTCATCGTATTTCGTGCATTAACCCACTTGATTTTTCTTACTCTGGGAGCTTTTTTAATAAAACGATTTCCAAGTTTTATGGACATTAAGCGCTTCATCATATTAGGGATTGGTCTCAATCTACTTCATGGCTTAGGGGAGTATATTGTGGTCATGGCCCTGACTTCGGGCGGGCAGATTTCAGATACTTATTGGATGACTATGCTTGGCTTAGTTGGTCTAGGTTCTGCACTTCATGGATTGCTCGATTTTAGTTTGGCATATTATTTTTGGAAAATCTTGAAAGAACGGAAAATTTATCAACCTTAATGTGAGTTGAGATAAAATATAGTCTAGAAGTCGGAGAAAATTCTCTGGCTTTTTCTTGTTTTTTCTGTAAATGTACGAGATTTATTCAATTTTTTAATAAATGTGTATAAATATGTTGCAAAAAGTATAAATATACACTATAATAGTCACTAAGTTTTATTTGCTAATTTAAATAGAAATGAGAATGCTTATGACGAAAGAAAAATTAATCCTAGCTTATTCAGGTGGCCTTGATACTTCAGTTGCGATTGCATGGTTGAAAAAAGACTACGATGTCATTGCGGTTTGTATGGATGTTGGTGAAGGGAAAAATCTCGAATTTATTCATGACAAGGCCCTTTCCATCGGTGCAATTGAATCGCATGTTTTGGATGTGAAAGAAGAATTTGCTCAAGAATACGTTTTGCCTGCCCTACAAGCTCATGCATATTATGAACAAAAATATCCGCTAGTATCAGCACTTAGTCGCCCTCTGATTTCTAAAAAGTTAGTGGAGATGGCGCACAAGACTGGTGCAACGACCATCGCTCATGGTTGTACAGGGAAGGGAAATGACCAGGTACGGTTTGAAGTAGCTATTGCGGCTTTGGATCCAACTTTGAAAGTTGTAGCACCTGTTCGTGAATGGAAGTGGGCGCGTGAAGAGGAAATCCTATTTGCCAAGGAAAATGGTGTTCCGGTTCCAGCAGATTTGGATAGCCCTTATTCAGTTGACCAAAATCTTTGGGGCCGGGCTAATGAATGTGGTGTATTAGAAAATCCATGGAATGAAGCACCAGAAGATGCTTTTGGAATCACTACTTCTCCAGAAAATGCACCAGATCTTCCTGAGTATGTAGATATCGAATTTAAGGCTGGTGTCCCAGTTGCTATCAATGGAGAAACGCTCAGCCTTGCCAATCTCATTCAACAACTCAATGAGATTGCTGGTAAGCATGGTGTTGGACGAATTGACCATGTTGAAAACCGGTTAGTTGGGATCAAATCACGTGAAATTTATGAGTGTCCCGGAGCCATTACTCTTTTAACAGCTCATAAGGAAATTGAAGATTTGACCCTAGTGTGTGAAGTATCTCATTTCAAGCCAATTGTATCTAATGAACTCTCGAATCTGATTTACAATGGTTTGTGGTTCAACCCTGCAACACAGGCATTGAAAGCTTATCTGCAAGCAACTCAATCAGTCGTGAATGGAACCGCAAAAGTGAAATTGTATAAAGGATCAGCGAAAGTAGTTGCCAGAAAATCACCAAATTCTTTGTATGATGAAGATTTGGCAACCTATACAAGTGCTGATACATTTGATCAAGATGCTGCAGTTGGTTTCATCAAGCTTTGGGGATTACCAACCAAAGTGAATGCAGAAATTCATAAAAAGAACTAGAAAGTAGGAGCTTATGGAAGCAAAGAAGTTATGGGGTGGTCGTTTTGAGGCCAGTCTTGAGGAATGGGTTGAAGAATTCGGAGCCTCCATTCGCTTTGATCAAAAACTGGCTAAGTATGATATTCAAGGGTCATTAGCTCATGTACAAATGCTTGGGGCAACAGGTGTTATTAGCCTTGAAGAAGCTCGGTCTATACAGGTTGGTCTGGAAGAACTTCTGAATGAATATGAAGCTGGAAAGCTAGTATTTGATATTCGAAACGAAGATATTCACATGAATATCGAAAGTCTCCTGACTGAGAAGATCGGGTCAGTGGCAGGGAAATTGCATACAGCACGTTCTCGTAATGATCAAGTTGCAACAGATATGCATCTCTATTTGAAGGATACCTTGTTCCAAATAGTAGATAAATTGACCAATCTACGCCAGACATTGGTCAATCTTGCACAAGAGCATATCGAGACGGTTATGCCGGGCTATACCCACTTACAGCATGCTCAGCCAATTAGTTTTGCTCAGCATATGTTGGCCTATTACAATATGTTCAGCCGTGACAGTGAGCGTTTTGCATTCAACATTCAGCATACAGATATATCTCCACTTGGTGCGGCAGCATTGGCAGGAACTACATTTCCAATCGACCGTCAACTAACGTCGGACTTAATGGGTTTTTCTCATCCCTATTCAAATTCCTTAGATGCTGTATCAGATAGGGATTTTATCTTGGAATTCTTATCAAATGCGAGCATTTTGATGATGCATATGTCTCGTCTCTGTGAGGAAATCATTAATTGGTGCTCACATGAATACCAATTCGTTACTTTATCGGATACCTTTTCAACAGGTTCTTCCATCATGCCTCAGAAGAAAAATCCAGATATGGCTGAGCTGATTCGGGGGAAAACAGGTAGAGTTTATGGGAACTTAGTTGGCCTACTGACAGTCATGAAATCCTTACCGTTGACTTATAACAAGGATTTGCAGGAAGACAAAGAGGGAATGTTTGATAGTGCGGAAACAATTTTGGTATCTATCGATATTTTGGCAGGTATGCTACAATCTATGACAGTTCATAAGGAAAGAATGGCTCAATCAACTGAGAAGGACTTTTCGAATGCTACAGAGTTGGCAGATTACTTGGCTAGCAAGGGTCTACCATTTCGTCAGGCGCATGAGATTGTTGGAAAACTGGTCTTGGAATGTAGTAAAGCTGGCTACTATTTACAGGATGTTCCTTTAGAACGTTATCAGGAAATTTCATCTATTATTGGACCGGATATATATACAGCTTTAGAGTCTCAAACGGCAGTTTCACGAAGAAATTCGCTTGGAGGAACCGGTTTTGAATCCATTCGCTGGCAAATTCAGCAAGCAAAAGAGCAATTATCAGCTTCAAAAGGCCTCTAAACGTGATGTTTATTGGCTTTTTTGAATTTTATGGTATAATAGTAGTAATTTTGAAAGATGGAGTGAGAGTTTGAGAAAAAGCTATCGTGTCAAGCGTGAACGAGATTTTAATGACATTTTCACCAAAGGAAATAATGTGGCAAATCGTCGATTTGTAGTCTATTGGCTAGCGAAAGAACAACCGCATTTCCGAGTAGGGCTTTCTGTCAGTAAAAAATTAGGAAACGCTGTCACGCGGAATAAGATTAAGAGGAAAATTCGGCATGTTCTTATTGAGCATCAGGAACAACTTGTAACGAATGATTTTGTTGTCATTGCTCGTAAGGGTGTTGAAGAATTAAACTATCAGGAAATTAAGAAAAATCTTCTCCATGTTTTAAAACTTGCCAAACTTTATCAGGAAGGTGTTGAGATTGAAAAAGAAAGCTAAGTGGGTTGGTTTACTCGCGGCGTCCCTGTTTGTATTGACAGCCTGTGGGACAGGTCCAGTAACTAGCCAGTCGTCTGGTGCATGGGACCAGTTAATCTATTGGTTCGCTAGTGTCATCCAATTCTTGTCCATCAACGGTCAAATTGGAGTAGGGATTATCCTATTTACTATTTTGATTAGGACCCTGTTATTGCCTTTGTTCCAAATACAGATTAATTCTTCGCGAAAGATGCAAGAGTTGCAACCGAAGTTGAAAGCGCTACAGGCTGAATATCCAGGAACAGATATGGAGAGTCGCCAACAACTTTATGAAGCAACACAGGCACTCTACAAAGAAAACGGCGTTAGTATGAGATCGTCTATGATTCCGCTTCTCATTCAAATGCCAATCTTATTGGCTCTTTTCCAAGCTCTAACACGCGTTGAAGCCTTGAAAGTTGGTCATTTTCTTTGGTTAAATCTCGGGGAACCTGATCCGATTTTTGTCTTGCCTGTTCTGGCTGCTGGTTTCACATTCCTCAGCACATGGTTGACCAACAAGTCTGCAATTGAAAAAAATATGGCTATGACAGTTATGACTTTTGCCATGCCAGTCATGATTTTTTTCTTTGCTTTGCCGGCTGCGAGCGGGGTATCCTTATACTGGACTGTATCAAATGCTTATCAAGTGGTTCAAACTTTAGTATTTAATAATCCATTCAAAATAATAGCGGAGCGTCAAGCCAAAATTGATGCGGAGAAAGAACTTCAGTCTAAGAAGCGAAAGGCTCAGAAAAAGGCCAAGAAAAAGAAATAGGATTCTAGGAGAGAGAAAATGAAATTTACAGGATCAAGTGTTGAAGAAGCTATTCAAAATGGCTTGGTAGAGTTAAATATTCCTCGGAAGAAAGCACATATTACTGTAGTTGCGCGTGAGAAAAAAGGCTTCCTCGGTTTTGGGAAAAAACCAGCTATTGTTGATATTGATGTCATCAATGAGACAACGGTAGTGAAAGCTAATCAAAAAGCTGTTCGTGGAGTTCCAACTGAAATTAATGAGTTGAATGAGCCAGTTAAAAGTGTCTCAGAAGCGACGATTGACCTAGGAAAAGTTGTTGCAGCTGTTAAAGAATTTGAAAAATCTGGACAAACGCTTGAAGAGGATATCAAGGCTCAGATTTTAAAAAATGAAAAAGAGGCAACTACAATTCTGGAAGAGACAGGTCGCATAGAGATTTTACCAGAAGAGCTGCTTCATCCATCATCTGCAGATCAGCTTATCGATGAAACAATTCAAGACCAACCTGCTACCACAAATCAAAGTGAATCAACTTCTGAATTTGCTGATATTGATATTAAGGTGGAATCACAGTATGACATTGAACAAGTTGTAGCTGAAGTGTCAGAATATGTTCAAGAAATCTTGGATGATATGGATGTAGAGGCTCGTATCGAGACAAGTCACAATAGACGAACTATTAACATTCAAGTCGATACAAACGAGCCTGGTCGTGTCATTGGTTATCATGGTAAAGTATTAAAAGCCTTGCAACTCTTAGCACAAAACTTTTTGTATAATCGATATGAACGTAATTTCTATATCACTATCAATGTGAATGACTATGTAGAACACCGTGCAGAGGTACTACAGGGATATGCTCAAAAACTGGCAGAGCGTGTGATAAGCGAGCAAGAAGCTTATCATACAGATCCTATGTCTAGTAATGAGCGCAAAATAATCCATCGCATCATTTCAAAAATGGATGGATTGACAAGCTATTCAGAAGGTAGCGAGCCTAATCGATACGTTGTCGTAGACATCGAAGGAAATCGTGATTAATTATCAAATGTTTAAAGAGAGGATGAAGTGTTCCTCTCTTTTTATTAAATATGAAGAAAAATATTTGTTCCGATTGGCTGATTTTTGGATTCTTGGTGAAAAGTCAGTCAGAACACCTTGACAAATAGTTTAATTTCTTATAAAATAGATTGGTATGTTTAGTAACTGATCAAAACTAGCCGGCTAAACGAATACGAAAATCTAGAGGAGGTATTCATCGTGAAACGTACTTTTCAACCAAGTAAAATCCGTCGCGCACGTAAACACGGTTTCCGTAACCGTATGGCAACAAAAAATGGCCGTCGTGTGTTAGCAGCTCGTCGCCGTAAGGGACGTAAAGTGCTTACTGTAGCGTAATTGATGAACAAGAAACCAGCAGAAACTCGAGTCTGCTGGTTTTTCTTTCTTAATAGTAAATGGAAATGTGAGAAGGGAGTACTTTGACATGGATAGGAAGATGATCCCCCTCGTCACCGTCAATATTTATTTGCAAATCACCGTCGGTGATTGAGATTTTCCCTTCTGTGAAGGTTTCGTAACCTAGACTGGATGACTCTTCTGTAACCCCTTTTATTAATTGAGGGATAGCAGATACTGTGTCTAGAAAATGACTGTCCTTTAGATAAACTAAGTGGAGTAAGCCATCATCTACCTTGGCATTCGGTAGTAGTGTCTCGAATCCACCGATTGAATTGGTTAATCCGATTATCAGCGTTGAAGAAGTGATAATTTTTGAAACGTTATTCAACTCTACTTCAAATTGGTAACTTTGGTTATTAACTAATTCTTTTACCCCATTTATAAAATAAGCTAACTTACCAAATCGTGTCTTCTCTTCAGGAGATACATCATTAATTCCTTGAGGGATGGCACCAATTGCGGCGACATTCATAAAGTAACTATTATTGACCTGTCCGATATCAAGGGGGCGCTTTCGAGAAGAATCGAATTGAGCAATTGCGGTTGCTGGATCTAAGGGAATGCCCAATGCTCTGGCTAAGTCATTTACTGTACCTAAGGGGAAGAATCCGAAGGTTGGTCGGTAAGGTTCATTAGCAAGGCCGCTAATTCCTTCATTGACGGTGCCATCACCACCCATAACAAATACACTATCAAATTTTTCTTGGGCAGCCTCTTTAGCGTAGCGAGTAGCATCGCCAGCTTTTTTAGTTTCTTTGACCACAACACAATCAAAAAAGTTTTCTAGCTTCTCTTTGGCCAGTTTTTGGAATTCTGGTGCTTTTTCGCCACCAGAACTAGGATTAACAACTAACAAAGCTTTTTTCATAGCGATTCTCCTACTGATTTTTATGATATTATTTATTATACAATTTTTTACATAGCAGATGCAACTAACCGCTTCCTTATTAGTTAACGTACAGGTGGAAAAATGGTATACTACTTAGTAGTTTGAAAGAGGAGCTTATAAAAAAGAGAATGGTAACTATTTTTGACACCCACACCCACCTCAACGTTGAACAGTTTGACGGTCGGGTCCAAGAAGAATTAGACTTTGCCAAGGAGATGGGGGTCACCCTCCACAATGTGGTCGGTTTTGACCGTGCAACCATTGACAAGGCTATGGAGCTTGCTGACCAGCATCCCGAAATCTATCTGACATTGGGTTGGCATCCGACAGAGGCTGGCACCTATGACGAGGAAGTAGAAAGCTACTTGCTTGATGCACTCAAACATCCCAAGGTCATTGCCCTGGGGGAGATTGGGCTGGACTACTACTGGATGACGGCAGATAAGGAAACTCAGGCTCGTGTTTTCAAGCGACAGATGGAGCTGGCCAAGCAGTTGGACTTGCCCTTTGTGGTTCATACTCGCGACGCTCTGGAAGATACTTACCAGATCATCAAGGAAGTCGGCGTCGGTCCGCGTGGAGGCATCATGCACTCCTTCTCTGGAACGCTGGAGGAGGCTCAGGCCTTCATGGACTTGGGGATGCACATCTCCTTCTCGGGAGTAGTGACTTTCAAAAAAGCTGTCGAACTTCAAGAAGCGGCGCAGACATTGCCCCTAGAAAAAATCCTGGTCGAAACGGACGCACCCTACCTGGCGCCTGTTCCTAAGCGTGGTCGGGAAAATCGTACCGGCTACACCCGATATGTGGTGGAAATGCTGGCCCAGCTTCGCAACCAATCGGTCGAAGAAGTGGCGAGAGCGACCTACGAGAATGCAAGGAGTTTGTTCAGAATTGACTCAGAAAATTAAGATACAAGAAGTCCTCGTTGTCGAGGGAAAGGACGATACGGCAAACTTGAAGCAGTTTTACGAGGTGGATACCTACGAAACAAGAGGCTCTGCCATATCAGACCATGACTTAGAACGCATCGAGAAACTCCATGACCTGCGGGGCGTCATTGTCTTTACTGACCCAGACTACAATGGCGAGCGGATTCGGAAGATGATTATGCAGGCCATTCCCACGGTCAAACACGCTTTTTTACAGCGGGACGAGGCTATACCTAAGTCCAAGACAAAAGGGCGGTCCTTGGGCATTGAGCACGCCAGCTTTGAGGACTTGGAAAAGGCCTTAGCAGGTGTGCGTGGTCATTACGATGACGAAAATAACTTTGACATTAGCAAGTCAGACCTGATTCGCTTAGGCTTACTGATGGGGGGCGACAGTCGTAAGCGGAGGGAGTATCTGGGAGAAAAACTCCGGATCGGCTACTGTAACGGCAAACAACTCCTCAAACGCTTAGAACTGTTTGGGATAAGTCTGGCGGAAATGGAAGAGGCTATGGGGGAGTATGAATAAAGCGGGAACTGTCAGCTGGCTTCTGTTCTTATACGTATAGTATCTCTATTTTTATTGGATAAAACGCAGAAGGCCAAATATATATTTAAATCAATTCCAAAAAAGGTATAGAGTACATTTAATAAATGTAGTAGATTAAGAAAAAGAATTATGGTACAATATCTGTGCGTATGATTAGATTTTTGACTTGTGTGTTCGCAAGAATTAACAAAAAGGTTACACGGTGTTTAGCTCACTCAAGTGCCCCTTCAGAGAAACGAAAGTCAATCCATTAGTGGAATAAATGTTTATAGTAGTTTTTAGGCTATTTTCGGAATTATTTTCATACTTTCGTTCGCGTAAGAGTTTTCATACGCTTTTTTGTTGCATTAAGGGATAATAAGTTAGATGAATAGATTAAAGCAGGTAACTAATAAAGATGATTTTGCTAAACTTCTTGGCTTTAAAAATAGCAGATACATTAATTATGTGCTGTATTGCATAGGGACAGACAAGTTATATAAGGAGTTTGAGATTCCCAAAAAGAATGGAGGAGTACGGATTATTTGTGCCCCCAAACCAGAGTTGAAACTTTTGCAGAAAAAACTAGCATATGTTTTGTGGGATTGTTTTGTAGATGATTTATCATCAAAATCAAAAGAAAAAAATTATAAAATACCTATGCTATCACATGCATTTGAAAAGAATAAGAGTATTATTACAAATGCTCAAGCCCACAGAAACAAAAAATATATTTTAAATGTTGATTTAAAAGACTATTTTGAAACTTTCAATTTCGGTAGAGTAAGAGGTTTTTTCATAAAAGATAAAGATTTTCAAGTATCTCCTGAAGTCGCAACAGTTATTGCACAAATCGCTTGTTATCAAGGAAAACTTCCTCAAGGGGCTCCCTCATCCCCTATTATTACGAATTTAATTACTAGAATTCTTGATTATCGTATTGTCAAAATTGCTAAGAAATATCGATTTACTTATACTAGGTATGCAGATGATTTGACTTTTTCGACTAATCGTAAATTATATTCTAATAAACTGAAAGCTACCAAAGAATTAGATAAATTTTTGGAAGAGCTTGAAAAATTAATTGTTTCTTCAGGATTTGAGATAAATTCGAAAAAGACAAGACTGAGCGATGCCATGCAACGTCAGGAAGTTACGGGTCTAATTGTCAATAAAAAACTTAATGTAAAGCGGGAGTATATTAAAAATACTCGCGCGATGGCTTTTAAATTATATAAAGATGAAAAATTTGAAATTGATGGAAAACAGGGAACGATTGAACAGTTGACAGGTCGCTTTGCATTTATTTTTCAAATCGATCAATATAATAACTATCTTTTGTACAAAAAATCATTGGTTGAGAATAGCCTAAATTCTCAAAAAAATCTTTTGGGGAGGAACCTGTCAAAAAAATCAGATTCTAAGTATTACTGGAAATATATTTTTTACAATAGAGATTTAAGGAAAGAATTATTTTACAATAAGCAACACAAAACTTATAACCTTCCCAAAGAGTTCTATGCTATTAGTAAGGAAGATAAGAAAAACTATATGGCTTTCTTCGATTCTAAAGAAAAAGAATATAAAAAGTTTCTATTTTATAAATATTTCTACGGAAACAGTAACCCTATTATAGTGCCTGAAGGAAAAACAGATCCCAGATATATAAAAGCGGCTTTAAAGAATCTGTATCTAAAGTACCCTGAGTTAATTAAGAAAAGTGGGAATAAATTTATATTTGAAATTGATTTTTTAAAACACAGTAATACGATAGAGTATCTTTTCAATGTTCCAGAGGGTGGTCCAGGTTTTCAGTATTGGTATAATTATTTTTCTGATAAGAAGGATTTTCCAATGTCAGATAAAGAAAAGTTATTATATCCCAATTACATAGAATATTTCTACAATCAAACCTCAGCGCATCCGAAAAAACCAACAATATTTTTATTTGATAATGAGCCATCAGGCAATCCGCTTTATGCTTTTGTGAATTACGCAAAAGATTTAGAAATAAGCTCCTCTAATCTGAATCAGATTAGAGGAAGCAGCTTTTCTAAAATTGTAAAGAAGAATAGTCTATATATTATGGCTACTCCATTGATAAAAAATTGGAATCAGGGTACGTCATCTGATATAGAGGACCTGATAGTTTCCAATGACAAAAATATAGAACCTATACAAAATTTTATGAAAATAAATAAGATTGACTCACTTAATGTACTAGATGTAAAAAAACACAAAGAGATCTTTTCTAAATTTGTGCTAAGAAATTTTAACAAATTTGATTTTACGGCATTTATTCCTTTATTGGATGGGATAAGAGATAATATTTTAGATTATAAAATGAAAAAATAATAGCAAATGTCAATAGAAGCAAATTGCCGATTAACTTGACAATCTCGCTTAAAAAGCCTACAATAAAAACAGAAAGGTCCTCAAGTTTTCACTTGAGGACCAATAGGACCGTTTTAAAGACGGGACGGATTTGCAGATAACAGAAAAACCGCTACTTACAGACCGGTCAAAGTTGGAAGTGCGGTTTTACTGTTTATTTTTTTCGTTGAAATGTTAAAATAGCCAGTAAAAGAATGCCAAAGTTTATCATTAGCTCAATCGCTTCGTAAACTGACATCGACGGTCACCTTTCTAAGGAGTTGTGCCATGGCCTCACCTCCTGAATCAGATTTCCGTCCCGCCTTCGGAACTTCCCTACACTAGATTAATTCGGAAAACAACAAGCATTTTGTTCCGCCTTTTTAAAATAAAAGGCAAAAAAATGAGAAACACACATAAGAATCGCTAAAGAGTTGTACAAGAAGTTTGACAACTCTTTTTTTCTATGCTATAGTAAGCCTAGAAACGATGAGAGGTATTGCTTATGGAAGCTATTGTATATTCCCATTTTCGAAATCACTTAAAGGACTATATGAAAAAGGTAAATGACGAGTTTGAGCCTTTGGTCGTGGTTAATAAAAATCCAGAAGAAGATATTGTTGTACTCTCAAAGAGCGAGTGGGATAGTTTACAAGAAACCCTCGCTGTTGCTCGGAACACTTATCTGTCTCAAAAAGTTTTGCGTGGTATGGCTCAAGTCAAAGCAGGGCAAACCCAAGAACGCCATCTGATAGAGGCAGACTAGCATGGGAATCCATTTTACAGAGGATGCTTGGGAAGACTATCTCTACTGGCAGGGTCAGGATAAGAAAACACTGAAGAGAATCAATAAGATTATCAAGGATATGCAGCGACATCCTTTTGAAGGCATTGCCAAACCAGAACCTTTGAAGTATGACTATCAAGGTGCCTGGTCAAGAAAGATTGATGCGGAAAATCGGTTGATTTATATGGTGGAGGCCGACCAGTTGTATATCTTGTCGCTAAAGGACCATTATGGGTGAGAGTAGAAGAAACTGAGATAAAAGATGCAGATAATCAAACTGACTAAAATTGATTTTGTTGCCTCGCTGTCTATCTGAAGCTTGCCTAGAAATAAAAAACAAGAAAGAACACACATGAGAATCGCAGACAAAAACGTTACTCGTGCCGTCCTTGAACGCCACGGGTTTACCTTTAAGAAATCCTTCGGTCAGAACTTTTTGACCGATACCAATATTTTACAGAAGATTGTGGACACGGCAGAGATTGACCGAAATGTCAATGTCATCGAGATTGGTCCTGGAATCGGGGCCTTGACCGAGTTTTTGGCGGAAAATGCCGCCGAGGTCATGGCCTTTGAGATTGATGACCGCCTGATTCCAATTTTGGCGGACACCTTGGGTCGCTTTGACAATGTGACTGTGGTCAACCAAGACATCTTGAAGAGCGACCTACAGACCCAGATTCAGAATTTCAAAAATCCTGACCTACCTATCAAGGTCGTGGCCAACCTGCCTTACTACATCACCACACCCATCCTCATGCACCTGATTGAGAGCAAGATTCCCTTCAGCGAGTTCGTGGTTATGATGCAGCGAGAGGTGGCCGACCGCATTTCTGCCGAGCCAAACACCAAGGCCTACGGTAGCCTGTCCATTGCGGTCCAGTACTACATGACTGCCAAGGTGGCCTTCATCGTGCCTCGGACCGTCTTTGTGCCCGCACCAAACGTGGACTCCGCCATTCTCAAAATGGTCTGCCGTGACCAACCCCTGGTGAGCGTCAAGGATGAAGAATTCTTCTTCCGGGTGTCCAAGGCCAGCTTTGTGCACCGCCGCAAGACCCTGTGGAACAACCTGACCAACCATTTCGGCAAGTCCGAAGAGGTCAAGGACAAGCTGACGCAGGCACTTGGCATGGCAGAGCTAGAAGCCAGTGTCCGTGGAGAAGCACTTTCTATGGCTGACTTCGCGCGTTTGTCTGATAGCCTCCAGGAAGTTGGCTTATCATGATACTAGCGCAGGCAGTTAATCAATTAGCCCAGTTTTGTGGATTGAGATAACTGTCCTCCTTGATAATGCAAGCTCTCCAAGCCGAGCAAGGACTAGAACAAGTAAATGTTCTAGCCTTTTTTGGTGGTTCCATTCTAGCTGGTGGTGAACAACTGGCAGA
This sequence comes from Streptococcus parasuis, assembly GCF_021654455.1. NCBI lineage: Bacteria > Bacillati > Bacillota > Bacilli > Lactobacillales > Streptococcaceae > Streptococcus > Streptococcus parasuis. Next base: position 187,624 of record NZ_AP024276.1, read on the forward strand.
AGCTATTCGAAACACGCTCGCCAAGACCTACATCATCGTAGGTGGAGCAGGTCATGTTTTTGATCTTCATTGAATAATAGAGCAAAAATAAAAAGCTCGTCAATAGCAAATATCCGTTGGTATCCTTTGAGATGTAAAGTTTCAAGGAAAAGATATACGAAATGTGCTTTGATTGAGCTTTTAAAATAATGATTTATAGACTATCTAAAATTTGTTGGGTAGATAAAATAGTGGCAAATTCTTCGTTCAGACTAGCCAAAGTCGAGTCTTGAATTTCTTGGGCACTAAATATTCTACCTTTATGGTCATGTAGTGGGAATGATGCAGTAGCGTCTTCCGCTAATGTGACTGAAAAACCTAAATTTGTTGCCATACGGGTGGTGGTGGATACACAATGAGGGGTTGTCAAACCGGCAATAATTAAACGACTGACACTTTGTTCTCTGAGAATTGCTTCTAAACTTGTTCCGATAAAAGCACTGTTAACGGTCTTGGTGATGACTAATTCATCTTCCAAGGGTTTCACTATATCAATAGCAGAGAACCCGTTTGATTTAAAATAGAAACGAGAATCTGGATGCTGGCTCCAATGATGGATATGAAAAATAGGTAGTTGGTTTTGTCTAAAATGTTTTAGCAACTTAGCTGCCTGGACTTCGGCCTGATCATTACTAGAAGAGCCCCAAGACCCATCTCGAAATGTTTGTTGAAAGTCAATTAGTACTAATGCCGTTTTCATTTTAACTCCTAAAAAAATAAATTTATGGTATTCTAACACAGATAAAAGTTGTAGTAAAGTAATATGGTTGTGCTGGCTCGCTTTTCATACTTCGCGCTCACATAATGAAATTGAATTCGTTTACTTGGTTGATTGGGGTGGAACTTCTGTGTTATTCATTGACTGACTCACGAAAGCTTGTTATACTAAAGGGAACTGAGGCTGGGCAATATTGTTCCAGCCTTATCCTTTGAGGTAGGGTGCTCGATACTCGTTTAAACTCAATGAAAAATAAAAATAGCTTAGTTCCAAAGGTTTGATTTACCTTTGAAGGTTGGAAATAAATCGATTTGTGTTTGTGTCTCCAAGCCGAAGGTAGAACTTTATTTCGTTCTTAACTCAAGTTTATTGGTCAAAAACCTCCATTGAATCTGTTATTCATTAAGTCTCTGGACAAGGCATATTTTTGATTTTCGGAGAATGATAGATATTATTTTGGTGTTCCGTTAGTATGATTCTTGTTTAGAGATAGCACTCACAACTGTATAAGTAGATAAATTTGAATATAGGTAACAAAATAGAAGAAAATTTTTCTTCAGATGAAGGTATAAATATGTTTAAAAAGTTACAAAAAAAACATCCCCACCTTGTGGCAATTAGCCTATTTGTGGGCTTTTCTATTTTATTATTAGTTCCACATTTAGTGACTAAGGGGATGGTAACAGGAGCAGATTTGATTTTCCATTACAATCATTTTTATGATGGAGCAATGCAACTGAAGGAGGGAAACTTCTCTTATATTATCAGTTTGTATGGCTATCAACAGTCTGGTCGAATTGTTAATGCTCTCTATGGCCCGTATTTTGCATACTTGCAAAGCGTCTTGGTATTGTTGAGTGGTACTTGGTACCGCTATCAGATTGTTTCTAATTTATTTTTGGGAACACTGAGCGCAACTTCTTTATATGTTCTCTTCCGCGAGGTTAAGGTCAAGTACTCACTCTCTCTTTTACTATCAATGTTTTTCGTGACAACTTATTCTATTCAATATTGGTGGGTATCCCAAGGTTTCACTAGCTGGGGAGTGGCACTGTTTCCGCTTTGTCTTATTCCAGCAGTGCGTTTCTTGCAAACTAAGAAAGTTCCTATTTTCCTTATGGCAGGAGCAGTAGGATTGATGTTGCAGGTTCACATGTTGTCAACGTTATTCTTAGTTATTGCTTATGGAATCATCTTTCTTTTTGGTTGGTTAAAATCAGAACAAAAGTTTAAGATTGTTGGAGATGTTGCCAAATCAATACTTGTTTTCCTACTGCTAACAATGAATATTTGGTTACCACTCATTAATATTGAGGTGACAAATACTTTGATACCCCCATTTGTGAATAAGAAGTTTGTATTATCAACAGTCACTCACCTCAAAATCCGATTCTTGTACTATCCGTATTCCTTGCCACTCTACTTTGGACTTTTTCTTTTCTTTTTGGTAAAAAATTGGAAAAAGCATTCTCGGGTTCTTGTAGGATTATCTATAACCTATACGATATATCTAATTTTATCAACTAATCTATTTCCTTGGCAATTAGTAGCAGGGAAGGGAATTGCCATTATTGAGCTGATTCAATTTCCTTCTCGATTTTTCCTTTATGCTAATGTCTTTTTACTAGTTGTCGTTGGATTGCAAATAACACGCCTATCCGAGAAGTGGCAAAAAGTTTTTTCTAAGATAGTTTTAATGTCTCTTTTTATCGGAGTTGGGTTTATATGGTATCAAAATGGTAAAGACATCCAAGAGGACTACTATAGTGATACCTTTATGCAACACCGGATCTATACTTCCCTTTATGGTTCGGCTGATGAATTGCGTGATTCTCTCCATTCATCAGACTTGAGTGAATTTATTTATCTTGCTCAGAAATCAACTCCAGACTACTTACCAAATTTAGAAGAAAAATCCGGACCTGCAACAAATGAAGAGACACGTAAGGCCTATCATGCTTACCATGACCAGATTATTCTTCCAAATAATAATTTTGAAAAGCAGGTTAAAGGGAATCAGTTAGTGATTACATGGACAGCAAAAGAAGCAGAAGAAACGGCGGTTCCGATTATTGTTTATCAAGATAGCCAGCTGGTCCTAAACCATCAAGTGTTAAATAGAGAAGATATGAAACTTTCCACTATCGGTGTTCCAACAGTCACAAGCCAAAAAGGGCAGAATACCCTTGTTTTGTCCTATAAGCAACAATGGTGGTTGTTACCGGTGATTGCGATTAGCTTGATGGGGTGGGGATTATGGCTTTGTTATTATATGGCTTTCTATCGCAAATCAAAACTTTTAAAATTGAGAATATACAATGAAACAAATCAATCCTAAAGTAAGTAAGCAATTTGTCCTTGTCATGGTGATGACTGTGATTCTAGCAATGGGGCGTGCTCTGCTACTGAGTGGTATGGCTTATCCAATATGGTTTATTCCTTTATCGATAATAGCCTATCTCATCTTTACTTTTTATATTTTGGTCTTATTAGAAAAATATGAAGAGTTTATCAGAACTAAAACGTTTGCAAAATATGTTGGTTATTTTCTAGGCTTTCTCTACCTTGTTACGTTAGTCTATCGGCTCAATGCTAAGAAGTTTCAACCCTGGAATATTTTTCGGAACAATCTTTTTCAAATTGAGCTGCTTTTGATGCTGGCATTACCAATTATTTTGGCTCTTTTCTTACATAAGAATAGAGTGGTTCGTGAAAGGCTTCGTTCTTGGTCGACAAAGCATTTGGTACCCGATGTTTATTTATTATTAACGACTTTGTTCTCACTTAGTCCATTAGCAATTTCATATTGGAAAGATAGCCATTATGAGAGTTTAATTGAAAATGGTTCTTATACGGAATTTTTCAGCCAGACTCCCATTTTTGCGACCATACATTTTGTGGCAATGTATTGGTTTCTACGCTATCTTTACAAATGTTTTAATGAGTTTAAAGCAAATCGGACCAATGTGCACAGTATGCTTTTCATTAGTTTAGCCTTGGCAACCATTTCGCATATTGGTTATCAAGCATCTATGGCAGGCGGCACAGGTTCTTATTTTACTAGGCACCTTTTCCCAGGGGCGATTGTTTTTCAAATTGCGTGTCTCTTTTTCTTAAATGTGATAATCAGTTTGGTCATCAATCGACAAATTTTATCAGTTGCATTAATCGCCTGTTTGAATGTAACTTTGATAACAGCTAATTTTCTTAAGTTCCGTTATCGTTCAGAGCCATTGACTCCAAATGATTTCAAGTGGATTGGGAACATTGGGATGATTTTTAGTTTTATTAGCGTGAGAGTGGTACTCGTTACGCTTCTATTCTTGGTTATTCTGATTTTTATTTATCGCCGTTTTCGTACTCGTTATTTTTTAGGGGCAATTGTTCAATCCTTTTGGAAGCGACTCGTCGGAATTTCTGTCATTGTCTCTTTGATTGTTGGAATGGGATGGGCGATTCGTAATGAGAAAGATCACAAGATTGTTGGTTGGATTCCAATTCTTTCTCAGGTTAACAATTGGCGGAATGTTGACTGGAAAGGCTATGCTTTTGTGGCACGTTACCGTACAATTATCCTTTCTCTGGTTACAACAGCTTAGCAAGACAAGTATGGAGGAACCTCAAGATTACGCCGAGAAAACAATGAAGGCCATAGTTAAAAAATATACAGAGTTAGCTGAGGAGATTAATGTAGAACGGGCAGGTCAGCTAACAGATCAAACGGTTATTTATCTATTGAGTGAAAGTTTTGCGGATCCTCGTCGTGTTCCGGGAGTGACGATCAGTCAAAATGTAATACCTAATATTGAATACATTATGAGTCAAACAACAAGTGGTTTGATGAAGAGCGATCATTATGGTGGTGGGATGGCTAATATTGAATTCCAAGTATACAGTGGCTTGCCTTTCTACAATTACAATTCCTCTATTTCATCGGTCTATTTGGATGTAGCACCGAATATGAAGAAATTTCCAAGTATCAGTGACTTATATGATGAAAGTAATCGGGTCGCTATTCATCCATACTACGATACCAGTTACAACCGTAATACTATTTATAAACAGTTGGGGATTGATCGGTTCTATACCTTGAATAGTTCACAGTATCCGATAACTGTAGCGGATACAGATTACCAAGGGAATTTTGTTAGTGATCGAAAGACTTATGATTTGATATTGGATCAGGTTCGTTCTACTGACAATAAATTTGTGTCAGCCATTACCATGCAGAACCATGTGCAGTGGAATTCTTCAGAGCCTGCTACAATTACAGCAACTGGTCAAGGTTTTACGGCTGAGGAGAATGAAAACCTAAATAGCTATGTTCGTCTCTTATCCTTTACGGATCAGGCAACAAGGGATTTTCTAGACCAGCTTAAGACCTTGGATAAGAAAGTGACAGTTGTTTTTTACGGTGACCACCTACCAGGTTTGTATCCAGAGTCCGCTTTCGTGACGGACCCAAGCGCGCAGTACAAGACAGATTATTTCGTGTGGAGTAATTTTGAAACAGAAGACTACCATTATGATTTGGTCAATTCTAGCGATATGAATGCTCTTATGCTGGAGACGACCAATAACAAGGTCAGTCCTTACTATGCTCTCTTGACGGAAGTGCTCCACAAGGATCGAGTGGGTCAGGCAGAACGCGACGCAACAGTTGCAGAAGTGCTCAAACTGGTCCAATATGACCTATCTACAGGAAAAGGCTACCTTTTGAAATACAAAGACTTTTTCAAAGTAGCGACTGAAACGACAGAATAAAAATAGGACCAAGTCAGATAGCTGTCAAATAGTTGGCTTGGTTTTCTTTATGTGAAAAAGGACACAAACATGGCGAGTTGTGGTATAATAACGGTGTTTATACTCTTCAAAAATCAAAATTATCCGTTGTCAAGAGTCTTGATGAATGAAAAACTTCAGTGGAGCTTTTCAGCCTGTTACCTTAAAATAAGAAAGTAACAGTGTTCTATCGTCGGCTTGAAGACGCAAACATTGTTTTCTGTATTTTCCACCTTCAACTATCTTCCAGATAGTTGAAGGTGGTCTACTTTTGATTTTCGTTGAGTATTATTATTTTATAACAATGATTGGTGGAATGTCTTTTAGGATACTAATAAGTAAAATTAAAACGATAGTGATGTTTGCAATTAGATAATTTTGTTTCATTGATATTCCCCATTGTTGAATATAGATAATATTTATTTTAAAATCATGATAACATCTATTAAGTTATGCTTTAAACAAATCCCTTATATATAAAAGGAGGTCTGGGTATGAGTTGTTTTGGGAAAACGTTGAAATTTATCAGAGAGGGAAAGGGGAAGAGTCTGGCGGAGGTCGCCAAGGGACATATTTCTACTTCTCAACTTTCTCGGTTTGAAAATGGGGAATCCGACATTACTGTTAGTAAATTATTTGGTGTACTGGCGGAAATGAATGTGGATGTAGACGAGTTCGTGTACGCCAGTCAGGATTTCAAAAAAGATGAACTGACTAGACTTTTGGAACAAATCAAAGAATCGCTATATATTGGAAAAGTAGCGAAATTAAAACAACTGTTGTCAGAACAAATGAGAAAATCTCAGGGGGGAGAACGGGAGGAGTTTCATCGGTTGAATGCTATTTTAATCGCTTATAAACTGAGAAACTTAGATAAGACAGTAGTTGTTTCGAAAGAAGATACAGCCTTTTTAACGGATTACTTATTTCGAGTTGAGAATTGGAGCTACTATGAAATCTTACTATTTGCGAATACGATTGACAAATTGGGTCATCAAACAATGATGCTTTTTTGTAGAGAGTTAATCCATCGTACACAGTTTTACCGTGAAATGAAACAACATCGATTGGTAGTTTCTCAAGTTCTCCTTAGTGCTTATCTAGTCAGCGTTCAAACTAAGGAACTTGTCGACGCAATCTTTCTCGAAAAGACTATCGAAGGTTTGCTTTTCGACGAGACAGAAATTTTTGAACGCATTTTGTTTAAATTTGGTAAGGCTTTTTATGATTATCAAAATACCGGAACCTCTAATGCTATTTTGGATATGAGAAAGTGTATTGGACTTTTACGAGCGGTTGATAGCCAGAATATAGCAGATTGGTATGAAAGTATATTGGAAAAGATACTTATTGAGTAGTGGTTGCGTATAAGGGACATATTTTGTTGTCCTATATTTATAATTTATTATTAATAATGCGTAAATTTATTTATTGGACAAGAAAAGGAGAAGAATATGTCTGTAATTGAATTTAAAAAGTTGTCTTCAAAATTATTAAAAGTAAGTAAAATTGAAACCCTCAGTGGATGTGGAACAAAAAGAACACAGCAAACAAAAGGATGGTATTAATTTTTGGTTTTTCGATTGGTAAAATTAGTCTAGTTGACAGAGATTTTTTATATTATTATCGCTACAAGTTTCGTTGATTAAACTTATTGTATTTTAAAAACATAATAGTGTATTGATTCCATTAAATAAATTTACGTATTTTTAAGGAGAATATGATAATGAAATTTATGCTAAATTGTGATTACTACTACCATTATTTTGGTGAAGATTTGATGGTTATAGGAAAATACGGTCAATACTTATTAAATGAATATCAAGCGTTAGTTTTAAAACAGATAAACGAAACGGGTAGTGTAGAAAGTTTGATAGGTTACTTCTCTGATATAGCGGGGGAATGTGAAACAAAAATAAAAAAGCTATTATTGGATACATTAAAATTATTCTTGGAGAAAGAGTTTATTGTTAAAGGAGTTTCTGCTTATCCGAAGCATATTTATGGTGAAGTTGGGAAATTTTACCCTAGGAAAATAGTTATAGAATTAACGAATAAATGTCATTTACAGTGTATACACTGTTTTAAGGAAGCTGGACCAATTAACAGGAATTTTTTGAAATATGAAGAGCTAATAAATTTTTTAGATAGGGTAAAAGGAAAGGTTTATGAAATACAGTTAACGGGTGGGGAGCCGATGGCACATCCTCATTTTAAAGAGATTTCAAAATATGTTACGGAAAACTTTCAAGAAGTAACAATGACAACCACTGGTCATTTAATTAATTCCAAAAGTATAATTTATTTGAAGGGAATGAGCTACATTCAAATTTCTTTATATCATCATAATCCGATTCTAAACGACCAAATTACCAATGGAAAGGATACATTAAATAAAACGATTAGAGGAATAAGATTTCTAAACAATGAGAATTTAGACTATTCAGTGACCAATATTGTCCGAAACAGTCTTATAGATGAATTTGATAATTTTATAGAATTTTTAATGCTAAACCAAGTAAAAGCGGTGAGATTTGGGCTATTTAGTCATTTGGGTAGAGGTAAGTTAGTCGGATCAGATTGGTTTTTAAGTCCCGCTAAAGTAGAAGAATTTTATGAGATGCTTATAGAAAAAAGTAGAGAGTATAGGAGCAGAATTAATATACATACATGGGAAGAAGATAATTGCTTTAACTATTTTGAAGACATTGTAGATGGTACAATGCGTTGCGGAGCAGGTGTTATTGAATGGACAATCAATGAGAGTGGCCATATTAAGCCGTGTACATTCTTTCCGGATGGTGAGTTTTCTTCTTACTCTCTTCAAAATTTTGAAGAATATTCAATGCAAAATCACGAACAGAATATTGTAAAGAAAATAAATGATTGGGAAGGTTTGCTCCAGACGGTTGGGTTGTCAACTAGAAATATTTGCGAAGAAATCTATAAAATGGTGGAAAAGAAATGAAAAAGAGGAATTTTTGGCTAACCTTATCTTGTATTTTTACAGTAGCCCTGCTCAATGTTGGCTTTCTGTACCAATATCGCTATATTATTGATGCTATTGCGGCTGGAGATAGACAGGCCTTTGTGTCTTATTTTGTGCTGATGGGGCTAACTGTCCTTGTCATGCTGGTCTTTGAATACATTCGTCAGATTGCCAATGTCAGCTATCTCAATCAAGTAGGTTTCCAATTGCAGGCGACCTTTATTGGGAAAATTTTTGATTTGCCTTTTAGAGAGTTCGTTGAGCAGGGGGCAGGGGCCTATATTTCTCAGCTCAATAATGATTTGGAGACGGTGAAAGAAGATTATTACGACGCCTTTTTTACGATTTTTCAAGGTGCTTGTACCTTTGGCATTGCCAGTTTGGCCCTTCTTAGCTTGGATGGTCTGACCGCTATTTTCTTAATTTTGATTTCATTCTTGCCAGTTGTGATTCCCTATTTGTTTAAAAAGCGGAGAAGGCTCAATCAGGAGGCGATTTCGGACAGTCAGCAGGTCTATAATACAAGGGTTTCAGATGTCTTTCTAGGTTATTTGCAAGTGAAAAATAGCCGCCAAAGACAGCAGGTTTTAGATGAGCTGAATGATCGCTATCAAGCAGTCAATGACAAGGTTGATCAGGCCAATCGAACGACAGTAACCATGCGGCTCTTAGTCGGTTTCGTCTTTTATCTGACCACTCTTTCGATTATCTTTATCGGTGGTTTTCAAGTCTTTTCTGGCGCCTTGACCATCGGTGGCTTGACAGCTATTCTGACCATTTCAGAGCAGTTGGTGGATCCCATTAATAGCATTGCGGCAGCCTTTTTGGACAGGCATGCCGTTAAGGAATTGAAGCAAGAGTTTGAGCTATCTACTTTGGGGCAAGAAACGAAGGGACAGGAACTAGCTTCAGCTTTCCAGAGCATGCAACTGGTCAAGGCTAGTTATGCCATCGGTGAGAAGCAGGTCTTTGAAGACCTGACAGTAGCGTTTGAACGTGGCAAGAAGTATTTAATTCTTGGGGAAAGTGGTTCTGGCAAATCTTCCTTGGCTCTTATTTTGACCAAGAATAGCCAACTGCAAGCAGGGGATATTTACTTTGATAAAACCTCTCTTTCAGACTTATCCTACCAAGCCATTCAAGACAAGATTGCTTATCTGCCACAAGAGGGATCCCTTTTCCATGATACGGTTCTTTACAACTTGACCATGGGACGGGAGGTTTCAGAAGATAGGATGATGTCCCTCATTAAAACCATGAACCTTGACAGTCGTTTTCCAAGTTATGCTTCTTTGAGCGAGGAAATCAGTGATAATAGCGGACTGTCTGGCGGACAAAAGCAACGCCTGCTCTTGATTCGTGCCTTGCTGCAAGATAAGGACATCTTGTTGCTGGATGAAAGTCTGTCTGCCTTGGATCAGGAAACCTATACAGTAATTGAAGCCTACCTTACCTCACTAGCAGATAAGACGCTCATTCATATTTCCCACCGTGTGTCCGATGAGGTCCTTTCTCGTTATGATGAGGTGGTACGGATTGGGGAGAGCAATTAATTTTTGTCAGATTGTTCCTATCTAGGAGGAGTTATGAAAAAATTGTCTATCAATTGCGATTTGTTATTGCCATTCAGTTGGTTTTCCATATCTTATATAGTTTGACAAATGTCGTTTTGCCGGAGTTAAATAAGTATCTTTTTGACCATATTTTTCAGATGGGCTGGATAGGACTTGTCTGGCTCTTGTTGGCCTACGCTTTGACCATCATTGCCAATTCAGTTTTTCAGTACATTTCCCAGGTTTATGAGTGGAAGGTGTCTCAGGGCTTCTATGTCACGGCTAAAAAAGGTCTGGCAAACAGCTTGTTATCACAGCCTTTATCCAAATTTTCAGAGAAGAATGTTTCTGCCTATCTGTCCATTTTTGACAATGATTTGGAAACCATTGAGGAGAGTTATCTGAGTCCTCTCATGGACATTATCCGCTCTAGTTCGAGCATGATTATCTATGCATTTTCTCTCTTTCTCTTTGTTCATCCGCTGGTTGCGGTTGGGATTATTCTGTTGTCTGCCTTGGCGGTCTTCATTCCCAAGTGGATTTCTGGCCCCCTTTCTCAGCGGCAGCGGGCATTTTTACAGAGTTTGGAAAGTTATTTTCAGGTGGTGACTGACCTCTTTTCTGCCAAGAATCGTGTCAATACCGAAACTTTCGGCTCCATCAGCCGTGTCCACCATCGGTCAGTAGAAGAAAGTGAGCAGGCTCGTTTTCACTTTGGGCAATTCAAAACCCTGGCCAATGTTGTCAATGGATTTTCCATGTTTTTGGTGCAATTAACGGCTTTTGGCTTGGTCGGCTACCTCTTGCTACAAAAAGAGGTGACCATCGGTGCAGCCATTGCGACCTTTAGCTATGTTGAAAATTTCATCTATCCTATGAAATACATCCTCTTGGATGTCAATTATATCCATTCGACCAAGGAAACAGTTGCCAACTTAGAAGGTTATCTTGCTGGTCAGGTCTTGTCTGAGCAAGTGCCAAGCTATCCCAATGTGACAGCCTTAGAAGTCAGGGATGTGGCCTATCATGTGGGAGAATTAGCGGTCGCAGATTTTTCCTATCGGTTTGACAAGGGGAAAAAGTATGCCATCATTGGTCCGTCAGCCAGCGGAAAATCCACTTTTCTACGAGTGTTGGCAGGAGAACTAGCTCTGGACAAGGGAAGTGTTTCCTATTTGGAACATGATGTTTTGCATGAAATGGAAGCAGCTACTGCCTTCTATCTCAGCCAGTTTGAGCATCTTTATCATACTGATTTTGAAAGCAATGTGTCTGTCTTTGGAACCTATGATAAGGGAAGAGATGCCATGCTTGGCTTGTTAAGGAGCTTGCCAACGAGTTTACAGGACACTTTGATGACCACAAGCGATCCTAGTCAGTTGAGTGGTGGCGAGAAAAACATCCTGTGTCTGCTCCGTGCCCTGATGAGTGGTAAGGATGTCTTGCTCTTGGATGAACCGACCGCTCATTTAGACCCTGCCCTGACCAAACAGGTTTTGACCAACCTCTTGCAGTTGGAGGACAAACTTATCATTACTATCTTGCACCAATCAGACCCAGCTATCCTAGACTTGTTTGATGTGGTTTTGGAAATGCGTGATGGGAAATTGAGTGAAAAGATATAAAAATGACCCCAAGTCAATAATTCTGACTTGGGGTTATCCTTTATAAATAATGCGGAGGAAGGGATTTGAACCCTCACACCCGATGGGCACATGCGCCTGAAGCATGCGTGTCTGCCGTTCCACCACCTCCGCTTGCTTTTTATTATACTATTTTTCAATTGAAATAACTAGAGTAAAATGTAAAATCGAAACCGCTTGCGGTTTTTTCTTAGGAAATTTGGTATAATAGGAACAAGTACATACAAAGGAGTCTTCATTGCAAGGAAGAATTATCAAGGCCTTGGCTGGTTTTTACTATGTCGAGGCAGATGGACAGATTTATCAAACCAGAGCCAGAGGAAATTTTCGTAAGAAAGGCCAAACGCCCTATGTGGGTGATTTTGTGGATTTTTCTGCGGAGGAAAACTCAGAAGGCTATATTTTAAAAATCCATGAGAGGAAAAATAGTCTAGTTCGACCTCCTATCGTCAATATCGATCAGGCGGTAGTTATCATGTCGGCCAAGGAGCCTGATTTTAATGCTAATTTACTTGATCGTTTCCTAGTACTTTTAGAACAAAAGGATATGGATCCCATTATCTATATCTCTAAGATGGACTTGGTAGAAGATCGGACGGAAATTGATGCCTTCAAGGCTATCTATGAGAAAATTGGCTATCCTTTTGTCTATAGTTTGGAGGAATTGACGCCATTATTGCAGGATAAGGTGACGGTCTTTATGGGGCAGACAGGGGTTGGCAAATCGACTCTTCTCAATCGCATTGCACCAGAATTAGCCTTGGAAACAGGGGCGATTTCAGATAGTCTGGGGCGTGGTCGCCATACCACTCGTGCGGTCAGTTTCTACAATGTCTTCGGTGGGAAAATTGCGGATACGCCAGGTTTCTCATCTCTAGACTATGAAGTCAAGGAGGCTGAGGCACTGACAGATTGTTTCCCAGAGATTGCGGAAGCCAGCCAGAACTGCAAATTTAGGACCTGTACCCACACCCATGAGCCGGATTGTGCAGTCAAAGAAGCTGTTGCCAGCTCTGCCATTTCCCAAAGTCGCTTTGACAATTATCTCCAATTCCTCAGCGAAATCCAAAATCAGCGTGAAACCTATGCCAAGGTAAGTAAGAAATTCAAATAGAAAGTTGGTTCTGTATGTCACATTATAAGATCGCACCGTCTATTTTGGCGGCAGATTATGCAAATTTTGAAAAAGAGCTCAAGCGTCTAGAAAAGACAGGTGTGGAGTATGTGCACATTGATGTCATGGACGGTCATTTTGTGCCAAATATTAGCTTTGGGGCGGATGTGGTTGCGGCTATGCGTCCTCATAGCAAGCTGGTTTTTGATTGTCATCTCATGGTGTCCAATCCTGAAAATCATATTGAGACCTTTGCACGTGCGGGTGCAGATATTTTAACCATTCATGCAGAAGCAACGGTTCACCTGCATGGAACCCTGCAAAAAATTCGTGCTGCTGGTATGAAGGTGGGCGTGGTCATCAATCCAGGCACACCTCTTGTGACCATTGAGCCTGTGCTCAACTTGGTGGATCAGGTGCTCCTCATGACGGTTAACCCAGGTTTTGGTGGTCAGGCCTACATTCCAGAAGTGGCTGAGAAGATTGAGGCCTTGGTCAAACTCCGTGAAGCCAAAGGCTTGAACTTTGACATCGAAGTGGACGGTGGGATTGACGATAAGACCATTCATTCAGCCAAAAATGCGGGTGCCAATGTCTTTGTGGCAGGTTCCTACCTTTTCAAAGGCGATTTGGATGCCAACGTTGCTAAATTGAAAGCAGCCCTCCATGATTAAGATTGCCTTAATAGCAGGTGGTTCATTTGACTGCCTTCCTGAGCCTGCAGACCTCTATGTAGGGGTAGATGCAGGCTCACTTCGTCTATTGGAACATTCCCTACCTCTTGACTGGGCTATCGGTGATTTTGACTCGGTGACACCTGAAGAATTAGGGCGGATAAAGGATCTAGCAGAGCGGTTCCTACAAGCACCTGCTGAAAAAGATGACACAGACTTAGAGTTAGCGTTAAAGGAAGTGTTCAAAGTTTATCCGCAGGCCCAGGTTCACATATATGGTGCTTTGGGTGGACGCATGGATCATATGATGGCTAATCTCTTTCTAGCTGCAGAGCCTGACTTGGCCCCCTACATGGAGCAAATTGAATTGGTGGACAGTCAGAACATTGTTCGTTTTCGACCTGCAGGACGTCATGTCATTCAACCTATTCAAGGAATGACCTATATTTCCTTTATGCCAGAAGATGGCAGCCGCTTGACCATTCGTCATGCCAAGTACCCGTTGGATGCCAGTAATTATTTTTTCAAAAAATGCTATTCCTCTAACGAATTTATAGATAGAGACATAGACATTCAACTGGATAAGGGCTACGTGGTCCTTATCTACAGTAAGGATAAGAATTAGATGGATATTGTATTACTTATTTTGCTGATACTGGTCTTGCTCGCCTTGGTTTTTCTTTATGGAAAATGGCAGAGCTTGGCCCTGCTTTTGCAAGATCAGGCAGAAGACACAGCAGACAACTTGTCTGATCAGCTCAGCTATCAACTTGAAAATGCAACCCTCAAACAGCAACAGGCCATTCATCAGGAAGTGGAAAGACTCCGCACGGAGCTTTACCAACAGCTAACCGACATCCGTCATGAGCTGAATAAGAGCCACTTGGAAACGCGAGATGCCACCGACCGCCGTTTGCAGGCCATTCAGGAGTCCAATGAAAAACGCCTGGAAGAAATGCGGCAGACAGTTGAGGAAAAGCTGGAGAAAACCCTGCAAACCCGCCTACAAGCCTCCTTTGAAACGGTGTCCAAGCAATTGGAATCGGTCAATCGTGGTCTGGGAGAAATGCAGACGGTGGCGCGTGATGTGGGTAGTCTTAACAAGGTACTGTCTGGGACCAAAACCCGTGGCATCATGGGTGAATTGCAGCTGGGACAGATTATCGAGGATATTTTGACACCTAGCCAATATGAGCGAGAGTTTGCCACGGTTTCAGGCTCTAGTGAGCGCGTGGAGTATGCGGTCAAGCTACCAGGACGGACTGAAGGCGATTATATCTACTTGCCAATCGATTCCAAGTTTCCGCTGGCGGATTACTACCGCTTGGAAGATGCTTATGAAAGTGGGGACAAGGACCAGATTGACCTTCATCGGAAAAATCTCTTGGCTGCTATTAAACGTTTTGCCAAGGACATTCAGAGCAAGTACCTCAATCCGCCTGAAACCACCAACTTTGGCGTGTTGTTCTTGCCAACCGAAGGGCTTTATTCAGAGGTGGTCCGCAATCCGATTTTCTTTGACGACCTTCGCCGTCAGGAAAATATCGTGGTAGCAGGACCGACCACCCTTTCTGCCCTGCTCAATTCTCTCTCTGTCGGCTTTAAAACCCTCAACATTCAACGGTCGGCCGATGATATTTCCAAGGTCTTGGGCAATGTCAAGCTGGAATTTGGCAAGTTTTCTGACCTCTTGGTCAAGGCCCAAAAGCAACTCAATCAGGCCAGCAGCAATATTGACAAACTCCTAACGACTCGCACCAACGCTATCGAGCGTAGTCTTCGAGCCATCGACCTATACGAAGATGACCAAACTAAGGGACTGCTTGGCTTGTCCCCATTAGATGAGGAAGATAATGAAAATTAACCAAATGAAAAAAGATGAATTCTTCGAAGGATTCTATTTGATCAAAGCAGCAGAAGTCCGTCAAACACGGGCTGGCAAAGACTACCTAGCTCTGACCTTCCAGGATGATACTGGTGAGATTGAAGGCAAGGTTTGGGACGCCCAACCAGGGAAAATCAAGGATTTTACTGCTGGAACTGTAGTTCATATGCAGGGACGCCGTGAAGTCTACAATAATTCACCCCAAGTCAATCAGTTGGTTCTCCGTTTACCAAAAGCTGGCGAACCAAACGACCCTGCTGAGTTCAAGGAAAAGCCACCTGTGGATGTCAAGGACACCAAGGACTACCTAAATCAGATGATTTTCCGCATCGAAAATGCCACTTGGCAGCGGATTGTCCGTGCTCTTTACAGTAAATATGAAAAGGAATTTTATTCCTATCCAGCAGCCAAGACCAATCACCATGCCTTTTATTCAGGCTTGTCCTTCCATACCGCGACCATGGTCCGCTTGGCAGATAAAATTGGTGATATTTATCCTCAGCTCAATAAGAGCCTGCTCTTTGCAGGAATCATGCTTCATGACCTAGCCAAGGTGATTGAACTGACAGGTCCTGATAACACAGGCTACACTGTCCGTGGAAATTTGATTGGGCACATTTCCTTGATTGATGAAGAGATTACCAAGGTTTTGGTGGAATTGGGCATTGATGACAGTCTGGAGGAAGTGACTGTTCTGCGCCACGTTATCCTCAGCCACCACGGCCTCTTGGAGTATGGTAGCCCAGTCCGTCCGCAGATTATGGAGGCGGAAATCCTCCACATGATTGACAACATCGATGCGGAAATGATGATGATGCTATCGGCCTTGGACAAGGTCGGTCCAGGCGAGATGACCAACCGCATCTTTGCCATGGACAACCGCGCCTTCTATAAGCCCAATATCGACTAGTGGTAGTTAAGATTTTATCTCGACAGCCCCTCACCAAAGGCTGGTCCACGGACCAAAAGTACAAGGTCCAGCTAGAAGATGGCCGCTTTGGTCTGTTGAGAATAGCAGAGCGGCCAGCCTATGAGGCTAAGCGATTAGAGTTTCAGTTAGTTGAAAACCTGTTTGGTTTAAGTTTGCCTGTGGCAGAGCCGCTAAGATTTTGGGCGGATGATTTGTCAGTCTACACCCTTTATGAATGGGTGGAAGGACAGGATATGAATGAAGTGGCTTCCGATTTGCCTGATTCTGTCTTGTATGAATTGGGCTGTCAGGCTGGAAAGTTTTTACGCGCCCTGCATGGTCTGCCTATTGATCAAAGTCTGCGCGACTGGAACAGTTTTTATCAGGCAAAGATTGACAGTAAATTAGCTGCCTACCAAGCAGCTAGTCATTCCTATCCAAATGGTCAAGCCATGATAAACTTTGTCCAGGCCAATCGTCACTTGCTTGAAGGGAGGCCGATTGCCTACCATCATGGAGATTTTCATACAGGGAATTTTCTACTGGGAAGAGATGGAAAACTAAAAATCTTAGACTTTGATCGCTACGATATAGGAGACCCCTGGGAAGAATTTAATCGATTGATTTTCACGGTAGATTTGTCTCCAGCCTTTGCACGTGGTCAGGTGGATGCCTATTTTGATGGCGCTATTCCAGAGGAATTTTGGAGACTCACTGCTCTTTATGTCACAGTAAATAGTCTAGGAGCTCTTTCTTGGGCAGAACAAGTAGATCCCGAACAAATTCCCTTGATGCAGTCACAAGCTGAGAGAATAGTTGGTTGGTATGAACACTATAGGCTTTATTCCCCCTCATGGTATCGGTAGTATTTCTATAAAATCCCAAATTTCAAGTTGAAATTAGCCACTCATAAGAAATTCACTCGGCGACTTGTAGTCCAAGCATTTTTTAGGGTAATTGTTAATCCAATTTTCGATAAAAGCGACTTCTTTCGGGGTCGTTTTCTTGGTTCCTTTTGGTAACCATCTCCGAATCAATCGATTGTGATTTTCATTCGTTCCCCTCTCCCATGAAGAGTAGGGATGCGCATAGTAGATATGTTCCTCAGGAAACACTTCAGCCAGACGACTAAATTCTGTACCATTATCTGCAGTTATAGACAGGATACGATGTTCCCTCAAGATTCCCTCCAGTGCCCGATTGACTGATTCAGTGGTTTTGTTAGGTATCAAACGGATGATTTGGTGTCTACTCCGACGGTCGGTTAAGACTAAAAGGCAATGATTTTTCACTCTGGTTAGTAGAACTGTATCAATTTCATAATGACCGTTTTCCAAGCGAAGATTAATAACGTCAGGACGTTCTTCGATAGATTTGCCTGCTGGTTTAAAGTTAGGACTAGCTTGCTTCTTGACACTTTTCCCTTTTCTAGGGTAAAGCATATCTGCTTTCGTCAATCCTAAATGGCCATTATGAAACCAATAGTAAATGGTTGAAATAGCCACTTTTATTTTCTTCTTCTTAACCATCATTTCAGGAGAAAATTTTTGCTTAGTATAGTGTAAAATTTTCTCTTTCATTTCTTTCGTTAGGATTATCTTTTTTACCGAACGTTTTCGATTCGTTTGGTAAACAGTCTGTGCGTACTCGGCTGAATAGACCATTTTATATACCCCTTTTCGCACTTGTTGTAAGGTTGTACCCCGATTGATCTCGTTATTGATGGTCTGAGGAGCCTTTCCAAGTAAGTCGGCAATTTCACGATTAGACTTTCCCTCAATCTTCCACTTTTCAATTAGGCGACGGTTATCAATTGTCAAATGTTTTCCTTTTAGTGTATAATATTTTTGCATCTCTGTGCCTCTTTCTTGTGTTTGTGGTGAACTACAAGTATAGCACAGAGGTGTTTTCTTATACCTTAAAATGGATTTCCTTTGACAACAGGAACCCTTGAACCTGTTTTGGTAGCTAAAGAGGCTGGGCAAAAACTAGCTTCTCACAATAAAAAAACGAGCAATTCCAATTAGGAGTTGCTCGTTTTCCATTTCATGCTTTATAATTATAATAACCACAAAACAACTAGAAAGGCATGAAAATGTATAAACAGTATAACACAAATCAGCTTAGTTTGGAATTAAATATTGCTTGGGACTTACCTGCAACGCATGAGGCTCGTCTGATTAGTCAGTTTGTGGATACTATTCCTCAATCCATTCTATTGGAAGAAACTTCCCATACTGGTCGTCCAGCCTTTCATCCAGCTATGTTGCTTAAAATGACACTGTTCGCCTATGCTCGTCAGGTATTCTCTGGTCGGAAAATCGTTCAAATGAATGAAGAAGTTATTCCTATGAAATGGCTGAGTCAGGATACCTATGTCTGTTATCGGACCATAAATAGCTTTCGGGCTAGCACACACGCCAATCAGCTCATCAAAACTGCCTTCATCTACTTCACCCTCCTCCTCAGAGAGAATGGATTGATTGAAGATGAGGCTCTCTTCATTGACGGGACTAAGGTAGAAGCTGATGCCAACAAGTATTCTTTCACGTGGAAAAAGGCCGTTGAACGCTATGAAGATGCCTTGAATGGAAACATTTCTGCCCTTTATGACAAACTAGTTCAAGAAGGGGTGAATACTGCCTTGTCCAAGGAAGAATGCCTCACTAGCGAGGGGCTCAAACAACTCCTACAAGAAACCGAACAAGTATTGGACGAGGTGGAAGAAGCTATCTCACAAGAGCCTAAAGTCATCAAAGGTGGCTCTGCCAACAAACAGAAACGAAGAAGAATTAAAAAACTAAAGAGAAAGTTGAAAGAGGATTTTCTTGTTCGGAAACAGAAGTACGAACGAGATAAGCAGATTCTACAAGAGCGAAATTCCTATTCTAAAACGGATCACGATGCAACATTCATGCGAATGAAAGAAGATCATATGAAGAACGGTCAGCTCAAACCAGGCTACAACCTACAACTTGGCACAAACAGCCAGTTTGCCTTAGCTTACGGATTGTATCCGAATCCAACTGACACTCGTACACTCAAGCCTTTTCTTCAATCCATCCAAACCTTAGAACTCTTTCAACACATTGTCGCGGATGCAGGTTATGGTAGTGAAGAAAATTATAGCTTTATCGTTGATGACCTGGAGAAAACACCTCTGATTCCTTACGGAACTTATCAGAAAGAGCAGAAGAAAAGCTATAAGAAGAGTGATGCCAATCCTGAAAACTGGACCTATCTAGAAGATTCTGATCAGTGGATAAAGCCAGATGGGGTTGTGTATTCATTCAAGAATTATTCACGAAGAACGGATAAGTATGGATTTGAGAGAGATATTAAGATTTACGAAGCTGATCCAGTACAAGCTAGTGAGGAATTAGACCAATTAGCACGGACGGAAAAAGGAAATCTCAAACAAATTCAGTATAATCCTACGTGGAACTATTTCAAGAACTTAGTCAAAGATGAATTGACAAGTAAAGTGGGAACCCGCATTTATGCCAAACGCAAGGTGGATGTCGAACCTGTATTTGGTAGGATGAAGGGTGTTTTTGGCGTGCGCAGAGTTCATGTCAGAGGACAAAAAGTGGTTGAAACAGAGATAGGATTTCTCCTAATGAGCATGAATCTAACGAAATTGGCTAAGAAAATAGTCCAAGATAATAGAGATAAAAGAAAAACACAGACAGTTCGGCTGAATTTCATCAAAATCAGCTTGAATCTATCTGTGTTTTTTATTTACTGGCTAGTTTTTGCCCAGCCTCCAACTTAGCCTAACAGCTTCAAGCCTGTTATCAAATGAAATCAATCGCTAAATCATATATAGTAAAGCAGCTGAATTTGATTAAGGTAAAGTGGCTAACTTCATTATAGAACTTTCAATTTCTATAAAATGCGAAAAAAGACGGACTTTTTATATAAAAAGTTCGCTTTTTGTTGTTTTTGTGATATAATAGAAAAAATAAATTTAGAGGATGATTATATGAAGTTAAGAAGAAGCGAACGGATGGTAGTGATTTCCAATTATCTCATCAACCACCCTTATGAATTGACAAGTTTGAATACCTTTGCTGAAAAGTATGAATCAGCTAAATCTTCCATTTCCGAAGATATTGCCATCATTAAAAAGGCTTTTGAAGAAAGCTCCATTGGGAAAATTGAAACCATCACGGGTGCTAGCGGAGGTGTTGTTTTCACACCGTCCATCTCAAAAGAAGAGTCATTGCAAATCGCAGAGACACTGCGCAGTCAGATGGCTGAAAGTAGTCGTATCTTACCTGGCGGTTATATTTATTCCTCAGACCTCTTATCAACACCTCACATCCTAAAAAATGTAGGTCGCATTATTGCTAATGCATTTAAAGATGAAAAAATCGATGCTGTCATGACAGTTGCAACAAAAGGTGTTCCATTAGCGAATGCGGTTGCCAATGTTCTTAATGTACCATTTGTCATCGTTCGCCGTGATTTGAAAATTACTGAAGGGTCAACTGTTTCTGTCAATTATGTGTCAGGATCTAGCGACCGTATCGAAAAGATGTTCCTGTCTAAACGTAGTTTGAAGGCTGGAAGTCGTGTCCTAATCGTCGATGACTTCTTGAAAAATGGTGGAACTATCAATGGTATGATTAGCCTCTTGTCTGAGTTTGACTCGACCTTGGTAGGTGTGGCTGTCTTTGCGGAAAACCAAAAAGGGGACCGCAGCGTAGCGAATTACAAATCCCTGCTGGCTGTGACGGATATCAATGTCAAGGAAAACCGCGTTGACGTCGAATTGGGGAATATTTTTGAATAACATACATGCAAAAAAGAGCTGGTTTTCAGCTCTTTTTTACTATTCTCTCAAAACTCTCCGACCGTGCTTCCACGCTGATTTTTTCCAGAGTTAGCGGATGCGTTAAGCTGAGTTTTTGGGCGTGGAGCATGAGGCGGTGGGCAGCTACATAACTATAAAGTGGGTCGCCAATCAGAGCATGACCGTGGTGGGCTAGATGAACCCGAATCTGGTGGGTCCGACCTGTCTGGAGGCGACAGGCGACCAAACTATTTTTGCCAATGGTCTTCAAGAGGTGGACTTGAGTGAAGGCTGCTTGTCCTTTTTGGTTGTCAACGACTCTCTTTCTGCGATCGTGGCGGTCCCGTCCAATCTTATCGGTAATGGTCCAGTCGGTCTTTTTTAACTGTCCTTGGCAGAGGGCTAGGTAGTCACGGTAGATGACCTTGTCTTCCAAAAGCCGATTGAGAATGGGAAGGATAAAGGGATTTTTGGCGAAGAGAATGGCTCCGCTGGTTTCCATATCGAGTCTGTGGACCACATAGCAGGTCTGTCCAACATAGGCAGATACATGGTTGAGCAGGGCAATCTCTGTCGGCTCGTTACCGTGGGTCTTCATATCTTCAGGCTTGTTGACAATTATCATATGTTCATCCTGATAAAGTTCTTCCACCATGTCCGCCTGTCCCAGAGGAATACTTTTTTCAGGATAGTCTTCTTGGTCAAAAGTCAATTCTAGCAAATCACCTGCTGCTATGGTGCTCTGCCAGTTTATCAACTCACCGTTGACACGGACGTGTTTCTTGGTGCGAAGGAAATGGCGGATTTTTCTAGGAATAAGAAAATAATCTTCCAAGACTTCCTTAACAGTGAGTTGTGGAAAGGCTTGGGGAATGCGAATGTCAATTTTCATCTTACAGACTGGTTGAGTGCTTAGGTTGCACTTTTTCATTTGGATTGAGGTAGTTCATGGCATTGTTGACGGCGGTTGGGGCTTCGCCAAGACCAGTCGCAATCAGGTCAACCTTGCCCTCGTAGAAGCAACAGTCACCGATGGCATAAATACCTGGAACAGAAGTTTCTTGCTTGCTATTGACAACGATGCGGTGACGATTGAGCTCCAAGCCCCATTCTTTTAGCGTTCCAACGGATGATTTAAAACCGTAGTTGACAAAGAGGTGATCGAAAGGCAGGGTGAGCTTGTCCTCGCTCTTAACCTTGTCGAAATGAATGGCAGAAGCTCTGCCGTTTTCCCCAGAAAGTCCTTTAGGGACAAAAGGTGTATGGATGGTGACGCTGGACTGCTTGAGTTCCTCTACGCTGTGCTCAAGGGCGCGGAAGTTGTCGCGACGGTGGACAATATGAGTAGTTTTAGCGATTTTCTCAAAAGCTAATGACCAATCAACCGCGGAGTCTCCTCCACCTAAGATGACAACATCTTTGTCAGCATATTGTTGGATATTGGATACATGATAGTGAACGTTTTCAAAGCTGTCTGCTCCCTCAATTTCCAGTGGACGAGGCTTGAAGGCCCCACCTCCCATGGCGATAAGGAGAGTTTTTGTCTGGTGGATGCCTTTGGTGGTTGTCAGGGTAATAACTTCTCCTGGTTCAATGGCGGTCAGAGTTTCATTGAGGCAAATGGTTGTTTCAAAAGTTGAGAGTTGGGCAAGGAGATTATCGGTTAATTCTTGTCCTGTTAAGCTAGGGAAGGCTGGAATATCCAAAATTGTTTTTTCTGGATAGAGAATTGCCGGCTGCCCCCCAAGCTGTGGTAAGGAGTCAATGATTTTGACTTTAGCTTGGCGGAGATGGGCATAGAAGGCGGCAAATAGACCAACTGGTCCGCCACCAATAATGGTAATATCATATACTTGTGTCATTGGAAATCCTTTTCTGATTCAGAATCTCCCTATTTTATCATATTTTGCCAAAAATTTCCGCTGTTCGGCTGTGACAGGTTTGCAGTAGTGTTTTTCTCAGCTAGCTGAAAGAAAATATTGTATAATGGTACAAAATCACTAGAAAGAGGTGTTCTATGGACGATTTGCAACATCAGCCGATTGAAGTTCCAGATGATTTTCAATCTGACAATGATGACAGACCTAGCCGTAGTCGCAGGGGAAATCGTGGTCATTCAGACAAACCAAAGAAAAAGTCTCGCATTCCAGAGCCAGTTCGTAAATTTTGGCGGCGCTATCAACTGACAAAAATAGTTTTGATCTTGATAGGCGTAATGGTTCTTACGGTAGGTGGTTACCTATTCTTTCTTGCAAAGACTGCGAATGTTGGGGATTTGCAGGAAGCATTAAAGGCTACAACGATTATTTATGATAAGGATGGTGCTGAGGCAGGGACCTTATCTGGTCAAAAAGGGACTTATGTAGAATTAGATGCTATTTCTGATAATCTTGAGAATGCGGTGATTGCTACAGAAGACAGGAGTTTTTATAAAAACTCAGGGATAAACTATCAACGAACCATCTTAGCTGTTTTGACCTTGGGGCGTTCAGGTGGTGGTTCAACGATTACCCAGCAGTTAGCTAAAAATGCATTTTTGACACAAGAGCAGACCATTAGTCGAAAAGCTAGAGAGTTCTTCCTAGCCCTTGAAATCAATAAAAAATACAGTAAGCAAGAAATACTTACAATGTATCTCAACAATGCCTATTTTGGTAATGGGGTTTGGGGAGTTGAAGATGCTAGTCAAAAATATTTTGGTATTTCTGCAAGTGATTTGACGATTGAACAATCAGCTGTTTTAGCAGGGATGCTTAAGGGTCCAGAAATTTATAATCCCTATTATTCCTTAGAAAATGCAATCAATCGCCGAGATACAGTCTTGCAAAATATGGTCAATGCTGGCTATATTGATCAGGCAACTGCCGATGCAGGTTTTCAAGTCGATTTAGCGAGCCAGTTAGCAGATACCTATACGGGTAAGCAAGATAACTATTCTTATCCATCTTACTTTGATGCGGTTATTGCTGAAGCGATTGATCGCTATGGCCTTAAAGAATCAGATATCATTAATAACGGCTATCGAATATATACCGAAATGGACCAAAATTCTCAAGCGAGTATGCAGGTTATCTTCAATGATGAAACTATGTTTCCGACTTCAAGCTATGATGGAACCTCGGCTCAAGCTGCTAGTGTAGCTTTGGATCCTACAACTGGCGGTGTTCGAGCCTTGGTTGGGCGCGTGAATAGTTCGGAAGATGCTGTGTTTCGAACATTCAACTTTGCGACTCAAGCTAAGCGTAGTCCCGGTTCAACTATTAAGCCCCTTGTTGCCTATGCGCCAGCAGTAGCAGCGGGTTGGGCTATTGATACACCATTGGATAACCATACGGAAACCTATGGGGATTATACCTTACACAACTATGACTATTCAACTTCGGATACCATTCCAATGTACCAAGCTTTAGCTCTATCTTACAATCTACCAGTTGCATATATTGTAAATACCTTAGGGATTGACAAAGCTTTTGAATTTGGTCAAAAGTTTGGTCTTGATATGGAAAGTGTTGAAAAGGTACTTGGTGCGTCAATCGGATCAGGGGTGGAAACGAACCCCTTGCAAATGGCTCAGGCCTATAGTGCTTTTGCAAATGATGGTGTAATGAAGGATGCTCATCTAATTACACGTATTGAAACAGCAAGTGGAAAGGTATTGGCTCAGCATCGCGAGA
This sequence comes from Streptococcus parasuis, assembly GCF_021654455.1. Taxonomy (NCBI): domain Bacteria; kingdom Bacillati; phylum Bacillota; class Bacilli; order Lactobacillales; family Streptococcaceae; genus Streptococcus; species Streptococcus parasuis. Next base: position 212,403 of record NZ_AP024276.1, read on the forward strand.
CAAGTACAAAAGTAATTGACCGCTCGGTTGCAGATAAAATGACTTCTATGATGCTTGGGACCTATACGAATGGTACAGGTGTATCTGCAGATGCGACGAATTACTATCTTGCAGGAAAAACGGGAACAACCGAAACAAGTTTTGATGTAAATCTTGTTAATGACCAGTGGTATATTGCTTATACACCTGATTTGGTTATCAGTCAGTGGGTTGGTTTTGAACAGACGGATGAGAATCACTACATTGATAGCAGTAGCTACTGGATGGCTCCAACAGTCTTCCGTACAATAGCTGATGCGATTTTGCCAAATACAGCAGGGACTGCCTTCGATGTGGAGAATGCCTATGTTCAAAATGGTATTGTAGCGATTCAAGAAGAGGATACAAGTGCTTCAGATTCGGTCGTTACCTCTGATCAAGTGCAAGATATTACTACTCAAGCACAGGATTTGATTGAAAAGACAAAACAACAAATCCTAGATGCCAATATTCCAGAACGGGCGAAAACGTTATGGGATACGGTAAGAAGTTGGTTTGAGTAGTTGTCAAACTGAATAAAACATGTTAGAATAGTAAAGATGGAGGGCTATGATGGCACTAAAAAAAGCAAGTTTAGCCTGTACAGTTTGTGGCTCTCGAAATTATTCGATAAACCTTTCGAGCAATCCCAAACCAACACGGTTAGAAGTAAATAAATTTTGTAAACATTGTGGTCAGTACACTGTTCACAAGGAAACCCGATAGGAGTTGCATATGAAATTCGTTTCAGATATTTTTAGCATTTTAAAAGAGACTGCTTGGCCTACTGGAAAACAAAGCTGGAAAGACTTTGCTTCGGTAATTCAGTATTCCGCATTCTTTGTTGCTCTCATTTACCTATTTGACCTTATTTTGTCAAAAGGAATTATGAGTTTAATTAATCTTTTCTAGAAAATGCTTGCCATATTCAAAATGGAAGTGATATAATAGAGAAAAGCGAAAGCCTTCGGGCTTTTTTTAGCGTCTTCAAATGACATACCGTAGTTTTTGAATGAATCTTTCATTGAAGAATACGAGGCACAGGTTCCAGAGAAAGGAAAGATAATGTACGATAGTTTTGATAAAGGCTGGTTTGTTTTACAAACTTATTCTGGTTATGAAAATAAAGTAAAAGAAAACTTACTTCAACGTGCGCATACTTATAATATGCTGGAGAATATTCTTCGTGTAGAAATTCCGACTCAAACAGTACAAGTTGAGAAAAATGGCGAAGTTAAGGAAGTGGAAGAAAATCGCTTCCCGGGCTATGTATTGGTTGAAATGGTCATGACTGATGAGGCCTGGTTTGTGGTGCGTAATACTCCAAACGTTACTGGTTTCGTGGGCTCGCACGGGAACCGTTCAAAACCAACACCACTTTTGGAAGAAGAAATCCGTCAAATCTTGGTATCAATGGGTCAAACTGTACAAGAATTTGATATTGATGTGAAAGTTGGTGATACTGTTCGCATTATTGACGGAGCCTTCACAGACTATACAGGAAAAATCACAGAAATTGATAACAATAAGGTCAAAATGGTTATCTCTATGTTTGGTAATGATACCATTGCCGAAGTTAACTTGAGCCAGATTGCTGAGTTGTAAGAAAAGAAATATTAAGGGGCGAGAAATCGCTCTTTTTTTGTATCACATTTTTGATTAATAGGATTGCTCCTAATGAGCATGAATCTAAGGAAATTGGCTAAGAAATTAGTCCAAAATAAAAGAGATAAAAAAACACAGAAAGTTCGGCTGGATTTCATCATACTCAGCTTGAATCTATCTGTGTTTTTTATTCACTGGCTAGTTTTGCCCAGTCTCTTTCTTTTGTGATGGAATTTATTTTTTCAAACTTTCATAGTATGCAGTTATCTTTATCACTTTATCAAAAGACATGCCACCAATATCAGTCCGACATTTGACATAGTTTGCCAGGGTCTGCTCTGATATACCCGTGGCTTGTGCAATTTGATAGCGTGAATGCGTCTGGAAGAAGTTCATCATTTCTTCCTTTGATAATACTTGGATCATAGATACTCCTTATCCGAAAACCAACCAGAGTATCAATGCAATGAACAATGACTATAATAGGAAGGCTTTCCAGTCAAAACCGTGTTTATTTACTTTGTATTTTACTTTCATAGCATTTTTTGATAACATTTAAGTACACTCCCGAGGGGGTGGATAGTGATTATTCACTATCCAATTCGATGTGCCACTCAATGGTTAGGATGATAAGGTTTAGTTTGACGGCCAGCTTATTAGCTCTAATCTTGAATGGCTTTTTAAGTACTTAAACATTTATTACTCCTTCCTGTTAGTTTCCTTGCCTAAGGTAACCTCCCCTTACCTTATGTATCTATTACACTATTATTTATAATAGTAATCAAGTGTTTTACAAACTTTTTTAAAATTTGTTTAAAAAGTTCTTGTCCAAAGTTTGTCCCGAAACTTTTTCTGTTTTAACTGAATTTAACCAAATGAAAAGTCAAAAAAGCCCGAAAATTCGGGCTTTTAACTTGTAGTAATTTGGATAAATCCCTAAAATAAAGGCGGTAGACGGATTTGAACCGACGATCAAGCTTTTGCAGAGCCGTGCCTTACCACTTGGCTATACCGCCATAACAGAAACTATTTTACCGAAAAAAATGCCATACGTCAAGTGGAAATTCCTTGTCAAAAGTGAAAAAATTTGGTATGATAATAGAGTTGCTGTAGCAACAAATACTCATCTCGAACCAATTGTGACCCTGTTGCCGTAAGGTTGGGCTGCAAGTCGAAGTTTGGGAGAGGAGAAAAAACAAAAAGGAGAAATACTCATGGCAGTAATTTCAATGAAACAACTTCTTGAGGCTGGTGTACACTTCGGTCACCAAACTCGTCGCTGGAATCCTAAGATGGCTAAGTACATCTTCACAGAACGTAACGGTATCCACGTTATCGACTTGCAACAAACTGTAAAATTGGCTGACCAAGCATACGACTTCATTCGTGATGCTGCAGCAAACGACGCAGTTATCTTGTTCGTAGGTACTAAAAAACAAGCTGCTGAAGCTGTTAAAGACGAAGCTATTCGCGCTGGTCAATACTACATCAACCACCGTTGGTTGGGTGGAACTCTTACAAACTGGGGTACAATCCAAAAACGTATCGCTCGTTTGAAAGAAATCAACCGCATGGAAGAAGATGGAACTTTCGAAGTGCTTCCTAAGAAAGAAGTAGCATTGTTGAACAAACAACGTGCACGTCTTGAAAAATTCTTGGGCGGTATCGCTGACATGCCACGCATTCCAGACGTAATGTTCGTTGTTGACCCACATAAAGAGCAAATCGCAGTTAAAGAAGCTAAGAAATTGGGTATCCCAGTTGTAGCGATGGTTGACACAAACACAGATCCAGATGATATTGATGTTATCATCCCAGCTAACGATGACGCTATCCGGGCTGTTAAATTGATTACAGCTAAAATGGCTGACGCTATCATCGAAGGTAACCAAGGTGAAGACAGCGTAGCAGCAGTTGAAGCTGAATTGGCAGCTGAGCCAGCATCTACAGAATCAATCGAAGAATTGGTTGAAGTTGTAGAAGGAAAATAAGTAACGAAGGCGTTAAGAAAAGCATTAGATTTATCTAAATTTTAGCTTTTTAGTCCGAGTACACTCTACATCATTTATCAAACACAAAAACAATCCTAGAGGGGCAGGGCTGAGCCCGCTCCTCTATTTTATAAATACAAACAAGGAGAATAGACATGGCAGAAATTACAGCAGCTCTCGTTAAGGAATTGCGTGAAAAATCAGGTGCTGGCGTTATGGACGCTAAAAAAGCATTGGTTGAAACTGAAGGTGATATCGAAAAAGCGATTGAATTACTTCGCGAAAAAGGTATGGCTAAGGCGGCTAAGAAAGCTGACCGTGTAGCAGCTGAAGGTTTGACAGGTGTTTACGTTGACGGTAACGTTGCAGCAGTTGTTGAAGTGAATGCTGAAACTGACTTTGTTGCGAAAAACGCTCAATTCGTTGAATTGGTAAACACTACTGCTAAAGTAATTGCAGAAGGTAAACCAGCTGACAACGAAGCAGCTCTTAAATTGACTATGCCTTCAGGTGAAACCCTTGAAGAAGCATACGTAAATGCAACTGCAACAATCGGTGAGAAAATCTCATTCCGTCGCTTTGCTTTGGTTGAAAAAACAGATGCTCAAGCATTTGGTGCATACCAACACAATGGCGGCCGTATCGGTGTTATCTCAGTTGTTGATGGTGGTGACGAAACTCTTGCAAAACAAATCTCAATGCACATCGCTGCGATGAAACCAACTGTTCTTTCTTACACTGAATTGGATGAGCAATTCGTTAAAGATGAGTTGGCACAAATCAACCACAAAATCGAACAAGACAACGAAAGCCGTGCAATGGTTGACAAACCAGCATTGCCATTGTTGAAATACGGTTCAAAAGCTCAATTGACTGACGAAGTGATTGCAGCAGCTGAAGAAGCTATCAAGGCTGAATTGGCAGCAGAAGGCAAACCAGAAAAAATCTGGGACAAAATCATCCCAGGTAAAATGGATCGCTTCATGCTTGACAACACTCAAGTTGACCAAGCTTACACACTTCTTGCTCAAGTTTACATCATGGACGACAGCAAAACAGTTGAAGCTTACTTGAACTCAGTGAACGCTTCAGTTGTAGAATTCGCTCGTTTCGAAGTGGGTGAAGGTATCGAGAAAGCTTCAAACGACTTTGAAGCAGAAGTTGCAGCTACTATGGCAGCAGCACTTGGTAAATAATCATATATAGAAGAACTTCCGAAAGGGGGTTCTTTTTTAAAATCGGTCTTAGGGCTGATGAATGAACAGGTTGAATGAGCTATACTAATATCAATCCTAAATATTTTTCATATCTCCTTAAAAAGCACCGGCTAGATGGCAGGTGCTTTTTTTAGGTATTATTCCTCAATAAATGCCGCAATCTCTTCTTCGGTCATGCTGGAGTCGCAGCGGACTTGGACCCCGCTTGCTTTTGCGACAAGAAGACCTGGGACAGTTGGCACATGGTAGTGGTCGCGTAAGGCTTGAAGTTCAGGGCTATTTTGGCTAGAATCAATAAAATGTACTGTTGCTTGTTTATCCTGAGCTACCTTGTGTAGTTTTGGCGCGAACCGATTGCAGTATGGGCAGGTTGCGCGTCCGATAAAGAGGATGCCTCCCTCTTTTGCTGAAAGCAAAGTTTGGGCCTGCTCCACGTCAATTGTAATAAAATCTTGAATATATGTTTTGAAATCCATTATTTACTCCTTTTTCTTCCTATTATAAAGAATTTTAGGATTGATTTCAAAAATCTACTACGGTCGACTCTGTTGCTTTTACTTTAAAAAAATCTATTTTTACGGTATAATGGTCAAAGAATGTCAAAGAAAGAGGCGATACTATGGCGATGAAAAATACATCGGATTATATCGAGGAACATATCAAGGCCATTCTAGATCAAGTCAGTGTTGCTGAATTGCGTCGGAGTGAATTAGCCAGTCAATTTGAAGTGGTTCCGAGTCAGATTAACTATGTCATCAAAACACGATTTACTGCAAGCCGTGGCTACATTGTAGAAAGTAAGCGTGGCGGAGGAGGGTATATTCGTATTGGTCGGATTACCTTCTCGGACAAACATGAATTGGTACATGATCTAATAAAAAATATGGGTGAGCAATTATCAACAACAGTATTTGCTGATATATTACAATTGTTGTTTGATGAAGGCTTGATGACAGAACGCGAAGGAAATTTGTTTTTAGCAACGGGTTCCGACGATGTCTTGGGGAAAGATGCGGATAAAATTCGAGCGCGAATGATGCTGCAACTACTCCGTCGTTTAGATAGGAAAGAGGATTAATTTTCATGAAAATTTCAACAGGCTTACAACGGGTTTTTGAAGATGCTCAGTTGATTGCCCAACGGTATGCATGCGATCATTTAGAAACGTGGCATATTTTGCTAGCATTTGTCATCAATCACGATACGGTAGCTGGTGCTGTTTTGGCAGAATACCCAATGAGTATTTCAGATTTCGAACATGCTACTTTTGTTGTTACAGAAAAAGTATACCGTGAAGAATTGGATAAATTTAATATTCTACCCTCCTCAAAGAGATTAGACGATACAGCTCAGTTCGCTAGAAAGATTGCAGAAGTCGTTAAGGCAAAAGAATTAGGAAGCGAGCATTTGTTTCAGGCAATGCTGTTAGACAAACGTTCGACCGCAAGTCAAATTCTAGATAAAGTAGGTTTTCATTTTGAAGAGATAGAAGATGAATTCCGTTTTGTTGATTTGCGTAAAAACTTAGAGTATCGTGCAGGATTCACCAAAGAAGATTTGAAAGCTATCCGTAGCGTGATGAAAGGTGGAAAGGCTAAAACAGCAAGTGTAGGTCAAATGATGGGCATGCCACCAACTGCTCAAAGTGGTGGATTGGAGGATTATACACGAGATCTGACAGCCTTAGCCCGCGAGGGGAAAATTGAACCTGTTATTGGTCGCGATGCTGAAATTTCACGGATGATTCAAATTCTATCACGTAAAACGAAGAACAACCCAGTTCTAGTTGGTGATGCTGGTGTCGGAAAAACTGCGCTTGCTTTGGGTCTTGCTCAACGTGTTGCTGCAGGTGATGTCCCTGTCGGCTTGGCTAAGATGCGGGTTTTGGAACTTGACTTGATGAACGTTATTGCAGGAACTCGTTTCCGTGGTGACTTTGAAGAGCGGATGAATAATATCATCAATGATATTGAAGAAGATGGTCAGGTTATCCTCTTTATTGATGAATTGCATACTATTATGGGGTCGGGTTCGGGAATTGATTCAACCTTAGATGCTGCCAATATTCTCAAACCGGCCTTGGCTCGAGGGACCCTACGCACTGTTGGTGCAACGACACAGGATGAATACCAAAAGCATATTGAAAAAGATGCTGCCCTGGTCCGTCGTTTTGCCAAAGTGACTATTGAAGAGCCGACAGTTGAGGACAGTATAGCCATTTTGACAGGGCTTAAAGGAACTTTTGAAAAATACCATAGGGTCCGTATTGGAGATGCGACTGTTGAGACAGCTGTGACCTACGCTAAGCGGTATTTGACCAGTAAAAACCTGCCAGATTCTGCCATTGATTTGCTGGATGAAGCCAGTGCAACGGTACAAAATCGAGTGAAAGGGCAGGCTGAGGAAACAGGACTGACGAGTATTGACAAGGCCTTGATGGATAAAAAATATAAGACTGTCAGCAAGCTTTTGATTAAAACGAAAGAAGATGCTGAGGCTAGTCAAAACTATGACCTTGAAGTAACAGAAGAAGATGTTTTAGAAACACTTAGCCGCTTGTCAGGTATCCCAGTAGCCAAGCTTAGCCAATCAGATACTAAGAAGTATCTGAATCTGGAAGTAGAATTGCACAAGCGTGTGATTGGGCAGGAAGAAGCTATTTCTGCAGTTAGCAGAGCTATTCGCCGTAATCAGTCAGGGATTCGTACAGGTCGCAGACCGATTGGTTCCTTTATGTTCTTGGGACCAACTGGTGTCGGTAAGACAGAGCTTGCTAAAGCCTTGGCAGAGGTTCTCTTTGATGATGAATCTGCTCTTATCCGTTTTGATATGTCTGAGTATATGGAGAAATTTGCGGCCAGCCGTCTCAATGGAGCGCCTCCAGGCTACGTGGGCTATGAAGAAGGTGGCGAATTGACGGAGAAAGTTCGTAACAAACCTTATTCTGTTCTTCTTTTTGATGAGGTTGAAAAGGCTCATCCAGATATTTTCAATGTTCTCTTGCAGGTCTTGGATGATGGTGTTTTGACAGACAGTAAGGGACGTAAGGTTGATTTCTCAAATACTATTATTATCATGACGTCAAACCTTGGAGCAACAGCCCTTCGTGATGATAAGACAGTTGGTTTTGGTGCCCTTGATTTATCTAAGGACCACAAGGAAGTGGAGAAACGCATTTTTGAGGAATTGAAAAAAGCCTATCGTCCAGAATTTATCAACCGTATTGACGAGAAAGTTGTCTTCCATAGCTTGACGGAAACTCATATGCAGGATGTTGTCAAGGTCATGATTAAACCTTTGTTGGCTGTAACAGCTGAGAAAGGAATTAACCTTAAACTGCAACCGTCAGCCCTTAAGTTATTGGCTAAACAAGGTTACGACCCAGAAATGGGGGCTCGTCCTCTTCGTAGACTCTTACAAACCAAATTGGAAGATCCGTTGGCAGAAATGTTGCTCCGTGGTGACCTGACTACTGGTTCGACCTTGAAGGTTGGGGTCAAGGGCGAAGAGCTCAAGTTTGATGTGGTAAAGGGTTAAGGAGCGCCTCTTGTTACTAGACTTTCCAGATGCAGAATTGTTCTTCCGTTTTGAAAAGAGTATGAATTAGTTGGAGAGGTGAGCTTGCTCGCCTCTTTAACGATTAGAAAGGAAATCGATGATTCAAACCATAACTGTTGTTTTTGGGACCTTTGCTCCCATGCACAAGGGATATTTGGCTAGAACGTTTGCTTGGTATGTTGGGCTGGTCTGAATATCGTTCTATGTGTCTGAGGAAGAATACGCTCAGGAACTGCAAAATCGAGGCTATCAAGCTCATTTTAGTCCTAGAAAATTTGGTATTTCAGCAACTTTCATTCGCGAGAATCCTGAGAAGTATCGAGACTATATTGCCCCTGCCTTTGTTGACTTTTTTGAAGATAGGGAAGATATGTAATCAGTATGGAAAAATGCATAAAATCGGGGTATAACCCTGGTTTTATGCGTTTTTTTATATCCAAGAACTTTTAAAAGTCTTACCATCATTAACGAAAGTTCGGAAAAAACGTTAACATTCCAATAAATATTTGATTTTTTTGTTACTATATACTAATAAAAAGGAGGTGGTTCTTATGAAAAAGAATCTTTTGAAAAAACGATCGTTTGTTTTATTAACTTGCTTATAGTGTTGATGACAGTTGTTCCACCAGAGGTGCCTGTTCAAGTTGCTAGTCGAATCGAAACACCTGTTGAAACAAAATCGAAGCATTTTTCGAATTTAGCTGGAGGTAGAGAATGATCCGATAATACCCTTTTCTGGTTATTCAAATAGATGCGGAACAGTGGCATCTGGTAGATCTGGTACATATTTCGGACCAAAAGGAACTTACTGGAAACTATTTAATCGAAAAAGTCAACGAATAGGTACATATGACAAGTATGGGAATTACCTACGTCCATAGTAAATAAACTAGGAGAAATATGCAAATTATTCAATTAAATAATTTTGAAATTAGGATTTCAGAAAGATTACACTCTATTTATGATGGCAAAGATGAGATATTAGTTATCTTTCCAGACCATACCACAATCTGCGGTCGGGTTAAAATTTCTCAAGCAGGCAGACTATTGATAGATACATTTTGGGGTGTGGAATTTGAAATCTCAGGTAACGTAGTAACAATCTATTATACGGATGAGGAGGAATCGGAATGAAACAGTATATATTTAGAAAATATGCTATCCATGTTCATCCAAGTCTAAATGTTTTCATTGGAAATGATGAAACAGAAATGGTTTTCTATAGCAAAGAACCTGATTTCACACTTTTTGCCTTGTTAAGATGGTTACCAGATAAAAATTCTATTCGTATTATCAACCGTTGGAAATTAACCTTTGAATACGACGGTAACAATAATATCTACATTCATTATGATCCCGACTATCGTTACTAAACATAAGAGTTGAGGTTCTAATCACTAAGAAAAAACGCATAAAATCAGGTTACAACCTTGGTTTTATGCGTTTTTGTATCGGCTTAATGTTAGTGAATGCCACTCTATTCAGATTTTCATTGAGTATTACTTAGTGATCCGTTCTTGATAGGCTTCTCTAGCTTGGTCAAAGAGTTCTTGGACCTGCTCGATAGTCTCTGCTCGGGCAACGGCGCCACGGATCTTGGCAGCACCTGCTGAACCACGGAGGTAGTGTGGGGCAAGACCACGGAATTCTCGAACGGCAATGGATTCGCCTTTGAGATTAGTCAATCGGGTCAGGTGGTCGAAGGCGATATTGAGTTTGTCATCGAAGGAGAGGTCGGGCAGGACTTCTCCAGTTTCAAGATAGTGGTTGATTTGGTTGAAGATGTAAGGATTTCCCATAGCGGTCCGTCCGACCATGACGGCATCGGCACCAACTTCCTCGATACGTTGACGAGCATCTTCGACAGTGCGAATGTCGCCGTTTGCGATGAAAGGAATCTTGGTCAGGCTGCCAGCCACCTTGGTCAAGGTTTCTAGGTCAACGGTTCCTGTGTACATCTGCTCGCGGGTCCGTCCGTGCATGGCCAGGGCAGACACACCGGCACTTTCTGCGGCCAGGGCATTTTCGACCGCTAGGTCGGTATTGTTCCAACCCGTCCGCATTTTAACAGTCAAGGGAATATCGAGGACTGAGGTCACTTCCTTGATGATATGGTAAATCTTGTCGGGGTCCTTGAGCCACTTGGCACCAGCTTCGTTTTTAACGACCTTGTTGACAGGGCAGCCCATGTTAATATCTACGATATTAGCCTTGGTGTTGGTTTGGATGAAGTCGGCAGCCCGTTTCAGTCCTTCGGCATCGCCACCAAAGAGCTGGATAGACATAGGGTATTCGTTGTCGTCAATATGGAGCATATGGAGGGTCTTCTCGTTGTTGTAGAGAAGGCCTTTTTCAGAGATCATTTCCATAACGACCAGACCTGCGCCCATTTCCTTGGCAATGGTGCGGAAGGCCGAGTTGGTCACGCCAGCCATAGGAGCTAGCACGCAGCGATTGGGGATTTCCACATCACCAATCATAAAAGGGGTGTTGAGATTAGCCATTGATGAGTTCCTCCAAATCGTTTTCGTCAAAGTGGTAATGGGTCTGGCAGAATTGACAGGTGATGTCCACGCCCTTGTCTTCTTCTTTCATCTCTTGCAGGTCCGTTTTTGGCAGGCTGGCTAGAGCATCGAGGAAGCGGTCTTTAGAGCAGTCGCAGACAAAGCCGATTTCCTCTTCTGACAGTCGTTTGAAGTCGTCGTCGCCATAAATGGCGGATAGCAGAGCTTCTATATGGTTTTCAGAAGCCAGCAAGCTCGAAATGGTAGGCATTTCTTGGATTCGTTTCTCGAAACGGGCAATTTCAGCCTCGGTCGCACCCGGAAGTACTTGTAGCAAGAATCCGCCAGCCACCTTGACCTTGTCTTCCTCGTCCAACAAGACGTTTAGTCCCACCGCAGAAGGCGTCTGCTGGCTATCTGTTAGGAAGTAGGCAAAGTCTTCACCGATTTCACCAGAGATTAAGGGAGTCATGGAGTTGTAAGGATGACCTGTTCCGTAGTCTGTGATGACTAAGAATTGACCGTTCCCCACAAGAGGTCCAACGATGACTTCACCAGTCGCTGTCCGTTTGTAATCCAAGTCCGGATTTTGAATGTAGCCCTTGACCTGACCTTTGGTATTGGCAACGGAGATAATGGCACCAACGGCACCAACGGCCAAGATTTTCAGGGTGATTTTTGTATCGCCTTTTTCATTGGCAGCCAAAATTTGATTGGCAATGAGAGTGCGACCCAGAGCAACGGTGGACGACGCCATAGTATCGTGTTTTTTTTGAGCCGTTTTTACGGTTTCTGTGCTATCTAGCACAAAGGCACGGAAATGCCCGCTATTTGATAGTGTTTTAATAATTTTATCCATAACTTTAATTATAGCACAAGTAAAGAAAATGCGGAAAGGAGACGACCATAAGAAAAAACTGACCGTGTCAGCCCAATGTCATTAAGTTAAGCATTTAAGCAGCTAAAGAAACTATTCCCGTCTGAGCAGTTGATGACAAGACGGGAATAGTTTTTGTATTTAGGGCGCACAAAAAGGAAGGTTTTTAACCCTATTTTTCAACTATTATGTTACTCTATAAGTGAAGCTTACGGGAGCCTGGCTTTTTATCTTTCTTTGGAAGGTTCGATTGGGTCGAATAATGGATAAATGCTTAGCAATGTAGGTTTCTAATTGGAAGGAAGTAAGTTCTTCTCTAAGAAATTTTCGACAGGCATAAACAGAGTCTGAAAAACAAATTTTATAAGTCTGTTTTAACTTTGATGTTTTAATGGTAACGTGTGAGGTTAGCCATTTACAAACATTAAAATTGATAAAGCGAGCGTAGATTTCTTGGAGAATTCCTTCCTTCTTTTTCGCATGAAAATGAGTCAACCCAATACTGTATTTTAGGTCACGAAAACTGGTATCTATGCCCCATCTGTAGGCATAGAGATTTTTTAATTTTTCTGGTGAATAATCCGTATTTGTCACCAAAGTTTCAAAGAAACCTGGCTTGATTTCGAGGCGCACCATCCGAAAATGAAGGTCATAAAAACTGATTGGATCACTTTTTCGACTAGAGTTTGGTAAAAAGTCAAAGGAAGCATTATGAGGTAAAAAATGATACTGATTAGGGAAGTCTCGATACAGTTCTTTCATGTCATTGGTTTGTTTGCGACAGATGTTTAGGTCAAATGCCTCATCAAAACAAGGAGTATCAGGGAGACGAAAACTCTTTTTCATCGAATTATTTCCCTCGCGAATACGAATAATATACGACCAATTTTTCTCCTGGCAATGCGCCATGACATCGTAGGATTCATACCCCCTATCCATTATCACCAGAGCTTGTTCAAAAGGGACAACTCTCCATCATGTCGATGAAAGCCGCACGCTCATCAACCTCCCGATTATCCTGAATTCGTAGGTCATGATAAATCTCTTGTTCAAGATTGTAGAGAGCATTGATATGAATGAGATTGTAAGGAGTGTGGTGTGGTCCAGTTTGGAACGAGGTTGTTTTATCAGAACGATTTCTTGGTAGAACCACATCACTACCATCAACAGCTAGGATAGGGAGATCTTTAGAAGTTGGAATTTTAGAAGTAATATTGGCAAACAGGGTTTTAAAAGCTTGATGTTTGATCCGATATCGTCGTTGGACAAAGGCAGATTGAGTGACTGGCAAATCTAAATCAAGTAGCTCTTTGGCTAAGGCATTACCACCCATGGTCAGTATAGCTTGAATCATGGTTTTCATCGTTAGCTGACTTTTCCGACTAAAATCTTTTTCAGGATGAAGTACAAACTGGTCGGCAGAGGAAACGATGTCATTGATACTTTCAAATAAATGAGATTTAATCTGGTCTAGCATGATTTTTCCCCTTTTATTTTTAGTGTAACATAAAAAACTAACCTACCACAAAATGTGATAGATTAGTTAACTTAATGACATTGCGTGTCAGCCAGTTTTTATTTAATGCATTAGAAAGAAAGTAAACTATGTAACTTTTAATTTCGTGGGAATTGAGAGAAAAGTTCCTCTGGATTCATTTACTCATTAAGGCTTTTGACAATGGAGCATTCAGTATTAAATTTCCGCAAACAGTTTCCGTAGAACTTTCGGTGTGATACTTTGTCCTGGTCCTGCAAAGGTATAGGTGTGCAGGTACATAGCTGGGTTAAAGTTGAGTTCGATACAAGTGCAGTTCGGTTTTTCTTTGCTGGTTGCCTGATGTATATCTGGGATAATCAAATCTACACCGCAAGCCCAGGCCCCCATTGCGCGTGCCATGTCGGCAGCTAATTGCTTGTAAGATTCACCCATCTGGTCAGTCATATCGATAGAGTCACCACCCGTTGAGATATTAGAATTACCGCGTAGAAAGGCTTGAATGCCCTCGGGAAGTACTGTATCTGGAGTATAGCCCTGCTGTTCTAACATAAGTAGTTCAATTTCACCGAGATTGATGATTTCAAGTGGTGAACGATGGTCACGTCCTCTCAGAGGGTCTTGATTTTTTTGAGCGACCAATTCTCGGATAGTTGAATGCCCATCACCTACGACATTAGCTGCGACACGGAGCAGAACAGCCTCACATTTTCCATCTAGTATGAAGAAGCGGTATTCGGTACCGGCTATGAACTCTTCTACCAACACATGACTATCTTCTGAAAAGGCGATGTCTAAGGCTTTTTCATAATCTACAAGACTAGCAGGTTCTTGGAAGATTGATATTCCTAAGCCAAAGTTGGTGGATTTAGGCTTGACGACAATGGCAGAGCTGGAAATTTGTCCATAATAGCGCAGGGCATCTGTTTTATTTGCAAATTCTGCTCCCGCAGGAACTGGGAAACCAGCCTCTGCTAAAATTTTCTTAGTGACAACCTTGTTGGCCATGGCAAGGGGAACCACGTAGTTGTCCTTGGATGTCATATTGCCATTTTTGATGTATTCAATATGGTCATCATGCCAAAGTTTGAGAAATTGGTCTTCTTCATCCAAAATCTCCACATTCAAGCCCATCTGGATAGCATCGAAGAGAATCATCTGAGTAGAGAGTTCCATATTTTCATAGCCTTTAAGGGCGTAAGGGGCTGTCCAAGCATAATCATGAAAGGCTTGTCCTTGCTGCTGACCAAAGTGCTCCAGAGATCCATCTTCAACCTGCTCTGCTATTTTTCCAGAAAGGGTCAGTCTTGGGTCTTGAAGAGCTGCCTCCACATGTGCAATGAGCTGGCTATAGTAGTCATCCAGTCCAAAGTGTGCGACGATGGTTTTCATGGTAGTCAAGATTGGTGTGGGATCAGCATCGCTAGGTAGAGGTGTATGGGGGTGGCTTAGGGCGATGAGGTTGTTCAGTCTATCTGCTTTTGTTAAAGCATTGTCTACGTCAGCTAGTTGGTCCAGCCAAAGGAGGGCTAAGAGAAAGAGATGAACGGTGTCGAGGGTTTCTTGACTAATAGCAAGTGGGTCATAGGGGTTAAGGTCGAAGGTACGGAATTCCAGATAAGAAATCCCCTTGCTGAGATAGTCGCGACTCGTTTTTGCCCCACGTAGTCGAACAGAGGAATAAAATTCTTTTTCGGCGGATAGTTGACCAGACTGGACAGCTTGTTCGATGTCAGCCACGTATTGTTCGAGAGAAGAGAAAGAAATATGAACGTCTTCGGCATTAACATAGCCATGTTTGGAGTTGCGAATGGAACGAACGCAACCGACTTCCTCGGATAAAAATCCTTTTTCGGCTAAACTACTTGCTCCATATAAGTAAGTTAAGAGCCAGCGATAGTTGAGGAAGTTTTGTGCCAACTTGAGGTAGAGGGTATTTTTGAATGCGACAAAATCTGTTTCCTCGCTTAATTCAAAAAGTTGTTGGGTTAAGTCTTTCCCTAATTCAAAATTGTAATGAATGCCTGACATAGACTGGAGGAGCTTACCATACCGTTCTCCTAAGCCGACGCGATACTGGTATTCGTAGTCACTTTCTAGTTGAGCAATTTGGATGTCGTCCTCTGAAATGACAGGTGGCATGGATAAGGGCCAAAGGTATTCGCTCTTATCCATTGATCGCATCGCTACGTCTGTAATCGCACCAAGGAATCGTCTCGCTTCCTTAGTGGAATGAGCAATGGGGGTAATCAATTCAATTTGTGGCTCACTATAGTCAGTTTGAATATACGGATGAAAGCTACGTGAACCTAATTTTTCTGGGTGAGGTGTTTGAGCAACTTTGTGGTTTGCATTGATGCGTAAGGATTCTCGTTCAATACCGAAGGTGGCCTGAAGAATAGGGCTATTTGGAGATAATTTCTGTAACATATTCAGTCCTTCTTATTTCTGTTAAAGTCTTATTCCAATTTTATCTAGTTTGATAGATAAATACAAATTTCTGCTACGTTTTTTTGTGAAAATATCATTGAAAATAATTGAAAGTGATAAAAGACTTCGGAAATCCTTTGTAAAAACTTTTTTAAAAATGCTTGAAGGTGCAATTTGTTCAGAATATTTCGTGAAAATAAGAAAATTTAACAGCAATGTTCGTAATAATTGAAAATAATGGAAATTCTTGAAAAAATGTTCGTTTTTTGATAAAATAATGTGTAAAACGAAACTTGCAGGTGAGATTCCTGCCAGAAGTAGAAGAAAGGCTGGACTGGTCAGCCAGTTCAGAAAAAGAGTGAATATGACATCAGTAGTTGTTGTAGGAACCCAGTGGGGCGATGAAGGTAAGGGTAAAATCACAGACTTTTTATCTGCTAATGCTGAAGTAATTGCGCGTTATCAAGGTGGAGATAATGCTGGGCATACTATCGTTATCGATGGGACTAAGTATAAATTGCACTTGATTCCATCAGGAATCTTCTTCCCAGAAAAGATTTCTGTTATCGGTAATGGTGTGGTTGTCAATCCAAAATCATTGGTGAAGGAAATCAACTATCTCCATGATTCAGGTGTTACAACAGATAACTTGCGGATTTCAGACCGCGCACACGTTATCTTGCCTTACCACATCAAATTGGATCAATTGCAAGAAGAATCAAAAGGTGAAAATAAGATTGGTACAACCAACAAGGGTATCGGCCCTGCGTACATGGACAAGGCTGCGCGTGTTGGTATCCGTATTGCAGATCTGTTGGATAAAGATATTTTCGCAGAGCGTTTGCGAGTAAACTTGGCAGAAAAGAATCGTCTATTTGAAAAAATGTACGAGTCAACACCAATCGAATTTGATGAAATCTTTGAAGAATACTACGCATATGGTCAAGAAATCAAGAAATATGTGACCGATACCTCTGTTATTTTGAATGATGCTCTCGACCAAGGCAAACGTGTCTTGTTTGAAGGGGCGCAAGGGGTTATGTTGGATATTGACCAAGGTACCTACCCATTTGTAACTTCATCAAACCCTGTTGCAGGTGGTGTGACAATCGGTAGTGGTGTCGGCCCAAGCAAGATTGACAAGGTAGTTGGTGTATGTAAGGCCTATACTAGCCGTGTTGGTGACGGACCATTCCCAACTGAATTGCACGATGAAATTGGAGACCGTATCCGCGAAATCGGTAAGGAATACGGTACGACAACTGGCCGTCCTCGCCGTGTCGGTTGGTTTGACTCTGTTGTCATGCGCCATAGCCGTCGTGTATCAGGTATTACAAACTTGTCACTCAATTCTATTGACGTTCTGTCAGGCCTTGAAACAGTGAAAATCTGTGTGGCTTATGATTTGGATGGTGAGCGTATTGACCACTATCCTGCAAGTTTGGAGCAATTGAAGCGTTGTAAACCAATTTATGAAGAGATGCCAGGTTGGTCAGAAGACATTACAGGTGCGCGTAGTTTGGATGACTTGCCAGAGGCAGCACGCAACTATGTTCGACGTGTTAGTGAATTAGTTGGCGTTCGTATTTCAACTTTCTCAGTAGGTCCTGGTCGCGAACAGACTAACATTCTTGAAAGTGTATGGAGTGCAAAATAGTGTATGAAGACTGAACGAATGTTCGGTCTTTTTTGGCCAAGTCTAATTTTGCTTTCTTGTTTAGAATTTGGTATAATCAAGCTTATCAAACAAAAAATGAGGTAAACAAATGGAAGGTTTATTTTTGCCACTTGTCATGGTTGCCATGATTGGCTTTATGTTTTATTCGCAACGTAAACAACAAAAACAACGCCAAGAAGCATTGAACCAAATCAAAAAAGGTGATGAAATTGTGACAATTGGTGGTTTATATGGTATTGTCGACGAAATCGATGATAAAAAGGTTGTTCTTGATATCGATGGTATCTATTTAACATTTGAGCGTGGTGCGATTCGTAATCGTGTCGCTAGTTCTAACACATCAACTGCTGTAGTTGAAGAAGTTGCAGTTGAAACGAAAGAAGCAACCCCAGAATCTGCTATTGAAGAATAAGGATGAGAAACCGAGGGAAACCTTGGTTTTCTCTTGTTTTAGACTTGCCTGATTTTTGCTATCCTAGCAAAAAATATGGTATAATGAAACGATTATAAATGAAGGAAAATAGCATGTTTACGTTTAAGTTTAAAAAGAAAGAAAGCATTGAGACGGCAATAGAAGTTCCAAAGCATATTGCGGTCATTATGGATGGTAATGGTCGTTGGGCGAAAAAGCGGATGCAACCCCGTATTATGGGGCACAAAGCAGGTATGGATGCCCTACAAAAAGTTACTAAGACTGCTTCTGACTTGGGTGTTCGAGTATTGACAGTGTATGCATTTTCTACAGAAAACTGGTCTAGACCAGAAAAGGAAGTAAAGTTTATAATGAACCTTCCTGTGGAATTTTATGATAAGTATGTACCTGAACTCCATGCCAATAATGTCAAAATTCAGATGATTGGTGACCATTCCAAACTACCTCAAGCCACCCTTAATGCTCTCTATAAGGCTGAGCAAAAAACGAAGAATAATACAGGACTAATTCTCAACTTCGCTTTGAACTACGGTGGTCGTGATGAAGTGACTCGAGCAGTTAAGGCCATAGCGCAAGATGTCTTGGATGCCAAGTTTAATCCTGGAGATATTGACGAGAAATTAATTGCGGACTACCTCTATACAGGGACCTTATCACCAACGCTACGCGATCCCGATCTAGTTATCCGTACAAGTGGCGAACTCCGTCTCAGCAATTTTCTGCCTTGGCAATCAGCATATAGTGAGTTGTATTTTACAGACGTTGCTTGGCCTGATTTTGATGGAGATGCCCTTAAATTAGCAATTAAAGAGTATAACCGACGTCATAGACGATTTGGTGGTGTATAAGGAGAAGTTATGACAAATGATTTACAGAAACGAGTGATATTTGGTGCAATTGCTTTAGCTATTTTCACTCCCTTCTTGCTAGCTGGAGGCATGGCCTTTCAATTTTTTGTCGGTTTATTAGCAATGATTGCGACAGCTGAGCTGATTAAGATGCATCGTCTAGCACCGAATTCAATTGAAGGTGTTTTAGCCATGTTGGCAAGTCTAGTATTGACGCTTCCGTTACAGAATTATCTAACATTCTTGCCGACAGATGGGAACTATACAGCATATGCGATTGTAGTCTTCCTTCTTCTTGGGGCTACAGTTTTCAATATTGGACGATACAATTATTCAGACGTAGTCTTTCCAATTGCATCAAGTTTCTATGTAGGAATTGGTTTCCATAGCTTGGTATTGGCTCGAATGGATGGTCTAGATAAGGTCTTTTTTGCTCTCTGTTTGGTTTGGGCTACGGATATAGGCGCTTACATGATTGGACGCCAGTTTGGACGCAGAAAACTATTACCAAAGGTTTCACCGAATAAAACAGTTGAAGGCTTTGTAGGTGGTATTCTTTCTGCGGTGGTAGTTGCTATCATTTTCTTGATTATCGATAAGTCTTTGTTGGCTGGTTATTCCATCGGCATGATGTTGTTGCTAGTTGTGATTTTCTCGATATTCTCACAATTTGGAGATTTAGTTGAAAGTGCTATTAAACGCCATTTTGGTGTAAAGGATTCTGGAAAAATTATTCCAGGACATGGTGGTATATTGGATCGCTTTGATGGTATGATTTTTGTCTTTCCGATTATGCACTTCTTTGGCCTATTTTAAGGAGGTCCTATGAAGGGAATTTTAGCATTTATTTTTATTTTTGGTGTCATTGTAGTTGTCCATGAATTTGGTCACTTCTACTTTGCTAAGAAAGCGGGAATCCTTGTAAGGGAATTTGCGATTGGTATGGGGCCAAAGATTTTCGCTCATACAGGTAAGGATGGGACGCTTTACACGATTCGTATTCTTCCACTTGGTGGTTATGTTCGAATGGCCGGTTGGGGCGAGGATAAGACAGAGATTAAGACAGGGACTCCTGCTAGCCTCAGCTTGAATGAAACTGGTGTTGTGACGCGGATAAATTTATCTGGAAAACAGCTAGATAACCTTAGCTTACCGATGAATGTGACTAGTTTTGATTTCGAAGAAAAATTAGAAATCACAGGCTTGGTCTTGGAAGAAAGCAAGACTTATAAAGTTGATCACGATGCAACGATTGTCGAGGAAGATGGCACTGAAGTTCGAATTGCTCCGCTGGATGTTCAATACCAAAATGCGACAGTCTGGGGGCGCTTGATCACCAACTTTGCTGGGCCGATGAATAACTTCATTTTGGGCATCTTAGTTTTTATTCTTTTGATGTTTATGCAAGGTGGGGTCGCCGATTCGTCAAGTAATGCAGTTAGTATTACTGATGGTGGTGCCTTACAAGCAGCTGGACTTGTGACTGGTGATAAAATTTTATCTGTCAATGGTGATGCAACAGACAGCTACACAGAAGTCGCGACGATCATTAGCAGGGCGGCGGCAGATGCAACAACTGCTCCAAGCTTTGATTTGGTTGTGGAACATGATGGAGCAACCAAAAATGTGACCGTTACTGCGGAGAAAGTGGATGGAACCTATCGAATTGGGATTTCACCAATCTTGAAGACGGGATTCGTTGATAAAATAGTCGGTGGTTTCCAAGAAGCAGGTGCGACGGCACTCTTGATTGTAACAGCTTTGAAAAATCTAATTGCAAACTTTGATGTGAAACAATTGGGTGGTCCTGTAGCCATCTATAAAGTTAGTGCCCAAGCTGCTGAATTTGGTTTGGCATCTGTATTGGGGCTAATGGCCATGCTTTCCATTAACCTTGGAATATTTAATTTGATTCCAATTCCAGCCTTAGATGGTGGTAAAATTGTGATGAACATTCTGGAAGCAATACGCAGAAAACCATTAAAGCCAGAAACAGAATCTTATATTACCCTAGCGGGTGTGGCCGTAATGGTAGTTCTTATGATAGTAGTCACATGGAATGACATTATACGTGTTTTCTTCTAGACTAATTGAAATTTATATAAGGAATTGAATGCGTGCTAAACGCAGGATGTTCTGAAAACTACGAAAAAGAAAGGAACAGAGAGTTTCAGATTTGAACTCGAGCGTCAGCGAGGATTTTGAAAAAATAATTCTTTGTCTTCCAATCAAGTAACTACGAAAGGAATTGAATGCGTGCTAAAAACTTTACGAAAAAGATAAACCTGCCTTGTGCCAAAGGCACTGCGTTAGGTTTCCTATTTTCGTTTCGTTTTCTTAACGCACTTATATCTTAAATTATGAAACAGTCTAAATTGATTATCCCTACTTTGCGGGAGATGCCTTCGGATGCGTCGGTGATTAGCCACGCTTTGATGTTGCGTGCGGGCTATGTCCGTCAGATTTCTGCTGGTATTTACAGCTATTTGCCATTGGCAAACCGTGTGATTGAAAAAACGAAAAAAATCATGCGTGAGGAGTTTGACAAAATTGATGCTATTGAATTTTTAGCGCCAGCGCTTTTGTCAGCAGATATCTGGCGTGAGTCAGGTCGTTACGAAACATATGGCGATGACCTTTACAAACTCAAAAACCGCGAAGGTTCTGATTTTATCTTGGGACCAACCCACGAAGAAACGGTGACACTTTTAGCGCGTGATGCAGTTCAATCTTATAAGCAGTTGCCGCTTAATATCTATCAAATCCAACCAAAATACCGCGACGAAAAACGTCCTCGTAATGGTCTCCTCCGTGGTCGCGAGTTCATCATGAAAGATGGCTACAGCTTCCACGCTAGCTATGAGAGTCTGGACCAGACCTACGATGACTACAAGGCGGCTTACGAGGCAATCTTCACTCGTGCAGGCTTGGAGTTTAAGGCCATTATCGGTGATGGTGGTGCAATGGGTGGTAAGGATAGTCAAGAATTTATGGCTATCACCCCAGACCGTACCGATCTAAATCGCTGGGTTGTCTTGGATAAATCGGTTGCTTCTTTTGAGGAAATCCCAGAGGATGTCCTTGAAGCGATTAAAGCAGAACTCTTGGCTTGGTCTGTATCTGGTGAAGATACCATCGCTTACTCAAGCGAATCTGGCTACGCTGCCAACTTAGAGATGGCAACGAGTGAGTACAAACCAAGGACAGCTGTGGTTGCTGAAGAGACATTAGTAAAAGTTGCTACACCAGATGCAAAAACAATTGATGAAGTGGCCGCCTTCTTGAATGTTGCGGAAGAGCAAACCATTAAAACCATGCTCTTTATGGCAGATGGGGAGCCTGTTATTGCCCTACTTGTTGGCAACGACCAGGTCAATGATGTTAAGTTGAAAAACCACCTTGGAGCAGATTTCTTTGATGTAGCAGGCCCAGCGGATGCGGAAAAAGTCTTCGGTGCAGGTTTTGGTTCCCTTGGACCAATCGGCTTGCCAGAAAACATCAAGATTATTGCAGACCGCAAGGTTCAAGATGTGAAGAACGCTGTAGTTGGTGCCAACGAAGACGGTTTCCACTACACAGGTGCCAATGCAGGACGTGATTTCCAAGTGACTGAGTATGTGGATATTCGCGAAGTCAAGGAAGGGGAGCTATCACCAGACGGTCACGGGGTTCTCAACTTTGCCCGTGGTATCGAAATCGGTCACATCTTCAAACTCGGTACACGCTATTCAGACAGTATGAATGCCAACATCTTGGATGAGAATGGTCGTTCAATGCCGATTATCATGGGATGCTATGGAATCGGTGTTAGCCGCCTCTTGTCAGCCGTTCTTGAACAACACGCTCGCCTCTTTGTTAATAAGACATCAAAAGGTGAATACCGTTACGCTTGGGGGATCAACTTCCCTAAAGAATTGGCACCGTTTGATGTGCATTTGATTCCAGTTAATGTCAAAGATGAAGCGGCAATGGAATTGACTCAGGCTATCGAAGCAAGTTTGGTTGGTGCAGGATATGAAGTCTTAACTGACGACCGAAATGAGCGTGTCGGCGTGAAGTTCTCTGATAGTGACTTGATTGGCTTGCCAATCCGTGTGACTGTTGGTAAGAAAGCAGCGGATGGCATTGTTGAAGTGAAAATCAAGGGCACAGGTGATACTGTAGAAGTCCATGTGGACCAACTCCTTGAAACCTTGCAAATCCTTACAAAAGAAAATGAATAACAGAAAAAGACTTGGTTGATGATAGCCAAGTCTTTGTTGATAAAATAGGCTTGGTTCTAATCACCCAAGCCTATTTTTTATAACATATTTAGTAGGAGGTTATAGAGGATAGCTCCTGCGACTCCTCCAAGAATTGGGCCAGCAACTGGGATCCAGCTATAAGACCAGTCAGAATCTCCCTTGTTAGGAATTGGAAGGATAGCGTGCATGATACGAGGACCTAAGTCACGAGCTGGATTGACTGCGTAGCCTGTCGTTGATCCTAGTGAGAAGCCGATTGCAAATACGATAAGTCCCACGATGATTGGGCCGAGGCCAGCGCTGACATTGTTAGGTCCAATTGCAAGGATTCCTATGACTAAGACAGCTGTACCAAGAGCCTCGCCGAGCAAGTTTGAAGCAGTGTGACGAAGAGCTGGTCCAGTAGAGAAGGTAGCAAGGATTGTTCCGCTATCTTTTGTTTCCTGCCAATGTGGGTAGAAATGGAGATAGAGGACTATGGATGCCAACATTGCTCCTGCAAATTGAGCGAGTAGGAAGCCTGGGACTTCAGCCCAAGGTAGGGAGCCGATAGATGCCATTGCGATAGTGACAGCTGGATTCAGGTGGGCAGGTCCAAAAACTCCTGATACGTAGGCAGCGATTGTTACGGCGATGCCCCATCCTAGTACGATGGTCAGCCAGCCGCTATTTTCAGCCTTAGTTTTTGAGAGGATGCAGGATGCAACCACACCATTTCCAAGTAATACTAGTATGAAAGTTCCAAGTAATTCTCCAATCAGATTCATATTGACCTCCTATTTATTGATTGTCAGTTCTTTTAATTGTTCAAGAATAGTCTCCAAGTCAGCTCCAGCCTGTAAGAGAGCTGCGGCAGTATAGCAACCTTCGACGACTGGTACGGTTTGAATAAGAATTTGTTTGTCTGTAAAATCGGCAGCAAGTTCCATGTTCATTCGGGCGCTACCTAAGTCGAAAAAGGCAAGGAGGGTATCAGCAGAGTTTGCCTCAATTCGCTCTTGTACGATTTCAAAGCTGGTACCGATGCTACCATCTTCTAGTCCGCCACTATAGGTGATGGGAATATCTTTTGCGACTTCAGATACGAGGTCAATGATTCCTTGTGCCAAATTTTTTGAATGGGATACGAGTAAGATACCAACCTTTGTCATAGTCCCACCTCCAACATGGCTTCAAAGAGAAGTCCAGATGAGAAAGAACCTGGATCAATGTGTCCAATAGACCTTTCCCCAACATAGGACGCACGGCCCTTGGTTGCAGTAATATCCTTTGTCCCTTGAACGGCTTTATGGATAATTTCCGTTGTCAGCTGGCTTTCTCTTAGGGCAGCAATGACGGGAATCCAAACGTCTACCATGGTTTTCTCGCCCAATTCAGCCTTGCCGCGTTTTTGGATCATCTCCAAACCTGCTTGAAGTGTGTCTGCCAAATCAGCGCCTGCTTGACTGGCTTTAGTAATACCCATAAAGGCAGAGCCGTAGAGAGGACCAGAGGCACCGCCAACCTTGCTGAGAAGTTGCATGGCAACCACTTTAAAGACTTGGCCGGCAGTCTCATAGTCTTTTTCAGATAGCTCCTGCATGACCGCAACCATTCCTCGCGCCATGTTGCCCCCGTGATCTCCATCTCCGATTGGAGAATCTAGCTCACTCAAATAATCTTTGTTTTCTTGAATTTTCTTGTTGAATGTCTCCATCCAGAGCAATGCTTGTTTTGCATCCATAGTCTTTCTCCTACCAAGCTACCACTTCAACAGGGGCCTGCAAAGCGTCAATCCAGCTTGGGTCTTCTAGTTTGATTAAGGTCAATGAGAGTCCAGCCATATCAATCGATGTCATGTAGTTACCGATTTTCTTGTAGTCAACGACCACGCCTTTTTTAGCCAGCAATTGAGCAACGTTGTTGGCAAAGACATATTGTTCCATCAGAGGGGTTGCGCCAAGACCGTTAATCAAGATACCGTAATGTTCACCTTCTTGGATGCCAAAGCCTTCAGCCAATTTGTCAACTAATTCTTCTGCCAATTTTGCAGATGGTTGGAGTTTTTCTTTCTTATAGCCAGGTTCGCCATGGATACCGACACCGTATTCAAATTCATCCTCTTCAAGGACGAAGCCTGGTTTGCCCACTTCTGGTACCGTAGCACCTGATAGGGCTAAGCCGATAGTCTTGATTTGTGGGACGAGACGGTCAGCCAGTTCCTTAATCTCAGCTAGAGATTTGCCTGTTTCTGCAGCGTGACCGAGAATCTTGTGGACAAGGATGGTACCTGCTACACCACGACGTCCTTGGGTGTAGAGGCTGTTTTCCACAGCGATGTCATCGTCCACAACGACACTGTCCACTTCAATGCCCTCCATTTCCGCCAATTCTTGCGCCATCTCAAAGTTCATGATGTCGCCAGAGTAGTTTTTGATGACCATAAAGACGCCAGCTCCCTCGTCAGCAGCCTTGATGGCTTCCAAGATTTGGTCTGGGGTTGGTGAGGTAAATACTGCGCCACATACAGCAGCGGCCAACATGCCCTTGCCAACAAAGCCTGCATGAGAAGGTTCGTGACCAGAGCCACCTCCTGAGATGATGCCGACTTTACCAGTTTTTTCAGCCTTGCGGATAATCACATCAAATCCATCGATACGATCGACAAGATCTTGGTGCATAAAGACAAGTCCTTTTAGCATTTCATCAACGACATGTTCAGGTTGATTGATAATTTTTTTCATGAGAAAACTCCTTTGTTTTTGTTTACGCTTTCATTGTACTTTGTCCTAACGAATAATGGAAGGGACAGATAATCCAAAATGTCCCTTTTATTTCAAAGAAACGCATGATAGGGTATAATAAAGAGGAAGTGAAAGGAAGTGACATATGCCAACCTCGTTGATTACAAAGAAAAGGATTGCAAAGGCTTTCAAAAAACAGCTATCTCAAAAATCCTTTGATAAAATCTCAGTTGTCGACATCATGCAAGAAGCAGGGATTCGTCGTCAAACCTTTTACAACCATTTTTTAGATAAGTATGAGTTGTTAGACTGGATATTTGAGACAGAATTGCAGGAGCAGGTTACAGATAATCTGACCTATATCAGTGGGTTAAAGCTATTAGAAGAATTATTGTATTATATCGAGAGCAATCAAATCTTTTATCGTCAGCTTTTTGAAATTAAAGGACAAAATGATTTTGTTAGTTATCTGGAAGGCTACTTTATGGTTTTGATGGAGAAAATTATCAACGAGTACCAGCGACAGGAGGGAAAGATGATTTCCCAACAAGATAAGCATTTTTTGATTCTCTATCACTCGAATGCTTGGATAGGTCTGATAAAGGAGGGACTGATTCAGTCCCCTTGTCAAATTCATAGTTATTGGAAGCAAATGGTAACTCTTGTGCGGGAGTCATTTTCAATTTTGTAGGAGTGAATGTATGGTATTTATTAGGAATAGACAAACAACGATTATTGAAGAATATATGGATGGTTTTTGTCGGACGAACGTAGAAGTGAAAAAAGTTAGTGGTTTTCCAATTGTGCTTCAGAAAATGCAGGATGGTCAATCGGTCCCGATTATTTCTGGCGGTGGTTCTGGTCATGAACCAGCCCATGTTGGCTTCGTCGGTAAAGGAATGCTGACTGCAGCAGTATATGGAGAAATATTTATGCCCCCAACCACTGAAGAAGTCTTGGCAGCCATTCGTGCAGTAGATAAGGGCAAGGGAGTTTTTCTGATTGTGAAAAACTTTGAGGCGGATCTTCTTTCTTTTGGGAAAGCTATTGAAATGGCTCGACAAGAAGGGATAGCGGTAAAGTATATTGTATCCCACGATGATATTTCTGTTGACACGAAAAACAACTTCCGTATGCGACATAGGGGGCTAGCTGGGACAATTCTATTGCATAAAATTCTAGGGGCAGCAGCTCTTTCTGGGTATGATTTGAATGCATTGGAACAATTGGGGTTGTCCATAGCAACAGAAATTGCAACCATCGGTTTTGCGACCAAGTCGACCTATTTGCCCAATGCCGCCCTGCCTTTGTTTGATTTGGAAGAGGGACAAATATCTTTCGGCATCGGTATCCATGGAGAAGAGGGCTATCGGACGGTTGCATTTGAATCTTCTGAGCAACTAGCGAATGAAATTGTCAATAAATTAAAATTAAAATTCCGTTGGAAGGAGGGCGAGGAGTATATTCTTTTGGTCAATAATCTTGGTTCTATGTCGGAGATTGAGCAAGGAATCTTTTTGAATGACATTTGCCAATTTTTAGAATTAGAAGGTCTAAGAATTTCATTTATTAAAACTGGGAAATTTATGACAAGTCTTGATATGGGAGGAATTTCAGTCACTCTGTGTCGTGTCAAAGACCAAAAGTGGTTGGATTTCTTACAGGCTCCTACAACTGCCTTGGCTTGGTAGATTTTCATTTCATTGAACCGTTCCTCTTAGGGTATGATCTAAGAGGTTTTTCTTTCTTAGTCCAAGAAAAATTCCTCCATTTGTGGTAAAATGATTCTAACTAATTACAAAGGAAATGGTCATGTCAGATAAATTTCAGCTTTTGCTTCAACAAATCGGGATGCCTCTTGATGCACGACAATCAGGGGCTTTTTCGACTGCAAAGATTGAGAAAGTGGTCTTGCACAAGGTCAGTAAATTATGGGAGTTTACCTTCCGTTTTGAAAATCCCCTACCACTTTTAGATTATCAACTCTTTAAGGCTCATTTGAAAACAGAGTTTGAAAAACTAGGAAACAAGATTCAATTTTCTTTGGTAACAGATGCGGACCGTTTTGAGGCGGGTTTGGTGGAAGCCTATTATCCAGAAGCTTTTATGGAAGATTTGTGCCAGAGTGCTGGGTTCAGGGCACTGTTTCAGCCACTTGCTGTGACTTATCGAGACGGGGTTCTGTGGATAAAAGGACCAGAAACGATTGATACAGCTCATTTTCGCAAGAATCATTTGCCGAATTTAGTTGAACAATACAAGCGATTTGGTTTTGGGAATCTAATTGTAGATATTGAAGTCTGCCAAGAAATGACGCAACAACAGGCAGAGGTTTTCCATGCAAAAAATGAAGAAATTTACCAGCAGGCAAATGAGGAAAATTTAGCGGCCCTGGAACAACTATCTCAAATGGCTCCACCACCAGAGGCAGCTCAGCCATTTGTCCCAGAATATAAGAAAAACCGTCCTGCTAAGGTCAATATTGAGAAAGCGGATATTACTCCGATGATTGAGGTGGACAGTGAAGAAAATCGTATTGTCTTTGAAGGGTTGGTTTTTGATGTTGAGCAGAAAACCACGAAGACGGGACGAGTCATTATCAATTTCAAGATGACCGACTATACATCTTCTTTTACCATGCAGAAATGGGCTAAAAATGAAGAAGAGGCTCAAAAATTTGATATGGTAAAAAAAGGTAACTGGTTAAGGGTTCGTGGAAATGTGGAGACCAATAATTTCACGCGTGATTTAACCATGAATGTACAGGAAGTTCAAGAGGTCAAAAAAGAAATTCGTAAGGATCTGATGCCTGACGATGAGAAACGTATTGAATTTCACGCCCATACCAATATGTCAACGATGGATGCCCTGCCAGCAGTTGAGGATTTAATCGCGCGTGCAGCAGCGTGGGGTCATAAGGCTGTGGCGATTACGGATCACGGCAACGTTCAATCTTTCCCACATGGTTATCATGCTGCGCGAAAAGCCGGAATTAAAGCTCTCTTTGGAATGGAAGCTAATATCGTTGAGGATTCTGTTCCGATTGCCTACAATGTAGCAGATGTGGTGCTATCAGATGCTACTTATGTGGTTTTTGACGTGGAAACAACAGGCCTATCTGCAGTCAATAATTCCCTGATTCAGATTGCGGCTTCTAAAATGCATAAAGGAAATATCGTTGCTGAATTTGATGAATTTATCGATCCAGGTCATCCGCTGAGTCAGTTTACGACTGAGTTGACAGGGATTACGGATGAACATGTGAGAGGCTCAAAACCACTTGAGCAAGTCTTACGTGAGTTTCAAGACTTCTGTCAGGGTTCGATTTTGGTTGCGCATAATGCTACTTTTGACGTCGGTTTTATGGATGTCAACTACGAGCGGGCTGGTCTTCCAACGATTAGTCAACCTGTGATTGATACCTTGGAGTTTGCTCGAAATCTATATCCAGATTATAAGCGACATGGTCTGGGGCCGTTGACAAAGCGATTTGGGGTTGCCTTAGAACATCACCATATGGCGAACTACGATGCGGAGGCGACGGGGCGCTTGCTCTTCATCTTCTTAAAAGATGCCTTTGAAAAACATCAAATAGCGAATCTTAACCAACTCAATACCGAACTAATTGTAGAAGATTCTTATAAGAAGGCTCGTGTCAAACACGCCACTTTATATGTCACCAATCAAGTTGGTTTAAAAAACATCTTCAAGCTCGTATCTCTGTCAAATACTAAATATTTTGAAGGTGTTCCTCGCATACCAAGAACGGTTCTGGATGCCCATCGCGAAGGACTAATACTAGGGACAGCTTGTCAAGAAGGTGAA
Organism: Streptococcus parasuis; assembly: GCF_021654455.1. Lineage (NCBI taxonomy): Bacteria > Bacillati > Bacillota > Bacilli > Lactobacillales > Streptococcaceae > Streptococcus > Streptococcus parasuis. Next base: position 241,849 of record NZ_AP024276.1, read on the forward strand.
GTTTTTGATGAGCTTCTGTCCAAGGGAATGGATGATGCGGTAAAAAAGGCTACCTACTATGATTTTATCGAAGTTATGCCTCCAGCTCTGTATGCACCAATGATTGCCAAGGAACAGTTTAAGAATATTGCAGAGATTGAGGAAACTATCAAGCAGTTAATTGAGGTAGGGCGTAGGGCAGGACTGCCAGTTTTGGCGACTGGGAATGTTCACTATATAGATCCCGAGGAAGAAATCTATCGGGAAATTATTGTACGGGCTCTAGGGCAAGGTGCGCCGATTAACTGGACTATTGGAAATGGGGAAAATGCCCAACCAGCTCCACTGCCTAAGGCTCACTTTAGAACGACCAGCGAGATGTTGGACGAGTTTGCTTTCTTGGGAGAAAGTTTAGCTCGTGAGATTGTCATTACAAATCCTAATGCGATGCTGAATCGGTTTGAAGATGTAGAAGTCGTGAAGACGGATCTGTATACTCCTTATATTGAAAAGGCAGAGGAAACAGTCGCTGAATTAACCTATCAAAAAGCCTTTGAGATTTATGGTAATCCTTTGCCAGATATTATTGACTTGCGGATAGAAAAAGAGCTGTCTTCTATTCTTGGTAATGGGTTTGCAGTGATTTACCTGGCATCGCAGATGTTGGTACAACGATCGAATGAACGGGGCTACTTAGTTGGTTCTCGGGGATCGGTTGGTTCTAGTTTCGTAGCAACCATGATTGGGATTACAGAAGTAAATCCAATGCCTCCTCACTACGTCTGTCCAAATTGCCAGCACAGTGAATTTATTACAGATGGTTCCTACGGTTCAGGCTTTGATTTACCAGATAAGGTATGTATCAATTGTGGAACCAAGTATAAAAAAGATGGCCAGGATATTCCTTTCGAAACCTTCCTAGGTTTTGATGGAGATAAGGTTCCCGATATTGACTTGAACTTTTCTGGAGATGATCAACCATCTGCTCACTTAGATGTGCGTAAGATTTTTGGTGAGGAATATGCCTTCCGTGCGGGAACAGTTGGTACAGTAGCTGCTAAGACGGCCTATGGTTTTGTACGTGGGTATGAACGTGATTATGGAAAATTCTACCGGGATGTGGAAGTGGAGCGTTTAGCAGCAGGAGCAGCTGGTGTGAAACGAACAACGGGTCAGCACCCGGGGGGGATTGTTGTTATTCCTAATTATATGGATGTTTATGACTTTACCCCAGTACAATACCCGGCTGATGATATTACCGCAAGTTGGCAAACTACTCACTTTAACTTCCATGATATTGACGAAAACGTTCTTAAGCTCGATGTTCTCGGACACGATGATCCGACGATGATTCGGAAGTTGCAGGACTTGTCAGGCATTGATCCACAGACGATTCCCGCAGATGATAAAGGAGTCATGGCTCTTTTCTCAGGAACAGAAATTTTAGGTGTTACCCCTGAACAGATTGGGACACCGACTGGTATGTTAGGAATTCCGGAATTTGGGACTAACTTTGTTCGAGGGATGGTTGAAGAAACCCACCCAACAACTTTTTCGGAATTACTTCAGTTATCTGGTCTATCACATGGTACAGATGTGTGGTTGGGCAATGCGCAAGACTTAATCAAATCCGGGATTGCTGACCTATCTACGGTTATCGGTTGTCGGGATGACATTATGGTGTACCTCATGCATGCTGGTTTGCCACCGAAAATGGCCTTTAACATCATGGAACGGGTACGGAAAGGGATGTGGCTCAAGATTTCAGAGGAAGAGCGAAATGGCTACATCCAAGCCATGAAGGACAACAAGGTACCTGATTGGTACATTGAATCATGTGGTAAAATCAAGTACATGTTCCCCAAAGCCCACGCGGCTGCCTATGTTATGATGGCCTTGCGGGTTGCCTACTTCAAGGTTCATTATCCAATCTACTATTACTGTGCCTATTTCTCTATCCGGGCCAAGGCCTTTGATTTGGCGACCATGTCAGGTGGATTGGATAAAGTCAAGTCCAAGATGGAAGAGATTGCCCTCAAAAAGAAGAACAACGAAGCTTCAAACGTTGAACAGGATCTTTATACCACGCTTGAATTGGTCAATGAAATGCTGGAACGTGGTTTCAAGTTTGGTAAATTAGATTTATACAAATCTCATGCTACAGAGTTCTTGATTGAGGGGGATACCCTTATCCCTCCATTTATTGCCATGGATGGTCTGGGTGAAAACGTTGCTAAGCAGGTCGTTGCAGCACGTGCTGAAGGAGAATTTCTCTCCAAGACTGAACTCCGAAAACGCGGAGGATTGTCAGGTACGCTTGTTGAAAAAATGGATGAAATGGGAATCCTGGGTAAAATGCCAGAGGATAACCAGTTGAGTTTATTTGATGATTTGTTTTAATAAGGAAGGTCACTGTTTCTCGTTATTTTGAGAGACAGTGATTTTTTACAAAAAAAGAATTCAAAACCCTTGATTATTTTTTTGAATAGGTTTATAATCTCTACATAGTGATAAAAATTACTAGATAGTAATAAACAGAAAAGAGGAATTCAATGTCAAATTTTGCAAAACTTCAAGAAACTCGTCGTACTATTTATGCACTCGGTAAAGAATTGCCAGTATCAAATGAAGAAGTAGTAGCTCTCGTTGAGAAAGCTATGAAGGAATCACCATCAGCTTTCAACTCACAATCAAGTCGTGCAGTAGTACTTTTTGGTGCTGAATCAGAAGCTTTCTGGAACGAAATTGCCTACATCGAATTGGAAAAAGTAACGCCAGCAGAAGCGTTTGAAGGCACTAAAGGTCGTTTGGCTAGCTTTGCTGCAGGTGCAGGTACGATCTTGTTCTTCGAAGACCAAGACGTAGTTAAAGGCTTGCAAGAAAGCTTCCCACTCTATGCAGAAAACTTCCCAATCTGGTCTGAACAAGCTCATGGTATCAACTTGTACGCAGTTTGGTTGGCATTTGCTGAGAAAAATATCGGTATGAACGTGCAACACTACAACCCATTGGTAGATGCACAAGTTGCTGAAAAATACGGTATCCCAGCTAACTGGAAACTTCGTGCACAAGCTCCATTCGGTAGCATCGCAGCTCCAGCAGGGGAAAAAGATTACATGGCGGATGGGGACCGTGTAAAGGTTTTTGGTAACTAATAAAGTTTACAGTTTGCTTTATTACGTCGTTAACTCGCCTTGCCTAACTCCAGTTATGTCTGCGGCTCGTTGCCTAGTACTAAATGCAAACTGAAAACTTTACCCTGCGATGGGATCAGACGTTGTTGACTTGATGTGATGAACTTAAGTTCGATCTACATCTGCGTCGCCTAGTCTGACTTCAATTTTCATTGAGTATACATACTTATAGTTTGCTTTATTACGTCGGCAGATGGGGAAACTTCGTTTCCTTATTTCCAACTTCAAACGATCCACTGGATTGTTTGAACTCGCTTTGGCGTACTTTACGAGTGTTACTTACTATCGTAAGTAAGATTTCCAACCTTCAACAGTCACTACCCTGACTGTTGAAGTAGCCTGCAGCTGTTGACACAAACTCTGTTCGTTTTATCTCCCACCTCTAACTATCTCCCAGATAGTTAGAGCTAGTACTAAAAGCAAAATGAAAACTTTATTCTGCGAAAATTGGAAATATCCCTTGTCAGCTTGCCTAGTTGAGTGTAAAGCTTCAGTGAATATGACACAACCTTCCCACTAACTTCCTGTTTTGCAGGAAGTTTTTTTATCTGCCCTTTACCAAAATATGATACAATAATCTAGTATAATAACCTAAGGAGATGAACATGGTATTACCTAATTTTAAAGAAAATCTTGCGAAATACGCGAAACTTTTGGTATCAACTGGTATCAATGTCCAACCAGGTCATACAGTCCAATTGACAATTGCTGTTGATCAGGCTGAGTTAGCCCGTTTGATCGTTAAAGAAGCTTATGCACTCGGTGCAGCAGAAGTCTTAGTGAACTGGTCAGATGATGTCATTGCTCGCGAACGTTTGGTCAATGTAGATGTAGAACGCTTGGAACAAGTTCACCCACAACGTGTTACTGAAATGAATTATTTATTAGAGCACAAATCTAGTCGTTTGGTTGTCTTGTCTGATGATCCTGGTGCATACGATGGTGTTGACCCTGAGAAATTGTCTCGCAGTGCACGCGCAATCAGCCAAGCATTGAACCCAATGCGTCAAGCCACTCAAGCTAACAAAATCAGCTGGACACTTGGTGCAGCATCTGGTTTGGAATGGGCCAAAAAAGTGTTCCCGAATGCAACGTCTGACGAAGAAGCAGTAGATCTACTTTGGGACCAAATTTTCAAGACTTGCCGTATCTACGAAGAAGATCCAATCAAAGCCTGGGAAGAGCATGAAGCACGCTTGGTAGCAAAAGCTAAGGTTCTTAATGACGAGCAATTTGTCAAATTGCACTACACAGCACCAGGAACCGATCTCGTTCTCGGTATGCCGAAAAACCACTTATGGGAAGCGGCTGGTTCGATCAATGCCCAAGGTGAGAAGTTTATTGCCAACATGCCAACAGAAGAGGTCTTTACAGCACCTGACTATCGTGTGGCCGATGGTTATGTAACTTCTACAAAACCGCTTAGCTATAACGGCAATATTATCGAAGGTATCAAAGTAACCTTTAAAGATGGTGAGATTGTAGATGTGACTGCTGAAAAAGGCGATGAAGTCATGAAGAAACTGGTCTTTGACAATGCTGGTGCACGCGGTCTGGGTGAAGTTGCCCTTGTTCCAGACAAGAGCCCAATCTCTCAATCAGGTGTAACTTTCTTCAATACTCTCTTTGATGAAAATGCTTCAAACCACTTGGCAATCGGGCAAGCCTATGCTTTCTCAATTGAAGGTGGTACAGAAATGAGCCAAGAAGAGTTGAAAGAAGCAGGTCTCAACCGTTCTGATGTCCACGTTGACTTCATGATTGGTTCAAACAAAATGAACATTGATGGCATTCGTGAAGATGGAACTCGCGTCCCTATCTTCCGCGACGGTGAGTGGGCTATCTAATAGTCATCTTATAAGACTGGGCAACCAGTCTTATTTTGTAAATATTGGAGGAAAATAAGATGTTAACAAGTATTATCGCAGGTGCCATAATTGGTATGATTGCAGGAGCACTTACTTCGTCAGACGATCGTCGTGGTTGTCTGGGAAATATTATCCTTGGGCTTGCTGGTTCGTGGATTGGGCAGTTGCTCTTTGGTGATTGGGGGCCACAATTTGCTGGCATGGCCCTGGTACCGTCAGTCTTTGGAGCAGTATTGTTGGTGGCCATTTTTTCAAGTTCAAGACGGAGTTAATAAATATAGCCGAGCTTTGAAAAAGAGCTTGGCTTTATTTATTATGTGAATTTGCATGAATTGCCGTATTGTTCGGATTTTTCAGAAAATTTCCATTTTTCTATTGACAAGTGAAAAAAAGTAAGGTATTATTGTAAACAACCAAGAACCTGTATTCACAAGTGAAGTGCTTGTATATAAGAGATAGTTTTTCGCTAATCAAGGCAGTTTTTTGAGGGAATACTGACGTATTTTGAAAAAAACTAACGATGAGTAGCTGAAATACTAGCCTTAGATGGAAGTGCTGAACTGTGAATACAGGTTCCAGAACACTGAAAGGACAAAGTCAAATGAAACCAGTCACTACAAACTTTACTTTGTTGTTGCGACGGTTGGGCTAGTGCACTAGGTAGCATTAGTCCTGTTTGGCTTACCAAGCGGGCGCTGTTGACAACATCTCGCAGGTAGTAGTCCTCGAGGTGTTTTCTTTTTACCACAGTCCATTCCCTTTTCTTTTATTACTGCGTTAACTCGCTTTGCCGTACTGTAGTACTGTCTTCAGCTCGTTGCCTTGTACTAAAAGTAAGTTGAATGGACTGTCAAGAACTTTAGACTAATGAATTAGCTACCGAGTTATTTTATATTTTTAAGTTGAAGGTTGTTTAGAAAGGTATTCTTATGCGTGTGATTGAATTTTTAGATACGACTTTACGGGATGGTGAACAGACGCCTGGTGTGAATTTTTCTATCAAGGAAAAAGTGACCATTGCCAAGCAGTTGGAGAAATGGGGGATCTCTGCCATTGAAGCGGGTTTTCCAGCGGCCAGTCCTGATTCTTTTGAAGCGGTTCGTCAGATTGCAGCGGCTATGACCAAGACGGCTGTGACAGGTTTGGCTCGGTCAGTCAAGTCAGACATTGATGCTTGTTATGAGGCTCTGAAAGATGCCAAGTATCCGCAGATTCATGTTTTCATTGCGACCAGTCCCATTCACCGTAAATATAAACTTCAAAAGACCAAAGAAGAAATTTTGTCGCAAATTACTGAACATGTCAGCTATGCCCGTGAGCGTTTTGAGGTGGTGGAGTTCTCGCCAGAGGATGCAACGCGGACAGAGTTGGATTATTTGCTAGAAGTAGTGCAGACAGCGGTAGATGCTGGTGCGACCTACATCAACATTCCAGATACAGTCGGCTTTACGACACCTCAGCACTACGGAGAAATTTTCCGTTACTTGACAACAAACGTCAAATCGGACCGTGAGATTATTTTCAGTCCCCATTGCCATAATGACCTAGGTATGGCTGTTGCCAATACCCTTTCAGCTATTAAAAACGGTGCCGGTCGTGTCGAGGGAACTATCAACGGTATTGGTGAGCGGGCAGGAAATGCGGCCCTTGAAGAAGTAGCTGTTGCCCTTGAAATTCGGAAAGATTTCTATGATGTGACCAGTCCAATTGTCCTAAAGGAAACGCTCAATACTTCGGAATTAGTCTCTCGCTTTTCAGGGATTGCCATTCCACGCAATAAGGCGGTGGTCGGTGGCAATGCCTTCTCTCACGAGTCAGGTATTCACCAAGATGGTGTCTTGAAAAATCCATTGACTTATGAAATCATTACACCTGAGTTGGTAGGGGTCAAGAAAAATTCTCTGCCACTGGGTAAACTATCTGGTCGCCATGCCTTTGTGGAAAAGCTGAAAGAATTAGACTTGTATTTTGAAGAGAGTGACGTTGCTGGTCTCTTTGCTCGCTTTAAAAATCTGGCGGACAAGAAAGAAAAAATCACGGACGCAGATATTCGTGCTTTGGTAGCTGGGACAGAAATCAGCAATCGTGATGGTTTCCAATTTAAAGATTTGCGTTTGGATAGTCAGTCTGACGGAAGCATTCAGGCTCAAGTTACCTTTATCAATCAAGATGAGGAAGAAGTGGTTGTTGTTGAGTCAGGCAAGGGTTCGGTTGAGGCTGTCTTTAATGCCATTGACCAATTCTTCCAGCAGGAAATCAGCTTAGAACGCTATCATATTGACGCTATTACCGATGGAATTGATGCCCAAGCGCGTGTGCTTGTCGCCGTAGAAAACAAGGCAACAGAAACCGTCTTTAACGCCTCTGGTATTGACTTTGACGTATTGAAGGCTTCTGCAATTGCCTATATTCATGCCAATGTCATGGTACAGAAAGAAAATAGCGGACAGATTGATAAGAAACTATCTGAGAAAGAGTTGCCAACTAGCTAGGAGGAAATATGACGAAAAAAATTGTAGCCTTGGCTGGTGATGGAATCGGTCCTGAAATCATGGAGGCTGGCCTAGCAGTCCTCGAGGCTGTTGCTGGGCAAGTAGGATTTGATTATGAGATTGAGGAGAGAGCTTTTGGTGGCGCTGGGATTGATGCGGCTGGCCATCCTCTACCAGATGCTACCTTACAAGCCTGCCGTCAGGCGGATGCGATTTTGTTAGCAGCTATCGGTAGCCCTCAATATGATGATGCAGCTGTTCGACCAGAACAAGGCTTGCTTCAACTTCGGAAGGAATTGGGTCTCTTTGCCAATATCCGTCCGGTCAAAATTTTTGATAGCCTGAAAGACTGTTCTCCTCTGAAAGCCGACCGGCTGGACGGTGTGGATTTGGTCATGGTACGAGAGTTGACAGGTGGGATTTATTTTGGAGAGCATATTCTGGAGACAGACCAAGCCAGCGATAGCAATACCTATCAGGCAGAAGAGATTGAGCGGGTTGTCCGCTCTGCCTTTGACCTAGCCCGAAAAAGACGGAAAAAAGTCACCAGCATTGATAAGCAAAATGTACTGGCGACGTCAAAATTGTGGCGGAAGGTAGCGGATGAGGTGGCTAAGGACTACCCAGATGTGACCTTGGAGCACCAGTTGGTGGATAGTGCAGCCATGCTTTTGATTACCAATCCTAGTCGATTTGACGTCTTGGTGACGGAAAATCTTTTCGGAGATATTTTGTCGGATGAGGCCAGCGTATTAACAGGAACGCTAGGGGTTCTGCCTTCTGCTAGTCATGCGGTGGCAGGTCCCAGTCTCTACGAACCTATCCATGGTTCGGCACCCGATATTGCAGGTCAGGGCATTGCCAATCCTGTCAGTATGATTCTATCTGTTGCCATGATGCTGGAAGAAAGTTTTGATTTGATCCAAGCAGGTCAGGGCATTCGCCAAGCCGTTGAAGAAGTCTTTGCCAAGGGGATTTTCACTAAAGACCTAGGTGGTAGCGCCTCTACCAAAGAAATAACCGCGACTATTATTGAACAGCTTGAAAGGAGGTCAACATGAGTGGCAAATCCATTTTTGACAAGCTATGGGATCGCCATGTGATTACAGGGCAGGAAGGTCAGCCCCAGCTCCTCTATGTCGACCAACATTATGTTCATGAGGTGACCAGTCCCCAGGCCTTTCAAGGACTGAGGGATACAGGGCGACCTGTTCGGCGCCCAGACTTGACCTTTGCGACTTTTGACCACAACGTACCAACCGTCGATATTCACAATATCCGTGATGTCATTTCCAAGGCTCAGATGGATGCCTTGGCGAAGAATATAGAAGATTTCGACATTCCCCACGTAGCCCACGGTTCGGAACATCAGGGCATTGTCCACATGGTTGGACCAGAAACAGGTCGGACCCAGCCAGGTAAGTTCATTGTCTGTGGGGATAGCCATACGGCGACCCACGGAGCATTTGGAGCCATTGCCTTTGGGATCGGCACTTCCGAAGTGGAGCACGTTCTCGCTACCCAAACAATCTGGCAGGTCAAACCTAAGCGACTCCTAGTGGAGTTTGTCGGTCAGGCCCAAGCAGGTGTCTATGCCAAGGACTTTATCCTGGCTCTGATTGCCCGCTACGGCGTGGATTGTGGTTTGGGTCATGTGGTGGAGTTTGCTGGTCCAGTCATCGACCGACTCAGCATGGAAGAGCGGATGACCATTTGTAATATGTCCATTGAGTTCGGCTCTAAGATGGGCATTATGGCTCCAGACCAGACCACTTTTGACTACCTGCGAGGTCGTGAGTGTGCACCAGCGGACTTTGAGGCGGCGGTGGCAGACTGGAAGGAGCTCTACTCAGATGCCGACACCGTCTATGACAAGCATCTAGTCCTTGATGTGTCGGACTTAGCACCGATGGTCACTTGGGGGACCACGCCTGCTATGGGGGTTAGCTTTGACGAAACCTTCCCAGCCATCCGTGACCACAACGACGAGCGGGCCTACGCTTACATGGACTTGGCTCCAGGGCAAAAGGCTGCGGACATTCCCGTTGGCTATGTCTTCCTAGGCTCTTGTACCAATGCTCGCCTCAGCGATTTGCAGCTGGCAGCTAGGATTGTTAAGGGGCGGAATATAGCAGAGCAGGTTACGGCCATTGTCGTTCCAGGTAGTCGCCCTGTCAAGCGAGCTGCAGAAAAGCTTGGGCTAGACAAAATTTTCATGGAGGCAGGCTTTGAATGGCGAGATCCAGGTTGCTCCATGTGTCTGGGTATGAATCCAGACAAGGTACCTGCTGGTGTCCACTGCGCCTCTACAAGTAATCGAAACTTTGAAGACCGACAGGGCTTTGGGGCCAAGACCCACTTGTGTAGTCCTGCTATGGCTGCCGCAGCTGCGCTTTTTGGACGATTTGTCGACACTAGACAGCTAGACATTCTCAAGGAGGGAGTTTAATGCACCAATTTACCACATGGACAGGAACAACCGTTCCGCTCATGAATGATAATATTGATACTGACCAACTCCTGCCCAAGCAGTTTCTCAAGCTGATTGACAAAAAAGGATTTGGCAAGTATCTGCTCTATGCTTGGCGGTATTTGGATGATAACTACACGGATAATCCTGACTTCATTCTCAATCAGCCTGAGTATCAAGGAGCTAGTATCCTCATATCTGGGGATAACTTCGGAGCAGGTTCCTCTAGGGAACACGCTGCTTGGGCTCTGGCAGATTATGGCTTCAAGGTCATCATTGCAGGCTCCTTTGGAGATATTCATTACAACAATGACTTGAACAACGGCATTCTGCCCATTATCCAGCCCAAAGAAGTCAGGGACCAACTGGCTCAGCTGGCTCCTGACCAAGAAATCACGGTTGACTTGGCAGACCAGTTGATACGGACGCCTTTTGGGGAATTCCCATTTGACATCGAACAGGACTGGAAACACAAGTTGCTCAATGGTTTGGATGATATTGGTATTACATTGCAGTATCAGGATTTGATTGCTGAGTATGAACTGAATAGACCAAGCTACTGGCAAAACTAGAGTCTTCCATTTTATCTTTTATTACTGCGACGAACGAGGAAACTCCGTTTCCCTATTTCCAACTTCAAATAATTTCATCATTATTTGAACTCGCTTTGCCGTACTTTACAAGCGTTACTTACTATCGTAAGTATGATTTTAAAACTTCAACAGTCACTACTCTGACTGTTGAATCTATCTGCGGCTCGTTGACACGAACAATGTTCGTTTTATCTCCAACCTCTAACTGTCTCCCAGACAGTTAGAGCTAGTACTAAAAGCAAACTGAAAGACTCCTACAAAATATGAAGAAAACATGCAGGTCGCTCTGCTATGAAATAAAAGAAAAGAGGAAATTATTATGACGAAACAAATTCACTGGGATGGCGCACTTTCACAAGAAGGTCTTGACATTATCAAGGGTGAGGGGGGCGTGATTGTCTGCCCGACTAAGGTTGGCTACATCATCATGACATCTGACAAGGCTGGCTTGGAGCGTAAATTTGATGCCAAAGAGCGCAAGCGTAATAAGCCGGGTGTGGTCCTTTGTGGTAGCATGGAGGAGCTTCGTGAGTTGGCTCAGTTGACTCCTGAGATTGATGCTTTCTACCAAAAACATTGGGATGAGGACATTTTGTTGGGTTGTATCCTGCCTTGGAAACCAGAGGCTTACGCCAAGTTGCAGGCTTATGGCGATGGTCGTGAAGAGTTGATGACCGACGTTCGTGGTACTTCTTGCTTTGTTATCAAGTTTGGTGTGGCTGGCGAGCAGATTGCTAAGGAAATGTGGGAAAAAGAAGGCCGTATGGTCTACGCTTCATCTGCTAACCCATCAGGTAAAGGAAATCGTGGTAAGGTAGAAGGTATCGGTGAGCGTATCGCGTCTAAGGTAGATTTGATTATCGAGGCGGATGACTACGTGGCCTCTATCCAGCCAGACAAGACCATTGAAACCCGCTATGAGCAAGGGGTTATGGTGTCTATGGTAGACAAAGATGGTAAACTGATTCCAGAACAAGGTGCAGATAGCCGTTCTATCAGCCCATGCCCAGTTGTCATCCGTAAGGGTCTGGACATCGATAAAATTATGATGCACTTGTCTGATCACTTCAACTCTTGGGATTATAGACAAGGGGAATATTACTAAGATAATTGAGAACGATCCGAAAGGGTCGTTTTTTGCTCTAATCTATCTAGTATTGGTTTACAATTTTCGCAAAATGTGTTACAATGTAACACAAAGAAGTGAGGTGAACTGATGAGTACAGTAACTATCCGATTAAACAAAGAGGAAGAAGTATTTTTCAAGAGCTATGCTCAATTGACTGGTCAAAGTCTTTCAAGTTTATTTAAGAAGGCGCTTGAGCGTGATATTGAGGATGAGTATGATTTGAGCATTTACCATCAAGCCTACGAGGAGTACCAGAAAGATCCTGAAACCATCAGTCATGCTGATTTCAAGAAGGAACTTGGTCTGTAATATGTTTCATGTAGAGTATTCTAAGAAGGCGCAGAAACAAATCAGAAAATTGGATAAGCAAATCCAAAGATTATTATTTGCATGGGTGGATAAACACTTAGACGGTACAGTTAATCCGAGGTTGCATGGCAAGGGATTGACAGGGGACCATGCCAATGAGTGGCGTTATCGTATCGGTGATTATCGGCTGATTTGCGATATTCAGGATGATAGGATGGTTATTCTGGCACTTGAATTTGGTCATCGTAGAGATATTTATTAAAAGCTGGTCTAATATAAGGTAGAACGATCCGAAAGGGTCGTTTTTTTGTACCAGAAAAAACTGACCGAGATTTCAGTCAGTTTGGTGTTGTTTGATAAGTGATTGGAGGTTGTCGAATAGGTTTTGCTCGTCTGTCAGTTCTAAGATTTGTAACCCTTTTTCCATCAGTTCTTGCTTGTTTTGGGCTATACCTAGATAGACATAGGCACGGGCTAGTTGATCATAGCGTTTTTCTTTCTTAGCTAGGTCCATGAGTTTGGTGGCGAAAAAAGTAGACTTACTGTACTGTCTTTGTTCCAAGAAAAAATAAGAAAGTGATCGATAATGTGACAGTATAGTGGGTTGAATTTTCTTGTAATCCTTGTATTTTTCTAATCGCTTTAGAAGAAGATTGGCAGTTTCTTCAAGAGTATCAAGTGAAGAAATCTTGGATAAGAGAGTACCGACTAAGATAATATCATTATGGTACCAGTTGTCATATCGCTCCAATTCTGACCAGAGGAGCTTAGAAAGAGTTTCAGCTTCTTCGGAAAGTTGATTGAAAGAAGTACTGTTTCGAACGGCTACTACAGTTTTTAAAAGTTGACATTTTCGACGGATAGGACCATCATCTGGTTCTTTTTTCAAATGGTTGTGGCAACGCTTTATCAAATCCTCCATGGTCTTAGTGGTCGGATTTTTGAGATTATCTATATCATAGAGCAATTGTTGGCGTTGGCTAGGCTGATAGTAGTTACAGAGGTATTCAAACTCCTCGAAGTTCATATCCACCTGTTTGAGTAAGAAACGCATGAGCTCATAGCTAGGAATGTTCTGATTTTTCTCGAAACGTACCAAGGTCGTTCGATTGATATAATCCCCACAAATCTGCTCCTGACTCAAACGTTTACTTTTCCGAATGCTCTTATAAACACTTCCGTAATTCCATCTCATGTTCAAACTCCTTCAAAAAATGTGATTATTTGCAACAAAATGAATTAGCATTATAAAAATAGTATATCATAATAATGTGGAAATATTGTTTTTCTGCATATAAAAATAGGTTGATAAAAGGAGTAACCTAATGAAACAGATTGATAAAAGTACTTTATTTTTAAGTAGTGTCATTGTTCTTTCGTGTAGTGTCCTATTGTTTCATATGGACCCGATTCAGATTGTAGATAGAGAGATTTGGCTCTGGCTAAATTCATTTATTCATGTACTATTTTTAAAACCTGCTGCTAGTCTAGGCGTTCTTGTGGGGCTTTATTTGCTGTATAAGGCTTTCAAGAAGTAGTCTAGCCAATAATATGCTGATGAAAGGCTGTTGTTTTGCTCTGCCATTTCTCCAAAGAAAGGAGTTTCTATGCTAAAAGTAGTCGATGTCTGTAAGCGATACGGTGCCCACCAGGTCTTGTCTTATGTGTCCTTTGAGTTGCAAGCGGGGGACTTGGTGGCCCTGGTAGGTCCCAATGGTGTGGGAAAATCCACCCTCCTAAATATCATCAGCAATACAGAAACCGTTGATCGTGGGTCGGTAACTATCAATGGTCGGCCCAATAGTGACCGAGCGATTTTTCAGGATATGTCTGTCATGTTGGATGCTCAAGCTCTTTATCCACAGTTGACGGGTTATGACCATCTGACTTATGTGGCTGCCACCCACAAGCTGGGGAAAAAGGAAGTGGATGTCCTAGTGGAAGAACTGGGGATGGGCTACTATGTCAAAAAGCGGGTGGCTGGCTATTCCATGGGTATGAAGCAGAAGCTGCTCTTTGCCATGGCTGTCCTTCCCAAGCCCAAGCTCTTGTTGCTGGATGAACCCCATATCGGCTTGGACCCGACCAATATCATCCAGCAGCGGGAATTTCTTCTAAACCTACAAGCAGAAGGTGTTGCCATTTTTCTTTCTTCCCACCATCTGTCGGAGATTGAGAAGCTGACCAATCAGGTTTATTTTCTCAAGGCCAGCAAGTTGATTGCCACAGAAGTGGAGTTGACGGCGGATTATGATTACCATCTTGCTGTGGAAAACTCCAAGCAGGTTCAGGAATTTTTACGGGATTATCCTCAACTCTTGTGGAAAAAGGCAGAGCAGGGTCTGGTGGAAATCTTCTTACCCGAGCGAGATTTACTGGATTGTTTGGATCGTATTCCAATCCAGCAGGTGGCTGGCCTTACAAAAGCCAGCGACTATATGGAAACCCTCTATCGTGATCTCTACGTGGAGGAAGGTGGTGAGGGGATATGAGGCTGAACTTTGAAATCAAGAAAATCCTCTGGTCGCCTCTCTACTGCTTGCTCGTGCTGGGTTTTTTAGGTCTGGCCTACCTTCCCATCTCGCAAAGGCAAGTCCACCAAGCGGCCTATGTGGAAACCTATAAAGAAGAACTGAGTGAATTGGTTAGTGTCTTGGCAGATATAAAAATTGAGGAGGAGTCAGAAGAAGCACCACGGATGCTGGGCTTGAAATCCGATATAGAAAGTGTCGGTCAGGCCTTAGATGAGGGGAAGTTTGAAGCTATCCCCAACTACCGCAAACTCATGTATCAGGATTTGGACTATTTTATCAGTCGCAATCGGCAGCTTTTTCAAACGCGACAATCCTTGACGCTTAGTGAAGTCGAGTGTTTGGCCAGATGGAATGACTGGTTGCTTGCCTACCAATTGCCTGATGGTCCTGAAAACAAGGCTTGGTCAACAGGGCGTATTGTTCAAGCCTACTTAGAAAGTTTGTTTGGTTTTCTTCCTGTATTTTTGGTGCTTGGTTTTCTACTTGCCAATCAGCTGGCGGAAAAGACATTTGCGCATCAAGTTTGGCAGTTGCGGCAATGGGATAGTCTGAGTTTGCAGGGGATGAGGCGTTTGGTTGCTTCCTTGCTTTCGCTTTTGCTGGCTGTGGGGATAGGTTTACTTTTTATCCTGGTCTATGATGGGCTGACAGGTCAGTTGGCTGTATCTAGTTTTCAAGTTCCTGTTGAGATTTTGGGTCAGAGGCAGTTGATAGGCTCTTGGCTTTACGGGCTTATCTTGCTTGGTTTTTGGCTAATCTTACTCCTAGCTGTTCGCCTACTTTTTGGATTTTTGGACCACTTGTTAGCCAGTCGGCTGACTTTTGTGGTGACGGGGTTACTGTTAGCTCTGGGGCTTTCCTATCAGGCAGGTGCAGTAGCTGGTTGGTCAGGTCAAATTCTGCCCTTGCTTGCCTTTCCGAGTTTTTTAGACACAGGTGCATTTTCACAGGTCTTTGTAGAGGTGGATGTCTTGCTCCTGCTGATCATTGGGCTTTTCGTTGCTTATTATGTGCTGACAGAAAAGAAAAGACTGGTCTTGACCGTGGGGCATCAGAAGGAGTTAGACACAGGGCGTTTAGACAAGGTTTGGTCTTTTGATGTTCTCATCCTTAGTCGGCTCAATTCTTGGAAAGGGCTCGTCTTAGGAAACTTGCTCCTAGCTCTGCTTTTTTCCCTACTGACGGGACTAGAAAAGCAAGAGGTTGCCCAGGAGGAGAGGGTTTCGATGGAGTTGGTTGCCCAGTCCTATGAGCAAGATGGGGCCTATGTGGAGAGTTTGCAGTCGGAAATCAACCGTCTGAGGCAGTTGGTCAAAGAGGATACGAGCTATCAAGAG
Organism: Streptococcus parasuis; assembly: GCF_021654455.1. Lineage (NCBI taxonomy): Bacteria > Bacillati > Bacillota > Bacilli > Lactobacillales > Streptococcaceae > Streptococcus > Streptococcus parasuis. The sequence continues at coordinate 257,754 of NZ_AP024276.1, forward strand.
GAGTTGGAGCTGAGGCTTGGTCTCTTGCAAGAATATCGTGTCTATAAGGACCTCTATGTCAAGCAATGGCAGGTATATCAGGAAAAACCTCAGGCTCTGCCGGCTAGTCACCTTGCTATGCTGGAGGCAGAGCAGGTCTATCTATGGGCTAGAGAGGAGAAGGCTTTTGCCAATGGTGATATTGGGGCCAGTCAGACGGTAGATAATCTTCGCCGTTACCAGACCCGCAATCAGGTCAGTCAGTATTACTGGCAGCAGCTGATGGAGGCTGGGGTGCCTGCTACCAAGCGGGGCAAGGATGTCATTTTGACCAGCTTGGAAAATCGTTTTGATACCAATGATGCCTTGGTTCCAGTAGACGATCCTTCTTGGGACCGTTCCAGAGATCTGTCAGGTATTGGCAGTCTGCGCTCTCTCTTTGATGGTCCGGCCTATTTGTTGGTGCTCTTGCTGGCGGTTTGGCTGGGCAGTCGAGGTAAGGCGGTGGAGGTTGCAGGGAAAAACTGGCGTCTCTATCAGATCCAGCCTGTGGATTTGCGCAAGGTTCTACTCACCAAGTGGTTGCTGGGACTGGGGCAGACTCTTTGTTTTACAATGCTCTTTCTAGCTAGTCTTTTCCTAGTCAATAGTCTGGTCGGAGGAATCGGTTATCTGGAAGATGGCCTTATCTTGCTTTCGCATTCGGAGAGGGGGATTTTCCTTAATCGCTTGAGTAACCAGGATTTATGGGCTTGGTTCCTTCCTAATGCTAAGTATCTCTTATTTATGGTGCTTGGCTTGCTTGTCTTGGAAATTGTCTTGGTTAGTCTCAATCATCTCTTGCAAGTTCGGTTTTCAAATCGCTTAGTGGTTTTCATCCTACTAGCTGGTTTGCTGGCTCTGCTGGACTATCTCCTCTTTCAAGACCTGATTTTGGATGGGCAGGAAATTTTTAGGCAGTTAGCTCTGCTATTTTCATGAAAAAAAGAAAAAACTGGCTGAAAATTTCAGTCAGTTTCTTAAGTTTATTCAATCACCAGCATGCCTTCTTTAACAGCCAGTGGGTGTTCTGGGTCAATGCGGTCGTAGAACATGACACCGTTGAGGTGGTCGATTTCGTGTTGGACCACGATGGCATTATAGCCCTTGAGCTTGATGCGGTGGGAATTGCCATTTTTGTCCAGATAATCTACAGTTACACGCGCGTGGCGGATTACGTAACCTTGGACTTCGCGGTCAACAGATAGGCAACCTTCTCCTCCTTCAAGGGCGGCTTCTTGGACAGAATGAGCCACGATTTTAGGATTGTACAATACTTCTTTTAGAGAGTAGGCTTGGGCAGGTGGATTTCCTTCCTCATCCTCTGGGTTTGGTACTAAAACAGCGATGATGCGTTTAGAAACATCCAATTGGGGAGCTGCAAGACCAACTCCGCCACGGAGTTTCATTTTTTCAGCCATGACAGGATCCTGAGAATGTTTGAGGAATTGCATCATTTTTTCACCTAAAATCACTTCTTGATCAGAAAGTGGAAATTGGACTTCCTCTGCAACTTGGCGTAGGGTTGGATGCCCTTCACGGATGATGTCATCCATGTCAATCAAATGGGCAGGTTTTGTAAGGTTTTCAATTACAGACATACTTCTCTCCTTTGGGTATTATTAAAATAAGTATAGCATGAAATGAAAGAGAATAAAAGCCTCACTCGCCTATCTATTCTGTTGCAAATCTGCTATACTAGTAAAAGACGAACGTTGAAAGGGAGAATGATGAAAAGAATTTTAGAAAAAGCTAGCCTATTGGCTTTATCCACCATGCTGGTATCAACATTTGCAGTATCCCCTGCTATTCCACAGATGATTGACCATTTTGCCCAAGAAGGGATTGCGGCCAGTCAAGTAGAAAACTTAATTACAGTTACCTCATTTGCTATTATGGCAGCTCTCTTGATGAATGGTCTGATTGTTCGATTTATTTCTGAACGGAATATTATCATTCTTGGGTTATTACTCCTTGCTATCGGTGGTTCCATGCCTATGTTTTTATCGGCCTTCCCAATGATTTTCTTGGCTAGAATTTTGCTGGGATTAGGGATCGGTCTGATAAATGCACGGGCCATTAACATTATTGGTAATTTTTTCACTGGTCAAGAACGTGTGCAGATGATGGGATTGCGTGGCTCGGCAGAAGTGTTGGGGAGTGCAGGCTTGACCCTATTGGTAGGATGGTTGACTCAATTTGGCTGGCAACCAGCCTTTATGGTCTATCTCTTTGCTTTGGTCGTTTTAGCCCTCTTTTTATTGTTTGTACCTCAAGAAGAGTTTGTGGCCCATAGCGAGTTGAAAAATGATAGTGGTTCTAAGGTCAAACTGGATAAGAAAATGTGGCAAATGGGGATCTACCTCGCATTTTTAGCTTTCTTTGTTATCAATGTCAATACTTTCTTGACCATTCGGATTCCACAGATTGTTTTGGACAAGGGAATTGGGACTGCTCAGCAAGCTAGTCTGATTCTCAGTTTGATGCAAATAATGGGGATTGTGGCAGGAACGGTTTTTAGTAGCTTGGTTGGCCGCTTGAAGGACTGGCTTTTAGCAGTTTCCTATGTAATCTTTGGACTCGCAGTTATCGGCATTGCCTTTGCGGATAATCTTTGGGTATTGGGCCTAGGCGGTATGGTATCAGGATTTTTCTATAGTATCGTTCTGACCATAGTTTTCAGCCAAGTAACGGATAGAGCACCCAAAGCTCTTCTTAATACAGTAATGACGATTGTTTTGATGGGCTGTAATATTGGTGGGGCAACATCGGCAATCTTACCAACTTTTCTGGAAAAACTCAACCCAACACCAACTGGTGCCTTTGGTATCTACGCCATCGGTTGCGCCTTGATAAGCGCAGGTTTAATCTATCAACAAATAAAGAAATAGGGAGTGGATTTCCGCTCCTTTTGGTATAATGGTTTTATGTTAGAAAACAATCAGCTCAATCAATTAATGTTGCGTTTCCCTGAAGATGTCCAATTGATTTTTAATGAAATGATCCCTTCTTATCAATTAGGTTATGCTGACTATGTCTATCAGACAGACGATGTTGCTACTCAGAACCGACGAATTAAAAATCTTGCTAAAAATTTTCGCAAGATGGATTACTTTTACATCATGCCCTTGCCCCAGGATCTGGCATTGGAAATTGCCAATCAATGGCGCTATCAACCACCTTTGGAGGCCTATTCTATCAGTGCAACTCCTGAGGCTTATGCAGAGATGATTTCCCCCGAGGCGCGTGGAGACCGCTTTTTTTCAGTCATTCGCAATGCAGCCCTCATGGGTTACTTTCAAGTGGAGCAAGTTGGTAAGGAACTCAGCCTTCAATTAGGGATGAAGCCGTCTTTGATGGGGAGGGGAAATGGCAGAGCTTTCTATCAGACGATTGAAGATTACATTGTTGAACATTATCATCCAGAGCAACTTAGCCTGACTGTAGCCATATGTAACCAACGAGCTCAAGCTCTCTTTCGAGCAGTTGGATTTTCTGTAAACGGTCATAGTATTCAAGTTTGTGATGGAAAACAGTATGAATGTGTCAGAATGGAAAAGAAATTAGCATGCGATTAGATAAATTTTTGGTAGACTGTGGTGTTGGTAGTCGGACAGAAGTCAAGAAACTTTTGAAAAACAAGCAAGTCACAGTCAACGGCCAAGTAGAGACGTCTCCTAAACAACAAATAAATGAACAGGTGGATCAGGTAGCAGTAGCTGGCGACATTCTCCACCATGAACAATTTGTTTACTACCTTCTCAATAAACCCAAAGGAGTTATCTCAGCAACTGAAGATGACCACCATCGGACGGTTTTAGATTTATTGGATGAAATAGCTCAACATAAGGAAGTTTTTCCAGTTGGACGCTTGGACATCGATACCCATGGCTTGCTACTTTTGACCAACAATGGCAAATTAGCCCATGCCATGCTCTCTCCTAAAAAACATGTTGATAAACTCTACCGTGCACAGGTTGACGGAATCATGACCCAAGAGGATGTCGCGCGATTTGCGGCAGGAATTGATTTAAAAGATTTTACCTGTCAGCCAGCCCAGTTGACTATCCTATCGACAGATGAGGCCAAAGAAACTTCACTGGTTGACATTACCATCCGAGAAGGAAAGTTTCACCAGGTCAAACGGATGGTGCAGGCTTGTGGTAAGATGGTGACGGATTTGCAACGGATATCAATGGGGCCCTTATGGTTGGACTCCGAACTAGCGATTGGAAAATACCGTAGATTAACAGCTGACGAATTGAAGCAATTAGAAGTGTTTGGTGTGGAATTATAGATAAAATAGAAGAGACTTGCCCCCGATTGGAAGCAAGTCCTTTTAAATATCCGCAGCTGCAAAAACAACCTGACCATCTTGGAATTTTTCAATACGAGCGAGTGAAGTAACAGGGACACCTGCATCTATCAAGAGTTGACGTCCGTCTTGGAAGGATTTTTCGATGATAATACCAACGCCAATTACCTGAGCACCAGCCTGTTGGATAATATCAATCAAGCCTTTTGCTGCTTGCCCATTGGCCAAAAAATCATCAACGATTAGAACCCGGTCTTCCTGCGACAAAAACTTGCTAGCAATAGAAACGGTACTGGTTACTTGCTTGGTGAAGGAGTAGACTTCAGATGTCAAGATTCCTTCTGTCATCGTAATATTTTTATGTTTTTTAGCAAAAATCATTGGCACATCTAAACTTTCAGCGACATAAACAGCTGGAGCAATGCCGGATGCCTCAATAGTGACAACTTTTGTAATTTGCTTAGAACGGTATGCTTCTGCTAACACTTGTCCCATTTCTTTCATCAATTTAAAATCAACCTGATGGGTCAGGAATGAATCAACTTTTAAAATATTTTCTCCTAACACCTGACCATCTTTTAAAATACGTTCTTCCAAAATTTTCATGATTCTTCCTCCAAATGATTCCTTGGTGTATTATAGCATTTTTTTATCATAAGCAAAACAATAAACGAATTATTGTTATAAAAACATGTAAAAAAACAGGTAAAATAACCAAAAGACGAACAGAAACAAAAAAATATCATTAATTGTATTGAAATAAGTGGATTTTTCTGATAGACTAAAAAATATTATTTAGGAACAAAAAAAGGAGAAACAATGTCTCAGAAAACAACAAATGAACATTCATCAGAAATGCTCTATGGAATTGATGAACAACCACCAAAAGGGATGGCTGTGTTGCTTGCTTTTCAGCATATCTTAGCAGCTTTTGCAGGCATCATCGCAGTGCCTCTTGTCGTTGCAAGTGCTTTGGGGCTATCAGTAGAAGATACTTCTATTATGGTATCAGCCTCTATCTTTGTTGCTGGGATTGCAACTATTTTGCAATCTAAAGGTTTGGGCCCAGTAGGTTCACGTGTCTCTGGTATGATGGGAACGGACTTTACCTTTGCCAATCCAGCTATCAGTGTTGGTAGCCAATTGGGAATTGCTGGTATCGTGGGTGCAACCATTGCGGGTTCATTTGTTGAAATCATTTTAAGTCGTTTTGTGAAACCCTTGATGCGTTTCTTTCCGCCATTGATTACAGGGACCGTTGTTTCCCTCATCGGTATTACCCTCATGCCAGTGAGTATGGACTGGGCAGCTGGTGGTGCTGGCGCTACAGATTATGCCTCTGTTGAAAATATCGGTATTGCCTTTATCGTCTTGGTCTTTACTTTGGCATTGAATCATTATGGTAAAGGAATGCTGAAAACAGCGTCAGTCTTTTTCGGTATGGTCTTTGGATATGTCCTCTGTATTTTGCTTGGAAAAGTAGATATGTCTGCTGTTGGAGAAGCAGCCTGGTTTGCTCTTCCTAAAATTTTCCATTACGGTGTAAAATTTGACCTATCTTCTATTCTAGCCTTTATTCCTGCTTATGTTGTATCCTTGATTGGTACGGTAGGGATTATGATGGCAATTGGAGAAGCGTCTAACCAAAAAATTTCTTCTGAGCGGGCAGCAAATGGTGTTTTAGCAGATGGCGTTGGTTCCTTGATTGCCGGTGTGTTTGGGGCTGGTCCAAATACAGCCTTCTCACAAAACGTTGGCCTCATTACTTTGACAAAAGTTGCTAGTCGTCATGTCATGATCATTGCGGGTGTTATTCTTGCCTTACTTGGTGTCTTTCCAAAATTATCAGCCTTGATTTCCATTATGCCCCAGCCTGTTCTTGGTGGTGTTGGGATTATCATGTTCGGTTTGGTTGCTGCCCAAGGGATTAAGACTCTTGCAACGGTTAAAATTGGGGACCGTGAGCTCTTGATTATTTCCATTGCCTTTGCGCTGGGGATTGGTGTGACGGTACGTCCAGAGTTGTTAAGCCATCTTCCATCAGCTCTTCAAATGGTCTTCTCATCAGGTATTTCAACAGGGACCTTAGCTGCACTCATTTTGAACATGGTTTTAAAAGAAAAATAATATTCAGATAGGCTATCCTCGTGATAGTCTATTCTTATAGATAGTCATAATTTATTGGTATTGGCCGAGAGAATTTGGTTTTGGTATACTAATAGTAAATGGTAAACAGGAGGTATAAATGACACACTTTAGAGCAAGTATTGAACAAGCTGGGCAATTGGATTAGTTCTATCAGGTACAAAATGCCTCTGTAGCAGGATTTTCGATTGGGATTATCACTATCGATTTTAACTACGTCAAGTTGCCGGGTAATGTAGCCAACGCGACTACTTTTTCTTTTCCAGTTGTCTATGAGGATATTGTTTTGGAAATTGAGGATCTGTTCCATGGTGAGGAGAAACTGTTGGGAATGGTCATTGAGGCAGCTAAAAAGTTAGAGAAAAAGGGTGTGCGGGCCATTGTAGGTGCCTGTGGTTACTTTAACCATTTTCAGGAGCAGGTGCGAGATGCTGTAGCAGTTCCTGTTTATTTGTCTAGTGTGCTTCAAATTCCTTTGATTAAAATGGGACTCAAACCAGACCAGAAAATTGCGGTACTAGTAGCAGATGGCGAGGGAGCGAGTGTAGACTTTTTCGCCAAAGCCAACGCTTCCATTTCAGACTGTATCGTCAAAGAGATAGGTAGTCTGGATAGTTTCGCTCCAATTCGCTACAACAAGCCTTTTTTGGACAATGGGCGTTTGAAGTCAGACTTAGTAGCAGTCGTTCAGGATTTGCAAGCTAACCACCCAGAAATTGGTGCTATTTTGCTGGAATGTAGTGACCTACCTCCCTATGCAGCTGTTCTTCATAGAGAAACAGGACTACCAGTTTTTGATTTTACCACTTTGATTAACTGGGTCCATTCTGCAGTCGTTCGCAGAGAATTTTATGGATATATGTAAAAAAGCCTGCAGATGCAGACTTTATCAAGAAAGCTGTTGGCTGAGCCAGCAGTTTTTTAATGCCCTTACAGGACAAGTGCATAAATATAGACTGTTACTGTAAAACTTACAAAAGCATAGAGCAGACCGTATCGAATGGCTTGAATGGGCCTAAAGAATCGTATGAGAGCTAGGCCACACCAAACCAAGAGGACCAGAATAAACCAGCCAGATAGGAGCCGTAGGGGAGTTGGTCCATACATGAAAATGTAGATAGCAAAGAGTTTCCAAGAAGCTAGTAGAGCGAATAGTCCTGCGAAGGTGAAGAGGCAGGAAATCATCCAGCGAGTAATGGTGGCTTCCCATAGAGGCTGTTCGCCGACCAAGTAAAACCCTCCCAATACTACGAAGTTTAGCAAGGAAACACGGACTAATTGCCAAAAACCAGAGACGGCTGTTAAGGAAGCTTCTTGCGGAGAGATGGTCTGTAAGGATAGCAGATTTCCAATTTCGGAAATACTGACGACAAAGAAGAGACCATACATAAGACATAGGCTTCCAATGATAATGTAGGCTGCCAGTGGCGGAAATACTCGAAATGGTCTTAAATGTGCTTGGAAGATCGCATAGTTTAAGCGTTTTCGAGGGGTGCTCAGTAGGCTGCCCGCCACCAGTCCAAAGAGCCAAGCTCCTACAGGAAGAGACAGAATCCAACGCCAGAAGATTGTGGATATGTTTACTTGGTTTAGAGACTGTAAAATGTTGACAAAGGCCTGGTTAAAATCGTGGGTTACAGCTGAAAAAGTCGAGGATACTTGAGAGAGTTGCCCGCCAACGAATCCGACGAGGACAAAGGAGAGGCTAATGCTGATAGTAAGGACTCCAACTGTCTGTAATTGATTGAGGCGATGTTTCTTCCATTTTTTAACCGTCTGTACAGGTTGATAGAATAAGGTAGTTAGTCTAAGGAGGAAGTGACGGAAGGGAAGGAAAACAAATCCAGTCAAGGCATCGTACCAAACTAGGATTCCCAACCGACCTTGTGTCAACCAACCATTTCGAGCTAAAACATAAAAGACGAAGGAAATATGTACCATCAGAAATTGGGCAAGACCAAATTCAGTTTCTTCAAATCCCCAAAACGTCAGAGCTAGAGCTTGAGTTAAGGTGGCAAATAGAAAGACGAATGATTCAGTCTGCCTAAAAGCTATTGGCTGTAGGCTGTTGTTACAATAGTGCATCCATTCGATATAGGCTACAAATGATAAGGCGAGTGGGAAAAAATAAACAGTCTTGTCCTCTGTTAAAATTGTCTGATACATATAGGCTAGTAGATAGCTTAGCCAGACTCCAATTTTATAGCCGGTGAGCTGAAAATTATTTAACGTTGTTAGTAAACTATGGACGGTCTGTTTTGGCGGACTCGTTAATAGGTCCGATCGAACGGTATTGACATTGCTAGTTAGGTGATTCATTCACTTATCTCCTCATCTGGAATATATTCTAAAATATCACCAGGCTGACATCCCAGCTCTCGACAGAGGGCGTTTAAGGTGGAAAAGCGGACAGCCTTGGCCTTATTATTTTTCAAAATGGATAAATTGGCAGGAGTCAGGTCGATCAACTCTGCCAATCGCCCAGCACTAATACGTTTTTGGGCCATAATAATATCTAAATTTATTTGAATCATAGCACCTCCTAGATGGTGTAATCCACTTGGTCCTGTAATTCGACTGCCTTTCCAAAAGCATTTCGAATGACACGAATAACCAAGGTAAGTGCGATTCCTGCAACCGTGATGAGCAGGACAGGAATGTAGCAACTAATTCCTAAAAGGAAGGAAACAAGGGTTGCCAAGCCGACTTCCCGGCCCAATATTTGTAAACTACGTACATTTTGTGGGATAAATACCTGCTCCTTACCGATACGAGTGACCAGTTGGTAGAGGTGAATGAGAAAAATGATTGCGAGAACTCCAAGTGTGTAACCCAGGATAATCATTGTGAGATAGCGGCTATCGCCCTGCAAGAAAGGAGAGGGATAGATAATAGCTAAATCTACGACCCAGGTTCCGGTTGACATGAGTCCGACAGCAGCGATAAACAAAAGGATAAGACAGATCTTAGTCAGACGAATGCTCCAATCTTCGTAAGTAGGTTTTGATGTAGACATATAGCCTCCTTCAGTAATTTTTCTCTATCTTAACACGATTTTTATCGAATATCAATAAATATATAACAAAAAACAATAAAATTTTCTTGATAAAGAATAAAAACATAGCTAAGAGTATAGAGTTGATGTTTTTCCTAAAGCAAAAATGCAGTTATTCTGACTGGCAGTATGGAAGATGTTGACTAGTTTATTAGCTGAAAAATAGTCAAAAAAATTGACTATCTTTCTTTTTCTGATAAAATAGCAAAAAAGATTGACTAATTATAAAGGAGAGAGCAGATGAAAGCTGTTGTAGTTTCAAAAGCTGGTGGGCCAGAGGTTTTGGAAGTAAAAGAAATTGCCAAACCGCAGGTGAAAACAGGATGGTCTTTGGTGAACATCAAGGGCTTTGGCATCAACCATTCGGAGATTTTTACTAGACAGGGTCTGTCACCAAGTGTAGTATTTCCACGGATTTTGGGGATTGAATTGGTCGGCGTGATTGAGGAAACGACAGAGCCAGACAGGTTACCAGTCGGGCAAAAGGTTGTATCGATCATGGGTGAGCTGGGTCGAGCCTTTGACGGTGGCTATGCAGAGTACGCCCTGGTGCCTAATCAAATCCTCTACCCTGTTCAGACTGATCTGGGCTGGGCGGAGCTAGCTAGTGTCCCTGAAACCTACTATACCGCCTACGGTTCCATGAAAAATCTCAAGCTGGAAGCGTCAGATCGGATCTTGGTGCGTGCGGGGGCTAGTGGGGTTGGACAGGCCTTTGTCAAATTGGTGCGGAGCCAGTTTCCAGACCTGCCTATCTACGCTTCTGTCCGCAAGCTAGAAAAGACCGATCAGCTGCTTGCCTCTGGTTTCAGCCAAGTCATCCTCGAAAAAGAGGGGCGTTTGCAGACAGAGCTGACCTTCAGCAAGATTCTTGAGCTGGTTGGTCCTGCTACTCTAGAGGATTCCCTGGCTCATCTGGAGGAGGGTGGTATCATCTGCTCGACTGGGCAGCTGGGTGGCAAGTGGTATCTGGAGGACTTTGACCCCATTGAACAGTTGCGGCAGAATGTCTATTTGACTACTTTTTATTCGGGCAATGTCAATCAGGACAAGTTGCAGGAGATGTTTGACTACCTAGCTCATTATCAGGTGCCAGTTGGTCCTGAGAAGATTTTTAGTTTGGATACCATACAGGAGGCTCACCGCTATTTAGAGGGGGCGGAGGCTTTTGGCAAGGTGATTGTGCTGAATAGGGAGGAAGATGATGACAGAATTGAGACAGCGGAGTAAGAACTTGGCCCGTATCTTTGACCAGCAGGTCGGGCTCTACGAGGGTTATGCAAGGCGACAGGGGCTAAACGGCAAGTGCTTATCGATCCTTATGTGGCTTTATTATTATCCCAGAGGTGTGACACAGAATTTGGTCAGTAAGAAGACTTACTCTAGTAAGCAGGTGGTCAATGCCACCATTAAGAAATTTCTTGATAAGGGCTATGTCTTCTTTGAGGAAAATCCAGCAGACAAACGGTATAAGAAGTTCAAATTGACCGAGGAAGGCCGTGTCTATGCCAGTCGGATTTTGGACCCCTTGGAAGAGGCGGAAAAAACAGCCCTGTCCCAGTTCAGCTTGGAAGAACAGGAGCAGTTACTAGACCTCTTTGGTCGCTATGGGCAGGCCTTGACGGAAATCTTAGGAGGAGAAACCAATGATTGAGTACCAAAATGTGTCCTTGACCTGTCAGGTCAGCGGGCCAATCTTGAAGAATTTGACCTTTGATATTCAAGAAGGGGAGTTCTTTGTCCTGATTGGACCAAGCGGTAGCGGAAAAACAACCACGCTGAAACTGATCAATCGCCTGATTGAGCAGACAGACGGAGATATTCGGATTCAGGGCAAGCGGCTGAAAGACTTTGACCTACGAGAACTACGCTTGGAAACTGGCTACGTCCTGCAACAGATTGCTTTATTTCCAAATATGACAGTGGCTGAAAATATCGCTCTTATTCCTGAGATGAAGGGGATGAGCAAGCAAGATATTCTAAAAAAATCCAGAGAGCTTTTGACTAAGGTAGGTTTGGATCCAGATAGTTATCTGGGGCGTCTACCCAAGGACTTGTCTGGGGGAGAAAAACAGCGGATTGGGATTCTGCGGGCCATTATTGCCAATCCCAAGGTCTTGCTGATGGACGAACCTTTCTCAGCCTTGGATCCAATTAGCAAGGGGCAGTTGCAGGACTTGATTAAGGAGTTACACGAGGAATTCAAGATGACAACGGTTTTCGTTACCCATGATATGGATGAGGCGGTTAAGCTGGCAGACCGTATCTGCTTGATGAGGGCAGGAGAAGTGGTTCAATTGGGTACGCCTGATGAACTTCGTAACCAGCCTGCCAACGACTTTGTCATCGAATTTATGAAAAATAGGGGAGGTGCCTAATGGATCAGTTGATTGCAACTTTTATCGAACGCAAAGCAGACTGGCTGACAGCCCTCTTTGAGCACCTGCGAATTTCCCTCTTGGCTTTGAACATCGCTATCGCTATTGCGGTGCCACTTGGCTTGGTCTTGTCCAATAAGAAAAGGCTGACCGAGTGGAGCTTGCAGGTGACAGGTGTTTTCCAAACCATTCCATCCTTAGCACTTTTAGGTCTTTTTATTCCCTTTATGGGTATCGGTACTTTGCCTGCAGTAGTGGCCTTGGTCATCTATGCAATTTTCCCTATTTTACAAGGGACTTTAACTGGACTTTCGGAAATCGATCCGTCGCTGGAAGAAGCTGCGACAGCCTTTGGGATGACTAAGCTAGAAAAACTGCGTAAATTCGAGCTGGCCTTAGCTATGCCTATTCTTATGTCTGGTATTCGGACGGCTTCCATTATGATTATCGGGACGGCAACGCTTGCTGCCTTGGTCGGTGCAGGTGGTCTAGGCTCTTTTATTCTCTTGGGAATTGACCGAAATGACTCAGCCCTGATTTTGATTGGAGCAGTGTCGTCAGCTGTCTTGGCAGTTCTCTTCGGCTCAATTATCAAGTTCTTGCAGGACAAGAAGCCACGGACCATTTTGGCGGCTCTTTTGGTGACACTCTTGACAATTGGAGCTAGTTATGTTCCACTCAATCAGTCGTCATCGAAAAAGCTGGTCATCGCTGGGAAATTGGGGGCAGAGCCTGAAATTCTCATCAATATGTATAAACTCTTGATTGAAGACCAGACGGATATCGAGGTGGAGCTGGAGCCAAACTTTGGCAAGACCAGCTTCCTCTATGAAGCCCTCAAATCAGGCTCGATTGATATTTATCCTGAATATACTGGTACCATTACGACCACTCTTCTGACCAATCCGCCGTCTGATTTGTCCAATAATCCTGATGAGGTTTACACCTACGCAAAAGAAGCGATTTTAGAACAGGACGGCTTGGTTTATTTGGCTCCGACGGATTTTCAAAATACCTTTGCCTTGGCAGTAACGGAAGACTATGCTCAAGTTCATGGTCTTGAGAAGATTTCGGACTTGGCAAAAGTGCAGCAGACAGCTGTAGCAGGCTTCTCTTTGGAGTTTAATGACCGTGAGGACGGGAATGTCGGTCTGACCAATCTTTATGGACTAAACCTCAATGTCAAGACCATGGAGCCAGCCCTTCGCTACGAAGCCATTAAAAACGGAGATGTGCAAATTGTAGAAGCCTTCTCGACAGATAGCAAGGTGGTCACTTACAAACTGAAAATCCTGGAAGACGACAAACAGCTCTTCCCACCTTACCAAGCCGCTCCGCTATTGACCAAAGAAACCCTTGAGAAATACCCTGAGTTGGAGCAAGTCCTAGGGGTGTTGGCGGGCAAAATCTCGACCGAGGAAATGACTCAGATGAACTATGCGGTCGATGTGGAAGGCAAGTCGGCAGAGCAAGTGGCTAGGGAATACCTCGAGAAAGAAAATCTACTAAAATAGGAGAAAATCATGTCACATCAACTAGAAAACGCTAAAAATCTCTACCTCCGTGGCATTCGCGACGGGGAAATCAAGGAAGTTCATGAGCACTACATGGGGGCTACTTACACCCAGCATAGTACAGGAGTGCCGGATGAAAAAGAGGGCTTTGCGGCTTTCTTTGAGGACTTTTTCACACGCAATCCCAAGCGGGAAATAAATATTGTACGTGCCATTGAAGACGGAAATTTTGTCTTCGTTCATGTCCACCAGAAACTCAATGATGGTGAGGCTGAGTGGGTGACAGCGGACATCTTCCGTTCAGATGCTAATGGTCGTATCGTTGAGCATTGGGATGTTATCGATGCCTATCCAAAAACCATTGGCCAAACAGACCCGATTTACGCTGACTTTGAGCTGACAGACCTAGACAAGACCAAGGACAACAAGAAAATCGTCCGTCGTTTCTTGGTCGATGTCCTTCAAAATGGGGAAATCGAGAAATTTGACGACTATGTGGCAGCTGATCTTATTCAGCACAACCAAGAGATTGCCCAAGGCGGTGCGGCCTACAAGGACTATCTTGTAGAGAATCAAGTCACCTACGACTTTGTCTTCAAGGTGATGGGACAGGGTGATTATGTTGTGGCTTACTCGAAGGTCTGGATTGCAGGTCAGGACTACGCCCACTTTGATATCTACCGGCTCAAAGAGGGTAAGATCGTCGAGCACTGGGATAACAAGGAAGTCATGCCAGAGAAAAAAGACTTGACGAATTTAGGGAAGTTTTAAGAGGGGATGTCTCCTTCTTTTTTCTTGACTTGTTTGGTTTCTTGGTTGATAATAGAAAAAAAGATAGTGGAGTAGTTGCTCATGCTTAAATACCTTCGTGCTCTTCCCTTGATTGTTGTGGCAGGTGCTGTTGTTTATCTTTCAATTTGGATGTGGATTGATAATGGGGACTGGACTTACATTATTGCCAGATTGTCTGGTATGACGGAGAAACATGCTAACAATCTATCTCTAATCGCCATTGCCATTCAGTCCTTGTTTTTTACGTCCGATTGGTTTTATAGCCGCATTCGTGCCTTTCTCAATCGTCGTTTGGAAAAAGCCAGAGGGCTCAATCGGCATATTTATCTGGGCTACAAGACTGGAATTGAGTTTTTGATGGCACTACCCAAACGGACTATCTTGTTTAGCTTTTACCTAGTCCTGACTATTTTGGAAACCTTAGGTGTGATTGATAGTGCCAAAGATTATGCGGTGGTCATTGTGTTTATAATTGCTGTGGACCGTGTGACTAAGATCTGGCCAGAAGAAAAGAGGAGAATGGTTGAGTTTAGCCAGAAGATTAAGAAAGGTATTAAGAGTGTGGGGTAGGGATAGACCTGCTAGATAGTTTAAGAAGGCAATTTTGTCTTCTTTTTTTGTTAAAAAAACCAAACAAAATGTAATGTATATGTTGCAAAATAGAAAATATAGTGTATAATACAACTATAAAAATACGAAAGGAGGACAGCTATGATATGAAGAACATACGGCTTAAGCTGGCTCGTGTAGAAAAAGATATGACCCAAGGGGACTTGGCGGAGGCTATCGGAGTGACCCGCCAGACCATCGGTCTGATTGAGGCGGGGAAATACAATCCCAGTCTTAGTCTTTGTCTATCGATTTGCCACTGTTTAGGGAAAAGTTTAGATCAATTATTTTGGGAGGAACCAACTAATGAAAAAAATTGTGACTGATGAGCGTGTTCGACAAGAAGAAAACCAAGTCTTTGCCTGGGTAGGCAGGACCATGAATTTTCTTTTGCCCCTCTCATTTCTCATCAAGAGCCTGGTCTTAAAATGGCCGTTTGAAGCCTATGTTTTTGAACTGTTTGGCATGGTGGTAGTTTCAGCCTATCTCTTTTACGGTTATTGGAGGAAGGGGCTTGATATGGAACGGGGAACTTCTTGGCAAGGTTACTTCTATTTAGGAGGGGTAATCGTTGGTACAACTATCTTAATGGCTTGGACCAACTACCAGACCTATGGACAGCATTATTCTGGTGTCTGGGATTGGCATTTTTGGGCGGTGATTTTGATATTCTTTCTTTCTGTCACAAGTCTCATTTTCTTACTGGCGAATCTTCTCTCTTGGGCGAATAAGTACCGTCAGAAGCAGGTGGAAAAAGAGCTGGTAGATGAACTCGAATAAGCAATCGAGTTCTTATCCTCGCTCTGCCATTTTCCTAAAAAATAAAACTTTTTAAAATTCCTTGCCAAAATCTGAATGTTTATGATACAATGAAAAAAGCGTAGGTTTTTAAACTCATCCCGTGAGGTGAGAAAGACAACAGGATAATTCATTAAGGGCCTATGACTATGAAAATTTAGAAAGTCTGGGTCTTTTTGTGTACCCAGAGCGGGAGAATGATGAATACAAAAGCCAACCTTTTGTTTGATGTCCATGAGAAACCAGCTCCTCTTCAGGGGATTTTGCTCAGTTTCCAACACGTGTTTGCCATGTTTGGTGCAACGATTTTAGTACCTTTGATTTTGGGAATGCCCGTATCCGTGGCCCTATTTGCATCTGGTATTGGAACCCTGATTTACCAAGTAGCTACTCAATTTAAAGTACCGGTTTATCTTGGTTCTTCGTTTGCCTATATTTCAGCTATGGCCTTAGCTATCAAAGAAATGGGCGGAGATATCTCAGCAGCACAAACAGGTATTTTCTTTGTTGGTCTGATTTATGTACTGATTGCAGGTCTTGTCAAAGCCATTGGTACAAAATGGATTGATACTCTATTACCACCCGTGGTTATTGGGCCTATGATCATCGTTATCGGTCTTGGCCTTGCCAATTCGGCAGTTACTTCTGCAGGTTTTGTGGCAGACGGTGACTGGAAAAATGTTGTTGTAGCTATTGTCACTTTCTTAATCGCGGCTTTTGTCAATACCAAAGGGAAAGGCTTCGCCAAGATTGTTCCATTCTTAATTGCCATTATCGGTGGTTATATTGTTGCTCTCTTGCTTGGTCTGGTGGATTTCACACCTGTACTCGAAGCAGCATGGTTTGAGTTGCCAGGATTCTATTTACCATTTGAAACAGGTGTATTCAAATCGTATAATTTTTACTTCGGACCTGAAATGGTTGCCATTTTACCAATTGCTGTAGTGACTGTAGCTGAACATATCGGTGACCATACAGTTCTCAGCCAAATCTGTGGTCGTCAGTTCTTGAAAAACCCAGGTCTCAGTCGTACCTTGATTGGTGATGGTGTAGCGACAGCTGTTTCAGCTTTAATCGGGGGTCCTGCCAATACGACTTATGGAGAAAATACAGGGGTTATCGGTATGACTCGCATCGCGTCAGTATCGGTTATTCGCAATGCTGCTTTGATTGCAATTGCTTTCTCATTCTTGGGTAAATTTACAGCTCTTATTTCGACCATTCCAAGTGCCGTTCTCGGAGGAATGTCTATCTTACTATATGGTGTTATTGCATCAAATGGTTTGAAAGTATTGATTGAAAGTCGAGTAGATTTCGGTCAAGTTCGTAACCTGATTATTGCAAGCTCAATGCTAGTCTTGGGACTTGGTGGTGCAGTTCTGAATATTGGTACGATAACCCTTTCAGGAACAGCCCTCTCGGCAATCGTTGGGATTATCCTTAACCTCATTTTGCCCAAAAATGAAAAAGCCAAGTAATTACACTCAATTTTGAAGTCAGCTCAGGCTGGCTTTTTTTACGGATTGTGGTATAGTAAAGGGAAAAAGGAGAAGCTCATGAAAGAATTAGCTAAAGAAATGTATAGCAACACTCTTCATATTTGGTATGAGACAGATGTAATGGCAGACCACGAATATGGTCGAATTTTTGATACTAGTTCAGCCCGCTTAAATGAAGTTGCGGTCAGAATACAGGCAGATGTTGTGGACAATCCAAGTGTCGAAGCTATCTATTGGTATTTGGGGCAAGGGTTGGATCAAATCGTGCTGATGGCTCGTTACCAAAAAGACAGATTGCAGGTTCAAGTGAATCTCAAGGATTTTGATTTTGCCTTGCATGTAGATGCGATTGAAATATGGAAAAACGACTTAATTGAAGCAGTTCAAACAGGTCTTTCGGAGAAATAGCAGAGCAGCTCAGCAATTGCTCAAATCAGTTGACAAAAGCACCATTCCTTGATAGAATGGATAAGGTCCGAAAGGACAAATCTAGCTTTTTCTTGGTCACAGGTCGCCAACCTGTCACTCGGATTGAGCTCAATAAAAAGGAGTATACATTATGGCAATCTCAAAAGAGAAAAAAAATGAAATCATGGCACAATATGCGCGTCATGAAGGCGACACAGGTTCAGTTGAAGTACAAGTAGCAGTACTTACTTGGGAAATCAACCACCTTAACGACCATATCAAACAACACAAAAAAGACCACGCTACTTACCGTGGTTTGATGAAAAAAATCGGTCGCCGTCGTAACTTGTTGGCATACCTCCGCCGCACAGACGTTAACCGTTACCGCGAATTAATCAATTCACTTGGCTTGCGTCGTTAATTAGCAGGTATAGAACAAAAAAACACAGCACCAGTATCTTGTATACTGAGCTGTGTTTTTTTCGATTCTACAAGCAAATTATTACTCAATTTTCGGGTTTTTATTTTACAAATTTTCAATCCAATATCGAAGCATACGCTCGCTACTATTAGGGTCAATACGGGTATCCTCATAAACTCCACCATTTGCAAGGATGGTTTTTTGAGAGGCGATATTCCAATCTGCAGCGGTGATTAAGACTTGGGCAATTCCCAATTTCTTAGCTTCCAGCAGGGCAAGTCGTAGTTGTTCAGTCGCATAGCCTTTTCTTCGCTCTTCTGGGTGAATAGAATAGCCGATATGACCAATATAATTCTTTAAATGCTCGTGATTAAGATCATGGCGAATAGTGCAAATGCCAACCATCTGTTGATCTATTTCACGAATACAAAGAAATGTAGAAGAAGGAGAATGTTCTGTATGACTTGTCCCATAAGATGACACTGCTTTAATGTGTTCTAGCCATTCCTCAACTGCTTCAAATTGCTGCAGTTTGGCACCACCATGAAGATGTTCATTGCTGAATGCTTTTTTATAGGCTAAGATTTGATTCTTCCATTTTAAACTAGGAACTACAAGATGGCAAGTTTCCATTTTCTACCCCCAACTATTTTGAATAGTTTATCATTGAGTTTATCATGAGTATGTTTTCTTGTCAAAAATAGTTTCAGGCCTTTATTTCTACCTAAAATATGATAAAATAAGAATTATGCGTGATTTTGTGCAAAAGAGAGTGAAACAAGCTGTTTGATTGTCTTTTGTAGAAAACACGCTAGAAAAATTTCAGAAAAAAACAGGAGACAATTCATGTCAAAACAAGTATTTGAAACGGTTTTTGCTGGCAAGAAACTAGTCGTTGAAACTGGTCAGGTTGCCAAACAAGCCAATGGTGCAGTAGTTGTTCGTTATGGAGATTCAACAGTATTAACTGCAGCTGTTATGTCTAAGAAAATGGCAACTGGTGATTTCTTCCCTCTCCAAGTTAACTACGAAGAAAAGATGTATGCTGCTGGTAAATTTCCTGGAGGTTGGATGAAGAGGGAAGGACGTCCATCTACGGATGCTACTTTGACAGCTCGTTTGATTGATCGTCCGATTCGTCCAATGTTTGCGGAAGGTTTCCGTAACGAAGTTCAAGTCATCAACACAGTGCTTTCTTATGATCCAGATGCATCTGCTCCAATGGCAGCCATGTTTGGTTCCTCATTGGCACTAGCGATTTCAGACATTCCGTTCAATGGTCCAATTGCTGGTGTTCAGGTTGGTTATGTTAATGGCGAATTGATTATTAACCCAGATCAAGCTCAACAAGAAGCCTCCCTTTTAGAATTGACAGTTGCTGGTAACAAAGACGCTATCAACATGGTTGAATCGGGTGCCAAAGAATTATCAGAAGAAGTGATGTTGGAAGCACTCTTGAAAGGTCATGCGGCTATTCAAGAACTTTTGGATTTCCAAAATCAAATCGTGGCAGCGGTTGGTAAGGAAAAAGCAGATGTGGAGCTTCTTCAAGTGGACCCAGAATTGCAGGCTGAGATTGTTGCAGCTTACAATGACGATTTGAAAAAAGCGGTGCAGGTTGAAGAAAAATTGGCCCGTGAAGATGCGACCAATGCCGTGCGTGAAACCGTCATCGCAGCTTACGAAGAAAAATACGCTGAACACGAAGAATTTGACCGCATCATGCGTGACGTTCATGAAATCTTGGAACTCATGGAGCACGCAGAAGTTCGTCGTTTGATTACTGAAGACAAGGTCCGCCCAGACGGTCGCCGTGTGGATGAGATTCGACCGCTAGATGCAGAAGTAGACTTCTTGCCAAATGTTCACGGCTCAGGTCTCTTTACCCGTGGTCAAACGCAAGCCCTCTCTGTCTTGACCTTGGCACCAATGGGTGAAACCCAAATCATCGACGGTTTGGATGATGAGTACAAGAAACGCTTCTTGCATCACTATAACTTCCCACAATACTCAGTGGGATCAACAGGTCGTTACGGAGCACCTGGTCGTCGTGAAATTGGTCACGGAGCCCTTGGTGAGCGTGCTCTTGAGCAAGTCTTGCCAAGCCTAGAAGATTTCCCTTACGCTATCCGCTTGGTGGCAGAAGTCTTGGAGTCAAACGGTTCTTCATCACAGGCTTCTATCACAGCTGGTACCCTTGCCCTTATGGCAGGTGGTGTGCCAATCAAGGCACCCGTTGCAGGGATTGCCATGGGTCTGATCTCAGATGGTACCAACTACACCGTCTTGACCGATATTCAAGGTCTTGAGGACCACTTCGGCGACATGGACTTCAAGGTAGCTGGTACTCGTGACGGTATCACAGCCCTTCAAATGGACATCAAGATTGACGGTATCACACCGCAAATCTTGGAAGAAGCCTTGGCACAGGCTAAGAAAGCTCGTTTTGAAATCCTCGATGTGATTGAAGCAACTATCCCAGAAGTTCGTCCTGATTTGGCACCAACTGCACCGAAGATTGATACCATCAAGATTGATGTAGACAAGATTAAGATTGTCATCGGTAAGGGTGGCGAAACTATTGATAAGATTATTGCAGAAACTGGCGTGAAAATCGATATTGACGAAGATGGTCTTGTGGCTATCTTCTCACCAGATCGCGATGCGATTGAACGGACCAAGGAAATCATTGCAGGTCTTGTTCGTGAAGCAAAAGTGGACGAAGTCTTCCAAGCAAAAGTGGTTCGTTTGGAGAAATTCGGTGCCTTTGTCAACCTTTTTGACAAGACCGACGCCCTCGTCCACGTTTCTGAAATGGCTTGGACACGTGTCAATAAACCAGAAGATTTGGTTGAGGTTGGCGATGTTGTAGATGTTAAGGTGATAAAAATTGATGATAAGGGACGTATTGATGCTTCTATGAAAGCCCTTCTACCAAAACCAGAAGGCTACGTGGAACCAGAAAAACGTGAACGTTCGGAAAAACCTCGTCGTCATAAAGAACACAAAGAGAAAAAAGATAATAACTTTGGTGAATTTAAATTTCATAAAGTAGATAAAAAATAATGGTGAAGTAGGCAAGTCCCGAAATGGACTTGTCTTCTCGCTAGAAGGAGAAGTCATGGGTTGGTGGAAGGATACCATAGAAATTGTAAAAGAAAAAGATCCGGCGGCACGGAACTCCTTGGAAGTCCTTTTGACCTACCCAGGAGTCAAGGCATTGGCTGCTCATCGTCTCTCTCACTGGATGTGGCAAAATGGTTTTAAATTATTAGCTCGGATGCACAGTCAGTTTTGGCGATTTTGGACCAACATTGAAATTCATCCAGGTGCAGAAATTGCTTCGGGAGTCTTTATTGATCATGGCGCAGGATTGGTAATCGGTGAGACTGCAATTGTCGAATCTGGTGTAATGTTATACCATGGAGTAACTCTTGGAGGAACAGGGAAGGATACAGGGAAGCGCCATCCAACAGTTCGAAAAGGGGCACTCGTTTCTGCTCATGCCCAGGTGATTGGCCCAGTTGAAATCGGAGAAAATGCGAAAGTAGGTGCTGCTGCTGTTGTCTTAGCAGATGTTCCAGCAGACGTGACAGTTGTCGGTATGCCTGCTAAAATAGTCCGTGTTCATGGGAAAAAAGATGAGCAAGCCATTCATGATATGGAAGGCGGTCGTGAATACTACACAACCAAGCTAGCAGAACTGAGAGAAGCTAGCCATCGCTCCTCACATTTGTAAGAAAGCCTTCCTATTTGAGTAGTTTTGGAGATAAGAGGTAAGTATGATTATAGCAACTAATATCCTGGATCCTAGTCAGTTATCCGCAGCAAAAACTCTGATAAGCACAGTACAATCCTATGACGGAACCTATCGTGATCCTTACCTGTCAAATATGCTCAACTTTGACCCTGAAATGCCAGCTTTTTTCTTGGCTTATCAAGGTGAACAGTTGGTGGGACTTTTGACTGTATATGCCGATGATGAGGATGTGGAACTGGCGATTCTCGTGCATCCAGACTACCGCAGACAGGGGCTGGCACGCAAGCTCTATGATTGCTATCAGACGAAGACGGCTAACTATCCTATCGCTAGTGTGACCTTTCAGACCGAACGTGTCTTTCTAGATAAGCACCCAGACCTTGCGACAGCTTGGAACTTGATAGAAGATACGGATACTGAGACATGGTTGGGTCGTGAACGAGTGCCTTATCAGCTTTCACAACAGGCTGAGCTCACAGTAAGTTTGGCACAGGGTCATCATGCAGACAGTATTGCACGCTGTAAGACTGCGGCATTTGGTAACGACTATGAGGTGGCCCTCCGCTACGTGCGTGAAGCCATTGCGGATGCGGATAGTTTGCTTTATGTTTTGGAACATAGCGGAGCGGTTATCGGCTCTTGCACAGTAAACATTTCGACCGATGATAACTATCTTTACGGTTTAGCTATCGCCCCAGACCAGCAACAAAAAGGTTACGGCACTTACTTAGTCAAAGCTGTCATCAATGACCTTATCACGAAAAACGAAAAACCTTTTCAAATCGCCGTCGAAGATGACAACCTCATTGCTAAGCGGCTGTATGAAAATATCGGTTTTACCAAGCAGACACAAGTGATCTACTTAGACCCGAAAGAAGGTTGATATGCTACTAGAAGAATTTGAACAAAGTCCTGCTGTCATTGAACCGACGGACAAGGCTATTCGTGGTGGCGGTGAGGTATGTGAGACCATGATTTTCTCTTTCAATGGGGAAATCGTAGACCGGGTCCGTCAGCTACCTGAAAGTAGAGAAGGTGGCTACTTAGAAAGCATTAACGGTTGCCATCCTTGGTATATTTTGGAAAGAGATGGACTGCGAGTTGCGGTCATGTTGGCAGTCGTCGGTGCTCCCATGGCGGTTGGTCACTTGGAGGAACTGAAAGCCTGTGGCTTTGAGAATTTTATCGTTCTGGGTTCTTGTGGGGTCTTGGACGAATCACTTGCTGCGGATAAGATTATCCTTCCTAGCTCTGCTCTTCGGGATGAAGGAACCAGCTTCCACTACGCTCCTGCCAGCGATGAAATCAGCTATGACCCTGCTTTGCTATTGACCATGGAAAAGGCCTTGGATCAAGCAGGAATCGAACATGTTCGGACTAAGACATGGACGACAGATGCATTTTATAGAGAAACAGCAGCTAAGGTTAAACGTCGCTTGACTGCTGGGGCAATGGTGGTTGATATGGAAGCATCAGCTATTATGGCATGGTCCCAGTTCCGACAGGCTAATGTTTATCAATTTTTCTACACAGCTGATTATGTGGATCACCATAACAATGAGTGGGATACTCGTCGTGAGGAGAGAAATGTTGACTGTATGACTTTCTTTGAAATCGCGATGGACATTGCTAAAAAATTAGAAAGTACAGTATGTTAAAAGAATTAGTGAAACAGAATTGGCCCTATATCTTGACTTCCATCGTTGGAACGATTCTATTTGTCGTTAAATTTTCACAAGGTAATTGGCAGGTTGGGATGATTTGGTTGGCAGCAACAGCCTATTGGCTAGTAAAACTATATCAAAAATACCAAATCTTGAAGAATGTTCAGAAGTAAAGGAGCATCTATGATTAAAATTTACGATACCATGACCCGCAGTTTACGTGATTTTGTACCCTTGGAAGAAGGCAAGGTAAAAATGTATGTCTGCGGTCCAACGGTTTATAACTATATTCATATCGGTAATGCACGAAGTGTGGTAGCTTTTGATACCATCCGCCGTTATTTTGAATACCGTGGCTTTGATGTAGCTTACATTTCAAACTTTACGGACGTGGATGACAAGATTATCAAAGCTGCAAATGAAGCTGGTATGACAACAAAGGAATTATCTGATAAGTTTATTGCGGCATTTAAGGATGACGTGGCAAAATTAGGAGTTAAACCTGCAACCAAGAATCCTCGTGTTATCGATTATATGGACCAAATCATTGATTTTGTCCAAGCTCTATTGGATAAGGGCTATGCATATGAAGCAGAAGGGGATGTTTATTTCCGTGTTGAAAAGGCAAGGAATTATGCCCGTTTGGCCAATAAAACTTTGTCAGACTTAGAAGCTGGAGCATCTGGGCGTGTTGATGGAGAGGGGCAGTTGAAAGAACATCCATTTGACTTTGCCTTGTGGAAATCAGCGAAGCCAGGAGAAGTGTCATGGGAAAGTCCGTGGGGTCACGGGCGTCCAGGATGGCATATCGAATGTTCGGTTATGGCAACAGAGATATTGGGAGACACCATAGATATTCATGGTGGCGGAGCAGACTTGGAGTTTCCGCACCATACAAACGAGATTGCCCAATCAGAATGTAAAACAGGACAGACATTCGCAAATTACTGGATGCACAATGCCATGCTCAATATCAATGATGAAAAAATGTCCAAGTCATTAGGGAATTTTTTAACTGCACATGAAATGTTGGAGAAAATTGATGGGCCAGTTCTACGATTTTTCCTTGCGACCCAGCACTACCGCCGACCACTGAACTACACGGAGAAAGCTATCTCCGATGCGGAAACAAATTTAAAATATTTAAAAAACACCTATACTCAACCAGTGCTGAATGTGTCTGATCACACGGTATTAGCTAAACATTTAGCGGCGTTCGAGACTGCAATGGATGATGATTTTAATGCTGCAAATGGCATTACAGCAATTTTCGACTTTGCCAAATGGATCAACTCCGGAAACTATGATGCCATTGTCAAGGAAGCCTTTGGAAAAATGTTGGCAGTCTTTGGAATTGTCTTTGAGGAAGAGGTCTTAGACAGTGAGATTGAAGCCTTAATTGAGGAGCGGCAAGTAGCGCGTGCCAATAGGGACTTTGCAACAGCGGACCGTATTCGGGATGAATTGGCGGAGCAAGGGATTAAATTATTAGATACAAAAGATGGCGTGAGGTGGACACGTGACTAGTGTAGTTGATGTGAACCTTATCAACGGAATTGCTCTTGCTTTTGAAGGTGACGCAGTATATTCTATGTATATCAGGCGACATTTGATATTCAAGGGATTGACCAAGCCCAACAAATTACACAGTGAAGCAAATAAATACGTCTCGGCAAAGGCACAAGCCAGTCTTATCGTAGCTCTCTTAGAAACTCAGCTACTAAATGAGAAAGAAGAAGAAATCTATCGAAGAGGTCGTAATGCAAATAGCCACACAAAGGCTAAAAATGCAGATATTGTGACTTATCGTATGTCTACAGGTTTTGAGGCAGTTTTGGGCTACCTCCATATGACAAATCAATTTGAACGACTCGATGAGCTTATCTCTTGGTGCATTGAAACAGTAGAAAACAAATCCATATAAGAAGATAGTCTGATAAGATTATCTTCTATTTTATTTATAAGATAAGATTTTGAATAGAATTTACTCTCCCTGCTAATTGAAATTACCCAGTAGAACCATCCTTCTGCCTCCGAAAATACGAAACAAACATAGCTCTAGCTTCAACCAGTAAACATGAACAATGCTTTTTCTAATTCCTACATTCCATTACCTACAAAAAAGTTAATACATAACCACTGTTTATTGAATTGTCAAAGGATATAATCTTTGCTATGACACGCTGATTCTTCAATTCTAAACAATTTACTGGATCGTCAAAAATAAAAAAGTGAAAAAAACAGGAAAAACTACTTGACAATGATGGATAAGATTTGATAGAATAACTGAGTTGTCTCGCAAGACTAGTCAGCTAAACAAACAACGAAAAAAAGTTTGAAAAAGTAGTTGACAATAGTAAGTGAAGATGATAGAATAATTGAGTTGTCTCTTGAGGGATTGGTTAACAGAGGAACGAAAAAAAGTTTTAAAAAAGTGTTGACAAGACCTTGAAGAAATGATAAACTAAGATAGTTGTCGCAAGGACGCGACAATGACAAGACCTTTGAAAATTAAAGAAGACAAACCAAACGTGCAGGGTGATTTATCTAAGGATAAATCGTCAATGACAAAACAAAAACAATAAAACGGAAAGCTAGCAATAGCTTGAGTTTGAATCAAAACTTTTAATGAGAGTTTGATCCTGGCTCAGGACGAACGCTGGCGGCGTGCCTAATACATGCAAGTGGAACGCATGATTGATACCGGAGCTTGCTCCACCATTAATCATGAGTCGCGAACGGGTGAGTAACGCGTAGGTAACCTACCTCATAGCGGGGGATAACTATTGGAAACGATAGCTAATACCGCATAACAGTATTTATCGCATGGTAAATGCTTGAAAGGAGCAACTGCTTCACTATGAGATGGACCTGCGTTGTATTAGCTAGTTGGTGGGGTAACGGCTCACCAAGGCTTCGATACATAGCCGACCTGAGAGGGTGATCGGCCACACTGGGACTGAGACACGGCCCAGACTCCTACGGGAGGCAGCAGTAGGGAATCTTCGGCAATGGGGGGAACCCTGACCGAGCAACGCCGCGTGAGTGAAGAAGGTTTTCGGATCGTAAAGCTCTGTTGTAAGAGAAGAACGTGTGTGAGAGTGGAAAGTTCACACAGTGACGGTATCTTACCAGAAAGGGACGGCTAACTACGTGCCAGCAGCCGCGGTAATACGTAGGTCCCGAGCGTTGTCCGGATTTATTGGGCGTAAAGCGAGCGCAGGCGGTTTGATAAGTCTGAAGTAAAAGGCTGTGGCTTAACCATAGTACGCTTTGGAAACTGTCAAACTTGAGTGCAGAAGGGGAGAGTGGAATTCCATGTGTAGCGGTGAAATGCGTAGATATATGGAGGAACACCGGTGGCGAAAGCGGCTCTCTGGTCTGTAACTGACGCTGAGGCTCGAAAGCGTGGGGAGCGAACAGGATTAGATACCCTGGTAGTCCACGCCGTAAACGATGAGTGCTAGGTGTTGGGTCCTTTCCGGGACTCAGTGCCGCAGCTAACGCATTAAGCACTCCGCCTGGGGAGTACGACCGCAAGGTTGAAACTCAAAGGAATTGACGGGGGCCCGCACAAGCGGTGGAGCATGTGGTTTAATTCGAAGCAACGCGAAGAACCTTACCAGGTCTTGACATCCCGATGACCGCCCTAGAGATAGGGTTTCTCTTCGGAGCATCGGTGACAGGTGGTGCATGGTTGTCGTCAGCTCGTGTCGTGAGATGTTGGGTTAAGTCCCGCAACGAGCGCAACCCCTATTGTTAGTTGCCATCATTCAGTTGGGCACTCTAGCGAGACTGCCGGTAATAAACCGGAGGAAGGTGGGGATGACGTCAAATCATCATGCCCCTTATGACCTGGGCTACACACGTGCTACAATGGCTGGTACAACGAGTCGCAAGTCGGTGACGGCAAGCTAATCTCTTAAAGCCAGTCTCAGTTCGGATTGTAGGCTGCAACTCGCCTACATGAAGTCGGAATCGCTAGTAATCGCGGATCAGCACGCCGCGGTGAATACGTTCCCGGGCCTTGTACACACCGCCCGTCACACCACGAGAGTTTGTAACACCCGAAGTCGGTGAGGTAACCATTTAGGAGCCAGCCGCCTAAGGTGGGATAGATGATTGGGGTGAAGTCGTAACAAGGTAGCCGTATCGGAAGGTGCGGCTGGATCACCTCCTTTCTAAGGAAACGGAACCTGTACGTTAGTCTTCTTTAATTTTGAGAGGTCTTGTGGGGCCTTAGCTCAGCTGGGAGAGCGCCTGCTTTGCACGCAGGAGGTCAGCGGTTCGATCCCGCTAGGCTCCATTAGGATAGAAATCCTACTAAACTGAATACCAGTGAAGTTGAATTCACGACTAACTTCTTAGGAAAATAGATTATCTTCCTTGTGTCTAAAGACACAACGTCAGATTCCTAATTTTCTACAGAAGTTTCGCAAAAGCGACCGTCGTTCATATCCTAAACTTGTCCATTGAAAATTGAATATCTATCAAACATTCCTTGTGTATCTGTAAGGATACATAAAGAAATAGTAACAAGAAAATAAACCGAAAACGCTGTGAATATTTAATGAGTTTTCTAATTTTTGAAAAAATTAGGTTAATAAGGTTAAGTTAATAAGGGCGCACGGTGGATGCCTTGGCACTAGAAGCCGAAGAAGGACGTGACTAACGACGAAATGCCTTGGGGAGCTGTAAGTAAGCAATGATCCAGGGGTGTCCGAATGGGGGAACCCGGCAGGTAATGCCTGTCACTCACTACTGTTAAGGTAGTGTAGAGGAAGACGCAGTGAACTGAAACATCTAAGTAGCTGCAGGAAGAGAAAGCAAAAGCGATTGCCTTAGTAGCGGCGAGCGAAACGGCAGGAGGGCAAACCGAGGAGTTTACTCCTCGGGGTTGTAGGACTGCAATGTGGACTTAAAGAGTATAGAAGAACTACCTGGGAAGGTAGGCCAAAGAGAGTAATAGCCTCGTATTTGAAATATTCTTTATACCTAGCAGTATCCTGAGTACGGCGAGACACGCGAAATCTCGTCGGAATCTGGGAGGACCATCTCCCAACCCTAAATACTCTCTAGTGACCGATAGTGAACCAGTACCGTGAGGGAAAGGTGAAAAGTACCCCGGAAGGGGAGTGAAATAGAACCTGAAACCGTGTGCCTACAACAAGTTCGAGCCCGTTAATGGGTGAGAGCGTGCCTTTTGTAGAATGAACCGGCGAGTTACGATATGATGCGAGGTTAAGTTGAAGAGACGGAGCCGTAGGGAAACCGAGTCTTAATAGGGCGCATTAGTATTATGTCGTAGACCCGAAACCATGTGACCTACCCATGAGCAGGTTGAAGGTGCGGTAAGACGCACTGGAGGACCGAACCAGGGCACGTTGAAAAGTGCTTGGATGACTTGTGGGTAGCGGAGAAATTCCAAACGAACTTGGAGATAGCTGGTTCTCTCCGAAATAGCTTTAGGGCTAGCGTCGACATTTGAGAATCTTGGAGGTAGAGCACTGTTTGGATGAGGGGGCCATCTCGGTTTACTGATTTCAGATAAACTCCGAATGCCAAAGATTTATGGTCGGCAGTCAGACTGCGAGTGCTAAGATCCGTAGTCGAAAGGGAAACAGCCCAGACCACCAGCTAAGGTCCCAAAATAATTGTTAAGTGGAAAAGGATGTGGGGTTGCACAGACAACTAGGATGTTAGCTTAGAAGCAGCTATTCATTCAAAGAGTGCGTAATAGCTCACTAGTCGAGTGACCCTGCGCCGAAAATGTACCGGGGCTAAAACAATTTACCGAAGCTGTGGATAACACTTAAGTGTTATGGTAGGAGAGCGTTCTATGTGTGAAGAAGGTATACCGTGAGGAGTGCTGGAACGCATAGAAGTGAGAATGCCGGTATGAGTAGCGAAAGATGGGTGAGAATCCCATCCACCGTAAGACTAAGGTTTCCAGGGGAAGGCTCGTCCGCCCTGGGTTAGTCGGGACCTAAGGAGAGACCGAAAGGTGTATCCGATGGACAACAGGTTGATATTCCTGTACTAGAGTATGAAGTGATGGAGGGACGCAGTAGGCTAACTAAAGCGGGCGATTGGAAGTGCCCGTCTAAGCAGTGAGGTGTGATATGAGTCAAACGCTTGTATCTATAACATTGAGCTGTGATGGGGAGCGAAGTTAAGTAGCGAAGTTAGTGACGTCACACTGCCAAGAAAAGCTTCTAGCGATGTATCATACTCTACCCGTACCGCAAACCGACACAGGTAGTCGAGGCGAGTAGCCTCAGGTGAGCGAGAGAACTCTCGTTAAGGAACTCGGCAAAATGACCCCGTAACTTCGGGAGAAGGGGTGCTGACTTATAGTCAGCCGCAGTGAATAGGCCCAAGCAACTGTTTATCAAAAACACAGCTCTCTGCTAAATCGTAAGATGATGTATAGGGGGTGACGCCTGCCCGGTGCTGGAAGGTTAAGAGGAGGGTTTAGCGCAAGCGAAGATCTGAATTGAAGCCCCAGTAAACGGCGGCCGTAACTATAACGGTCCTAAGGTAGCGAAATTCCTTGTCGGGTAAGTTCCGACCCGCACGAAAGGCGTAATGATTTGGGCACTGTCTCAACGAGAGACTCGGTGAAATTTTAGTACCTGTGAAGATGCAGGTTACCCGCGACAGGACGGAAAGACCCCATGGAGCTTTACTGCAGTTTGATATTGAGTATCTGTACCACATGTACAGGATAGGTAGGAGCCTACGAAATCGGGACGCCAGTTTCGATTGAGGCGCTGTTGGGATACTACCCTTGTGTTATGGCTACTCTAACCCGGTAGGTTTATCATCTACGGAGACAGTGTCTGACGGGCAGTTTGACTGGGGCGGTCGCCTCCTAAAAGGTAACGGAGGCGCCCAAAGGTTCCCTCAGAATGGTTGGAAATCATTCGCAGAGTGTAAAGGTATAAGGGAGCTTGACTGCGAGAGCTACAACTCGAGCAGGGACGAAAGTCGGGCTTAGTGATCCGGTGGTTCCGTATGGAAGGGCCATCGCTCAACGGATAAAAGCTACCCTGGGGATAACAGGCTTATCTCCCCCAAGAGTTCACATCGACGGGGAGGTTTGGCACCTCGATGTCGGCTCGTCGCATCCTGGGGCTGTAGTCGGTCCCAAGGGTTGGGCTGTTCGCCCATTAAAGCGGCACGCGAGCTGGGTTCAGAACGTCGTGAGACAGTTCGGTCCCTATCCGTCGCGGGCGTAGGAAATTTGAGAGGATCTGCTCCTAGTACGAGAGGACCAGAGTGGACTTACCGCTGGTGTACCAGTTGTCTCGCCAGAGGCATCGCTGGGTAGCTATGTAGGGAAGGGATAAACGCTGAAAGCATCTAAGTGTGAAACCCACCTCAAGATGAGATTTCCCATAACATTAAGTTAGTAAGAGCCCTGAGAGAAGATCAGGTAGATAGGTTGGAAGTGGAAGTGTGGCGACACATGTAGCGGACCAATACTAATCGCTCGAGGACTTATCCTAGATAAGAAAAATTCAACGAAGTCAATATTGACAGCGTGGTTGTTTCTTGTTAGAATATAGATATTCAATTTTGAGTGGATAAAGTGAAGTAACGAGGGCGTTACAAAATCCGTAAGAAAATAGGAAACTGACGCAGAGTCAATAGACTCTAGGAAGTTTATCTTTTTCACTAGGATTTTAGTCCGAGTACAATTCCATTCAACAGTAGTTAAGTGACGATAGCCTAGGAGATACACCTGTACCCATGCCGAACACAGCAGTTAAGCCCTAGAACGCCTGAAGTAGTTGGGGGTTGCCCCCTGTTAGATACGGTAGTCGCTTAGCAAATTGGGAGTTTAGCTTAGTTGAAAGTGAGAGGAATTCGAGCTTTCAAGTTGGAGATGAGGAAAACGCAGTTTTCTCCATTGCCCAGCTGAGCTAAGTCCCACCCATTGGGAGTTTAGCTCAGCTGGGAGAGCATCTGCCTTACAAGCAGAGGGTCAGCGGTTCGATCCCGTTAACTCCCATTTAAGCGGGTGTAGTTTAGTGGTAAAACTACAGCCTTCCAAGCTGTTGTCGCGAGTTCGATTCTCGTCACCCGCTTTGAACATTTCGTTCTTTTTACCAAACTTTTATAATAGTTTGGGCGCGTAGCTCAGATGGTTAGAGCGCACGCCTGATAAGCGTGAGGTCGGTGGTTCGATTCCACTCGTGCCCATTTTATATGGTCCGTTGGTCAAGGGGTTAAGACACCGCCTTTTCACGGCGGTAACACGGGTTCGAATCCCGTACGGACTATATTTTGTGAGGAGCTAATGCTCCTTTTTTTGTTTTTAAACTCGTATTTTCTTTTCTTTTGATATAATAGTTCTATGATGAAATTATCGAATAACTTATCTGTATTACCTGGTATAGGTCCAAAATCAGCTGAAAAGTTTAGTAAGCTTGGGATTGATACAATTGAGGATGCCTTACTTTATTTCCCTTTTCGTTATGAAGATTTTGAAGTTAAATCTGTATTTGATTTGCAGGATGGCGAAAAAGCTGTTCTAAAGGGTCAAGTTGTAACTCCGGCGACGGTCCAATATTATGGGAAGCGAAATCGGTTAAGATTTTCTATTAAGCAGGGCGAAATTGTTGTTTCTGTCTCTTTTTTTAATCAATCATATTTGGCAGATAAGGTTGTTCCTGGACAAGAACTGGTCGTTTGGGGAAAATGGGATAAGGCGAAGGCTAGTTTGACTGGGCTTAAGATTTTATCACATCAAAGCGAGGACTTACAGCCAGTTTATCATGTTTCACAAGGTATTACTCAGGCCAGTATTGCGAAATTAATTCATTCTGCTGTATATACGGGCTATTTGGATTTGGTTTCTGAAAATATTCCAGAGATTCTATTAAGCCATTATCAATTAATGGATAGAAAACGAGCTATTTATGCTATGCATTTTCCGAATGATTTGGAAGAATATCGCCAAGCCCTCAGAAGAGTTAAATTCGAGGAATTATTATATTTCCAATTGCAGCTACAATTGTTAAAACATGAAAATCGGAATATTTCAAATGGATTAGAAATTCAGTATGTTGAGGACTCTCTTCAAAGAAAATTAGAAACCTTGCCTTTTTCACTGACAGATGCGCAAGAGAATGCTTTAAATGAAATTTTACAAGATATGAAGCATCCAGGTCATATGAATCGTTTATTACAAGGTGATGTTGGTTCTGGTAAGACGGTTGTTGCTGGTTTAGCCATGTACGCTACGGTGACTGCCGGTATGCAGGCTGCAATAATGGTTCCGACAGAAATTTTGGCAGAGCAGCATTATGAAACTCTTAGTTCTTTATTTCCTGAATGTAAAATTTCATTATTAACTGGTAGTATGAAAGCTGGAGAGAAAAGAGAGGCGTTAGAGCATATTGCTAGTGGAGATGTCCATATGATTGTTGGGACACACGCTTTAATTCAAGAAGGTGTTATTTATCACAAATTGGGATTAGTCATTACGGATGAACAACATCGTTTTGGGGTCAAACAACGGAAGTTGTTTCGTGAAAAGGGTGAAAACCCTGATGTGCTAATGATGACGGCTACTCCAATTCCTCGGACATTGGCAATCACTGCTTTTGGAGATATGGATGTTTCCATTATTGATCAATTACCAGCAGGAAGGAAACCAATTGTAACAAGATGGGTGAAGCATGCTCAATTGCCAGTTGTATTGTCGTGGCTTGAGAAGGAATTGAAAAAAGGGGCTCAGATTTACTTTATTTCACCTTTGATTGAAGAATCCGAGACGCTTGATTTAAAAAATGCCATTGATTTAAAAGTGGAGTTGGAACACCATTTTGGTTCAAAAGCATCGATTGAATTATTGCATGGAAAAATGAAAAATGATGAAAAAGAAGTAATCATGCAGGAGTTTAAGCATGGGCATGTAGACATATTAGTTTCAACTACAGTTATAGAAGTTGGTGTCAATGTACCGAATGCTACGGTAATGATCATTATGGATGCGGATCGTTTCGGGCTGAGTCAATTACACCAGTTGCGGGGTCGTGTAGGTCGTGGAGTGAAGCAATCTTACGCCATCTTGGTCGCGGATCCAAAAACAGAATCTGGTAAAGAGCGTATGGCCACAATGACCGAGACAACGGATGGTTTTGTTCTGGCAGAAGTTGATTTAAAAATGCGGGGTTCAGGTGAAATTTTCGGAACACGACAATCGGGCTTACCGGAATTTCAAGTTGCCAATATTATTGAAGATTATCCTATTTTAGAAGAGGCTAGGCGTGTGGCTCAGCGAATTGTCACGGAAGAAAATTGGCAGAACAATCCAATGTGGTTCTGTTTACTGGAAAATTTAGAACATCAATCGATATTGGATTAAATGTTTGAGGAACCTTTGGGATTATAAGTAGTGCAAATATGTTCTCTTTCTTAATCTGAAGATAATACCTTATTAATCTTTAATTACACAGCAATTGACTGAAAGTGATTTGTTGGAGCCTTACCGTTTTCATGAAGCTTACCATGGGAAATGGTTGATTATTAAGAATATCTATTTTTAGCAAAAAAACACAATAGGTGCATGAAAAAATCGTGCACCTATTGTTTGTACGACGGGCATGTCGTACATCTGAGGTGAAAGTCCTCCGTGGACACCCGCTACCGGTGAACCCCAAAGCGACTCCCAAGCCTGACTATCGTGAGGTAGCGGGGAGAGGAAGGGATAGCGAAATCGTGGCTCTACGAACAGAAACGTGATAACAAGGCGTATATAGGGGATGAGGGGGCATACAACTCTAAAGTCCAAAAAGGTAGTCGTAACCTATAGACGTAAATCACGAGAGTAAACGAGGAAAGATGTACGACTTATCCCGTGAGGTCTCATGAGCGTCAAAGACGTAGTAACAACGAATCATGAGAAGTCAGCCGAGGCCATAGTAGCGATGAAACTTCTGTAATAGAGGTGGAGCGAAGGGCTGAATATTTCAACAGTCAGGGGAGTGACTGTTGAAAGTTTGACATTGAAAATAAAGGCTGTCAAACCGAAGTATACCTACTTCACTTGTGTCTGTAAAACTAGCGGTCTGATAGAACTGGGTGCGGTCACGTATTGACTAGAGGAAAGTTCACCAATATAAGACGTCCCTCAGACACCGAAACAAGAAAGGAATACGCACATGTCACAGTTACTAGATAATATCCTATCTCGGTCCAATATGCTTGAAGCCTACAATCAAGTTAGAGCCAATAAAGGTTCAGCAGGAATTGACGGCGTAACTATTGACGAAATAGATGACTATCTCCGCAAACACTGGCGTTCAACTAAAGAACTCATAAAGCAGAGGAAGTACAAACCTCAGCCAGTCTTACGAGTTGAAATTCCCAAACCTAACGGCGGAGACCGTCAGTTAGGTATCCCAACGGTCATGGATAGAATGATACAACAAGCTATTGTCCAAGTCATTAGTCCTATTTGTGAACCCTATTTCTCTGAGAGGAGTTACGGATTCAGACCCAATCGGTCATGCGAACAAGCTATTATCCAGTTATTAGAATACCTTAATGACGGTTATGAGTGGATAGTAGACATAGACCTGGAGAAGTTCTTTGATACCGTTCCTCAAGATAGACTGATGTCGCTTGTTCATAACATTATCCAAGATGGAGATACAGAATCTTTAATTCGTAAGTACCTTCATTCAGGTGTAGTCATCAACGGACAACGGTATAAAACACTAGTTGGAACTCCACAGGGAGGAAACCTATCACCGCTCCTGTCCAATATCATGCTTAATGAGCTAGATAAAGAGTTGGAAAATCGTGGACTTCGCTTCGTTCGCTACGCAGATGACTGCGTCATCACAGTCGGTAGTGAGGCGGCGGCTAAACGTGTGATGCATTCAATTAGTCGTTATATTGAAAAACGATTAGGTTTGAAAGTCAACATGACCAAGACCAAGATTGTGAGACCGAGCAAATTAAAGTACCTAGGATTTGGGTTCTGGAAATCATCTGAGGGCTGGAAAAGTCGTCCGCATCAGGATAGCGTACAGAGTTTCAAGAGAAAACTCAAGAAACTAACGGCCCGTAAGTGGAGTATTGACTTAGACAGCCGAATTGAGCGACTAAACTGGGTCATCCGAGGTTGGATAAACTACTTTTCTATGACGAACATGAAATCAGTCATGGAAAGCATTGATGAACGACTAAGAACTCGAATAAGAGTTATTATCTGGAAACAATGGAAGAAGAAATCTAGGCGATTATGGGGACTTCTCAAATTAGGAGTACCGAAGTGGATAGCGGATAAAGTATCTGGCTGGGGAGACCATTATCAATTAGTGGCTCAGAGGTCTGTACTGAAACGTGCCATATCAAAACCAGTCCTCGCTAAACGTGGACTGGTTTCTTGCCTAGATTATTATCTAAAACGACATGCGTTAAAAGTTAGTTGAACCGCCGTGTGCCGAACGGCACGCACGGTGGTGTGAGAGGGACTAGAAATTAGTCCCTACTCGATTTATCCTTGAATATAATCAGCTAAATCCTGCCCGTTCAAGCCAGCATTTAGGGCAATCAGTAATTTGATACGGGCTTTTTGGGAATTCAGTTCTTTTACAAATAAGACTCCTAATTCTTCCAATTGTATTCCGCCACCATCGTAGGCATATACTGGTTCTGCAATACCATTGAAGCAACGTGACACGAGCACGATAGGGAGTTGCTTATTGATAAGTTTTTTAATGGCTGAAATACTTGCTGGTGGTAGGTTTCCAGCTCCTAAGGCTTCTATTACTAAGCCAGAAATGGGGGCCTCTACAAGTGCATCCAGTAAGATAGTATCCATATCTGCGTATGATTTTATGATTGGGACAACACCGTTGATGGCCTGTAAATCAAAGCGGACACGTTTGTCGGCTGCCTTGAAAAAGAGTATTTCCCGTTTTGTCACAAGGCCCAAGGGTCCATGAGTTGGTGTTTGAAAGGTTGAAACATTTGTTGTATGTGTTTTTGTTACATACTTCGCAGCATGAATTTCATCGTTCATGACCACAAGAACACCTTTGTCAGCAGATTTTTTATCAGCAGCAACACGAAGTGCAGTTCTATAATTATAGATTCCATCGCTTCCTAATTCGTTAGAAGAGCGCATAGCACCTGTCACCACTATTGGTTTTTGTGGAATAGACATTGTGTCCAAAAAATATGCTGTTTCCTCTAGGGTATCAGTTCCATGTGTGATGACAAACCCGTCAAAATGGGAGGCTTCTTCTCTAATTTTTTTATAAATCATCATCATGTGCTCAATTTGAATATGAGGACTAGGAAGATTCAAAAAATCAACGGACACTACTTCAATGTTCTCTATTGGTGAAGTGACTTGGGTCATTGGATTAATGGGACTTGATTCGACAGCGCCGTTTTGATCTGCTTGCATGGAAATTGTTCCCCCAGTATGGAGAACGAGAATTTTTTTCATAAATTTTCCTGATTCTTTCAAAATATGCTATACTTAATTGTAACACAATTCTAATGAAAGTAGGTGGGATGGTTGACAGTGAAGGCAGTTTTTTTTGATATCGACGGAACCTTATTGACGGACCACCGAACTGTGAGTAAGTCAACTATTCTTGCCATTAACCAGTTGAAAGCAAGAGGAATCTTGGTTGGTTTGGCAACTGGTCGAGATCCGCGCTTTATCTTACAATATATGGCTAGTCTGGGACTTGATATGGCAGTTGCTTACAATGGACAATATGTTTTTACAAGAGATGAAGTGGTTTTCAGCCAGCCAATTGAAAAAGAGGACATCGATAAAATGATTGCGTATGCTGAAAAATTCCAACGTGATCTTTCATTTGGTACTGCATTAGGGGTAGTTGGTAGTGGCATTATGAGTATGGGGACTGGGAATTTTGCTTATCGAATTTCACGTATGGTCCCTGAAGTTTGTGCGGGCTTTGTAAACTTTATTTTTAACCATATTATCCGTATTGTGAAACCGCAAAATAAGGGGAGCTTCAATCATTTGATTACTCAACCCATTTACCAAATGATGCTATTAACGATGGAAAAAGAGGCGCAGCGATTAGCGGAGCATTTTCCACAATTAACTTTTACTCGTTCAAGTCCTTATGCGACGGATATTATTTGTAAGGGGAATTCAAAACTGATTGGTATCAAACGGTTAGGAGATTTTTATCATTTTTCGACCGATGAAGTGATGGTTTTTGGAGACTCAAATAATGATATTGAGATGTTGGGGGAGGTGCGGTATTCTGTTGCCATGAAAAATGGGACAAAGCAAGCCAAACAAGTGGCTTCTTATATAACTGATACGAACAATAAGGATGGTATCTATAAAGGCTTACGTCATTTTAATCTAGTAGAGGAACAAAATGTTTAAAAGTAAGGATCAACATTTTAATCGTGTAAAAGAGTTTCATCATCTGATGGATGGTCAAACTCAAGAGTTTCCAAAGGAGTATGATTTTGAGACAGCCGTTTTCAGGGCAGGGTTTAAAATTGAAGAAATTGTTGAATTTGTTCATGCTTCCTCACAGAATGAGAGTGGTTTTAGAGAAGGGATTGAGTGGCTACACTCTGAATTAGATAAGGCTGCTGCTAAGATAGAAGGAAAAAAAGAGGCAAAGGTTTCTTTGCATGATCAAGTGGATGCTTTATTGGACCTTTTGTATTTTACCTATGGTTCTTTTGTATTAATGGGAGTGGATCCAGAGCCGATTTTTCAGCTAGTCCATGAAGCTAATATGGGCAAAAGATTTCCGGATGGACGTGCTCATTTTGACCCAGTCACTCATAAAATTTTAAAGCCAAATGATTGGGAGGAACGTTTTGCTCCTGAGAGAAAAATTGAAGAAGAGCTAAAGAGACAGATGAAAGGACTTGATCACTAACATCAAGTCCTTTATGATTTTTATAAAATTTTCTCGCCCTCGCGTACTATCAATAAGTCAATCGTTGCATGACGCATGATATACTCTGAAGAGGAACCAATGAGCAATCTTTCAAAAGCATTTAACCCAGTTGCACCAAGTAGCATTAGGTCAGCACCGGTTTCCTTTGGAATATCTACCGCTAAGAGTGTTTTTGGGTTTCCAAATTCTATACGGATTTGAACATCTTCTATTCCGGCATTCAGTGCTTCCTGTTTATAATCTTCTAGTAATAGTTCAGCTTCACGTTCTAAAGACTCATAGACTGTTGCATCAAAAGCAACCACGTTATGTAACGCTCGTGTATCAATGACATGGGCAATTATCAGTCGTGCCTGATTTCGTTTTGCGACGTGGATAGCCTTGTGTAGTGCTAGTTCAGCACCGGCTGAACCATCAACAGCGACTAGAATTGTTTTATAAGATTGAGACATACCAATCACTCCTTTCAAGTGGAGAACACAAATAAGCAGTGTATTCGCTTACATTTTTATTATAAGTCTTTTTTGAAAAAATGTAAAGTATTCTTGTGATTTTTTTACTTTTACAGTACAATATAAACCATAAGAAAGTCGAGGTGACTTATGAGAAAATTTGAGAAGTCAATGAAATTAGATGACGTTGCGTACGATATTCGTGGTCCAGTCTTGGAAGAGGCTATGCGGATGCGTGCTAATGGTGAGCAGATTTTAAGGTTGAATACCGGAAATCCTGCTGAATTTGGTTTTACTGCGCCAGACGAGGTCATTCGTGATTTGATCCATAACGCTCGTAAATCAGAAGGTTATTCGGATAGTCGGGGGATTTTCTCAGCTCGTAAGGCGATTATGCAATACTGTCAACTCAAGAAATTTCCAAATGTTGATATTGATGATATTTATCTTGGTAATGGTGTAAGTGAGTTGATTGTCATGTCTATGCAGGGCTTGTTGGACAATGGTGATGAGGTGTTGGTACCGATGCCTGACTATCCTTTGTGGACAGCAGCGGTAAGCTTAGCTGGTGGACATGCAGTTCACTATGTTTGTGATGAGTCTGCAGACTGGTATCCTGACTTAGCAGATATGGAATCCAAGGTGACATCACGGACTAAGGCTATTGTTCTTATCAATCCTAATAATCCAACGGGTGCTTTATATCCAAAAGAAGTGTTGGAAGGAATCGTTGAGATTGCTCGGAAACATGAGCTCATTATTTTTTCTGATGAGATTTATGACCGTATGGTATTTGATGGAGCGGTTCATATTCCAATTGCGACCTTGGCACCGGATTTATTTGTTGTAACGATGAATGGTCTATCAAAATCACATCGTATTTGTGGGTTCCGTGTTGGTTGGATGGTGTTATCAGGCCCTAAACATCATGTGAAAGGGTATATCGAAGGCTTAAACATGCTGTCCAATATGCGTCTATGTTCCAACGTATTAGCCCAGCAGGTGGTGCAGACATCGTTAGGTGGTGTACAATCTGTTGATAAATTATTGACTCCAGGTGGGCGACTTTATGAACAACGTGAGTTCATTACAAGGGCGATTCAAGATATACCTGGACTGTCTGCTGTTAAACCCAAAGCAGGTCTGTATATTTTCCCTAAAATTGATCGAGAAATGTATCGTATTGATGATGACGAGCAGTTTGTTCTTGATTTCTTGAAGCAAGAAAAAGTATTGTTGGTTCATGGACGAGGTTTTAACTGGAAAGAGCCAGATCATTTCCGTATTGTTTATTTACCACGTGTTGACGAACTAGCAGAAATTCAAGAAAAAATGACACGATTCTTAGCGCAATATCGACGTTAGGAGTGAAGAAAAGTCGGGGGTTCTCCCAATGTCATTAAGTTAAGCATTTAAGCAGCTAAAGAAACTATTCCCGTCTGAGCAGTTGATGACAAGACGGGGATAGTTTTTGTATTTAGGGCGCACAAAAAGGAAGGTTTTTAACCCAATTTTTCAACTATTATGTTACTCTATAAGTGAAGCTTACGGGAGCCTGGCTTTTTATCTTTCTTTGGAAGGTTCGATTGGGTCGAATAATGGATAAATGCTTAGCAATGTAGGTTTCTAATTGGAAGGAAGTAAGTTCTTCTCTAAGAAATTTTCGACAGGCATAAACAGAGTCTGAAAAACAAATTTTATAAGTCTGTTTTAACTTTGATGTTTTAATGGTAACGTGTGAGGTTAGCCATTTACAAACATTAAAATTGATAAAGCGAGCGTAGATTTCTTGGAGAATTCCTTCCTTCTTTTTCGCATGAAAATGAGTCAACCCAATACTGTATTTTAGGTCACGAAAACTGGTATCTATGCCCCATCTGTAGGCATAGAGATTTTTTAATTTTTCTGGTGAATAATCCGTATTTGTCACCAAAGTTTCAAAGAAACCTGGCTTGATTTCGAGGCGCACCATCCGAAAATGAAGGTCATAAAAACTGATTGGATCACTTTTTCGACTAGAGTTTGGTAAAAAGTCAAAGGAAGCATTATGAGGTAAAAAATGATACTGATTAGGGAAGTCTCGATACAGTTCTTTCATGTCATTGGTTTGTTTGCGACAGATGTTTAGGTCAAATGCCTCATCAAAACAAGGAGTATCAGGGAGACGAAAACTCTTTTTCATCGAATTATTTCCCTCGCGAATACGAATAATATACGACCAATTTTTCTCCTGGCAATGCGCCATGACATCGTAGGATTCATACCCCCTATCCATTATCACCAGAGCTTGTTCAAAAGGGACAACTCTCCATCATGTCGATGAAAGCCGCACGCTCATCAACCTCCCGATTATCCTGAATTCGTAGGTCATGATAAATCTCTTGTTCAAGATTGTAGAGAGCATTGATATGAATGAGATTGTAAGGAGTGTGGTGTGGTCCAGTTTGGAACGAGGTTGTTTTATCAGAACGATTTCTTGGTAGAACCACATCACTACCATCAACAGCTAGGATAGGGAGATCTTTAGAAGTTGGAATTTTAGAAGTAATATTGGCAAACAGGGTTTTAAAAGCTTGATGTTTGATCCGATATCGTCGTTGGACAAAGGCAGATTGAGTGACTGGCAAATCTAAATCAAGTAGCTCTTTGGCTAAGGCATTACCACCCATGGTCAGTATAGCTTGAATCATGGTTTTCATCGTTAGCTGACTTTTCCGACTAAAATCTTTTTCAGGATGAAGTACAAACTGGTCGGCAGAGGAAACGATGTCATTGATACTTTCAAATAAATGAGATTTAATCTGGTCTAGCATGATTTTTCCCCTTTTATTTTTAGTGTAACATAAAAAACTAACCTACCACAAAATGTGATAGATTAGTTAACTTAATGACATTGGGGGGTTCTCCGACTTTTTTGATGTCAGAGTGAGAAATTGTCAATATTTTACCAACAATAGTAAATTTTCTGATAATTATTGAAATTTCACTCAATTTTTGCTATACTGAAAGCAATTACAGTGTAAAGAGGAATTTATGACAACATTATTAGAAAAAACACGGAACATTACATCGATTTTGAAACGTTCCGAGGAGAAATTGGCAGAAGAATTGCCTTACAATGCGATAGCGGAGCACTTATCTGATATTATAGACTGCAATGCCTGTATTATCAATAGCGAGGGTGAAATTTTAGGTTATCACATGAACTATAAGACCAATAATGACAGGGTTGAAGAGTTCTATATCAATAAACAGTATCCCGAAGAGTACGTAAAAGCTGTCGCCCAGATCTATGATACTCAAGTCAATTTGCCAGTAGAAAGTGAATTGACGGCTATCCCTGTTGAGTCACGTTCGACGTATCCAAATGGTCTGACTACGATTGCCCCTATTCACGTGACAGGGATTCGTTTTGGCTCACTTATTATTTGGCGGAATGATCGTCAGTTTCTTGATGATGATTTGATCTTGGTTGAGATTGCTGCGACTGTGGTGGGAATTCAATTGTTGAACTTCCAAAGAGAAGAAGATGAAAAAAATATTCGTCGACGTGCTGCTGTGAATATGGCGGTTAATACACTTTCATATTCAGAGATGAAAGCTGTCGCGGCTATCTTGGGTGAGTTAAATGGCAATGAAGGTCAGTTGACGGCATCTGTTATTGCAGATCGTATCGGTATTACACGCTCTGTTATTGTGAATGCGCTACGTAAATTAGAGAGTGCAGGGATTATTGAAAGTCGTTCCTTAGGAATGAAAGGTACTTATTTGAAAGTACTGATTCCAGCAATTTTTGATGAAATAAAGAAACGTGATTACTAAGATGACAAAAGCACTGATTTCAATAGATTATACGATAGATTTTGTCGCAGATGAGGGAAAGTTAAC
This sequence comes from Streptococcus parasuis, assembly GCF_021654455.1. Taxonomy (NCBI): domain Bacteria; kingdom Bacillati; phylum Bacillota; class Bacilli; order Lactobacillales; family Streptococcaceae; genus Streptococcus; species Streptococcus parasuis. The sequence goes on from NZ_AP024276.1 coordinate 300,406, forward strand.
TGCAGGTAAGCCTGCACAAGCCATCTCAGAACGGATTGCTCAGGTTACATCTGAAGCATTTGAAAATGGAGATTATATTTTCTTTGCGATTGATGGGCATGAAACAGGTGATGAGTTTCACCCTGAAAGTAAGCTCTTTCCGCCTCATAATATCATCGGTACGTCAGGTCGGGATTTATATGGTCCTTTAGCAGACTTTTATCTGGAAAATAAGGATCATGAGCGTGTCCGTTGGATGGACAAACGGCATTATTCGGCCTTTTCTGGAACAGATTTAGATATTCGTTTGCGGGAACGTGGTGTGGATACGGTTGTTTTAACAGGTGTATTGTCTGATATCTGTGTCCTCCATACGGCTATCGATGCCTATAATAAGGGGTATCGGATTGAAGTAGTTGCATCAGCAATTGCTGCATTGACGGAGGAGAGTCATCAGTTTGCACTGAATCACCTGCGTCATGTACTCGGTGCGACGGTTATTGAATAATGTTTAGCAACCAGTCTGTGGACTGGTTTTTTGCTGAATAATCTTACATACTCAGTTATCTCAACCTTTATGGTGGGTTAGAAATATGATATAATGAGAAGATAGATTTCCATTAGGAGGAAAGTTAGAATGAAGATTTCTGAAGCTGAAGTCCGTCATGTTGCCAAGCTGTCTAAGCTAGAGTTTTCGGATCAAGAAACTGCGGAATTCGCGACTACTTTGAGTAAAATTGTTGATATGGTTGAATTGCTCAATGAAGTAGATACAACAGGTGTTGCAGTAACAACAACTATGGCTGATCGTAAGAATGTGTTGCGAGCAGATGTTGCTCAACAGGGTGAGAGTCGTGAGGAACTCTTTAAAAATGTACCTGAATCTCAAGATCATTATATTAAGGTACCAGCAATTTTAGATGGGGGAGGAGATGCATAATGACTTTTAACAATAAAACCATTGATGAATTGCATGACCTCCTTGTCAAAAAGGAGATTTCTGCAACGGAGTTAACCAAGGCAACCTTGGAAGACATTAAAAGCCGTGAGGGGGCAGTGGATGCTTTCTTGACGATCACTGAGGAAAAGGCTTTAGCGCAAGCTGCCGCCTTAGACGAAAAGGGGATTGATGCGGACAATGTTATGGCTGGGATTCCTTTGGCAGTCAAGGATAATATCTCTACTAAGGGGATTTTAACCACGGCAGCTTCAAAAATGCTCTATAACTACGAGCCGATTTTCGATGCGACATCGGTTGCTCAGGCCTATGCCAAGGATATGATTGTTGTTGGTAAGACCAACATGGATGAGTTTGCCATGGGTGGTTCTAATGAGAACTCTGCCTTCAAGCCAACGAAAAATGCTTGGGACCAGACAAAAGTTCCTGGTGGTTCTTCAGGTGGTTCAGCCGCTGCAGTTGCTGCTGGTCAGGTCCGTTTGTCACTCGGTTCTGACACGGGTGGTTCCATTCGTCAACCAGCAGCCTTTAATGGGATTGTCGGTATGAAGCCAACTTATGGTACAGTATCACGTTTTGGTCTGATTGCCTTTGGTTCATCTCTTGACCAGATTGGTCCATTCTCACAGACGGTTAAGGAAAATGCCCAGTTGCTCAATGTCATCTCTGGTCATGATGTAAAGGATGCAACATCAACGATCAATGAAATTGCAGACGTCACTAGCAAGATTGGTCAAGACATTAAAGGCATGAAAATTGCTTTGCCGAAAGAATACATGGGCGAAGGGATTGATCCGCAGGTCAAGGAAACTATTCTCAAGGCGGCTAAGCACTTGGAAAGTTTGGGGGCGATTATCGAGGAAGTCAGCCTGCCACATTCTAAGTATGGGGTTGCTGTTTACTATATTATTGCATCATCAGAGGCCTCTTCTAACTTGCAACGTTTTGACGGTATCCGTTATGGTTTCCGTGCAGAAGATGCGACAAACTTGGATGAGATTTACGTGAAAACTCGTAGCCAAGGTTTTGGTGAGGAAGTCAAACGTCGTATTATGTTGGGAACCTTTAGCCTGTCATCTGGTTACTACGATGCCTACTTCAAGAAGGCTGGTCAGGTGCGGACCTTGATTATCCAAGATTTTGAGAAAGTCTTTGCGGACTATGACTTGATTTTGGGTCCGACAGCTCCGACAGTTGCCTTTGGTTTGGACACGCTTAACCATGACCCTGTGGCTATGTACTTGGCGGATCTCTTGACTATTCCTGTCAACTTGGCAGGTCTTCCAGGGATTTCGATTCCTGCTGGTTTTGTAGAAGGATTGCCAGTTGGTTTGCAGTTGATTGGTCCAAAATACTCAGAAGAAACTATTTACCAAGTGGCTGCTGCCTTTGAAGCGACAACAGACTATCACAAGCAACAACCAGTGATTTTTGGAGGTGCTAATTAATGAACTTTGAAACGATTATTGGTCTAGAAGTCCATGTGGAGTTGAATACCAACTCGAAAATTTTCTCACCTTCATCTGCTCATTTTGGTGAGGATCCAAATGCTAATACCAACGTGATTGACTGGTCTTTCCCAGGTGTCCTTCCTGTCCTTAACAAGGGCGTTGTGGATGCGGGGATCAAGGCTGCCTTGGCTTTGAACATGGACATTCACAAGGAAATGCACTTTGACCGTAAGAACTATTTCTATCCTGATAACCCTAAGGCCTATCAGATTTCCCAGTTTGACGAGCCAATCGGCTACAATGGTTGGATTGAGATTGAGCTAGAAGACGGATCAACCAAGAAAATTCGTATCGAGCGTGCGCATTTAGAAGAAGATGCAGGTAAAAATACCCACGGTACAGACGGCTATTCTTATGTAGACCTCAACCGTCAAGGAGTGCCACTGATTGAGATTGTATCAGAAGCAGATATGCGTTCGCCCGAAGAGGCATACGCATACTTGACAGCCCTCAAGGAAATTATCCAGTACACTGGTATTTCAGATGTGAAGATGGAAGAGGGTTCTATGCGCGTGGATGCCAACATCTCTCTTCGTCCCTATGGTCAAGAAAAATTTGGTACCAAGACTGAGTTGAAAAACCTCAACTCCTTCAACTACGTGCGCAAGGGCTTGCAGCACGAAGTAGAACGTCAGGCCAAAATCTTGCGTTCTGGTGGTCAAATCCAGCAGGAAACTCGCCGTTACGATGAATCTACTGGTGAAACCATTCTCATGCGTGTCAAAGAGGGTTCAGCTGACTACCGTTACTTCCCTGAGCCAGACCTGCCACTCTATGAGATTGATGATAGCTGGATTGAGGAAGTTCGTGCAGAATTGCCAGTCTTTCCAAAGGCTCGCCGTGCTCACTATGTGGAGAACTTGGGCTTGACAGCGTACGATGCAGGTCAGTTGACGTCTACCAAGGCTCTGTCTGACTTCTTTGAAGCAGCAGTGGCAGCAGGTGGAGATGCCAAACAGGTTTCCAACTGGTTACAGGGTGAGGTGGCTCAATTCCTCAATGCTGAAGGTAAGACTATTGAGCAAATCGCTTTGACACCAGAAAACTTGGTTGAGATGATTGCCTTGATTGCGGATGGCACTATTTCATCTAAGATTGCCAAGAAAGTCTTTGTTCACTTGGCGAAAGAAGGTGGCTCTGCTAAGGCTTACGTTGAGAAAGCTGGCTTGGTACAGATTTCAGACCCAGCGGTCCTCATTCCGATTATCCACCAAGTCTTTGCGGATAACGAAGCAGCCGTAGCTGACTTCAAGTCTGGCAAACGTAATGCTGATAAGGCCTTCACAGGCTTCTTGATGAAGGCAACCAAGGGACAAGCCAATCCCCAAGTTGCTCAACAACTCTTGGCTCAGGAATTGGCTAAGTTGTTGGATTAAAATGAATAGAAGAAAACCCGAGAATTCGTTTGAACTCTCGGGTTTTCTTATGCACTTTTAGTAAGAACTCTCCCGTATAACCAACTGGGTACCTAGTTTAATCTTACGGGGATGGTGGGGTTGCGGGCTTGCAATGACACGGTCTAGCAGTTGCATGGCTTCCTGGCCCATTTCTTCGGTAAAGACGCTTATAGAAGACAGGGCTGGATAGACCTGGCGCGTGATGGCGGTGTCGTTAAAGGTGATGAGTTGAACTCTTTCTGGCACTGCGATTTGACGCTCTTGAAGTGCTCGAAGGGCGCCGACAGCCAGGGTATCGTTTGCCATGAAGAAAGCTGGCGGTAGTTGGTCGCCTAAGTCCTCAATTGCCTGGCTCATCAGCTCGTAGCCCGACTGGGTGGAGAATTTTCCTTGGTAGATGTAGTCTTCTCGAAGTATGCCTAAGGTGTCTAGATAGGATCGAAAGGCGATCAGGCGTGGGTCTGTTGGCAGTTGGTGACCATCTGTGGTTTCTTCCTGTCCGACCAATAGGCCAATGTCTGTCAAACCTTGTGAACAGAAGTGGTCAATAACTGTCTGAACAGAGTGTTGAAAGTCAGTCGTGACGCAGGAGAATCCCTCGGTTAGTGTGTCAGAGTCCACAAAAATCAGCTTTGGAGATAGGCTGGCCAGCTCTGCTATTTGCCCAGAAGAAAATTTACCAACTGCGATGATGCCGTCAACTTCTTGAAGGAGGGGATTGGTCAAGTTGTTGAAGGAGCGAACGATTTGATAGCCGAGAAGACTGGCTGTTTGCTCGATGCTGGCGCGAATCGAATAGTAGTAGAGGTCAGCTAGTTCCTCACTTTCAGTGTACCACTGGACAATTCCGATGGTGCCTTTTTGTTGAGGAGACTGTTTTTTAAGGTGTTTTGTATAGCCTAATTCTTGTGCTATGTTCAAGATTTTTTGCCGTGTTTCTTGGCTAACGGATAGACTAGCATCGCCATTTAAAACTCTTGAAATGGTTGCGGGGGATAGGTCAGCTTGTTTTGCGATATCTTTAATGGTAACCATATTATTTCTCCTGTCTGTTTGTATCTAGTATAGCACAAAAAATAAGATTAGTAAATTTTTAGTAAATATATTGACTTTTTATTTAGAGAGTTGTACAATAAAAGAAAACGATTACAGAAAATGGGAGGTTCTCATGAATTCAGAACAACTTAACCAAGCCTTTCTCGATGTTTTTGGACAAGAGGCTGATGCAACTTTTTTCTCACCAGGGCGCATTAATTTGATTGGTGAGCACACGGATTACAATGGTGGTCATGTTTTTCCTGCGGCCATTACCTTGGGAACATATGGGGCTGCTCGCAAACGTGAAGATCAACTTTTGCGTTTCTATTCTGCTAACTTCGAGGAAGTAGGTATTATTGAGGTAGATTTGAATCATCTGGTCTTTGATAAGGCGGATAACTGGACCAATTATGCCAAAGGTGTTCTTAAGTTCTTGCAAGAAGCAGGGCACAGCATTGACACAGGTATGGAAGTCTTTGTCTATGGTAACATTCCAAATGGTTCAGGCTTGTCATCATCAGCTTCTCTAGAACTCTTGATTGGAATTATCGCAGAAGAATTGTATGGTCTAGAATTGACTCGCCTTGATTTGGTGAAAATTGGGAAACAAACGGAAAATCACTTTATCGGTGTCAATTCTGGTATCATGGACCAGTTTGCTATCGGTATGGGAGCAGATAATCGGGCGATTTACCTTGATACCAATACCTTGGAATATGACTTGGTACCGCTGGATTTAGGGGACCATGTTATTGTGATCATGAACACCAATAAACGTCGTGAATTGGCAGATTCTAAGTACAATGAGCGTCGTGCGGAATGTGAAAAAGCGGTGGAAGAATTGAATGCAGTCTTGAATATTCAAACTCTGGGAGAATTGGATGAGTGGACTTTTGATCAATATAGCTACTTGATTAAGGATGAAAACCGCATCAAGCGTGCCCGCCATGCTGTTCTTGAAAACCAACGGACCTTGCAGGCTCGTAAGGCCTTGGAAGAAGGAGATTTGGCAACCTTTGGTCGTTTGGTCAATGCTTCTCATGTTTCTTTGGAGCATGATTATGAAGTGACAGGTTTGGAATTGGATACCTTGGCTCACACAGCTTGGGAGCAAGAAGGTGTTCTTGGCGCTCGGATGACAGGAGCTGGTTTCGGTGGCTGTGGTATTGCCATTGTCCATAAGGACAAGGTTGCTGCCTTTACTGAAAATGTTGGTAAGACCTATACAGAGGTTGTTGGCTATGAACCAAGCTTCTATGTAGCGGAGATTGCTGGAGGCTCTCGCGTTTTATCTCGAAAATAGATTGGAGAAATGATGGCTGGATTGGTGGATCGTTTTGTTGAGCAGGTCATTGCCAACAGTGATTTTGAAGAAATGGATGCTCTTTACCTGCGCAATCGGGTCTTGGCTTTGGTGGGAGACCAGGTTCTGACTGTTCAAACAGATTTAGAGGACTTGATTGAATTAAAAGATGAATTATTGGCTCATGGAGTTCGAACTGGTTTTGTGGGTGAATTGCTGGAAGAGCAGGACATGGTTGGGGCTTGTTTGATGGATTTGATAACACCAATTCCAAGTCAGGTCAATCGTAATTTTTGGCAGACCTATCAGCACAGTCCAGAGCAAGCGATTGGTGACTTTTATGAATTGAGCAAACGTAATGACTATATCAAGATGGCTGCGATTGCGAAAAATATCTATTATCAAGTTTCAACTGAGTATGGGGATTTGGAAATCACAATCAATCTGTCTAAACCTGAGAAGGATCCAAAGTCTATTGCAGCTGCTACGAAAGCTGAAGCAAGCAATTATCCCAAATGCCTACTCTGTATGGAAAATGAGGGCTATCAGGGACGGATTAATCATCCTGCACGCGCCAACCACCGCATTATTCGCTTGGAGCTTGGACAGGAAAAGTGGGGCTTCCAGTATTCGCCCTATGCTTACTATAATGAACATGCTATTTTCCTAAATCAGGAGCATGTGCCGATGGTCATTAGTCCGCAAACATTTGAACAGCTGTTGGACTTGCTTGACATCTTTCCAAATTATTTTGTCGGTTCCAACTCTGATCTACCAATCTCGGGTGGCTCAATCTTGACACACAATCACTATCAAGGTGGGCGGCACAGTTTTGCCATGGAAAGGGCGCCGATAGAACGCCAGCTGGTCTTTGACGGCTTTGAGTCTGTCTCGGCAGGCATTGTCAAGTGGCCCATGTCAGTTATCAGATTGAACTCCGATGACAAGCCAGCGCTTTTGAGCCTAGCGGCTAAGATTTTAGAAAAATGGCGGAGCTACTCAGATGATAGCGTTCAGATTAAGGCTGAGACGGATGGAACACCCCATCATACCATCACCCCAATTGCTCGGAAACGAGGCGATTTGTACGAACTGGATTTGGTTCTCCGCGATAATCAAACTTCAGAAGAGTTTCCAGATGGCATCTATCATCCACATCCAGATGTGCAACATATCAAGAAAGAAAATATCGGCTTGATTGAGGTCATGGGCTTAGCGATTTTACCCCCACGCTTGAAGGCAGAATTGGCTGAAGTAGAAAAATTCTTACTGGGTGAAGATAGTCAGGTGGCTGACTATCATCAGCCTTGGGCTGAAAGCCTGAAAACAGCTCACCCATATGTGACAGAGGAAACTGTCGAACAAGTTGTACGTGAGTCAGTGGGACAAATTTTTGCGCGTGTATTGGAAGATGCAGGGGTCTACAAACGTACTCCAGAAGGACAGGCAGCCTTTCTACGATTCGTAGAATTTGTAGGTTTAGCAACATAATTGCAAGAAAGAGTGGGAGTGGGACAGAACTCGACCGATTTAAAGAGTTCGTTTTCCCACCCCCGCACAGAGGTTGGACCTGTCTTTTTGCCTCCCTTCCTGCTCTTTTGGTATAATGGAAGTATTCACAGTGTGAGAAGGAGATATGATGGCGGAAAAGAGATTGGGGACACTGATTACATTAATAGCAGGTATAGCCTGGGGCTTGTCTGGAGTGAGTGGACAGTACTTGATGTCTCGTGGTGTTTCAGTGGATATGATTACCTCCTTGCGTTTGTTAGTATCGGGATTCTTTCTCGTTGGCCTGGCTTATGCTACAGCGAAAGAACAGCTGTTGGCAGTTTTGAAAGATAAAAATGCTTTGCTAGGAATTTTTATCTTTGCCCTGCTTGGCTTAGTACTTAATCAGACAGCCTATTTACAAGCCATCTATCATACCAATGCGGGAACGGCTACGGTTTTACAATACCTTTGCCCTATCTTAGTCTTAGCTTATACCTGTTTGAAAAATAGGGAAAAACCATCAGGGATTGAGTTGATTTCAATTATCTTAGCTGTAGCAGGAACATTTTTGATTGCGACTCATGGCAAATTAGATGAATTGTCAGTGGCTCCAATCGGTTTGTTCTGGGGAATCTTCTCAGCCTTTACTTATGCGCTATATATTATTTTGCCAGGTAAATTGATTCGTCAATACGGCAGTATAACGGTTATTGGCCTAGGGTTGTTGATGGGTGGTATAGTAGTAACACTTGGAGTACAAACGTGGAAACAGAGTCTACCTTTGGATATTGGAACTGCATTTGGTTTGCTAGGGATTGTTGGTGTGGGAACTATTTTCGCCTATACAGCCTTTTTGAAGGGAGTCAGTTTAGTTGGTCCTGTAAATGGGAGTCTATTGGCTTCGATTGAGCCGATTGCATCAGTCTTTTTTGCGGTATGGTTGGTCAATGAACAATTTTATACTATTGACTTTGTTGGGATGTTGTTGATTTTACTTGCAGTTTTTTTGATTTCCTTGAAAGATTTAATGATTAGTATAGTAAAATGAAACAAAAATAGTACATTTATGGTATAATGTACTTATGGCATATTCATTAGATTTTCGTAAAAAAGTTCTCGCATACTGTGAGAAAACCGGCAGTATTACTGAAGCATCTGTTGTTTTCGATATTTCCCGCAACACCATCTATCAATGGCTAAAATTAATGGAGAGTACAGGCGAGCTTCATCACCAAGTTAAGGGAACCAAACCAAGAAAAGTTGATAGAGAAAAATTAAAGAACTATCTTGAAGCTCATCCAGATGCTTTTTTGACTGAAATAGCTTCTGAATTTGGCTGTCATCCAACAGCTATTCATTACGCTCTCAAAGCTATGGGGTATACTCGAAAAAAAAGAGCTGTACCTACTATGAACAAGACCCTGAGAAAGTAAATCAGTTCCTTAAAGAATTTAATAACTTAAGTCACTTGACACCTGTTTATATTGACGAGACAGGGTTTGAGACATATTTTCATCGAGAATATGGTCGATCTTTGAAAGGTCAGTTGATCACTGGTCAGGTCTCTGGAAGAAGATTCCAGCGGCTATCTTTAGTCGCAGGTCTTATAAACGGTGAGATTATAGCCCCAATGACCTACAAAGAAACCATGACTAGTGACTTTTTCGAAGCTTGGTTTAAAACATTCTTACTACCCACTTTAGATAGACCATCTGTTATCATTATGGACAATGCAAGGTTTCATCGGATGAGTAAGCTAAAAGAGTTATGCAAGGAGCAGGGTCATAGACTTTTACCACTTCCTCCTTACTCACCTGAGTATAATCCCATTGAGAAAACATGGGCTCAAATTAAAAAACACCTCAGAAAAGTATTGCCAAATTGCGATACTTTTCTTGAGGCACTTTTGTCCTGTTCTTGTTTCAATTAACTATAGAAAGAGTATTGGTTAATATACTCTTTTTTGTTATACTAAAGGAAAAAGACTTGAAAGGAATAGAGATGATTAAAGAATTTTGTTCCGAAAATCATGTAGCTGTGGTGAAAGCTCTTTCTCTGGGTGCTCAAAGAGTTGAACTGTGTGATAATTTAGCGGTTGGAGGAACGACCCCTAGTTATGCAGTGATCAAACATGTTTGTCAACTAGCTCATGAACAGAACGCCACAGTCATGACCATGATTCGTCCACGTGGTGGGAATTTTTGTTATGACCAAACTGAAATTGAGATGATGGTTGAGGATTGCAGAATCGCCATAGAGCTGGGGTCAGATGGTTTGGTATATGGTGTTTTAACAGAGGAAAATTGGTTGGATGAGGTAGCTTTAGAACAATTGCTGGCTGTTTCAACAGGTCACCAAGTTGTCTTTCATATGGCATTTGATCAGATTCCTCGTAGTCGTCAATTTGAAGCAATTGATTGGTTGGCAAGTCACGGAGTAACACGGATTTTGACGCGTGGAAGTCTGACAGGTTCAGCATTGCAGAATATTGATTGGTTAAGAGACATTCAAGCCTATGCGGATGGAAAAATTGAAGTTCTTGTTGGCGGTGGATTAACCATAGAAAATGTTCCAACTTTATTAGAAGCATTACCAATCAATCAAATACATGGAACGAGATTATTTTGGTAAGGTGCATTGAACCTAATAAAAATTACAGGATAATAAACGTGCGTCTTTTAGAAGTATTTTTAAGTTAAGGTTTGTTTAAGCATTGGAAGATACAATATATTTATTCTTTTTCATATAATCTCCACGAAAGCAGTCGACACAGTCGGCTGTTTTCATTTTTGGTTGTTAAAGTTCTTTACACAGCCTAGAAACTGCTACGGGAGAGCTTCGATAACTTTTTTACGAGATTCAAGTTAACATATCTGATATCGATAGCGCTTGACAATAGTTTTTTATGTGAAATAAGCAGGTAGATTTCCGAGTTGAAAATGTTTACAAAAAAAAGCAAACTTGCTAGAATAGCAATATAAAGTAGCAGGAGGATATCATGGGAACAGCTAGACTTCATGAAATATTGGACAAGATAGTATTGCCAGAAGGGTATTATGAAAAACTTTTAGAATATGCCAAAGAGGGAAAATCCGGTTTCGATGCTGAATTGGAAAGACTTGGTGAACAAGGATTACTGCTTAATATTTATCAAGGAAATGAAGAAGATCGAAATATTATCTTGCCAAATATTGAAAATGTAGACAAGGAAATTAGAGAAGAATTGGCTCAATATGCTGCGTCTCTCTTGAATCCCCTACGTAAAGAATTAGGAACTGTGGCTGTTGAAGTGAGTGATTTAGCATTGGATTATGCCGTTCGCTTAGCTCAATCATTGAATAGTACCCTGCGCTATCATAATTATGACAGTCTAATTGCGATTGCAAAAACGACAGGTGTGGAGCCGAGAGGGAAAGATTGTCAGTCATTTTCGGAATACCGAGAACAATACAGTCTCTATGATGCTAAAAAATTAATCTATCGTGCTCTGATATGGCGATTGTTTGATGATAGTCATGCGGATTACGGACATGCATTGACCATTTTAGGGTTAGATGAGGATGAGTCAGGGATAGAGCAGATTGGTTTTGCTTTTTCAAAATTTACTCTTGACATTGACTGGTTACTGACCCATATGATTTTTATTCCGAAGGATTGGATTTTGGAAAAAGGTCAGATTTAATTGAGATACCAAGATGATTCCATTCAGAGAGCACTCGGTCTATCCGAGTGTTTTCTATTATCGGTTCGCATTTTTCTTAAAAAAATGGTATAATTATCTGATAAAAACCTTTGGAGACGATAGTGAGTTTAGAGAATTATATGCCAGATTTTGCCTTGGAAAAGGCTTATGATGTGACAGTTGATAGCTTGAAAAAACATGGGATTAAGGTTGTGTTTGTTGACTTGGATAATACTTTAATTGCCTGGAATAATCCTGATGGAACGCCAGAAATGCGTCAATGGTTACATGACTTACGTGATGCGGGAATTCCTGTAGTAGTTGTTTCCAACAATAAATATGAGCGTGTCAAACGGGCAGTTGAAAAATTTGGGATTGAATTTGAAGCCTTCGCTCTCAAACCGTTCACCTTTGGGATTAACCGTGCACTGAAACGCTTTAATGTCCAGCCACATGAAGTGGTCATGATTGGCGATCAGTTGATGACAGACATTCGTGCGGCTAAGCGAGCTGGACTTAAGTCGGTCTTAGTCAAGCCCTTGATTCGGACAGATTCTATTAATACACAGATTAACCGTTGGCGCGAAAGACGGACAATGAAAAAAATCATCGCTACTTACGGAGCGATAGACTATAAGAGGGAGATGTAAGTGGAAGAATTATTTTGTATTGGTTGTGGTGCTCAAATTCAGACGACAGATAAAGATGTTGCAGGATTTACTCCTCAATCAGCCTTAGAAAAAGGTTTAGAAACTGGTCAATTATACTGCCAACGTTGTTTCCGTTTGCGTCATTACAATGAAATCTCTGATGTCAATATTTCCGATGATGATTTCTTGAAACTTCTCCATAGTGTGGGAGAAAGTGATGCCTTGGTGGTCAATGTCATTGATATTTTTGATTTTAATGGTTCAATCATTCCTGGTTTGCCTCGCTTTATTTCAGGAAATGATGTGCTTTTGGTCGGCAACAAGCAGGATATTTTACCCAAGTCTGTAAAGACAGGCAAGGTCACCCAGTGGTTGACCGAACGGGCGCATGAAATCGGCATGCGACCAGTCGATGTGGTTCTGACTTCTGCCCAAAACAAGCAGGCTATCAAGGATTTGATTGAAAAGATAGAACAATACCGCAAAGGTCGGGATGTCTATGTAGTCGGAGTGACCAACGTCGGCAAATCAACCTTGATCAATGCTATTATCCAAGAAATCACAGGGGATAAGGATGTTATCACAACTTCACGATTCCCAGGGACAACTTTAGATAAGATTGAGATTCCTCTGGATGATGGTTCTTTCATTTACGATACGCCAGGGATTATTCACCGTCATCAGATGGCACATTACCTGACGGCTAAAAATCTCAAATATATCAGCCCTCGGAAGGAAATCAAGCCAAAGACCTACCAGCTCAATCCAGAACAAACCTTGTTCTTGGCAGGTCTTGGACGATTTGACTTTGTATCTGGCGAACGCCAAGGTTTCACAGCGTTTTTTGACAATGAACTTCAACTCCATCGGACCAAGTTACAAGGTGCTAGTGATTTTTACCAGAAACATGCGGGGACTTTGTTAGTTCCGCCAACCAGTAAGGAACTAAAAGAGTTTCCAGAGTTGGTCCGCCATGAATTTACCATTAATGAAAAGATGGATGTGGTTTTTTCAGGTCTTGGTTGGATTCGTGTCAATGAAAAAGCCAAGATTGCCGCTTGGGCTCCTAAGGGTGTTGATGTTGTCATCCGCAAGGCCATTATTTAATGAGCGCTTAAGAGGGATTCTCTTATGAAAAAAGTAGTTGGTATGCTGGCCGTTGTCGGTTTGTGCGTACTGGCCTATTGGTTTTGGCCAGGGGAAGAACCAATTCTTCCCAAACCCAGTGAGGTCCGGGACATTCGTTTGGTCCAAGGTCAAGAAGTAGTCCAAATCGACCAGTCTGAAGAGATAGCAGTCTTTTTGGCAGAACTAGGAAATGCAAAAAAGACCCATCAAGATAGTGTTCACGATGCACCGTTGGTTTCACCCCATGTGCGGATTGCTTTTGTCATGGCAGAAGGTGAAACCACAGCATTTGCCTATGAAGGAATACTTAACAGCTATCTGGAGTTTCCCTACATTGGTATCTACAAGCTGAAAGAGTCTCCTCAAGTGATTCAGAAAATGCTAGCAGACTAGGTCTGCTTAGTTTAGTAAAGAAAAGAGAAATTATGTCATTAACTTCAAAACAACGTGCCTTTTTGAACAGTCAGGCACACAGTCTCAAACCAATTATTCAGATTGGGAAAAATGGTCTCAATGACCAGATTAAAACCAGTGTTCGTCAAGCGCTTGATGCACGTGAGTTGATAAAGGTTACCTTATTACAAAATACAGACGAAAATATTCACGAGGTCGCAGAGATACTGGAAGATGAAATTGGGGTCGATACAGTTCAAAAAATTGGTCGTATCTTGATTTTATTTAAACAATCTAGCAAGAAAGAGAACAGAAAAATTTCTAAAAAGGTTAAAGAAATCTAAGAAGGAGAGCCTATGGCTATTGAACTCTTAACACCCTTTACCAAGGTTGAATTAGAGGTTGAAAAGAAAGAAACCAATCGCAAACAAGTTGGAATTCTAGGTGGGAATTTCAACCCTGTCCACAATGCTCATTTGATTGTAGCTGATCAGGTGCGCCAGCAATTGCAACTGGATGAAGTGTTGCTGATGCCTGAATTTATTCCACCACATGTAGATAAAAAAGAAACAATTGATGAGTATCATCGTTATTCCATGCTCAAGATGGCTATTGCAGGTATTGAGGGGTTGGGTATAGAAACTATTGAATTGGAGCGCCGGGGTGTCAGCTATACCTATGACACTATGAAATTGTTGAAGGAAAAAAATCCAGACACAGATTATTATTTTATCATTGGTGCGGATATGGTGGATTATCTTCCAAAATGGCATAAGATTGATGAACTCGTTACTATGGTTCAGTTTGTTGGCGTACAACGTCCACGTTATAAAGCTGGGACTTCCTACCCGGTTATCTGGGTAGATGTGCCGCTCATGGATATTTCTTCTAGCATGGTGCGTGATTTTATTAAACAAGGTCGAGTACCAAACTTTATGGTCCCACACGAGGTGTTAGATTATATTGAGGAGAAGGGGCTTTATCAATGATCAATTCAGATTTAGACTTCAATCGCGAAGCCTTGTTAGAAAAAATAAGTGTCGCTATGAAACCGAAACGATTTCAACATGTTTTGGGGGTGGAAGAGGCAGCTCTTGAATTGGCTGACCAATATGGCTGTGACCCGAAAAAAGCTAGTCTTGCAGCACTTTTGCATGATTATGCCAAAGAAGAGGAAGACCAAGTCTTTCTGGACTTGATTGCCAAGTATGAATTGGATAAGGACTTGCTCAACTGGGATAATAATATCTGGCACGGTGTAGTAGGAGCCTATAAAATCGCAGAAGATTTTGGTTTGGAAGATGAGGAGATTTTACAAGCCATTCAACGGCATACAGTTGGTGCGCGAGAAATGACCTTACTGGATAAAGTGCTCTATGTAGCGGACTATATCGAACCCAATCGGGATTTTCCTGGGGTGGAAGAGGCACGACGGATTGCAAAAGAGTCTTTGGACAAGGCTGTAGCCTTTGAAACTGCCCAAACGATTTCTTACTTAGCTAAGAAGGGGATTCCCATTTATCCACAGACCTTGGAAACGTATAATGCTTATGTCGGAGAGTTAAGTAGGTAAGATGAAGTCAGCACTATTAGTCATTGATATTCAGAATTTGGTAGTGGAGGGTAAGCCATTTGCTATTGAAGAAAGGCTCCAGCTTTGGCAGGATAGTCTTGCACTGGTTCGACAATCAGGGATCGAGGTTATCTATATTCGCCATCATGATCAAGAATTGGTCAAAGATACGCCTGATTGGGAAATTCATCCTTTGGTTGCACCCTTAGAAAATGAAATGATTTTTGATAAAACTTTCAATAGTGCTTTCAAAGAGACAGGGCTTAATTCTTACTTGCATAAACAAAAGATAAACAAGCTCATCATCATGGGCATGGTGACCAATTTTTGTGTTGATACGACGATTAAAGTAGCCTTTGAACTAGGCTACAAGGTAGCTGTGATTCAGGACGGAACGACGACAGGTTATACTGGAAAATTGGATGCCAAAGACTTGATTGACCACTACCAAAACATCTGGTCATGGAATTTTGCCCAGGTAGATACATTAGAAAATATTATTAGAGGATAAAATGAAAGAACTAGATTTAGTAAAAGTTGTAGTCCAGGCTGCTGATGATAAGCGAGCTGATGACCTTGTTGTGGTTGATGTTCAGGGTGTGACTAGCTTGACAGATTATTTTGTAATTGCCAGTTCAATGAATAGTCGCCAGTTGGATGCTATTGCGGAAAATATCCGTGAAAAGGTTGCAGAAGCCGGTATTAAAGGCGGCCGTGTCGAAGGTGATAGCACTGGTGGCTGGGTCCTTTTGGATCTCGGTAGTGTTGTGGTGCATATTTTTTCTGAAGAAATGCGAGACCTCTACAACCTTGAAAAATTATGGCACGAAGGTAGCTTCTTGGAAGTCGCAGACTTTTTAGACGAGGAATAGTGAAACAGTTTGGTGGATATGAAAAGTCCGGTGGGCTATTCGTACCTGACCTAAAATAAAGTAAGGAAGCGTTTCAGCTGGTCACCTTGAAACTCGAAAGTGACCAAAATGAGTTCACTATTATGTGATTAGAAGTGATAGACTTCTTGAATAAAGTGTGAGTTAATGAAGCAGTCGATTGGCTGCTTTTTATGAAAGGAAAAATGGGAAAATATGGCAACTTATGAAACATTTGCGGCGGTCTATGATGAAATCATGGATGACAGCTTGTATGATAAATGGACAGATTTTAGCTTGCGGAACATGCCAAAAGACACCAAGACTATTTTAGAATTGGCCTGTGGGACAGGGATTCAGGCTGTGCGTTTTGCTCAAAAGGGTTATGAAGTGACTGGTCTGGACTTGTCCTATGAAATGCTGGAGTTGGCCCAGAAAAAGGCAGAAGCTGCTGGGGTCATGATGGAACTGGCCCAAGCAGATATGATGGCTTTGGAAGGTGTTGGAGATTTTGATGCTGTGACTTGTTACTCAGATAGTCTTTGCTACATGGCTGACCAAGAAGCTGTTTTGCGGGTCTTTGAAGGCGTTCATTCTGTTCTCAATCCAGGAGGGACCTTCCTTTTTGACGTTCACTCTATTTATCAAATGGAGGAAGTGTTTGCAGGCTATAGCTATCATGAAAATTATGAGGATTTTGCCTTTGTCTGGGACACCTATGAAGGTGAGCATGAGTATTCGATTGTTCATGAATTGACCTTCTTTGTCAAAGATGAGGACAGTCAAGAGGAGCGGTTTATCCGTCGGGATGAAGTTCATGTAGAGCGGACCTATCCGATTGATACCTATGTGGAATTATTGAAACAAGCTGGTTTTGCATCTGTGGAAGTCTTTACGGACTTTGAAGACGAAGCTCCAACTGAAACCAGCCAGCGGTGGTTTTTCAAGGCGGTCAAGGCATGATTTCAGGGATTATTGCAGAATACAATCCATTTCACACGGGACATAAATACCTGCTGGACCAGGTGGAAGGATTGAAAATTGTGGTTATGTCTGGCAATTTTATGCAACGGGGTGAGCCAGCCATCGTGGATAAGTGGATACGGGCTCAGATGGCTTTGGAACACGGGGCAGATCTTGTTGTTGAGATGCCCTTTTTGGTGTCGGTCCAGTCGGCTGACCATTTTGCTAAGGGAGCAATTAGCATTTTACACAGGTTAGGTGTGGAAAAACTGGTTTTCGGTACGGAAGAAATGCTGGATTATCAGAAAATTGCAGACATTTATGTGGATAAGTCGGAAGAAATGGAAAATTTTGTGAAAAACTTGCCAGACAATCTCTCTTATCCACAGAAGACCCAGGCCATGTGGCAGGAGTTTGCTGGGCTGACCTTCACAGGTGATACACCCAATCATATTCTGGGCTTGGCTTACGCTAAGGCGGTGGCTGGAACAGGTATTCAGCTTGGTCCTGTTCAGCGGCAGGGGGCTGGTTTTCACTCGGAAGAGGTGGAAACGACCTACGCTTCGGCGACAGCTATCCGAAAGGGTGCTGACCAGTTGGAATTGGTGCGTGACTTTTTACCTTCTGCCAGTCTCTTTGAAGAGGCGACCAAGGTAAGCTGGAGAAATTATTTTCCCCTGCTCCGCTACCAGATTGCGACCCACCGAGATCTCAGTCAGGTCTTTCAGGTGAACGAAGAACTAGCCAGTCGTATCCGCTCTGCCATTGGGAGCGCAGCGACCGTGGAGGAGCTAGTGGATGCTGTTGCGACCAAGCGCTACACCAAGGCGCGGGTGCGGCGGGTGCTGACCTACACCTTGGTCAATGCGGTGGAAACTCCCTTGCCAGAAGCGGTCCATGTCCTAGGCTTTTCGGCTCGAGGCCAGGCCTATCTCAAGACCGTCAAGGAGCGAGTGGGCTTAGTGACGCGGATCGGCAAAGAGCCCTGGGACAGCCTGACCCAACAGGCGGATGCAGTCTATCAACTGGGCGCTGACGCAATAGCAGAGCAAACCTACGGGCGCGTGCCGGTGAGGGTGGAGTGAGATGAATTCATCAAAGAATAGGAAGTTTTTGTAGTTGACTTGAAAACTTTCCTATTTTTTTTGTATAATTTAAGTAGAAAAATCAAAGGAAATAAATCATGAAAAATTGGATGGACTATTTTAAGCCTCACATTGTTGATAGGGGCTGCAGTTTGTTTTTAAATGACGCTGTTCAAGAGCTTGAAGAGACAGATGAGGGCTACTGTGCACATGTCATTGGTAGTCAAGTCTACGAGGTTGCGATTGACTTTGAGTATGGTCAGCTGGTCAGTATGTGGTGTGAGTGTCCCTATGCTCAGGAAATGAATCATTGTAAGCACATGGCTGCAGTCTTATTTGCTATTTCGGAGTTGGAGAACCAGCCAGTTGTCGAGGGCAAGGATGTGTCACTTGTCCAGCTCCTGGATAAATTGACAGTTGAGCAACTACGGGCTTTTGTTCTTGAATTAGCTCAAGAAGATAGGGAACTGGTCAATCGAATTCATCTGCGTTTTTCAGATCAGTTAACCACTCAGCAAGTGGAAAATGTGAAAAAGGAAATCAGAGACCTGGGGATTCCTTTTGAGGACAGGCGTTTGGGCTATATCGAGTATAAGCGGACTGGAGATTATGAACTGGCTGTGGAAAAGGCTATGGCTCGATATCTCCAACCACTACTTGATAGAAGTGAGTATGAGAATTTTTTAGCGGTATCAGATACTTTTTACCATCAGCTTTGCCAGCAGGAGTTGGATGATTCCGATGGAACGATGGATAATTTGCTTTTTAGACTTGTAGGCTACTGGAAGAAATTATTGACCGTAGCTCCTTATTCGATTGCCCAGGAATTGCTGGACTGGTGTTTAGAAAAGCTAAATGGCTATGAGGTTGCAGAAGATTTTCTTATGGAATTTGTTGAGATGGAGTTTCAAGAAGAACAATTTCTTCAGCAGAAATTGACCTATTTTCAAGCAGACTTGCAGGCGATAATAGAAAAAGGAGATATGTCCTCTTGGTCATGGAAATTCCGTCGTGATCGCATTGCCTTACTGTGCTACAGGTTGCAGGTTCAATTGGGTTCTATGGAGGCAGATTTGCTGAACTTCCAGGCCAAACATTGGGAGGTGGCTGGTCTCCGCAAACTGGCTATTGCTCAGGCTGTGGAAAATCAGCAACTAGAGCGTGCAGTTCACCTCTTGCAGGAAAGTAAGCAGTTGGATGCCCAGTATAGGGGACTGGTGTCAGATTATAGCCAGCAGTTACGGGACATCTATCGGTCTCAGGGGCAAGATGACAAGGTTAGAGAAGAACTGCTGGAGATGATTTTTTCAGCAGGTGATACTGATTTGAAGCTGATAGAGGAGTTACAGGACTTTGTTTCTAAAGAGGAATGGCAGAGCTACTTAGATGATTTGCTGGAGGATGGTCGTTTCCAGTCACAACAGTTGAGGTTGTTGCAATTGGCAGACCGACCGCAGGAATTATTGGACCGCATTACAGAAAGTTACTGGTTCTTAGAAAATTTGGATTGCTTCGAGGACTATTTATCAGAGAAATTGCCTGAGCGATTACGAGATGCCTACGCTCAAGCGGTCTGTCAGCAGATGGAGGCAGCTAGTAGTCGAAGTCGCTATCGTCAGTTAGCAGGGTATTTAGTAAAAATTGCAGATTTACCTGATGGAGAAGCGGTGAGTGAAAGTCTTCGTGCTTTGTGGAAAGTCCAGTATCCGCGACGCAAAGCCATGATAGAGGAATTAGATGCGGTGAGGTGGTAAGATATTGCAGTCTTGCTACAAGATGTAGTTGATTCGTTGCAGATGATTAGTCAAGGTGATAGGTACTATTATGGTAGTCACTTAGACGAATTGGTCTATCTGTCTGTTGAGGAGACGGGACCTGAAGCCCGTGAAGGTTTAGAAGAAGAGATTGAGGAGGATGTGGCTGAAAGGTTTGTTGGTCTACCGACTTATTTTGACTTCTACCCTTACACATTTATGAAACTCTATGTTTCTGATTTGACTGATGGAGACTTGTCTGGCCGTCTATCTCGAGCTATTCGAGGGCGAGGGGCTTTTAGACGTTTTAAGAATGAGTTAGAGAGATATGACCGTTTGGAAGAATGGTATGCCTTTGAAACACAATGTTACAAAGAACTTGTACTGGAATGGTGCCAGGAAAATAAGATTGCTATTGTAGCTAATCAGCATAAAAAGATGTAATTTTTCCCTTGACTCTCACCTTACGTTATCCCTTATACTGGGTATAGAGAGGAGATTTCTATGAACGAAAATTGGACAGTAAAGCAGGTCAGTCAGTTGACAGGATTGACGGTGAGGACCTTGCACCACTATGACCAGATTGGTTTGCTCAAACCAGCATTAGTGGCTGAAAATGGTTATCGCTACTATAATCGGGTGAATTTGGCTCGTCTGCAAGAAATTCTATTGTTTCGTGAGTTGGATTTTCCTCTCAAAGACATTCAGCAGCTTCTGGATGTGACAGAAGTCAATCGTCAGCAGGTCTTGCGGGATCATATCACCCTTTTAGAGCTCAAAAGGGAACGGCTGGATCGCATCATCAATCACGCCAGATTGCTCACAGAAAAAGGAGGAGAAGTCATGGATTTTCACGCATTTGACAGCAGTCAACTAGAAGCCTACAAGGCGGAGGCCAAGGAGCGTTGGGGGAATACCTCAGCCTTTGCGGAATTTGAAGAGAAATACGATGCCAGTAAGGACCGGGTGTTTGCCCAAGAGATGCAGGCTATTTTTGAAGCTTTTGGAAAAATGCAGAATATAGAAGTTAGTCATCCAGATGTGCAGGCTCAGGTAGCGAATTTGCGGGCCTATATCACGGAACATTTCTACACCTGCACAAAGGAAATTTTGCAAAATCTGGGTTTCATGTATGTTGAAGATGAGCGATTTTCAGCCAATATCGACCGAGCAGGTGGACCAGGCACAGTAGCTTTTGTCAGTCAAGCCATTGCGATTTATTGCCAAGAATAAATAAGGAAAGTCTAGTGAGAACTAGGCTTTTTTGGTATACTAGATGTAGCTAGAGTGTAAGGAGGCACCCCATGATTCAACCTATTATGAAAGATATTTTCTTCCTGCAGCAGAAGTCTGAGCCTGCGACTCAGCTAGATGTGCAGGTAGGTCAAGATTTACAGGATACTTTGGTAGCCAACGCTCACGCCTGCGTGGGTATGGCGGCCAACATGATTGGCGTCAAAAAGCGGATAATCATCGTCAACATGGGCTTCACCAATCTGGTCATGTACAATCCCGTCCTCATCAGCAAGGCCAAGCCCTACCAGACAGAGGAAGGCTGCCTGTCGCTAGTAGGTACTCGCCCGACCACTCGCTATCAGGAAATTGAAGTAGAGTTTTTTGATGCTTCTTGGAAAAAGCGGAGACTAAAACTGACTGACTTCCAAGCCCAGATAGTTCAGCATGAACTAGATCATTTGGAAGGGATTGTTATCTAGTAGCTACCGAATCTACCGTCAGGTAGATTTTTTATCGTCGTTTAGTTTATCTTTTATTACGTCGTTAACTCACCTTGCCTAACTCCAGTTATGTCTGCGGCTTGTTGCCTAGTACTAAAAGTAAACTAAAAGACTATATCAAAAAGTCAAAAAAGGTCAAACAAAACTATTGACTTTTACTGACCAATGATGTAAAATAAGATTCGTAAGGTAAAGGACCTTACGAATTCTTTGAACAAAAGGTCAGTTTAGGTCAAATGAAAAGGATTTGACTTACTCTAGGACCTATTGGTCAGTAAAAGTTAAACTTCTAAGGAGGTTGTTATGAAAGACAGGATTATACCCTACTAGCAATTTTTTTAAAACAAAGGTCAGTAAAAGTTAAAAACAATAGAATTTATAGACGAGGTAACTACTATGAACAACAATTTCAATAACTTTAACAATATGGACGATATTTTCAATCAACTCATGGGTAACATGGGCGGTTACAGTACAGAACGACGTCGCTATTCTATCAATGGTCGTGAAGTGACACCAGAGGAATTTGCCATGTATCGTCAGACTGGTAAATTGCCACAATCAGAAGAAGTGGCACAAGCACCATCTAAAGGTCAGATAAAGTCAGATGGAATACTAGCAAAATTGGGTCGCAATTTGACTCAAGAGGCTCGTGAAGGGAAATTGGATCCTGTTATTGGGCGAAATAAAGAAATCCAAGAAACATCTGAAATTTTGGCACGTCGTACTAAGAATAACCCCGTCCTAGTTGGTGATGCAGGTGTTGGTAAGACTGCAGTAGTTGAAGGTTTGGCACAAGCTATAGTTAATGGTGATGTGCCAGCAGCCATTAAGAATAAGGAAATCATTTCCATCGACATTTCGGGCTTGGAAGCTGGGACTCAATACCGTGGAGCTTTTGAGGAAAATGTACAAAACCTTGTTGATGAGGTTAAAAATGCTGGAAATATCATTCTTTTCTTTGATGAAATTCACCAAATTTTAGGGGCTGGTAGCACTGGTGGAGATTCAGGTTCTAAAGGCCTGGCAGACATCCTGAAGCCTGCTCTGTCACGTGGTGAACTGACTGTGATTGGAGCTACAACACAGGATGAATACCGCAATACAATTCACAAAAATGCTGCCTTGGCTCGTCGCTTTAATGAAGTGAAGGTTAATGCTCCATCTGCAGAAGATACCTATCTTATTTTGAAAGGCATTAAACCACTTTATGAAGCCCATCATAATATTGACTTGCCAGACGAAGTCTTGCATGCAGCAGTTGATTATTCTGTCCAGTATATTCCACAACGCAGCTTGCCGGATAAGGCTATTGACTTGATTGATGTGACCGCGGCTCACTTGGCTGCTCAACATCCAGTGACTGATATAAAGACCTTAGAAGCAGAGATGATAGAAGCTAAAAAATTACAGCTTGAAGCGGCTGAAAAAGAAGACTATGAGAGAGCCTTGAATGAAAAAGTAAGGATTGACCATTTGCAAGAACAAATTAATAATCATACAGAACGTCAGAAAGTTGTTGCGAATGTGAATGACATTGCTCAAGCAGTAGAAAGAATGACAGGTATTCCAGTCTCACAAATGGGGGCTTCAGATATTGAGCGTCTTAAAGGACTCAAAAATCGTTTAGCTACAAACGTTATTGGTCAAGAAGATGCCGTTGAAGCTGTATCTCGTGCGATTCGTCGTAATCGTGCTGGCTTTGACGATGGCAATCGCCCAATTGGTTCCTTCCTCTTTGTTGGACCAACGGGAGTCGGTAAAACTGAGTTGGCTAAGCAATTGGCGCTTGATTTATTTGGTAATAAAGAGGCAATCATCCGCTTGGATATGTCTGAATATAGTGATCGGACAGCTGTTTCAAAATTGATTGGTACGACAGCGGGTTATATAGGCTATGATGATAATTCACATACACTTACTGAGCGCGTACGTCGTAATCCCTATTCAATTGTCTTGTTGGATGAAATTGAGAAAGCTGATGCACAAGTCATCACTCTACTTTTACAAGTTCTTGATGATGGTCATTTGACTGATGGACAAGGTAATCAGGTTAATTTTAAAAATACCATCATTATTGCAACATCCAATGCTGGGTTTGGCTACGATATTCCAGAAGATGAGGAAAAACGTGATATCATGGACCGGATTGCGCCATATTTCCGTCCTGAATTTCTCAACCGTTTTAATGCGGTAATTGAATTCAAACACTTGGACAAAGAAGATCTTAAGGCGATTGTCGAATTGCTATTAAAACAGGTCAATAACACCTTAGCGAAAAAAGGTATTCATTTGGTGGTAACGGAAGCGGCTAAGGAATTACTGATGGAAGAAGGCTATGATAAAGCCATGGGTGCTCGCCCACTTCGTCGTGTAATCGAAAGCCAAATTCGGGATAAGGTTACAGACTTCTATTTGGATCATATTGAAGCTAAAAATTTAGAAGCTGATGTGGTAAATGGAACCATCCAAATCCAAGAGCAAAGCTTTGCTTAAAAAATATAAAAAATAGAGAAAATTGGCATTAAAAATTCCAATTTTCTTTTTTTGTTACTCGCTAACAAATGCGATAAAACAGGCACTTTTTCGATGATTAGAAACTTTTTTTATAAAATACTTGACAGGTGCAAACGTTTGCGTTAAACTAATATACGTAACCGACAGAAAGGAAAACGTTTTTATGACAAATCGTACCAGCGGAATATTAATGCATATTACCTCACTTCCAGGTAAGTTTGGTATTGGTACTTTTGGACAATCAGCCTATGATTTTGTTGATTTCTTGGTAGAAACAAAGCAAACTTATTGGCAGATTTTACCACTAACAACCACAAGCTACGGAGATTCTCCGTACCAGTCTTTCTCAGCAATTGCAGGAAATACACACTTGATAGACTTCGACCTTTTGGTAGAAGAGGGGTTGTTGGCACCAGAAGATTTCCAAGATGTCAATTTCGGGGACAATCCTGAAAAAGTAGATTATGCACTCATTTATCAAGCACGTCGTCCAATTTTGGAAAAAGCTGTCCAAGCATTTTTACAAGATGATAAGAAAAAAGCTACTTTTCTAGAGTTTGAAAAAGCTAACTCATCTTGGTTAACAGATTATGCTGAATTTATGGCTATCAAAGAATACTTTGGCAATAAAGCGCTCCAAGAATGGGAAGATAAAAAGGTGGTCGCTCGAAATGAAGAAGCACTTGATAAATATCGCTTAGAATTAGCCAATCAAATTGACTACTACAAAGTCACACAGTATTTCTTCTTCAGCCAATGGAAACAGTTGAAAGAATACGCGAACAAACACCACATCAAAATCATCGGAGATATGCCTATCTATGTATCCGCGGATAGTGTTGAAGTGTGGACAAAACCTCAACTATTCAAATTAGATAGTGAACGCAAGCCGCTTTATGTAGCTGGTGTACCTGCTGATAACTTCTCAGCGGATGGTCAATTATGGGGAAATCCTATTTATGATTGGCCAGAACATGAAAAAACTGGCTATAACTGGTGGATTTATCGAATTCATGAAAGCTTTAAGCTGTATGATGTCCTTCGAATTGACCACTTCAAAGGTTTCTCAGACTTCTGGCAAGTCGATGGTAAGGCTGAGGTGGCCAAAGTAGGTACTTGGGAACCAGGCCCTGGCTACAGTTTATTCAAAGCTGTTAAAGAAACACTTGGAGACCTTCCAATTATCGCGGAAGACCTTGGAAATATTGATGCCAAAGCTCGCAAATTGCTTGCAGATTGTGGCTATCCAGGTATGAAAATCTTAGAATTTGGTTTCTTTGACGTAACAGGTAAGAGCATTGATGCACCGCATCGTTGCATTCCTAATTCGGTTGCCTACACTGGAACTCATGATAATGAGGTTGTCAATGGTTGGTACAATAATCTTGAACCAGAGCAACAAGAATATGTAGATGCTTACAGCAATCGTAAACCGATTGAAAAAGTTAGCCAGGCAATGCTCCGCATGTTATTTGCAACAGTAAGTGATACTGCTATTGCAACCATGCAAGACATCCTAGATTTGGGTGAAGAAAGTCGAATGAATATGCCATCTACTATCGGTGGAAACTGGGAATGGCGTATGAAAGCAGAAGATTTAACGCAAGAACGTAAAGACTTCTTGACAAAAATGACATTACTATATCAAAGAGGAAATGAACAACATGACTAAATTTACAACATTTGCAGAAACAAATACTTCGAAAAAATTAGCTGATTTAACAAACGAAGAAATCTATCTTCAATTGTTAAACTACGTAAAAGAAGCTGCAGCTACAAAACCAAAAAATACAGGAAAACGTAAGGTTTACTATATTTCAGCCGAGTTCCTTATCGGTAAACTCTTGTCAAACAACTTGATTAACTTGGGTGTGTACAAAGACATTCAAGCAGAATTGGCAGCGGCTGGTAAGTCATTGGCTCAAGTTGAAGACGTTGAACCAGAACCATCACTAGGTAACGGTGGACTTGGTCGTTTGGCTTCATGTTTTATTGACTCTATGTCAACACTTGCTATTAACGGTGAAGGTGTGGGTCTTAACTATCACTGTGGCCTTTTCCGTCAAGTATTTAAGAAAAATGAACAAGAAGCAGAACCAAACTTCTGGATTGAAAATGATTCTTGGTTGATTCCAACAACTATTAGCTATGATGTTCCATTCAAAAACTTCACTTTGAAATCAAAATTGGACCGTCTTGACATTCTTGGCTATAAAAAAGAAACTAAGAATTACCTTAACTTATTTGATATTGAGTCAGTGAATTACAACTTGATTACAGATGGTATTTCATTTGACAAGACTGATATTAAAGAAAACTTGACACTCTTCTTGTATCCAGATGATTCTGATAAGAACGGTGAATTACTCCGTATCTACCAACAATACTTCATGGTATCAAATGCTGCTCAACTTTTGATTGATGAAGCAATTGAGCGCGGTTCAAACTTGCATGACTTGGCTGACTACGCTTATGTGCAAATCAACGATACTCACCCATCAATGGTAATTCCTGAGTTGATCCGTCTTTTGACTGAAAAACATGGTATTGAATTTGCGGAAGCAGTTGCCATCGTTAAGAATATGACTGGTTACACAAACCACACTATCTTGGCGGAAGCACTTGAAAAATGGCCACTTGAGTTCCTTGAAGAAGTGGTGCCACACTTGGTTGATATCATCAAAGAATTGGATGCCCTTATTCGTGCAGAAATCAAAGACCCAGCAGTCCAAATCATTGATGAATCAGGTCGTGTACACATGGCTCACATGGATATCCACTTCTCTAACTCAGTGAACGGTGTAGCCGCGCTCCATACAGAAATTCTTAAAAACTCTGAATTGAAAGCTTTCTACGAGCTTTACCCAGAAAAATTCAACAATAAAACAAACGGTATCACTTTCCGTCGTTGGTTGGAATTTGCGAACCAAGACCTTGCTGATTACATCAAAGAATTGATTGGTGATGAGTACTTAACAGATGCTACTAAACTTGAAAAATTGCTTGCATTTGCTGATGACAAGGAAGTTCATGCTAAGTTGGCTGAAATCAAATTCAATAATAAATTGGCTTTGAAACGTTACCTTAAAGACAACAAAGGTATCGAACTGGATGAAAATTCTATTATTGATACACAAATCAAACGTTTCCACGAGTACAAACGCCAACAAATGAATGCCTTGTATGTTATCCATAAATACCTTGAAATCAAGAATGGTAACCTTCCAAAACGTAAAATCACTGTTATCTTCGGTGGTAAAGCA
Source organism: Streptococcus parasuis (assembly GCF_021654455.1). Lineage (NCBI taxonomy): Bacteria > Bacillati > Bacillota > Bacilli > Lactobacillales > Streptococcaceae > Streptococcus > Streptococcus parasuis. The sequence continues at coordinate 327,699 of NZ_AP024276.1, forward strand.
GCTCCAGCTTATATTATCGCTCAAGACATCATTCATTTGATTCTTTGCTTGTCAGAGTTGATCAATAATGATCCAGAAGTAAATAAATACCTCAATGTTCATTTGGTTGAAAACTACAATGTAACTGTAGCTGAAAAATTGATCCCTGCAACTGATATTTCAGAACAAATCTCATTGGCTTCTAAAGAAGCGTCAGGTACTGGTAACATGAAATTCATGTTGAACGGTGCATTGACACTTGGTACCATGGACGGTGCAAACGTTGAAATCGCAGAACTTGCAGGTAGTGAAAATATTTACACATTTGGTAAAGACTCTGATACAATTATTGATCTTTATGACAAAGCAGGCTATGTTTCAGCTGACTACTACAACGGCGATGAAAATATTAAACGTGCAGTTGACTTTATCGTAAGCGATGAAGTGAAGGCGCTTGGTAACGAAGAACGTCTTGCACGCTTGCACCATGAATTGATTTCGAAAGACTGGTTCATGACCTTGATTGACTTGGCTGAATACATCGAAGTAAAAGAACAAGTCTTTGCAGATTACGAAGATCAAGATTCATGGAACAAGAAAGTTGTTCATAACATCGCTAAAGCTGGATTCTTCTCTTCAGACCGTACGATTGAACAGTACAACGAAGACATTTGGCACAGCAACTAATTTAAATTGGCAAAAAGGGAAGTTGATTGAACCACTCCAACAATTTATCAGATCAACCTATTCCTTGATATGAAAATCAAACTGCTTTGGACCTGACAGCTTTGATTTTCAAAACTACTTTTGAGCCCTCCTTATATTATATTAATGAAAAGAAAGAATGTTTCGAAAAAGAGACATTCTTTTTTTCGAGAAAGTACTGACTAGTTTTTAATAATTGCACAAAAAAAGGAGCTAGAATGCTAGTTCCTTTTACCGTTTTGCCATTGAGACAAAGCTTACTTTGTCTGGACGGTAGCTAATTGTTCCATATTGAAAGGCTTGACCGTTTGAGAGATAGGTAACGCTGGTAACCACGACCACCATCTCAAAGTCGGCTAGGTCCATTAATTGCTTTTCTTCTTCATTCGCAAAGCGGAAAGAAATTTCCCGTCGAGAATGAGAGATTGTTAACTTTAATTCTTTCTCTAAATAGCGATAGATAGAGCTTTCAGCAATTTCTTTACTGAGATAAGGGACGACTCTACGGTCAAAATAGGAAATTTCATATTCCAAACGCTCACCATCTATCGTCCTTACCCGACTCACTCTATAAAAATCTACTTTATCATCAACTTCAAAGGTAGACATTAAATCATCTTGCCCCTGAACAATATATAGTGAGGTAAGTTCTGTTTGAATCTGGTGTTTAGAACGTTTGTTCAATTCTCCAGCGGTCTTAATTTCAGAAAGATACTGTTCCTTCATTAACCCGTGTTCGATTACAATTGAAGATTTCCCTTGTTTTTTTTGAATGTAGCCATCCATTTCAAGAAGGGATAAAGCCTTTCGAATGGTGTCTTTAGAGTAAGAGTAGATCTCCATCAATTCATTCTCAGTTGGTAATGCTTGTCCTGTTGACCAGACTTGATCCTCAATCTTTTTCTTGATATCTTGATAAACTTTCTTATATTTACTCATTGTATTTCCATCTTTCTATTCATTAGTGTATCATAAAAGGCTTAGAAAAGGGAAATACAGCTGTATTTTTAATACCTTTATTAAGTTTTACGTAAAAGTTTAAAATATTACGGAAAAGCTATTGACTAATGCAAACGTTTACGCTATACTATGGATATAAAGAAAACGGTTACGTATTATTTAGGAAAGGAGAGTCATGAAATTACTGACAGTAAATGTCCATGCTTGGTTAGAAGAAAACCAGGATGAAAAACTAGATATTCTAGCTCAAACAATTGCCGAAAAGGCCTATGATGTCATTGCTCTTCAGGAGGTTAATCAGCTTATAGCTTCTAAATTCGTCACAAGAGAATTGAAGATGGATAATTATGGCTTGATTTTATTAGAAAAATTAAGAAATCTTGGGCAGTTTGATTATTCCTATCATTGGAGTCATTCTCACATTGGCTATGATCGTTATGAGGAAGGGATTGCCTTTTTGACAAAGCTTCCTGTCTATGAGGCTGATTCATTTTATTGCAGTCAAAATAAAAGTATTCATTCTATCTTATCTCGAAAAATTATGGGGTTGACAGTTTTCTATCAAGACCAGTTAATTGATATCTATTCGTGTCATATTAATTTACCAGGTAGTGAAGAAGAGGACCAGTTGGACAATATTCGAACAATTGTCGAACGTACGGGTCATCAGCGGTTTAAAATTCTGATGGGGGATTTTAATACTGATGCAATCTCAGACCGGGATGCCTACGATGCAATCAAGAATCTTGGGCTCCATGATACCTACGAGTTAGCGCTAGAAAAAGATAAAGGAATAACTGCTGAAAAAGCAATTGATGGTTGGGCAGGTCATAGCCAAGAGAAACGGTTAGACTATGTTTTTTTCAACCAAGAAAAAACAGTTTTATCTAGTAAGGTTATCTTTAATGGACATAACCGTCCTATCATTTCAGACCATTTTGGTGTGGAAGTTGAATTTAGTGTATAAATGGCGTAAGGCCGAAAAATAAAGGAGAAAAAATGAAAAAATTTCTTAGTTTCGAATTTTGGCAAAAATTCGGTAAGTGTTTGATGGTCGTGATTGCAGTTATGCCTGCAGCAGGTCTCATGGTTTCTATTGGGAACTCTATCCCATTGATTAGTCCAGAGTCAGAACTATTGATTCGTATTGGGAATATTATTGCCCAAATTGGTTGGGGTATTATTGGGAATTTGCACTTGCTTTTTGCTTTAGCAATCGGTGGTAGCTGGGCTAAAGAAAAAGCTGGCGGTGCATTCTCGGCAGGTCTAGCCTTCATATTGATTAACTTGATTACAGGTCACTTTTTCGGTGTGACTACGGATATGCTCGCTGATGCTGCTGCAACAGTAACAACTGTTTTTGGTACTGAAATTCCTGTTTCAGGTTACTTTGTAAACATCTTAGGACAACCAGCTCTTAATATGGGTGTTTTCGTTGGTATTATTGCTGGTTTTGTGGGTGCTACAGCATATAATAAATACTACAACTATCGTAAATTACCAGATGTATTAACATTCTTTAATGGAAAACGTTTTGTACCATTTGTTGTTATTTATCGTTCAATTTTGGTGGCACTCTGTTTAGCGATTTTCTGGCCAGTTGTTCAAACAGGAATCAACAGCTTCGGTAAATGGATTGCAAGTTCACAGGATACAGCACCAATCTTAGCACCATTCGTTTATGGTACCTTGGAGCGTTTGCTTCTTCCATTTGGTCTTCATCATATGTTGACTATTCCGATGAACTATACATCACTAGGTGGTACTTATGACATCTTGACAGGTGCACAAGCGGGTACACAAGTATTTGGACAAGATCCACTTTGGTTGGCTTGGGTTACAGACTTGATTAATCTGAAAGATGCTGGCGATATGACTCAATACAATGATCTTCTTGCTAACATCACACCAGCACGTTTCAAAGTTGGTCAAATGATTGGTTCTTCAGGGATTTTGATGGGCTTAACTTACGCAATGTATCGTAATGTTGACGAAGACAAGAAACATAAGTATAAAGGGATGTTTATTTCATCTGCTTTAGCGGTATTCTTGACAGGTGTAACAGAACCAATTGAATTCATGTTCATGTTTGCGGCTATGCCTCTTTATCTAGTCTATGCATTCGTACAAGGTGCTGCTTTTGCGATGGCCGATGTCGTTAATTTACGTGTGCATTCATTTGGTAATATTGAATTCCTTACTCGTACACCAATGGCGATTAAAGCCGGCATCGGTATGGACGTTGTAAACTTTATCTGGGTATCAGTACTCTTTGCTGTTCTTATGTACTTCATTGCTAACTTTATGATTAAGAAATTTAATCTAGCAACAGCAGGACGTAATGGTAACTATGATACTGAGACAACAGATGTAGTTTCTAACTCAAATGTAGATACTGCGGATGCAAATTCACAAGTGGTGCAAATTATCAACCTACTTGGTGGTCGTGATAATATTGAAGATGTTGATGCTTGTATGACTCGTCTACGTGTTAGTGTGAAGGATGTTGCACAAGTCGGAGATGAGAATGCCTGGAAACAGGCTGGTGCTATGGGCTTAATCATCAAAGATTCAGGTGTTCAAGCCGTCTATGGACCAAAAGCAGATGTTCTCAAATCAGACATTCAGGATTTATTAGAATCTGGTGTTGCAATTCCTCGTTCAGAAGTGGTTTCTACTAATACAGTGACAGTTGAAACTAAGTTCAAAGGAATCACTGAAGCTGTTTACTCAGTAGCAGATGGACAAGCTGTATCTATTACTGAAGTGAATGACCCTGTTTTTGCACAAAAAATGATGGGTGATGGGTATGCAGTTGAGCCTGTAAATGGCAATGTCTACGCACCAGTTTCTGGTATTGTAACCAGTGTTTTCCCTACTAAACATGCTGTTGGTATCTTGTCAGACCAGGGTGTAGAAGTTTTGGTACACGTTGGATTAGACACTGTTGCGCTTAATGGGGCACCGTTCTCAACAAAGGTGGCAGATGGACAACATGTTCAAGCTGGTGACGTACTCCTTGTAGCAGATTTGGATGCTATCCGTTCAGCTGACCGTGAAACAACAATTGTAGTAGCCTTTACAAATTCTGCAGAAATTAAATCTGTCAGTCTTGTAAACCTTGGACAAGTAAGTAAAGATAGTCAAGTTGCAACTGTAGAATTATAAGAATTGAGAGACAAGTTCATTTTGAGCTTGTCTTTCAATTTTAAAAATCTTCTCAATCCTTGTTATTTGTGGTATAATAAAGCGATTTTATAAAATGTAGGAGGTTCCCCATGGGACGTAAATGGGCCAATATTGTAGCCAAGAAAACCGCAAAAGACGGTGCTAACTCAAAAGTTTACGCCAAATTTGGTGTTGAAATCTATGTAGCAGCGAAAAAGGGTGACCCAGATCCAGAAACAAACTCAGCGCTGAAATTCGTTATCGACCGTGCTAAGCAAGCGCAGGTTCCAAAACATATCATTGATAAAGCCATTGACAAGGCAAAAGGGAATACTGACGAAACCTTCGTGGAAGGGCGTTACGAAGGTTTTGGACCAAATGGTTCAATGTTAATTGTTGATACACTTACTTCAAATGTAAACCGTACAGCTGCTAATGTTCGCTCTGCCTTTGGTAAAAACGGTGGGAATATGGGTGCATCTGGTTCAGTATCATTCATGTTTGATAAAAAAGGTGTTGTAGTTTTTGCTGGTGATGATGCAGATGCCATCTTCGAATTGCTTCTTGAAGCAGATGTTGAAGTTGATGATGTAGAAGCAGAAGACGGCACAATCACTGTCTATACAGCCCCAACTGATCTGCATAAAGCAATCGTGGCACTTAAAGAATCTGGAATCCAAGAGTTTAACGTCACTGAACTTGAAATGATCCCACAATCAGAGGTATCACTTGAAGGCGATGACCTCGCAACATTTGAAAAACTCTACGACGCCCTCGAAGACGACGAAGATGTACAAAAAATCTACACGAATGTAGATGGGTTTTAATATAAAAAAAGTGCTAGTAGCACTTTTTTTATATTAAAAGGTTGAAATAGAAATCGTCGGCAGACGATTCTCATTGGACGTGGGACGTCCTAGAAGGTCGGAGATTGGAACTGCCTGCAGGCAGTTTTCTTTGTGAATTTGAGAAAAATTGATAGAATTAGGTAGTTGATATAAAGATAGACTATAAAAGGTCTTTAAAAATATCTATTTGAACGGTTATTGTTTTTCTGTTATCATAGAACGGTAGTAATATAAGGAGAAAGTATGTCAAATAACTTACTTGTTTTACAGTCAGATTTTGGATTGGTTGACGGCGCAGTATCTGCTATGATAGGAGTAGCACTTCAAGAATCAAGAGATCTTGTTGTTCACAATCTGACGCACGATATTACCCCCTACAATATTTTTGAGGGCTCATATCGTCTCTTCCAGACAGTGGAATACTGGCCGGAGGGAACAACTTTTGTTTCGGTTGTTGATCCAGGTGTGGGCTCCAAGAGAAAAAGCGTTGTTGCCCTAACTAATAAAAATCAGTATATTGTCACACCAGATAATGGAACCCTATCTTTTATTAAGAAACATGTTGGGATAAAAGCTGTTAGGGAAATCTCAGAAGTCGCTAATCGTCGTGCGAATACCGAGCATTCCTATACGTTCCATGGACGAGATGTTTACGCTTATACGGGGGCAAAGTTAGCTTCAGGTCATATTAGTTTTGAGGAAGTTGGTCCAGAACTTAGTGTAGATTATATTGTTGAGATTCCAACTGTTACCACAGAACTTGGAACGGATTTTGTCAAAGGCGCTATTGATATCCTGGATGTTCGATTTGGATCTCTTTGGACCTCGGTCACTCGTGAAGAGTTTTATACTCTTTTACCAGAATTTGGGGATCGATTCGAGGTAACGATTTACAACAACGATATGTTGGTCTATCAGAATCAAGTGACTTATGGAAAATCCTTTGCGGATGTGCGGATTGGTCAACCTTTGCTCTATATCAACTCACTTTATCGTGTTGGACTTGCAATTAATCAAGGATCGTTCGCCAAGGCTTATAATGTCGGTGTCGGTCAGAACTGGCATATTGAAATTAGACGTATAGTCAATTAATTACTTTATTTTACAAGGAGACTTATAATGAAAAATAATTCGATTAAAACTGTTGTTGCAACTGGTATTGGTGCTGCTCTTTTCGTTGTAATTGGCTTGGTAATCAATATTCCAACCTTTGTACCTAATACGAGCATCCAGCTTCAATATGCTGTTCAGGCTCTTCTATCCGTTCTTTTTGGTCCTGTTGTTGGATTCTTTGTTGGATTTATTGGTCATGCTCTTAAAGACTCTATTCAGTATGGTCCATGGTGGTCTTGGATTTTAGCTTCAGGTGTATTTGGGCTTGTTGTGGGTGTAGCAAAAAGTCGTCTTCGTATCCAAGAAGGAATTTTTGAAGGGAAAGACATCCTTGTGTTCAATGTCTTCCAGATTGTGGCAAACATTGTTTCTTGGGGTATCATTGCACCAGTACTAGACATTGTTATTTATAGCGAACCTGCTAATAAAGTTTTTGTACAAGGTTTAGTTGCGGGCATTGCAAATAGTGTTACTGTTGCTATTGCTGGTACGATTTTATTGGCTGTGTATGCGAGAACACAAGTAAAATCTGGTAGCCTATCAAAAGACTAATAAAATAGGATGAGCTGTTACAAAACAGTTCATTTTTTTGATGTGAAATATCAATATAGTTTTTTGTTGTATCAAAACAGGTTTCAGTTCAGATTTTTGTAATATTGACTGGTACACGATATAATCTTAGAGAGTCGTTTATTAGAAATGACAGAGTTTTATCATCTATTGCAAAGATTGAGAAGGAGAAATTATGTCAAAAGACATTCGTGTATTGCTTTATTATAAATATGTCCCAATTGAAAATGCAGAAGCCTATGCTGCCGAGCATCTAGCTTTCTGTAAGTCTATCGGACTCAAAGGACGTATCTTGATTGCCGATGAGGGAATCAACGGTACTGTTTCTGGTGATTATGAAACAACACAAAAATACATGGACTACGTTCATGAAAACCCATTGTTCAGCGATTTGTGGTTTAAGATTGACGAAGAAAATGAGCAAGCTTTCAAGAAAATGTTTGTTCGTTATAAAAAAGAAATTGTTCACCTTGGTTTGGAAGACAACGACTTTGACAACGATATAGATCCACTTGTAACAACAGGTGCCTACTTGTCACCAAAAGAGTTCAAAGAGGCTCTCTTGGATGAAGATACAGTTGTTTTGGATACGCGTAATGACTACGAGTACGACCTAGGTCATTTCCGTGGTGCGATCCGCCCAGACATCCGTAACTTCCGTGAATTGCCACAGTGGGTCCGTGATAACAAAGAGAAATTCATGGACAAGCGCGTAGTTGTATACTGTACTGGTGGTGTTCGCTGTGAGAAATTCTCGGGCTGGATGGTTCGTGAAGGTTACAAGGATGTCGGCCAGCTCCACGGTGGTATCGCAACCTATGGTAAAGATCCAGAAGTTCGTGGCGAATTGTGGGATGGTAAGATGTACGTCTTTGACGAGCGTATCGCTGTCGATGTTAACCATGTTAACCCAGTTGTCGTTGGTAAGGACTGGTTCGATGGCTCACCATGTGAGCGCTATGTCAACTGTGGCAATCCATTCTGTAACCGTCGTATTTTGACATCGGAAGAGAATGAGCATAAGTATGTTCGAGGCTGTTCAGCTGAATGTCGTGCACATGAGCGTAACCGCTACATTGTTGAAAATGGTTTGACACGACAAGAATGGGCAGAACGATTGGAAGCAATCGGGGAGAGTTTGGCGCCTGTAAATGCTTAATAAATCAATTGCATTGAGAAATCAGTGCAGTTTTTGTTATAAATGATATTTCTGATTGAGAAATATTGACAGAACGTCTTCACAAAGGTGGAATCTAGTGATTCTTCCTTTTTTTCAAAGCCAATTTACGTTATAATGGTTCTATGAAAAAAATCATTGAATTTAAAGATTTTACATTTAAATATCAGGTACAGCAGGAGCCAACTTTAAAGGATATTCAACTATCCATTTATCAAGGGGAGAAAGTCTTAATCATTGGACCATCTGGCTCCGGAAAGTCAACGTTAGGGCAGTGTCTCAATGGCATTATTCCCAATATTTATAAGGGAGAACACAGTGGGAGCCTGATTTTGGATGGTCAGGAGGCTTTTGATTTATCAGTTTATGATAAATCTTTACTAGTATCAACAGTTCTTCAAGATACAGATGGACAGTTTATTGGCTTGTCGGTTGCAGAAGATCTTGCCTTTGCCCTAGAAAATGATATGGAAAGTCAACAGATCATGCATCAAAAGATAGGGGATTGGGCAGAAAGACTGTCACTAACAGACTTATTGGCCCAACGGCCACAAGATTTATCTGGAGGTCAAAAGCAACGTGTCAGTTTAGCTGGAGTGTTAATAGATGAAAGCCCTATTTTATTGTTTGATGAACCACTTGCTAATTTGGATCCTAAATCAGGTCAGGATACGATTGATTTGATTGACCGACTGCATCGACAAGAAGGCACCACAACGATTATTATTGAACATCGTTTAGAAGATGTTTTGTACCGTCATGTGGATCGGGTGGTATTGATAAATGATGGTCAAATTTTATTTAATGGAAACCCAGATCAATTATTGAAGACTTCCTTGTTACAAGAAAATGGGATACGTGAACCTCTCTATGTTTCTACCCTTCGAGCGTTGGGCTATCCAATTGAAGACGCAGAGCATCTTGCTTCAGTATGGGAGGTTGATGTAGCATCCTTGACTGTTGGTCAACTACCAGCTTTGCATTTTGAAAGTGAGTCAGAGGAAGTATTATTAGAAGCAAACCATCTACATTTTTCCTATCCAGAGAAGCAGGTGTTAAAAGATATTAACCTTACCATTCATAAGGGTGAGCGGTTGGCAATTGTCGGAAAGAATGGTGCTGGCAAATCGACCTTAGCCAAGGCACTTTGTGGCTTTATTCGGCCAGAGGGAGAACTTCTTTGGAATGGTCAATCTATTCAGAATGATTCTATTAAAGAGCGTGCCGAGCGTATTGGATATGTTCTTCAAAATCCTAACCAGATGATAAGTCAAAGTATGATTTTTGATGAGGTGGCACTTGGTCTCCGTTTGCGTGGAGTAGATGAGGAAGTAGTTGAACAGCGCGTTCTCAGTATATTAGAAGTTTGTGGTTTATACCCATTCCGTAAATGGCCTATATCGGCACTTTCCTATGGTCAGAAAAAAAGGGTGACAATTGCTTCTATCTTGGTTCTCAATCCGGAAATTATTCTACTAGATGAGCCGACAGCCGGGCAGGATCAGCGACATTATCGAGAAATGATGGATTTTTTGGACCAATTAAATGCTAAAGGGCATACCATTGTCATGATTACCCATGATATGCAACTTATGCTGGATTATTCAGACAGAGCAGTTGTAGTGGTGGATGGGCAGATTATTGAAGATGCTAGTCCAGCAGAAATATTATCAGATGTTGCTGTGATAGAACAGGCCAGTTTGAAAGAAACCTCTATATTCCATTTGGCAGAACGTCTGGGAGTGAATCCTTTAGAGTTGACGATGTTTTATATGCAAGAAGAGAGGAGGAACTGATGAATCGCCAGTCATTAATTGGTTATCGTAATGGACAAGGTTTTATCTACAATCTTTCAGCGGTCAGTAAATTATTGTTCTTTCTAGCAGTTTCCGTCGTTGCGATGGTTACTTATGATACTCGTCTTATTTTATGTATTGCCTTGTTCTCCCTTAGCTTGTTTAAATTATCGGGCATTCGTTATCGGGATGTTTCCTTTGTTCTCTTGTTTACAACAGTATTCGCCTTGCTGAACGCACTGATGGTGTATCTATTTGCCCCAACTTATGGTGTGACTTTATATGGAGCAGAGACCGTTTTGTGGTCGGGGTTTGGAACTTATTCTATTACGAGCCAGCAACTATTTTATCTGCTCAATTTGTTATTGAAATATTTTTGTACAGTTCCTGTTGCCTTGATTTTTTTAATGACCACTCATCCCAGTCAGTTTGCATCAAGTTTGAATAAAATTGGGGTTTCATATAAAGTCGCTTATGCAGTAAGTTTGACTATGCGGTATATTCCAGATATCCAAGAAGAATTTTATACGATTCGAATGTCTCAAGAGGCCCGGGGTCTAGAGTTGTCTAAAAAAGGGAGATTAATGGATCGGATAAAAGGGAATTTATCACTTGTGATCCCTTTGATTTTCAGTTCTTTGGAACGAATTGATACCATATCAACTGCCATGGAATTACGGCGCTTTGGAAAAAATAAAAAGAGAACCTGGTACACCTACCAGCCTCTGAAACAAATGGATTACATCGTCTTAATTATCATTTTCCTCCTCATAGGCATTACCATTACCCTCTTTATTGCAAATCAGGGGAGATTTTATAATCCGTGGAAGTGAAATGATGAAGTTTATGAAATGATCAACCTTTATCGTTGACAGATGATGATTATCCTGTTAAAGTAGAGAATGTAAATAAGTTTAGAGTTTAAGTATCAGTTTCATCTTTTGTTTTTCCTCTTGATTCGTTTTACAAATAAATAAAAAGAGGTAACAAAAATGGTACAAGGTACAGTTAAATGGTTTAATGCAGAAAAAGGATTTGGTTTTATTTCACAAGAAAATGGACCAGATGTATTTGCTCACTTTTCTGAAATTCAGTCTAATGGTTTCAAATCTTTGGAAGATGGTCAAAAAGTGACATTTGAAGTGGAGCAAGGCCAACGTGGTCTTCAAGCAACCAATATTACAAAAATTGGATAATAAAAGAGCGGGTTTCTTAGTGAAACTCGCTTTTCTTATGTTTAAAGGGGTCTTTTATTTGGCATACCAGCTTTGCGTGGAAACTTGTTTGGAGTTTCCTTTTTCTTTTCAACAATGGTCAATGTTCGTGGGTCGCCGTTTGGAAGGGTGTAATCATGGTTTTCAATCACTTTTGCAAAAAGAAGATTCAGAGCGTTTTTGGCTTGAGTTAATTCATCTTCCGCACTGGAGGCTTTGAGCGCGATTAATTTTCCGTTTAGTTTAAGATATGGAATTGTTAGCTCGGACAAGATTTGCATACGAGCGACAGCGCGTGCTGTTACCAAATCAAATTGTGCTCGAAAATGTTTATCGTGTGCATAGTCTTCCGCACGACCATGGTAAAAATGAACGCCTTTAAGTCCTAGTTCTTCTGAAAGAGCTTGTAAAAAGTTGATTCGTTTATTAAGAGAATCGATGATAGTAACCTCTATTTGAGGGTAGATAATTTTCATTGGTAGGCTAGGGAATCCAGCTCCAGCTCCAATATCCAAGAGCCGAATTGGCTCATTTTGAATATGACCTTGAAGGATTGGTGCGATAGAATCATAGAAGTGTTTCAGATAGACGTCACTTTCCTCTGTAATAGCTGTCAAGTTAATTTTCTCATTCCATTCCACCAACAGTTGAAAGTAACGATGAAATTGTTGTTTTTGTTGGTCAGTTAATTGAATGCCTTGGTCTGCCACGGTTTTATAAAATAATTCAGGTTTCATATTCCTATCTTATCACATTTTTGAGAAAAGAAAAACCCAGAAGAATCTGGGAATCTCTTATTGGTTTGTATTTTCAGTATTACCATTATTCTGTTGGTTTGATGAAGTATCTGAAGTCGATGTACCATCAGAAGTGGAAGTTTCAGTCTGTGTACCATTATCATGTGTCCCAGAAGCTGATGTACTTGAAGAAGAACTGCTTGACGTTGAACTACTTGATGATGATTGTGACAAACTATTATAGTAATTTATATAAGCATTTTTAAGTGAAGAGCTATCTCTTAAATAGTAATTTCCACCAAAGTTAACAACTCCACTTGGAACTTCCCAATCGGTTGCAGTGTAATCAGAGTGCATAAAGGTCATCATATTATGGTAAACATCTGATGCAATCCGCATGCTATTATCTAAAATTGGGGTCATGCGATTTGTATATCCTGTCCAAACCGCCATCGCATACTGACTAGAATATCCTATAAAGTTCTCATCTGGGACCACCATGGTGTTATAGGCTGCTTCTGGAATGGCAGCGATAATTGATTCCATCTCAGTATCGGTATAGTTTGAGGTACCAGTTTTCCCGGCCATCGGAACGCCAGAAACAGAAGCATTTAGTCCATATCCAACTTCCATTACTGACTTCATCATATCGGTCATCAAATAGGCTGTCTCTTCTGACATAACACGAGTTCCTGTTTGAGGAAATTCTTTTACGGTTCCATCTGAGAATACGATTTTATTGACGTATTGAGGTGCATAATAAGTTCCTCCATTTGCGAATGCGGCATAGGCAGCAGCCATTTTCTCACTGCTTGCCCCATATTCACTACTTGTATCAGAAGTGTTACTTGAAATCGCATTAGAGTAATGAATTTCTGGGTAATTAATTCCAACTGAATTTAGGAACTTCAATGATTTTTCTAGTCCAGTTGCTTCTAGTGCCTTGACGGCTGTAACGTTACGAGAATATTGTATTGCAGATTTGACAGTGAGACTACCGAAATATTGTTTGTCCCAGTTATTTACGGGTGTTGAGGTTCCCGGATAATTGTAGGGTTCATCAACAATGATATCTGCGGTTGAGCTGTATACCCCATTTTCGAAAGCCGGGGCATAATCAGTTATTGGTTTCATAGTTGATCCGAAATCACGATTAGTTTCGACAGCCTGGTTTGTTCCGAAAGAAACATTGCTTGGTTGGTTTCGAGCCCCTAATTGAGCGACCACCTTACCATTTGATACGTCAATAATAGTAGATGCAACTTGCAATAATTCATCTGGATACGATACATACATATCCGTATTATAAATGTTCCACAACTGTTGTTGAGCAGCTGAATCAACGTTTGTGTAGATATCCATCCCTGTAGTTAAGAGATTATAGCCTGTATTTTTTTCAACTTCCTCAATAACTTGTTTGAGGTAATTATCCATGTAAGCAGGATAGGCAGCATCGTTGGAAAGTGGAAGGAGACCGTCTGTTACAGGCGTTAGAATGGCTTGTTCATACTGACTATTGTCAATATACTTCTCAGCCAACATTTCTGAAAGAACGAGATCTCGTCTATTTTTTGCATCTTCAGGGTGGGAATATGGATCGTACTGGTTTGGTGCTTGTGGCATACCCGCTAACAATGCCAATTGGGCAAGGCTAAGTTCTTTTAATTCTTTACCATAAAAAATTTCTGCTGCAGTTTTCATGCCATATGTCCCATTTGACATATAGACTTTATTTACATAATAAGTAAGAATTTCCTGCTTGGTCTTCGTCTGCTCAAGCTGTAATGATAACCAAGCTTCTTGTACTTTACGCTTGAGATTCTGGTCTTCTGCAGAAGTTGAGAAGTAGGTCAACTTGATAAACTGTTGATCAAGTGTAGACCCCCCTTGCAGATTTCCGCCTGCAAGGTTATTAAGCAAGGATCCAGCAATCCGAATAACATCTATCCCTCTATGGTTATAGAAGCGTTGGTCTTCAATTGCGACGATTGCATTTGCAAGATCAGTCGGAATTTCTTCAGTCGTTGCATTCGACCGTTTCTCAGTTCCTAAATCTGCAATCAATTGGCCATCCTTATCATATATTTTACTGGAAACAGTCGCAGTTAAATCTTCTTCTGTTAATTTAGGAGCACTTAAGATATAGGATCCAACTAAAACTGCAGCAGCAACTATGCCCACTAAGGCAAGAGCCAATAAGATATTTACCAAACCTAGTAAATATTTTTTAAAGGTTGTTGTTTTCAAAAGAGTCACCACCTAATAGATTTTTTTCAATCACTGAAAGATAGGGAAGAGATGGAAATGAGTTCATCTCGATAACATATCCGAATTCTCTAATATATGTCAAAGGCATTGATTTTGTACCTTGATCAGAATGATAGTAGTGAATTAGATGAATTGCAGGTAATAAGTAGGTTTCCTTCAATGTTGAAAAGTGAAGAAGGACGAAACAAATTCCACCTTGCTCTACAACTTGTCGCATGTGCTCAATCTGGTGAGCATGGAAGTTTTTTAGAGGCATTGATTTTTTTTGGCGCGTTTCTTTTGCTTCAAAATCTATATAGTGTCCCTTAAAAACCCCAGAATAATCTGTCGTGGATGCTTGACGGAAATAAGCTTCAACAATTTTAGCTCGGCTTCGTTTCGGATAATCGACTTTTACAATTTGCACCGGAGTAGGTTTTTTATGAATCACTGCTAATCCATGAGCAAGGTAATATGCATTGCTTTCGTTAATTGCAGATTCAAAAGACATCCCACGATTTGCAAAGTCAATATGCTGAGATATGTTAGAGCTAGTTCTAGTGATTTTTTTTCCGATTTTATGTGGATAATTGACCATAGAACCCCTTCTTGATAAAATAAATATCAGCATATTATATCATAATTGAAGAAAAGAGTACAAGGAATGCATACTAATACCTTGTTGGTAAGTGGTTACAAGCACACAGATTTAGGAATTTTTAATGAGAAGGATCCCCGTCTTCCAATTATTAAGGCTGCTATCAGAAATGATCTTCTTCATTTTTTAGAGGAAGGGGTTAAATGGTTTGTTTTTACAGGAAATTTAGGATTCGAATATTGGGTTTTGGAAGTTCTTCAAGAGCTTCAATCAGAAGGGTACGAATGTAAATTAGCTTGTATATTTTTATTTGAAAATCATGGAGACCATTGGAATGAGTCCAATCAGGCAAAATTAACAAAATTTAAAAATGTTGATTTTGTGAAATTCACTTATCCGAACTATCAATCTCCAGCTCAATTTCGTCGGTACAATCAATTTTTGATTGAAAATACTGATGGTGTATATTTATTTTATGATAACGATAATGAAACAAATTTGAAATATTTTGTTCATCAAGCTTTAAAAGAAGAAGAGTATACTGTTAAAAAACTGACCTTCGATGAACTAAATGAAGTGGCTGAAAATTTTTCGAATTTTGAGTGATTTAACTTGCTTTTTCCATGTTTTTTTTAATATAATAGGATGAGTGACGTTTAAGGGTAAGGGAGAGAGAGATGGCAAGCATTAAGTTGACTACTAAAGATATTTTTGAGCAAGATTTTAAAATTGGTTTTCGTGGATATGATCAAGATGAAGTAAATGATTTTCTTGATGATATCATGAAGGATTATGATGCGTATGAAGCGATTATAAAGGAATTGAAGGGTGAGATTGCCCGATTAAAAGCTCAAGCAGCCAATAATTCTCGTTCAGTGACAACAGTCGCAGAGGAAACTACTGCTGTATTGCGAACAGAACGTCAATCTTCAGCGACTAATTTTGATATTTTACGACGTCTTAACCGATTAGAAAAAGAAGTTTTTGGGAAACAAATCGTTCAAGATTAGAAATAAGGTGAAAGTTGCAATTTTTGGATAATCGCGTGGTAGGATACTATCATGAGGAAAGTCCATGCTAGCACTGGCTGTGATGCCAGTAGTGTTTGTGCTAGGCGAACAAATAAGCCTAGGGACATCTTTGTATGTTACGGCGGTCAAACGAGCTAAGTCTTTGATATGCTTTAGTAGGCCTGAAAGTGCCACAGTGACGAAGTTTTTATGGAAACGTAAAAAATGGAACGCGGTAAACCCCACAAGTTAGCAACCCAAATTTTGGTCGGGGCATGGGATGGATGGAAACGAACAGAAATCCTGACTGTTTAGACAGTAGACAGATGATTATCGAAGGTGGCAGTACCTAGTGCCACTGGAACAAAACATGGCTTACAGAAAATTGCATATTATAGGTGGCTAGCTTTGCTAGCTTTTATTGTAGAGGAAATATATGAAAAAACAATTTGAATTCATTGCAACTGCAGCAGCAGGTTTAGAAGCAGTAGTTGGTCGTGAAATTCGTAACCTTGGCTATGAATGTCAAGTGGAAAATGGTCGTGTTCGCTTCCATGGTGATGTAAAATCAATGATTGAGACAAATATTTGGCTACGTTCGGCAGATAGAGTAAAAATAGTCGTTGGACAATTTCCAGCTAAAACTTTTGAGGAGCTATTTCAAGGAGTTTTTCATCTAGACTGGGAAAACTATTTACCACTTGGCTGTAAATTTCCAATTTCAAAGGCTAAGTGTGTAAAATCTAAATTGCATAATGAACCTAGCGTACAAGCTATATCTAAGAAAGCCGTAGTAAAAAAATTGCAAAAACATTTCTCCCGTCCAGAAGGAGTCCCTCTGCAGGAGGTTGGAGCAGAGTTCAAAATAGAAGTATCTATTTTGAAAGATGTAGCAACAGTCATGATCGATACAACAGGTTCTAGTTTATTCAAACGCGGGTACCGTGTTGAAAAAGGTGGCGCACCAATCAAAGAAAATATGGCAGCAGCTATTTTGCAATTATCGAATTGGTATCCAGATAAACCGCTTATTGACCCTACTTGCGGATCGGGAACTTTCTGTATTGAGGCAGCTATGTTGGCAAAAAATATAGCCCCAGGTTTGAAGAGAAGTTTTGCATTTGAGGAATGGCCGTGGGTTGAGGATCAATTGGTGGCTGCATTACGCAAAGAAGCGCAAGCTTCTATCAAATCAGACTTGGTGTTAGATATAACTGGTTCGGATATCGATGCCCGTCTGGTTGAGACAGCAAAAAGGAATGCCTATGCGGCCGGAGTTGAACAGGACATTGTTTTCAAACAGATGCGAGTCCAAGATTTGCGTACGGATAAACTAAATGGAGTTATTATTTCAAATCCACCATACGGTGAACGATTATTAGATGATAAAGCCATTGCTAGCTTGTACAAAGAGATGGGGCAAGTGTTTGAACCTCTCAAAACGTGGTCTATATTCATTCTAACGAGTGATGAACAGTTTGAAGTTCGTTATGGTCGGCAAGCAGATAAGAAACGGAAATTATATAATGGTACTTTAAAAGTTGATTTGTATCAATTTTTCGGACAACGGCTGAAACGCTCTACACAAGAAGTGCAGGCTTAGGAGGATATTGTGGTAGAAAAAAATAGTCATCACCTACCTCTAGATGAGGAAAATGTGTTGGATTTCGAGGTGGCAAAAGATTTAACGATTGAAGAAGCCGTCAAAAAACAAAAAGAAATAGAAGCTGGAGTAACAGAAGACGATGGATTGCTAGATCGTTATATTAAGCAACACCGTGAAGAAATTGAGTCTCAAAAATTTGAAACCCAAATTCATTCTGAGCCGTTACTTAAGCCGATTGAAAATGATGTTGAAAATAAAACGGAAACAACAAATTCAATTCTAACTGAAAAGTCAGAAGAGGTGGAAGATCATTCATTATTATCTAGCGAAGACGATACTGCTGAGTATCAGAGAGAAGTATTGGATGAAATTCCAGTTGTGTCAACAATATCGAACATTGAAACAAATGGGGTTTTGGAAGACAAAGGATTTGAACTAGCTCAAGAAGATGAAAATCAAGTAGGTCTTTCAGCCAAAAAACAAAGAAAGGTAGTTTATTTTTGGTCAGCAGCTGGTTTATTATTTGTTGGTGTGGTAGCAACTGCTTTAGTTTGGATGAATTCCGCCAATCAATCATCATCAAATACGGATGCTAGTTCCACAAGTACTAGTCAAACCACGACTTCATCATCATCAGATGCAAATGTTACTGCTTTTGAGCAACTGTATGCTAGCTTCTTTACTGACAGTAGTTTGACAAAATTGAAGAATTCTGAATTTGGTAAGTTGACTGAGCTAAAAGCGTTACTAGATAAGCTAGATAAAAGCTCTGATAGCTATAAGAAAGCGAAAGAGCAGTATGATGCACTTGAGAAGGCAATTACAGCTATCCAAGCGACCAATGCCCAATTCGATAAAGACGTCATAGTAGATGGTAAAATCGATACAACCGCAACTGTTAAAGCAGGAGAAACACTTTCTGCAACAACAACAGGAATTAGTTCAGTAGATGCATTATTAGCTTCAGTTGTCAATTTTGGACGTTCACAGCAAGAAGTTGCTTCATCTACTTTAGAGACAGAAGCAAGTGTTGTAGCAAATAATCAAGGTGCAGAAACAGCAGTTGATACAAGTACCTCAGGTGCAGCAATAACAGCGGGAGAAGAAGTAACAACTGCAACTGCAACTTCAACTTCATATGGGATTCCGATTCCAGCTGGAGTTACCTTGCAACGCGATCGTAGTCGAGTTCCGTACAATCAAGCGATGATTGATGATGCTAATAATGAGGCTTGGAATTTTACTCCGGGAACTTTAGAAAATATTGTGGCCATTTCACAACAACGTGGCTATATCACGGGCAATCAGTACATTTTGGAAAAAGTAAATATTATCAATGGTAATGGCTATTATAATATGTTTAAACCAGACGGCACCTACTTGTTCTCAATTAATTGTAAAACAGGTTATTTTGTTGGGAATGCTGCCGGTAATTCTGATGCTTTAGATTACTAATGCTTTCGAAAATCAATTTTATCTGTTGTCAAGCGCTAGTTCTAAGTTTTTGTATAAAATATCTCAACGAAAGGACTGGAGTGAAAAAAAGGAACAAATTGTAGTTGCTTCAACCCGAGTCTAGAAACTAGGAAATGAGGTAAAAATTTGAAGATGCAAGTCTCCACGATTTGTAATTCAAACTCAAAGTCTGGCTACAATATCGGTTGATTTTCATTGAGTAAAATAATTGAATAATACAAAAAGGTTTACAACCAGATTCGATGGAATAGGCTGTAAACCTTTTTTATTAAATAATGTTTCTCTCAAAGGCATCAGTAGAGATTCCTTGAGATAAAATTAATTTTGCCCATTCTTTTGCAGAGTGGAGACTGTGGTCTTTGTAGTTTCCGCATGACTCAATTGTTGTCCCTGGAACATCTTCCCAAGTAATTCCTTCAGCAATTTCCTCTAAACTTGATTTGATGACCTGAGCGATTTGAGTCGGGTCTTGTTTCCCCCACATAATCATATGGAACCCAGTTCGGCAACCGAATGGAGAACAGTCGATGAGCCCATCAATACGTTGGCGAATCAACTTTGCCAAGAGATGTTCAATAGTATGCAAACCAGCGGTATCCATTGCGTTTTCATTCGGTTGAATTAGACGAATATCAAAGTTGGTAATGATATCTCCATTTGGTCCAACTTCTTCGGAAATTAAGCGAATATATGGCGCTTTAACAATCGTATGGTCTAATTCAAAACTTTCAACAACAACATCTTTTTTCATCGTTTCCTCCATAAATAGTGATAAAATCATTATACCATATTTATGATTTTGGAATTGTGAAATCGTTTCAAATATGGTAAAATAGAAACAGATTTTGTGAAAATCGAATATTAAGTCTATGTTAGGATGCTGTTAGAAATCAATAAATCATTTCGATTTGACAACTGATGAAAAGAAGCAAAATAATATAGCTGAAAGAGGTAGAATATGGAAATCATTACAGTTGTAGTGACTCTTGTTTCTGCTCTCATTGGTTTAGTAATTGGTTACTTTGCCATTTCTTTGAAGATGAAAACTGCAAAAGAGGCTGCAGAATTGACACTTTTGAACGCGGAACAAGAAGCAAGTAATGTTCGAGGCCGTGCCGAAGATCAAGCTGAAGCCATCTTACAAACAGCAGAACGTGATCGTAAAACTTTGAAAAAAGAATTGCTTTTGGAAGCAAAGGAAGAGGCACGCAAGTATCGTGAAGAAATTGCAGAAGAATTTAAATCAGAGCGTCAAGAATTAAAACAAATTGAGTCTCGCTTAACAGAACGAGCAAGTAATTTGGATCGTAAAGACGACAATTTAACCAACAAAGAAAAGACTTTGGAGAAAAAAGAACAGAGTCTGACTGATAAATCTAAGCACATAGATGAGCGTGAGCAAGAAGTTGCAAAGTTAGAGGAGCAAAAAGCACTAGAGTTAGAACGGGTAGCGGCCTTAAGTCAAGATGAGGCGAAGGAGATTATCTTAGCAGATACGCGTGATAAGTTATCTCATGAAATCGCTACGCGTATTAAAGAAGCAGAGCGTGAAGTAAAAGAGCGATCTGATAAGATGGCGAAAGACCTATTAGCTCAAGCTATGCAGCGTATTTCTGGTGAATATGTTGCTGAACAAACGATAACCTCTGTCCATTTGCCAGATGATGCAATGAAAGGACGTATCATTGGCCGAGAAGGTCGAAATATTCGTACATTTGAAAGTCTGACAGGGATTGATGTGATTATCGACGATACTCCAGAAGTGGTTGTTCTTTCAGGATTTGATCCAATACGTCGGGAAATCGCTCGAATGACAATGGAGACATTGTTGCAAGATGGTCGTATTCATCCAGCTCGAATTGAAGAATTAGTAGAAAAATACCGTATTGAAATGGACAATCGCATCCGTGAATACGGGGAAGCGGCTGCTTATGAAGTAGGTGCTCCAAATCTGCATCCGGATTTGATAAAAATCATGGGTCGACTTCATTTCCGTACGTCTTATGGTCAAAATGTTCTTCGACATTCAATCGAAGTTGCAAAATTGGCAGGCGTGCTTGCAGCTGAATTAGGTGAAAATGTGAATTTGGCTCGCCGGGCTGGATTCTTACATGACGTTGGAAAAGCGATTGATCGAGAAGTTGATGGTAGTCATGTCGAAATCGGAACAGAGTTAGCCAAAAAATACAAGGAACATCCCATTGTTGTTAACGCAATTGCAAGTCATCACGGTGATGTTGAAGCGACAAGTACGATTGCAGTTATTGTTGCTGCGGCTGATGCTTTGAGCGCAGCCCGTCCGGGTTCACGTCGCGAATCAATGGAGGCTTACATTAAACGACTTCAAGATTTGGAAGAAATTGCTAATAGTTTTGATGGAATCAAACAATCTTATGCCATTCAAGCTGGTCGTGAGATTCGTATTATTGTGCATCCAAATAAGGTTAGTGATGATAAGATCACTATTTTGGCACACGATATCCGTGAGAAAATTGAAAACAATTTGGATTATCCAGGAAATATAAAGATAACAGTCATTCGTGAAACGCGAGCAATAGATATTGCAAAATAAAGTCTGAAAATGAATATGAAAGAGTCTGAATGAGATACCATCAAATGTTAGAGAAAATCTGGTAGTTGAAGGTGAATCAAATAGGCTCTTTTCTAGTTCTAAAATGTCTTTTAAAGATGAAAAAGGAAAATGTATGAACTACATTTAAAAGCAGTTGAAATTCAGACCAAATTTTGTTACACTAGAATGAAAGATTTAAAAGGAGATGTCATGCAAGAGCGAGGGTTACTCATTGTCTTTTCTGGACCATCGGGTGTTGGAAAAGGGACTGTTCGAAAGGAAATTTTTGAAAGCTCCGATAATAAGTTTGAATATTCTGTTTCCATGACGACACGTCCTCAACGACCAGGAGAGGTGGATGGCGTTGATTATTTCTTCCGTAGCCGAGAAGAATTTGAAGATTTGATTCGCCAAGGTCAAATGTTGGAATACGCTGAATATGTTGGTAATTATTATGGTACACCTTTAACATACGTCAATGAAACTCTCGATAAGGGAATAGATGTCTTTTTAGAAATTGAAGTTCAAGGTGCCCTTCAAGTGAAGAAGAAAGTTCCAGATGGAGTTTTTATCTTTTTGACGCCACCTGATTTAGAGGAATTACAAGATCGCTTGATTGGTCGGGGGACTGATAGTGAAGAGGTAATCCGTCAACGAATTGAACGTGCAAAAGAAGAAATCGCCTTGATGCGCGAGTATGATTATGCAGTTGTCAATGACGAAGTACCATTGGCGGCTGAACGTGTCAAACGGATTATTGAAGCAGAACATTTTCGTGTAGATCGAGTAATTGGTCGCTATGATGAAATGATTCGCGAGCAAATAGCAGAACGATAATAGAAAGAGAAGAGAATCGCATTATGATGTTAAAACCGTCTATTGATACCTTGTTAGATAAGGTACCATCTAAGTATTCTTTGGTTATTCTTGAGGCTAAACGGGCCCATGAATTGGAAGCAGGAGCGAAAGCAACCCAGGAATTTACTTCAGTTAAATCTACCCTTCGTGCTTTGGAGGAGATTGAATCTGGAAATGTGGTCATTCACCCAGATCCAAAAGCAAAAAGAGAAGCTGTTCGTCGCCGGGCTGAGGAAGCAAAGCGTTTAGCTGAGGAAGAAGAACGTAAAATCAAAGCTCAGATTGCTAAAGAAAAAGAAGACGGCGAAAAAATTTAAATATAAAACTCGGTTGGCACTACCATCCGGGTTTCTTTTCACTTTCAGATTGATAGACATGTTGATAGAAAGGAGGTAGGTCATTTAGTTTATCTTTTAATATTTGTTCCAACCAATAGTTGGAGTTTATACATAAAGTGAACCTTGTTCGCATCAGTCGTGGTATTAGAAGGTAAAATAAATGGAGATGGTATGTTAGCACAGATTATTGTAGACGTCCCTTTGATGCAGACAGATCAAGCTTATTCCTATCGAGTTCCAGCTGAGTTGGAAGAGGGGCTCAAGGTTGGTGTGCGTGTCCATGTACCCTTTGGTAAGGGAAATCGGCTGATTCAAGGGATTGTAGTTGACTTGATTGATGAAAATGATGAAAATAACTTACAAGACTTGAAAGAGCTTGCCGAGGTTTTGGACTATAGTCCTGTTCTCAATCAAGAGCAATTTTGGTTGGCGGACCAGATGAGGAAGTCGGTCTTCTCCTATAAAATTACTCTCTTAAAATCCATGCTACCCAGCTTGCTCAATTCGACCTATGACAAATTGATCCGTCCAGGGCTTGGTTTGGAAATGGCAGAGCAGCTTAGTCTGTTTGGTGATAAGGAACAGATTCGTTTTTCTGACTTGGACGTGACAGAGCAAGGAAAAATCATGCGTCTAGCCCAGTCTGGAAAAATCTTGGTAGACTATGTGGCCAAGGATAAGAAACAAATTAAGAAAGAAAAATGGTACCGAGTTTGTCTAGAGAGATTACGAGAAGCAGACATTAGTAATCGAGCAAAAAAACGGCAGCAGTTAAGGGAATTTCTTCTGGAACATTCTGAAGACCAGCTCCTTTCGAACCTAAAACCGGACTATTCAGCTGATACCCTTCGCTATTTCCAAGAAAACGGCTATATAGAAGTCTGGGAAGAGGAAGTGTCGCGGACTCAGGGAGTTTTTGATAAGGTGGAAAAAACGCAGGCCTTGGATTTGAATCCAGAGCAGGCGATTGCGGTTCGGGAGATTGTGGCCTCTATCGGTCAGGAGAGTCAGACATTTCTACTGCAAGGAGTGACAGGTTCTGGGAAGACGGAGGTTTATCTCCAGGTCATTGACAGGGTTTTAAAAATGGGGAAAACGGCCATTATGCTGGTGCCTGAAATATCCTTGACCCCTCAGATGACAAATCGTTTTATCTCTCGTTTTGGTCAGCAGGTTGCTATTTTGCACTCGGGCTTGTCTGATGGAGAGAAGTATGACGAGTGGAGAAAGATTGAGACGAGGAATGCCCAAGTGGTTGTTGGGGCACGTTCGGCTATTTTTGCACCATTGACAAACTTGGGCGTTATCATCATAGATGAGGAGCATGAGGCGACCTACAAGCAGGACAGTAATCCACGCTACCATGCGCGTGATGTGGCAAAGTTGCGGGCAGACTATAATCGAGCGACTCTGGTCTTGGGGTCTGCTACGCCGAGTCTTGAAACACGGGCTCGGGTTAGTCGAGGAGTCTATGGGAGACTGACTCTTAATCAGAGGGCCAATCCCTTGGCTCGTATTCCAGAAGTGGAAGTTGTGGATTTTCGAGATTACATTGGTCAGCAGGAGTCCAGTACCTTTACCCCTGTTTTGATTGATAAGATGAAAGAGAAGCTGGCTCGTAAGGAACAGGTAGTTCTTATGTTGAATCGGCGGGGTTATTCTTCTTTTGTCATGTGTCGTGATTGTGGGAGTGTTGACCAGTGTCCCAACTGTGATATTTCCCTGACGCTCCACATGGACACAAAGACGATGAATTGCCACTACTGCGGTTTTCAAAAGGGGATTCCTCAGACCTGTCCAAACTGCCAAAGTCGTTCCATTCGTTATTATGGGACGGGTACGCAAAAGGCCTACGATGAATTGCAGGAGCTTTTGCCAGAAGCTAGAATTTTGCGTATGGATGTGGATACTACCAAGAAAAAAGGTGCTCATGAGGACTTGCTCGAACGGTTTGGTCGAGGCGAAGCGGATATTCTTCTGGGAACCCAGATGATTGCCAAGGGCTTGGATTTTCCAAATGTGACGCTGGTTGGGGTGCTCAATGCTGATACGGCTCTCAATTTGCCTGATTTTCGGTCTTCTGAGCGGACCTTCCAGTTGCTAACTCAGGTAGCTGGTCGGGCCGGTCGAGCTGATAAGGAAGGGGAGGTCCTGATTCAGACCTACAACCCCAATCATTATGCCATTGCTTTTGCCAAGGAGCAGGATTATGAAGGTTTCTATCGTTATGAGATGGGCATTCGGAAAAATCTTGGTTATCCACCTTACTATTTTACGGTTGGCTTAACCTTGTCGCACAAGTCAGAAGAATTTGTCGTGAAAAAAGCCTATGAAACTGTAGCCTTTCTCCGTCAACACTTAACAGATGCAATTCAAATCTTGGGACCAACGCCCAAGCCTATTGCCAGAACCCATAATCTCTACCACTACCAGATTATCTTGAAATACCGGCATGAAGACCGTTTGGAAGAAGTCTTGAACCAGATTTTGGATTGGACACAGGAGAGAGAAAATCAAGATTTGCGGCTGATTATTGACAATGAACCGCAGAATATGATGTGAGGTCACTATTGATCTTGCATTTTTTTTATTCCAAATTTATTTTCATAGAGCGTTATTAATTCAAATAAACCTTGAATTAAGGAAAAAATAAGTATAAATGGTATAATTAGGAGATAGTATAATCAAAAATTAGTACGAATGAAAGGGAGATGAGAAAGGAAGCATGACAAAGTTAATTTTTATGGGAACACCAGCGTTTTCGGCTACTGTCTTAAGGGGATTATTAGCGGATGATAATTATGAAATACTTGCTGTTGTAACCCAGCCAGACCGAGCTGTTGGACGAAAAAAAGTCATCCAAATGACACCTGTGAAAGAAGTAGCCTTGGAATACAATTTACCAGTCTATCAACCAGAGAAGCTATCTGGAAGCCAAGAATTGGACGAGCTGATGAATTTAGGAGCAGATGGGATTGTGACGGCAGCTTTTGGGCAATTCCTACCAACCAAATTATTGAACTCAGTTGACTTTGCAGTCAATGTTCACGCTTCTCTTCTTCCTAAATACCGTGGCGGTGCCCCTATCCATTACGCCTTGATTAACGGTGATGAACGTGCCGGCGTAACCATCATGGAAATGGTCAAGGAAATGGATGCAGGAGACATGATTTCCAGAGATAGTATTGCTATTGAAGAAAGCGACAATGTCGGCACCTTGTTTGAAAAGTTGGCTGTTGTTGGTCGGGATTTATTATTACAAACCTTACCAGCCTATATTGCTGGTGACTTGAAACCAGTCGCTCAAAATCCAGATCAGGTAACCTTCTCACCAAATATTCAGCCAGAGGAAGAGGTTCTGGATTGGAATAAGACAGCTCGTCAATTATTTAATCAGATTAGAGGTATGTATCCTTGGCCTGTTGCCCATACTTATTGGCAAGGGGAACGGTTTAAAATTCAAGAAGCTGTAGAAACAGAAGGTGAAGGATCAGTCGGTCAGGTTATTGCTCGAAGCAAGAAAGAATTGGTTATTGCGGCAGGTCAGGGAGCCCTTTCTCTGAAAACAGTCCAGCCGGCTGGTAAGCCCAAAATGACAATTGCGGACTTCTTGAATGGAGCTGGTCGAGATATCAAGGTGGGAGATCGATTTGGTGGTCAATAAACAAGAATCAGCAAGAGGTCTAGCTTTGTCTGTATTGGAACAAGTCTTTGATCAAGGAGCTTACTCGAACATCGCTCTCAATAAGGCTCTAGAATCTTCTCAGTTATCAGCACAGGATAAGGGATTGGCGACCGAGTTGGTTTATGGGACGGTTTCTCGTAAAATGACTCTAGAGTGGTATTTGGCACATTTTATTGAGGATAGAGAAAAGTTAGATACATGGGTTTACTATCTACTCATGTTGAGTCTGTATCAGCTACTCTATTTGGATAAACTGCCTATTCACGCAGTTGTCAATGAGGCTGTACAAATCGCAAAAAGAGGCCGAGGTGCAGACAAGTTTGTTAATGCAGTTCTTCGTAAAATCAGTCAAACTTCGTTGCCAAGTCCATCTGATATTAAGCGAAAGAATAAACGGTTATCTATTCAATATTCTGTACCTGTTTGGCTGGTCCAAACTTTAATTACGGAATACGGTGAGGACCGCGCAGAGAAGATTTTTCAAAGTCTGCACACTCGAAACAAAGCCAGTGTGCGCGTGACAGATAGTAAACAAGTAAATCGTTTAGCAAGAGAATTAGGTGCGGATGTTTCAAAATTATCACCTTTTGGTCTGGTAAAATCTCATGGACACTTTGCAGGAACAGATTATTTTAAAGACGGGCTTTTAACGATTCAAGATGAAACCAGTCAATTGGTAGCTCCGACTTTGGATATTCAAGGAGATGAAATCATCTTGGATGCCTGTGCAGCTCCGGGTGGAAAGACCTGTCATATAGCGAGTTATCTTACAACAGGTAAAGTCACTGCATTGGACCTTTATGATCATAAGTTGACGTTAATTGAAGAGAATGCTCATCGATTGGGGTTGACAAATAAAATAGAAACAATGCGATTGGATGCAAGTCAAGTTCATGAAACATTTGGTCCCGATAGCTTTGATAAAATATTGGTGGATGCTCCATGTTCCGGAATAGGGCTTATCCGTCGTAAGCCAGATATTCGTTACAATAAAGCTGCAATGGATTTTGATTCGTTGAAACATATTCAATTGCGAATATTAGACAGTGTTTGCCAAACTCTGAAAATAGGTGGTATAATAACCTATAGTACTTGTACGATTATTGCCAAGGAAAACCAAGAGGTGATTCAGGAGTTTTTGGCCAATCATCCGAATTTTGAGCAGGTGCCTCTTGAGCATCCTCTGCCGGATATTGTAGTGGATGGTTGTTTATTGATTACACCGGAGCTATATGAGACAGATGGATTTTTCATTAGTAAAATAAGAAGAAAATCCTAGAATAAGAGGAGGAAGTTGCTTAGCAACTGTATTATAAATATGGAAATTGCATTATTAACTGATGTGGGACTTAAACGTTCAAACAACCAAGATTACGTGAATCGGTATACCAATAGAGCTGGGATTGATTTAATTGTGTTGGCAGATGGTATGGGTGGGCATAGAGCGGGACATATTGCTAGTGAAATGACAGCAACTGACCTCGGAATCGCTTGGGTTGATACTCAATTATCAACATTGAATGATGTTCGCGAATGGATGGTCCATGTCATTGAACAAGAGAATAAAAAAATCCATGAATTGGGACAAACCGAAGAATACAAAGGGATGGGTACAACTTTAGAAGCTGTTGTCATTATCGATAATCAAATGATTTTTGCTCACGTTGGAGATTCACGTATTGGATTGATTCGTAATGGTGAATATACTCGCCTTACAAATGACCATTCTCTAGTTGGAGCCTTGGTAAGAGCAGGTCAATTGACGGAGGAAGAAGCTCAACGCCATCCGCAAAAGAATATTGTTACTCAATCTATTGGTCAAGCAGATCCAGTTGAACCTGATATTGCTTTAAAGACGTTAGAGGCGGGTGATTTTATCGTTGTTAATAGCGATGGTTTGACCAATATGGTTTCAGTCGAAGATATACGAGATATTGTGCTTAGCGAGGTTGCGCTGGAGAGTAAGGTTGAGACCTTGATTCGATTTGCGAATAATGCCGGCGGTTTGGACAATATTACAGTTGCTCTTCTACACGTAACGGAGGAGGCGCACTAATGATTCAAATCGGTAAAATTTTTGCCGGTCGGTATCGAATTATTCGGCAAATTGGTCGCGGGGGAATGGCAGATGTTTACCTTGCAAAAGATTTGATATTAGATGGTGAAGAGGTTGCTGTTAAAGTTCTTCGCACCAACTATCAGACTGACCAAATTGCGGTTCAGCGTTTTCAAAGAGAAGCACGAGCGATGGCAGAATTGGATCACCCGAATATTGTTCGTATCTCAGATATTGGCGAGGAAGATGGCCAACAATATCTGGCTATGGAGTATGTCAATGGATTAGACCTGAAACGCTATATTAAAGAAAATGCACCTCTTGCAAATGATGTAGCTGTTCGTATTATGGGACAAATTCTATTAGCAATGCGTATGGCACATACTAGAGGAATTGTTCACAGGGATTTAAAACCTCAAAATGTACTTTTGACAACGGATGGAGTTGCAAAGGTGACAGACTTTGGTATTGCAGTTGCATTTGCTGAAACAAGTCTGACTCAAACAAATTCAATGCTTGGATCAGTTCATTACCTCTCTCCTGAACAAGCTCGTGGTGCAAAAGCGACGATTCAAAGTGATATCTATGCAATGGGGATTATCCTTTTTGAAATGTTGACAGGGCGAATCCCATATGATGGAGATAGTGCAGTTACTATTGCATTACAACATTTCCAAAAACCCCTGCCATCAGTTAGAGAAGAAAATGCTAATGTTCCACAAGCTCTCGAAAATGTTGTGTTAAAAGCAACGGCAAAGAAGCTTAGTGAACGGTATAAGTCTGTTGCAGAAATGTATGCGGATTTAGCTTCATCACTTTCAATGGACAGAAGAAATGAGCCTCGAATTGTTTTAGAAGGCAATAGAGTCGATACCAAAACCTTACCAAAATTATCACAGGTAAACGTTGAGAATAAGAGTCAGGAAGACAGTGAAAAAAATTCCAAGGAATTGCCTAATAACCAGACCTCTCCTTCAAAAAACGTATCAAAGCAGGCCTTGAAACCACGACGCGGGATGAGGACGCGATACAAAGTTTTAATTGGAGCGATTGTTTTGACAATTGCGGCTTTGGGATTTTTGATATACAGTACCCCTTCTACAGTACAAGTTCCTAATGTAGTTGGTGAAACCTTAGATGTTGCAAAGGAAAAAATTGAGGTCGCAGGACTGGTTGTTGGAGATGTAAAAGAAGAGGCCTCGACAGAATATAAGGAAGGAACTGTTATTCGGACTAGTCCTGGGGCCAATACTTCTAGGATGGAAGGTAGCAAAGTTGACATTGTTGTAGCCAGTGTCGCTATGGTTACAGTACCAAATTTAATTGGAAGCGATGCAGACTCCGCTCAAAAAGAATTGGAAGATTTAGGGTTTAAGGTAACGCTTAAAAAAGAATATAGCGATACTGTAGAAGAAGGCTATGTCATTAAGACAGACCCTGTAGCAAATAGTTCAAAAGAAAAAGGCAGTACAATTACGGTGGTAGTGTCTAAAGGGGCACAACCAAAAACAGTTCCGGATGTTACCGGAAAATCACAAGACACTGCGAAACAACTTCTTGAGGCAGCGGGATTCATTATAGGTACTATTTCAGAAGAGTATAGTGATAGTGTTGCAGAAGGAAATGTTATTAGTACAGATCCTCAAGCAAATGTAGAATTAGAGAAAGGTTCTATTGTTAATATGGTAGTTTCTAAAGGGAAGGAAGTTATCATGCCGGATCTTGTTTCTGCAGGCTACACTTACTCCGAAGCTCGAAATCAGCTACAATCCTTAGGTGTTACCACAATAGAAAAACAAGAGGATCGCAGTTATACAACCACAACTAGTGATATTGTCGTAGGTCAGTATCCTGCTGCGGGCACTGTCATTGATGGACCAGTGACATTGTATGTATCAGTCGCGACTACGAGCACAAATTCTACCAGTACGACAGGTTCCTCCTCAAGTACTTCTACTAGTAGTAGCGAATAGTTTTCATATTTAGTATTATTTATAAAGAGAGAACGATAATGTTCTCTCTTTTAATGTTAGTAAATATACGTATATTTTTGTTTTATGGACATAATTTAATTGGATATCTTGGTTTTAAATATTCCATCTAAAGAAGGAGTTATTTTTCTGAAATTTTGATAAAATAATATAGAAAGGAAGTAATGATATGTGGAAAATTAGAATATTTCTACTTTTAGAGAGTGTTCTGTTCACTCTAGCCTTGTTCGATGTGGTGGCAAATGAAGCAAGTAGAACACTATTATTGATGGCTATACTGCTTCTTGTGATTTGGAATTTTTTAGGAAGAGAGCTCAGTAGCGTCCTATTAATTAGCGCAGTCTCTTTAATATTTTTAGTATTTGTATTAAATCCGTTCTTTATCATTGGCATAATGATGCTCGTGGTGTATATGTTGGTGAACTTCTTTTCACGATATGAAAAACGAAATCAGTATACTCATATTATTTTTGATGATCATGCATTGGTTGCCCAAAAAGAAAAAAATAGGTGGTTTGGTGGCCAAAACCATTCGCAGGATCGGTATGGATTTGAAGATATTAATATTGTCCGTCTCTTTGGTAACGATGTAGTTGACTTAGACCAAACAGTACTTGTTGGTCGCGATAATATTGTTGTTATACGCAAAACATTTGGAAAAACAAAAATTATTTTGCCTATCGATGTTGAAATTTCTGTATCTGCTTCAAGCATATATGGTCGTGTTCAATTTTTAGATCTCTCTTTTTGGGATTTGCGAAATGAAAGTATTTCTATAGCTAGCCCAGGTTATCGTGATTCACATAAACGGGTAAAAGTAGTAGTCAATAGTCTGTTTGGTGATGTGGAGGTAATCCGCGTATGATTAAAAGAAGAACCTATTTTCTGCTTGTTTGGCTATCAGCACTGATTGTATTAGTTGTCATTGCATCCGTATTACCATTGTTGAATTATTCGTTATTGAATCCGTCTCTCTGGGTTTCTACGAATCAATTTATAATGACAATCGTTCTATTGATTATTGTGCTGAGCCTTTTTTTGGGAATTTTGGTCCAAACAGTATCCCTCATATCCACTCAAGTAATGCGCTTGAAATTGCAGGCAATTTTGAAAAACAAGTCGATTAGGGACAACCATGAAGAAGATCCCCTTTTATTACAATTATCTGATAAAGTTAAAACTTTAACTAGACAGGTTCAATTGTTAGATAATCAAGACTTGGTAAACCGTGAAGAGATTGTCGAGGGGGAAAGAAAAAGGATTGCAAGGGATTTGCATGATACGGTTAGTCAAGAATTGTTTGCGACGAGTATGATTTTGTCTGGTCTTTCATCTAATATTGCCTCGCTTCCACAAGAAACAGTTCAGGAACAGTTGGTTTTAGTAAAGGATATGATTGAGTCTGCTCAAAGAGATTTAAGGATATTATTGCTTCATCTACGTCCAAGTGAACTTGAAAGTAAGACCTTAGTAGAAGGATTTGAACTGATATTACGTGAAGTGAGCGATAAAAGTAGTATTGTTGTCCATTTTCAACATGAAGTAAGTGAATTACCAAAGTTAATAGAAGAACACCTTTTCCGTATTGCACAGGAGATCATTAGCAATACGTTGCGGCATGCCAAAGCCAAGCATTTGGATGTGTACTTATTGCAAAAAGAGACAGAGTTACAGTTGAAAATGACTGATGATGGTATTGGTTTTCAACAGGGTGCTGATGATGAATTGAGTTACGGATTACAAAATATACGTGAGCGGGTTGAGGATATGGCTGGGACGATTAAAATTCGCACGGCTCCGAATAAGGGGGTTGCCATTGATATTCGTATCCCTCTATTGAAAGGAAAAGAAGATGAATACGATTCGAGTGATGTTGATTGATGACCATGAAATGGTCCGTTTAGGATTAAAAAGTTACTTAAATTTACAGCAAGATGTTGAGGTAATAGCGGAAGCTGGAGACGGTGAAGAAGGTTTAACAAAGGCACTTGAGGTCAAACCAGATGTCGTTGTGATGGACTTAGTTATGCCTAAAATGACTGGCGTCGAAGCTACTTTAGCATTGTTGAAGGAATGGCCTCAAGCACAAATTGTGATACTAACATCCTATTTAGATAATGAAAAGATTTACCCAGTGTTAGAAGCAGGTGCACGAGGCTATATGTTAAAAACCTCGAGTGCAGATGAAATTTTATCTGCGATTCGTAAAGTTGCGCGTGGAGAATATGCAATCGAAACTGAGGTTGAGAAAAAAGTGGAGCATCACAAGCGTTACCCAGATTTACATGAGGACTTGACGGCTCGCGAGCGTGAAATATTAACCCTTTTAGCAAAGGGGTATGATAATCAACGAATTGCTGATGAATCCTTTATTTCTTTGAAGACGGTCAAAACTCACGTATCTAATATTTTATCTAAGCTAGCGGTTAGTGATCGGACACAAGCAGTTGTTTATGCGTTTCAGCATGGTCTTGTAGCACAAGATGAAGAATAGTGATATAATAGAAAGATAGTTAGTTAGCTTCCGGAAAGGATATCGAATATATTGGATGCAAAATTAAAATATAGAGCCAAAAAAATCAAGATAGTCTTTTTTGATATTGATGATACACTTCGGGTTAAAACCACTGGATATATGCCAGAATCTATTCAGCAGGTTTTTAAATCCTTGAAAGAAAAGGGTATTCTAACAGGAATTGCCTCTGGTCGTACACCATATGGAATAGTGCCAGAAATTAAGGCATTGCAACCGGATTATTTTGCCATGATTAATGGCTCATATGTTGAAAATGCCAAAGGCCAAGTAGTCTACCATCAACCAATGTCTTCTGAGTTGGTGAAGTCTGTAATAGACTGGACGAAGGAAGTTGGTATTGAATATGGATTACTAGGTAGTAAAAAAGGAACTCTATCAGCTCGGACCGATCGGATTAGTCAAGTGATTGATTTGATTTATGATGGCCTAGAAACCGCCCCTGAATTTTACAAGGGGAATGATATTTATCAAATGTTGACCTTTGAAAATGATGGACAAAAAGTCGAGTTGCCAGCTCAATTGCAGGAAGATTTGCGAACGGTTCGTTGGGATGCTATTTCATCAGATATTGTTTTAAAAGATTCCTCTAAGGCAACTGGTGTGGCTAAAATAGTTGAAAAACTTGGTTTAAAACCAGAGAATGTTCTTGTTTTTGGGGATGAGCTCAATGACATTGAATTATTTGAGTATGCAGGGATTGCAATTGCAATGGGGCATTCACATCCAGAATTGCAAAAACGTGCTGATTATATTACAAAAAAAGTAGAAGAAGATGGCATTTTTGATGCCTTGGAGAAATTAGGTATGGTCGAGAAAGAAAAAAACTATCCACAATTAGACGTGGCTAACGCTGAAGGTCCAATTGCACATATTAAGACGAATCATGGAGTTTTAAATGTAAAACTTTTCCCTGAGATTGCTCCAAAAACAGTGGCAAACTTTGTAGCTCTTTCTAAGGATGGCTATTATGATGGTATTATTTTCCATCGGATTATCAAAGATTTCATGATTCAAGGTGGAGATCCAACTGGAACTGGTATGGGTGGTGAATCAATCTATGGTAGTTCATTCGAAGATGAGTTTTCAATGGAAGCCTTTAACCTTCGTGGTGCCCTCTCAATGGCAAATGCCGGACCAAATACCAATGGCAGTCAATTCTTTATTGTCCAAAATCAACACTTTCCTTATAATGCAAAAGAGTTAGAACGTGGTGGATGGCCAAAACAAATTGCTGAAGCATATGTTGACAATGGTGGAACACCGCATTTAGATCAACGGCATACAGTATTTGGACATTTAATGGATACAGCATCATTTGATGTATTAGATACCATTGCAGCGGTGGCGACGGATTCAGCAGATCGACCGCATGAAGATGTTGTGATTGAGATAATCGAGATTGAGGATTAAAATGAAAATCGGTGATAAGGTTAAAGGGACAGTTACGGGTATTCAACCGTACGGGGCCTTTGTAGATTTGGACAATGGTCAAACTGGGCTCATTCATATTTCTGAAATTAAGACTGGATTTGTTGATAATATATTTGATTATCTTAAACTAGGTCAGGAAGTGTTTGTACAGGTTGTTGATTATGATGAATATTCAGGAAAAGCGAGTTTATCTACTCGCACACTTGAAGAAGAACAACAAAAAATTCCTCGTCATCACCGTTTTACGAATGAACGTCATAAAATAGGGTTTGCTCCGTTAGCCAAACATTTGCCAACATGGATTAAGGAAACAAAAGAATTTTTAGATAAAACGAAAAAGGCTTAGGGATTTCCCTTAGCCTTTTTGAAATAGTATGTTTTCGCAATCTACATTATCAGTTGTCAACAACCATAACAAGCGAAAAGCTCCAAGGGGAGCTTCCGATCTGTTCTCTAAAAATAAGAATATAGTAGAGTCCAATCATTGAAAATTAGTCATTAAATTCGTAAAGTGCAGTTGATAAATAGCGTTCGCCATTATCTGCCAAAATTGCTAAAACTTTTTTGCCTGCACCTAATTCCTTGGCAACTTCAATAGCTGCGTGTATCGCTGCACCAGATGAAATACCAACAAGGAAACCTTCTTGTCCACCGATGGCACGTCCAGTAGCTAAAGCATCATCAGATTTTACTCGAATGATACCGTCGTATGAATCGGTATCCAAAGTATCTGGAATGAAACCAGCTGAAATTCCCTGAATCTTATGTGGGCCAGGTGCTTCGCCGGAAAGAACAGCGGACTCATCAGCTTCTACAGCATATACAGCAATGTTAGGATTGGCAGCTCTCAAAACATGAGAAACGCCACTTACGGTACCTCCGGTACCAACGCCAGATATAAAAGCGTCTAACCCAGCTGGACCAAAATCTTCCAAAATTTCCTGTCCTGTTGTATCTTCATGAATTTTTGGATTTGAAGGATTGGCAAACTGGAATGGGACCCAACCATTTTTTTCTTTAGCAATTTCTTGTGCTTTAGCAATTGCACCTTTCATACCTTCGCTACCGGGAGTAAGTACTAAATCAGCCCCATAAGCTTGGATAATTTTGCGACGCTCAATACTCATTGTTTCAGGCATAACAATAATCACTTTATAACCTTTTGCCGCACCAACCCATGCAAGTCCGATTCCGGTATTACCACTTGTTGGCTCTACAATTGTATCACCTGGTTTGATAGTACCAGCTTTTTCTGCATCTTCAATCATTGCCAAAGCAATGCGATCTTTAACAGAAGAACCAGGGTTAAAAGCTTCCAACTTAACATAGACTTCTGCCGCACCTTCAGGTACGATATTGTTGAGTTTAATAATTGGTGTGTTTCCTACTAATTGAGTAATATTTTGATAAATAGCCATAAGGCACCTCCATTTAAAGCTACTGATTATTATATAGTAGAAAATGAAAAAAGTATAATATAAAAAAACTATCTCAGTGATAGTCTTTTTTTAATAGATTGGGACCTCAACAATTCGAGAGTTGGTTTTTTCTGCGGTTATTTTTCCATGGTAAAATTCAGTTAGACTTGCCAAGGTTTGCTCTAAACAATCCTTATCCACAAAAACCATGGATGAAACTTCAGTAGTAAACTGGGTATCAAATTCTTCTAAGCCCTGCTCTGCTCGCCAATTGGCAAACTCTTGATATTGGGTGTAGGACATAACAATAGAAATTCCTTCTTGTTCCTTGACTTCTACAATTCCAATATTTTTTACTGCATTAGCCACTGCTCCTGCGTAGGCACGAATGAGACCACCCGCCCCTAATTTTATGCCTCCGAAATACCGAGTGACGACAGCTACGACATTTGTCAACTGGTGGTTTTCTAAAACGGTTAGCATGGGTACGCCGGCTGTTCCAGAGGGCTCCCCATCATCTGAGGAACGCTTGGTTTCCATACTTTCTCCAAGGATGAAAGCAGAGCAGTTATGGTTAGCTTTGTAGTGTTCTTTTTTTATCTTGTTGATAAAGTCGCGAGCTTCCTCCTCGCTAGTCACTCGTTTCATAAAGCAGATAAAGCGGGATTTCTTAATTTCTTCCTCAACCAGACCATCTTTTTTAATTGTCTTAAATTCTTTCATAATCAAATTGTACTAATTTTTTTACAAGCTGACAAGAATTTCCGAATAAATAAGTGATGAATGAACTAGAGAATTATAGTTAATTGAAACAAGAACAGGACAAAAGTGCCTCAAGAAAAGTATCGCAATTTGGCAATACTTTTCTGAGGTGTTTTTTAATTTGAGCCCATGTTTTCTCAATGGGATTATACTCAGGTGAGTAAGGAGGAAGTGGTAAAAGTCTATGACCCTGCTCCTTGCATAACTCTTTTAGCTTACTCATCCGATGAAACCTTGCATTGTCCATAATGATAACAGATGGTCTATCTAAAGTGGGTAGTAAGAATGTTTTAAACCAAGCTTCGAAAAAGTCACTAGTCATGGTTTCTTTGTAGGTCATTGGGGCTATAATCTCACCGTTTATAAGACCTGCGACTAAAGATAGCCGCTGGAATCTTCTTCCAGAGACCTGACCAGTGATCAACTGACCTTTCAAAGATCGACCATATTCTCGATGAAAATATGTCTCAAACCCTGTCTCGTCAATATAAACAGGTGTCAAGTGACTTAAGTTATTAAATTCTTTAAGGAACTGATTTACTTTCTCAGGGTCTTGTTCATAGTAGGTACAGCTCTTTTTTTTCGAGTATACCCCATAGCTTTGAGAGCGTAATGAATAGCTGTTGGATGACAGCCAAATTCAGAAGCTATTTCAGTCAAAAAAGCATCTGGATGAGCTTCAAGATAGTTCTTTAATTTTTCTCTATCAACTTTTCTTGGTTTGGTTCCCTTAACTTGGTGATGAAGCTCGCCTGTACTCTCCATTAATTTTAGCCATTGATAGATGGTGTTGCGGGAAATATCGAAAACAACAGATGCTTCAGTAATACTGCCGGTTTTCTCACAGTATGCGAGAACTTTTTTACGAAAATCTAATGAATATGCCATAAGTACATTATACCATAAATGTACTATTTTTGTTTCATTTTACTATACCATGGAAGACTTTTTACTAAATACCAATTAACGTCAGAAGAAAGAGAAAGAGCAAAAACAATTTCCAGTGTAGTAGGAAAGAATTCTTGTTTCCGATGCGGTACATCGTTTGAGGAAGAAAACAAGCTGCCAAATGCTGCGTATTATTGTCGGGCTTGTCTCCTTTTGGGGAGAGTTCGAACAGATGAGAAACTCTACTATTTTCCACAGAAAGATTTTTCAATGAATGCTTGTCTTCTATGGAAGGGGGCGCTGACCGATTGGCAACAACGAATATCAGATGGATTAGTTGCGAATGTGGAAAAACGACAAGCAACGCTTGTTCATGCTGTAACAGGTGCGGGCAAAACGGAAATGATGTACCATGCTGTTGCATCAGTAATTAATAAAGGAGGTGCTGTATGTCTAGCCAGTCCAAGAATTGATGTTTGTATTGAACTCTACAAGCGACTACAAAATGATTTTTCGGTCCCAATTAGTCTGCTACATGGGGAATCAGACCCATATTTCAGAACGCCACTCGTTGTTGCGACCACTCATCAGTTGTTAAAGTTCTACCAGGCATTTGATTTGGTCTTGATCGATGAAGTAGATGCTTTCCCCTATGCAGACAACCCTATATTATATCAAGCAGCAGATAATGCAGTTAAAGTAGACGGAGTTTTAGTATTTTTAACAGCAACCTCTACGGATGAATTAGATAAAAAAGTCAAATCAGGCAAATTACAAAAACTCAGTCTCCCTAGACGTTTTCATGGAAATCCGCTTGTGGTTCCGCAAAAGGTCTGGTTTTCCAAATTCGATACATATTTGAAGAAAAACAAATTAGTTCCAAAACTCAGAAATGCCATTCAAAAGCAAAGAGAAACAGGCTATCCATTACTTATTTTTGTACCAGAAATTTCGAAAGGATTGGAATTTACAAGTATAATGGAACAAATCTTTCCAGAAGAAACAATTGGTTTTGTATCGAGTCAGACAGACAATAGGCTTGAAATAGTGGAAGGATTTCGCAACAAAGAAATTACAATTTTAATTTCTACTACAATCTTAGAGCGAGGTGTAACATTCCCAGGAGTAGATGTCATTGTCGTTCAAGCCAATCACTACTTATACACCTCATCTAGTCTTGTGCAAATTTCAGGTCGCGTCGGAAGAAGTATGGACCGCCCGACGGGCTTGCTTCTGTTTTTTCATGAAGGAAGTACGCGATCAATTGAAAAGGCAATTGCAGAAATTAAACAAATGAATAAGGAGGCAGGTTATGTCTAGTTGTTTGCTCTGTTCCCAGAACCTGAAAAACCAGATAAAATTTTCGGAGATATTCATTTTTGGTAGAAAAAAATCAGGTATCTGCTCAGATTGTTCAACTTCTTTTAAAGCAATATCGGAAAAACATTGTCCGTATTGCTATAAAAATGGAATTATCGAACGTTGCACGGATTGTCAGTATTGGTTAAGTAAGGGAATGTCGGTTTCCCATACTGCATTATTCAAATACAATAAAGCAATGGCAAATTATTTTAGTAAATACAAATTTCAGGGGGACTATATTTTAAGAAATGTTTTTGCAAAAGAGATTAATATAGCACTAAGTCAATTCCCTGGTTATACAATTGTTCCAATTCCAATTAGTGAAAATCGAAAAGAAGAACGTGGTTTCAATCAAGTAGAAGGGTTATTGGCCGCAGCTAATATATCCTTTGAATTACTTTTGGGAAAACAGGATAGTAAAAAACAATCATCGCAAAATAGGAAGGAGCGTTTAGAGATGCACCAACAGTTTTTTCTCCAAGATGAAAAAAATATCCCTGACAAAATTTTATTGATTGATGATATATACACAACAGGCTCAACATTACAATCAGCAAAACAGACGATTATGAAAACAGGAAAGAAAGAAATCAAGACATTTTCACTAGCAAGGTGAGAAAACGGTTGCAATTTCGTAATAATATGGTATAATAATAGAGAAGAAAGGCGAAAGCCAAGAAAGAGGTACTAATATGATTAAATTCAGTATTCGTGGAGAAAACCTTGAAGTGACAGATGCTCTTCGTACTTATGTTGAAGAAAAAGTTGCAAAAATTGAAAAGTATTTCACTGAAGAGCAAGAATTGAATGCGAAAGTAAATCTCAAAGTGTACAGAGATAAACGTTCAAAAGTTGAGGTGACTATTCCCCTCGGAGGTATTACACTAAGAGCAGAAGATATTTCTCAAGATATGTATGGTTCAATTGATTTAGTGGTTGACAAAATTGAACGTCAAATCCGTCGCAATAAAACAAAAATTGAAAGAAAACATCGACAAAAAGTGGCAACTGGTCAAGTCTTTACAGATGAATTAGTAGAACAAGTAGAAGATGAAGTAAAAGTTGTTCGTACAAAGCAAGTTGATTTGAAACCAATGGATATGGAAGAAGCAATCTTGCAACTTGAGTTACTCGGTCATGATTTCTTTATCTATACAGATGCAAATGACGGAACAACTAATGTATTGTATAAACGTGAAGATGGTAATTTAGGACTACTTGAAGTTCGCTAATAATATAAAATCTGAAATACAGTTGAGTCGCAAGAGAACTTGCGGCTTTTACTATTTCTATATTCAAGTTTATACAAATCATCGATTGCATCTTATTCAAATATCCTCCATTGATTAGTTAAAATGAGCAGGTGCCTAGAACCAAAATTTCAGCCCAAATTTCAAGAAAAGAAACAAAAAAGTTTGAAAAAGTAGTTGACAAAAGTAAGTGAAGATGATAGAATAATTGAGTTGTCTCTTGAGGGAGTTCGATACAAAGGGAACGAAAAAAAGTTTCAAAAAAAGTGTTGACAAGACCTTGAAGAAATGATAAACTAAGATAGTTGTCGCAAGGACGCGACAACGACAAGACCTTTGAAAATTAAAGAAGACGAACCAAACGTGCAGGGTGATTTATCTAAAGATAAATCGTCAATGACAAAACAAAAACAATAAAACGGAAAGCTAGCAATAGCTTGAGTTTGAATCAAAACTTTTAATGAGAGTTTGATCCTGGCTCAGGACGAACGCTGGCGGCGTGCCTAATACATGCAAGTGGAACGCATGATTGATACCGGAGCTTGCTCCACCATTAATCATGAGTCGCGAACGGGTGAGTAACGCGTAGGTAACCTACCTCATAGCGGGGGATAACTATTGGAAACGATAGCTAATACCGCATAACAGTATTTATCGCATGGTAAATGCTTGAAAGGAGCAACTGCTTCACTATGAGATGGACCTGCGTTGTATTAGCTAGTTGGTGGGGTAACGGCTCACCAAGGCTTCGATACATAGCCGACCTGAGAGGGTGATCGGCCACACTGGGACTGAGACACGGCCCAGACTCCTACGGGAGGCAGCAGTAGGGAATCTTCGGCAATGGGGGGAACCCTGACCGAGCAACGCCGCGTGAGTGAAGAAGGTTTTCGGATCGTAAAGCTCTGTTGTAAGAGAAGAACGTGTGTGAGAGTGGAAAGTTCACACAGTGACGGTATCTTACCAGAAAGGGACGGCTAACTACGTGCCAGCAGCCGCGGTAATACGTAGGTCCCGAGCGTTGTCCGGATTTATTGGGCGTAAAGCGAGCGCAGGCGGTTTGATAAGTCTGAAGTAAAAGGCTGTGGCTTAACCATAGTACGCTTTGGAAACTGTCAAACTTGAGTGCAGAAGGGGAGAGTGGAATTCCATGTGTAGCGGTGAAATGCGTAGATATATGGAGGAACACCGGTGGCGAAAGCGGCTCTCTGGTCTGTAACTGACGCTGAGGCTCGAAAGCGTGGGGAGCGAACAGGATTAGATACCCTGGTAGTCCACGCCGTAAACGATGAGTGCTAGGTGTTGGGTCCTTTCCGGGACTCAGTGCCGCAGCTAACGCATTAAGCACTCCGCCTGGGGAGTACGACCGCAAGGTTGAAACTCAAAGGAATTGACGGGGGCCCGCACAAGCGGTGGAGCATGTGGTTTAATTCGAAGCAACGCGAAGAACCTTACCAGGTCTTGACATCCCGATGACCGCCCTAGAGATAGGGTTTCTCTTCGGAGCATCGGTGACAGGTGGTGCATGGTTGTCGTCAGCTCGTGTCGTGAGATGTTGGGTTAAGTCCCGCAACGAGCGCAACCCCTATTGTTAGTTGCCATCATTCAGTTGGGCACTCTAGCGAGACTGCCGGTAATAAACCGGAGGAAGGTGGGGATGACGTCAAATCATCATGCCCCTTATGACCTGGGCTACACACGTGCTACAATGGCTGGTACAACGAGTCGCAAGTCGGTGACGGCAAGCTAATCTCTTAAAGCCAGTCTCAGTTCGGATTGTAGGCTGCAACTCGCCTACATGAAGTCGGAATCGCTAGTAATCGCGGATCAGCACGCCGCGGTGAATACGTTCCCGGGCCTTGTACACACCGCCCGTCACACCACGAGAGT
The DNA here is from genome assembly GCF_021654455.1 of Streptococcus parasuis. NCBI lineage: Bacteria > Bacillati > Bacillota > Bacilli > Lactobacillales > Streptococcaceae > Streptococcus > Streptococcus parasuis. Next base: position 369,940 of record NZ_AP024276.1, read on the forward strand.
TTGTAACACCCGAAGTCGGTGAGGTAACCATTTAGGAGCCAGCCGCCTAAGGTGGGATAGATGATTGGGGTGAAGTCGTAACAAGGTAGCCGTATCGGAAGGTGCGGCTGGATCACCTCCTTTCTAAGGAAATGGAACCTGTACGTGAGTCTTCTTTAATTTTGAGAGGTTTTGTGGGGCCTTAGCTCAGCTGGGAGAGCGCCTGCTTTGCACGCAGGAGGTCAGCGGTTCGATCCCGCTAGGCTCCATTATCTAGGATACAGAGTAACCTAGATAACTAAGATAACTGAATACGAACCTAAACTTCCTAGGAATAAGTCAAAACCACCTAGTGTCTAAAGACACGTCGTTGGTTATCTCCTTATTCTACGAAAGTTTTGCGACAAGTCGCACCGGTTCTTAATATCTTAGAACTTGTCCATTGAAAATTGAATATCTATCAAACATTCCTTGTGTATCTGTAAGGATACATAAAGAAATAGTAACAAGAAAATAAACCGAAAACGCTGTGAATATTTAATGAGTTTTCTAATTTTTGAAAAAATTAGGTTAATAAGGTTAAGTTAATAAGGGCGCACGGTGGATGCCTTGGCACTAGAAGCCGAAGAAGGACGTGACTAACGACGAAATGCCTTGGGGAGCTGTAAGTAAGCAATGATCCAGGGGTGTCCGAATGGGGGAACCCGGCAGGTAATGCCTGTCACTCACTACTGTTAAGGTAGTGTAGAGGAAGACGCAGTGAACTGAAACATCTAAGTAGCTGCAGGAAGAGAAAGCAAAAGCGATTGCCTTAGTAGCGGCGAGCGAAACGGCAGGAGGGCAAACCGAGGAGTTTACTCCTCGGGGTTGTAGGACTGCAATGTGGACTTAAAGAGTATAGAAGAACTACCTGGGAAGGTAGGCCAAAGAGAGTAATAGCCTCGTATTTGAAATATTCTTTATACCTAGCAGTATCCTGAGTACGGCGAGACACGCGAAATCTCGTCGGAATCTGGGAGGACCATCTCCCAACCCTAAATACTCTCTAGTGACCGATAGTGAACCAGTACCGTGAGGGAAAGGTGAAAAGTACCCCGGAAGGGGAGTGAAATAGAACCTGAAACCGTGTGCCTACAACAAGTTCGAGCCCGTTAATGGGTGAGAGCGTGCCTTTTGTAGAATGAACCGGCGAGTTACGATATGATGCGAGGTTAAGTTGAAGAGACGGAGCCGTAGGGAAACCGAGTCTTAATAGGGCGCATTAGTATTATGTCGTAGACCCGAAACCATGTGACCTACCCATGAGCAGGTTGAAGGTGCGGTAAGACGCACTGGAGGACCGAACCAGGGCACGTTGAAAAGTGCTTGGATGACTTGTGGGTAGCGGAGAAATTCCAAACGAACTTGGAGATAGCTGGTTCTCTCCGAAATAGCTTTAGGGCTAGCGTCGACATTTGAGAATCTTGGAGGTAGAGCACTGTTTGGATGAGGGGGCCATCTCGGTTTACTGATTTCAGATAAACTCCGAATGCCAAAGATTTATGGTCGGCAGTCAGACTGCGAGTGCTAAGATCCGTAGTCGAAAGGGAAACAGCCCAGACCACCAGCTAAGGTCCCAAAATAATTGTTAAGTGGAAAAGGATGTGGGGTTGCACAGACAACTAGGATGTTAGCTTAGAAGCAGCTATTCATTCAAAGAGTGCGTAATAGCTCACTAGTCGAGTGACCCTGCGCCGAAAATGTACCGGGGCTAAAACAATTTACCGAAGCTGTGGATAACACTTAAGTGTTATGGTAGGAGAGCGTTCTATGTGTGAAGAAGGTATACCGTGAGGAGTGCTGGAACGCATAGAAGTGAGAATGCCGGTATGAGTAGCGAAAGATGGGTGAGAATCCCATCCACCGTAAGACTAAGGTTTCCAGGGGAAGGCTCGTCCGCCCTGGGTTAGTCGGGACCTAAGGAGAGACCGAAAGGTGTATCCGATGGACAACAGGTTGATATTCCTGTACTAGAGTATGAAGTGATGGAGGGACGCAGTAGGCTAACTAAAGCGGGCGATTGGAAGTGCCCGTCTAAGCAGTGAGGTGTGATATGAGTCAAACGCTTGTATCTATAACATTGAGCTGTGATGGGGAGCGAAGTTAAGTAGCGAAGTTAGTGACGTCACACTGCCAAGAAAAGCTTCTAGCGATGTATCATACTCTACCCGTACCGCAAACCGACACAGGTAGTCGAGGCGAGTAGCCTCAGGTGAGCGAGAGAACTCTCGTTAAGGAACTCGGCAAAATGACCCCGTAACTTCGGGAGAAGGGGTGCTGACTTAAAGTCAGCCGCAGTGAATAGGCCCAAGCAACTGTTTATCAAAAACACAGCTCTCTGCTAAATCGTAAGATGATGTATAGGGGGTGACGCCTGCCCGGTGCTGGAAGGTTAAGAGGAGGGTTTAGCGCAAGCGAAGATCTGAATTGAAGCCCCAGTAAACGGCGGCCGTAACTATAACGGTCCTAAGGTAGCGAAATTCCTTGTCGGGTAAGTTCCGACCCGCACGAAAGGCGTAATGATTTGGGCACTGTCTCAACGAGAGACTCGGTGAAATTTTAGTACCTGTGAAGATGCAGGTTACCCGCGACAGGACGGAAAGACCCCATGGAGCTTTACTGCAGTTTGATATTGAGTATCTGTACCACATGTACAGGATAGGTAGGAGCCTACGAAATCGGGACGCCAGTTTCGATTGAGGCGCTGTTGGGATACTACCCTTGTGTTATGGCTACTCTAACCCGGTAGGTTTATCATCTACGGAGACAGTGTCTGACGGGCAGTTTGACTGGGGCGGTCGCCTCCTAAAAGGTAACGGAGGCGCCCAAAGGTTCCCTCAGAATGGTTGGAAATCATTCGCAGAGTGTAAAGGTATAAGGGAGCTTGACTGCGAGAGCTACAACTCGAGCAGGGACGAAAGTCGGGCTTAGTGATCCGGTGGTTCCGTATGGAAGGGCCATCGCTCAACGGATAAAAGCTACCCTGGGGATAACAGGCTTATCTCCCCCAAGAGTTCACATCGACGGGGAGGTTTGGCACCTCGATGTCGGCTCGTCGCATCCTGGGGCTGTAGTCGGTCCCAAGGGTTGGGCTGTTCGCCCATTAAAGCGGCACGCGAGCTGGGTTCAGAACGTCGTGAGACAGTTCGGTCCCTATCCGTCGCGGGCGTAGGAAATTTGAGAGGATCTGCTCCTAGTACGAGAGGACCAGAGTGGACTTACCGCTGGTGTACCAGTTGTCTCGCCAGAGGCATCGCTGGGTAGCTATGTAGGGAAGGGATAAACGCTGAAAGCATCTAAGTGTGAAACCCACCTCAAGATGAGATTTCCCATAACATAAAGTTAGTAAGAGCCCTGAGAGAAGATCAGGTAGATAGGTTGGAAGTGGAAGTGTGGTGACACATGTAGCGGACCAATACTAATCGCTCGAGGACTTATCCAAGATAAGTAACGAAGGCGTTACAAATTCTGTATGAAAATAGGAAACTGACGCAGAGTCAACAGACTCTAGGAAGTTTATCTTTTTCACTAAGAATTTAGCCTGAGTACAATTAAAACCGAAGTCAATATTGACAGCGTTGGTAAAACTTGTTAGAATATAGATATTCAATTTTGAGTTGACAAGACTCAGTAGTTAAGTGACGATAGCCTAGGAGATACACCTGTACCCATGCCGAACACAGCAGTTAAGCCCTAGAACGCCTGAAGTAGTTGGGGGTTGCCCCCTGTTAGATACGGTAGTCGCTTAGCAAGATTTGGAGAGAAATCTCCATATGGGAGTTTAGCTTAGTTGAAAGTGAGAGGAATTCGAGCTTTCAAGTTGGAGATGAGGAAAACGAAGTTTTCTCCATTGCCCAGCTGAGCTAAGTCCCACCCATTGGGAGTTTAGCTCAGCTGGGAGAGCATCTGCCTTACAAGCAGAGGGTCAGCGGTTCGATCCCGTTAACTCCCATATCATGTTACTAAAAGCGTTAAGAAATCCGTATGAAAATAGGAAACTGACACAGAGTCGATGACTCTAGGAAGTCTATCTTTTTCACTAGGATTTTAGCTTGAGTACAGATAGGTCCCGTAGTGTAGCGGTTATCACGTCGCCCTGTCACGGCGAAGATCGCGGGTTCGATTCCCGTCGGGACCGTTGAAACATCACAGTATGATGTTTCAAGTAATATAAAAAAGACTCGTTAGCTCAGTTGGTAGAGCAATTGACTTTTAATCAATGGGTCGCTGGTTCGAGCCCAGCACGAGTCATATGCGGGTTTGGCGGAATTGGCAGACGCACCAGATTTAGGATCTGGCGCTTTCGGGCGTGGGGGTTCAAGTCCCTTAACCCGCATAGGAATAGAAATAGGCCGGCTTAGCTCAGTTGGTAGAGCATCTGATTTGTAATCAGAGGGTCGCGTGTTCAAGTCATGTAGCCGGCATTCAGAAGAATTGCGAACGTAGTTCAGTGGTAGAACACCACCTTGCCAAGGTGGGGGTCGCGGGTTCGAATCCCGTCGTTCGCTTTAGGAGCCGGGGTGGCGGAACTGGCAGACGCACAGGACTTAAAATCCTGCGATGGCAACATCGTACCGGTTCGATTCCGGTCCTCGGCATGGACTACATATATAGTTAGCACCCTTAGCTCAACTGGATAGAGTACCTGACTACGAATCAGGCGGTTAGAGGTTCGACTCCTCTAGGGTGCATCACTCGCTTAATGGAGACGTTAGGGGAGCTTTATTTTTAATGATATCGGGAAGTAGCTCAGCTTGGTAGAGTACTTGGTTTGGGACCAAGGTGTCGCAGGTTCGAATCCTGTCTTCCCGATTAATCCAGAGAACTTAAGGTTCTCTTTTTGGCTCTTTGTCAACTGTAGTGGGTAGATGAAAAGCTAACACCTAGAGAGGACGAACTTCGTTCTCTCTTTCTTTATGTTCAAAGCAATCAAAATCCGTTTTTTAAAGTTTTCAAAGTTCCTGAAACCAAAGGCATTTCTTTTTTTTATTTTTAAATTTCGTAAGCGCCCAATAACAAAGTATATTGAAAAAGGCTCCAAAGTCCTGTCGACTCTGGAACCTTTTTCTATTTACATGCTCTTTTAATTTTTTCCTTCCATGGCAAATAAGCCTCTAGCACCTCTTTTTTTGCGAGCGTCTCCTCGTTAGGTAAGTGTTCTAGAAGATAGGTCATATATTTTTCTGCATCAAGGCCATGTCGTTTAGCAGTTTCCAAAAGACTCAGAATGACAGCTGTCGATTTGGCTCCCTCAAAGCTCTGAGAGAATAACCAATTTTTTCTGCCAATCACTAAGGTCTTCATTGCCCTCTCAGCCATATTGTTAGACAAGACTAAGTCACCGTCCGAGAGAACGGTTCGGAAAGTGGTTTCGTAGTTGAGGCTATACTCTATTGCAGTGCCCAATTTGGAGCCTGGCAAAACAGATTGCTCACGACACCAGTCAAAGAATTCGTCCATCAAGGGAGCCAACTCTGTCTGGCGTTTATGCAGTCGCTCCTCGCTAGACAAGTCAGCCCAGTCATTCTCTAAGGCAAATAGGCGGTCGCAATAGGCTAATCCCTTGGCTCCTAATGAAGTCTTGTCGGTCTTCTTAGGAGTCGCCTCAAAAAACTTTCGTCTGACGTGAGCCCAACAGCCAACCAGCTGAGCCTTGTCTAATTGACGATAAGCACTCCACATGTCACAATGAACGTAGCCCGCATAGTCCCCAAGAAATTTCTCCACAACTAAGCCACTCCGTCGTTTGTCGTGATGATAGAGGGTGATACCCTTTTTCTCATGCTTACCAGACAAGAAGGTCCAGTAGAAGGTTAACTCACTATCATTTTCTAAGACCTTGTAGGAGGTCTCATCCGCATGAAGAATAGGCTGCTCCAACAATTTCTCGTGCAACAGGTCATAAATTGGTTCGAAATAATACTGACTAGACTTGATGTGCCAGTTGGCTATTTCCTTCCGACTGATTGGCAGACCAAGCTTATGCCAGTCCTCTTCCTGACGGTAATTGGGCACCTTAAGATTGAACTTCTGATGAATAGTATGGGCGATAATAGAAGCCGAACCCAAGCTGTGTGCCAAAGGTGCCTTAGGAACGGGAGCCTTGATAATCTTATCGCTTAGATTCTTCTGACTACATGCCTGACACTTGTATGCGTGTTGAACATGGTCAATCCGCTTTAATTGTGCGGGAATAAAGACCAACTCTTGTCGTTGAACAGTAGAACCAATCTCTTTCAACTGTCCATGACAGTCTGGACAAGTGCAGTCTTCACCCTGCAGTTCGTGATGAACAATCTCTGGAGTGAACTGACTAAAAATAGCCTGACGAACTCCCTTAGCTTTCTTGCGTTTATAGGTAATCGTTTCTGTTTCAACTGGGTAAGTCAGCTTCTTCTTCAGGGAGACTTTCCTCCCCAAACAAGCTCAGCTGACCGGGTTGATACACAACCTTCTCTGATGATTTTCCGTAGAGTTTCTGTCTCAGATACTCAACCTGTTCACGAAGGAGAGTGAGTTCATTAGCCATCATCTCTATCGTTTTTGACTGTGTTTCAATAATTTTTTCTAGTGATGACATAACCAATCTCCTTCTTTTTGTCTTATTATACACAAAGAAAAGCCATGATTTCAATAGAAATCACGACTTTTTGAAACATTTATTTTTGGACTGATAGAAAAACCTTTCATGAGCCAGTCCACCTGTTCGGAAGTGAGGGCTTTAACCTCCTCTTCATTGTTTGGCCAGGTCAATTTCCCATTTTCAAAACGTTTATACAATAACCAAAATCCCTGTCCATCCCAGTAAAGAGCTTTGAACCGGTCTTTTCGACCTCCGCAGAAGAGATAGACCTGACCTGAAAAGGGATCCAGATTGAATTGACTTTTGACAAGGTAGGCGAGAGAATCAATCCCTTGACGCATATCTGTTTTCCCGCAAACCAAATAGACTTGACCTAAATCACTGAGCCGGATTGTCATAGAACAGTACCTTATCCAAGATTGTTTCCAATACCTCTTGGTTGATAGAGTGAAAGAAAGTGAGTTCTACTTTTTCGAGACGAATTTTCATCAGAATCTCATTTCTACTTTTCTTTTTAAAGCGTCGTGATTTGGGAACAGTCAATGGGACAATGGGTTGTGACATAAAAAAATCCTCCAGTTTTTTTATTACAGTATACTGGAGGAGTGAATGATTGGATAGGTACCTTGTTATGGGGCGCTTACTAAATTTCAGAGAAAAAAGTCCGAATAGTGGCATTCGGACTATATGATGATGAGTTATTCGGTTCTTGTTAATTTCACAACCGCCTCTGTTCTAGCGGTATGAGGGAACATGTCAACAGATTGAATATATTCAACCTGGTAGGCTTTAGTTAATTCAACCAAGTCTCTTGCGAGTGTCGAAACATTACAAGAAACATAGACCATTTTTGATGGTTTGTACTTAAGGATTGTTTTTAGGAGTTTTTCGTCTATTCCAGTCCGTGGAGGATCAACAATGAGTGCATCTGCGTGATATCCTTCTTGATACCATTTTGGAATTATATCTTCAGCTTTACCGGCTTCGTAATGTGTATTATTTAGCCCCATTCGTCTAGCATTTGCTTTTGCATCTTCAATTGCTTCGGGAATAATATCCATACCACGTAATGATTTGACTTTTCTGGCAAAGGCAAAGCCGATAGTACCAACTCCGCAGTAGGCATCAATGAGGTCTTCATCTCCAGTAATATCCAAAGCTTTTACTGCTTCATTGTAAAGTACTTCGGTTTGCTGGGGATTTAATTGGTAAAATGCCCGAGGTGATAGAGAAAAATCATAGTCCAACACAGCCTCATCAATAGCTTGTTTCCCCCACAGTATTTCAGTTTTTTCTCCATAGACTTCACTTGTTTTTTGTTTGTTCCAGTTTAAGGCAATTGTAACGATACTTGGAAACTGACTGATGAGTTCATCAATTAGTTTGATAAGATTAACTTGACAAGAGGTGATAAAAATTAGTTGGACTTCTCCCGTCTGACGAGCTCTACGTACCATGACAGTGCGAATACCTTGTTCCTTGCGTTCGTTGTAAATTGGGATACGGTGCTTAGTGAGGAGTTCCGCAACACTGTTAATAATTCTCTGTGTTTCTTGATCCTGGACATAACAGTCAGTAATTCCAATTAGACGATGTGAATTTTCTGCATATAATCCAGCTTTGACGCCACCTTTAGTAGTACGAGTTTGAAATTGTAATTTGGCACGGTAGTGACTGGGGTGATCCATCCCAATGGTTGGATGGATGGTGTATTGCTCGTAGCCAGAAGGTTTGAATTTTTTTAGTGCTTGCTGTAGCAAGTCTTTTTTAAAATCCAATTGCTTATCATAGCGGAGGTGCATGATTTGGCAACCGCCACAGACTTCATAAATAGCACAAGGTGGTGTGACACGGAATTTGGATTGCTTGTTGATTTTCAATAATTTTGCCTCAACAAAATTCCGTTTGATTGAGGTAATTTGGCAATATATTTCTTCACCTTTAAGAACACCGGGAACAAAGACAAGCGTTTTTTGATAAAAACCTATTCCTTCTCCATTGATGCCCATTCGTTTAATTTTTAAGGGGATTCGTTGATTAACTTGTAGATTCATATTATTATTTTACCGAAAATTCCTGTATAATGAAAGAATGAGAATAACAAAAATTGTAAAGAAAAAAAGACTATATTTATTAGAGCTTAATAGTCAAGAATCTTTGTATATAACTGAGGATACAATTGTTCGTTTTATGTTGAGTAAGGGTAAGGAAATCACTGAAAATGAACTTCAAGAAATTCGTGATTTTGCTCAGTTCTCTTATGGAAAAAATTTAGCTTTATATTATATTTCTTTCAAACAGCGAACAAAGAAAGAAGTGTTGGATTATTTAAAAAAATATGAAATTGAAGAAGCAAATGCTGTGAAAATTATTGCCGTTCTAGAAGAAGAGAAATGGATTAATGATAAGAGTTATGTGGAAACCTACGTTCGACAAAATGGGTTGAATGGTGACAAGGGTCCGGCTCTGATTCGGCAGAAATTAATCACGAAAGGGATTTCTAAATCTGTTATTGATAGTTGTTTAGTTGAGGTAGATTTTTCTGAGCTGGCTGAAAAGGTTGCTGAAAAATTGCTTAGAAAGTATCAGGATAAATTACCTATTCGAGCTCTGCAGGATAAGATTGTTCAAGGATTGATGAATAAGGGGTTTACGTATGACTTGGCAAGAAAAACGGTTAGTCAGTTAGATATTTCAGCAGATGACAATATGGAAGTAGATTTAATTAGTAAGGAATTAGAGAAACAGTATCGAAAATATAGTCGAAAATATGATGGATATGAGTTGAAACAGCGTTTGATTCAGGCTTTAGCAAGGAAAGGTTTCGAGTTTGATCGGATTCAGGCAGTGCTTAGGGATTATCTGTGATGAAATATTCCCACATGAGTCAAAAATATGATATAATGATAAAGATAAATTGAAATTGTAGAAAGTTGGTAACAGTGTGAAATTACCAAGAGAAGGCGACTTTATTACAATTCAAAGTTATAAGCATGACGGAAAAATCCATCGCACTTGGCGTGATACCATGGTATTAAAGACAACAGAACATGCAATCATTGGAGTCAATAATCATACTTTAGTGACAGAAAATGATGGCAGACGTTGGGTAACAAGAGAACCAGCTATCGTATATTTTCATAAAAAATACTGGTTTAATATCATTGCAATGATTCGTGAAAATGGTGTTTCTTATTATTGTAATCTTGCTAGTCCGTTTGTATTAGACAACGAAGCACTCAAATATATTGATTATGATTTGGATGTGAAAGTCTTTGCGGATGGTGAAAAAAGATTACTTGATGTGGATGAATATGAACGACATCGCAAGGATATGAAGTATTCAGATGATATTGATTATATTTTGAAGGAAAATGTAAAAATATTGGTTGATTGGATTAATCATCAACGTGGGCCATTCTCTCCTGCCTATGTAAATATCTGGTATAAGCGCTATTTAGAACTGAGAAGTCGATAAAGTTATTCAAGAAAAACCTGTTTAGCAGGCTTTTTTCTTACTGTGAGGTAGAAAGATGGCATTTGATAAGACGGTAGGGAGATATGCAAGTTTTGGTATTGTCACTTCGCTCCCAGGTGAAGTGATTGATAGTTTCTGGTACGTCATTGATAACTATTTAAAGGGAGTTATCCCTTTGAAAAGTGTGATTCAATTTTCTATTAAAAACCGAGGTGGTAAAATTACCCTAGTTTTCTCACAAGAGCGGTATAAAAATGTGTTGGCGGTTGATTTGTCAAGTCGTTTCGATCCGTTTTATCCTTCTACAGTATTAGTTGTAGATAAGCAAGGACAGGAAACGATAACATTGCCTGATGAAGTTAGTTTTATTTAATGAACAAACATACTCGTCATGCAAGTTAAAGTATTTCGAGTGGAAACTAGATTCCTCATCTGAATGAACATTTTATGGTTTGGAAAGACTATTTTATTAAAAAATGATATAATAACAGTATAATATGATTTACCTAGTTGAAGTGAGGTTGCGCTATGTCAATTAATGGCCAAGAAAAACCACTCTATTTACAATTAGTGGATGAGTTGGAAGTGAAAATTCGAGAAAGCATGGTGCCAAATGAAAAATTGTTTTCAGAGAGAGAATTAACGCATTTATATGGTGTAAGTCGTATTACAGTTCGGCTTGCGTTACAAGAATTAGAAAAACGTGGTTTGGTCTATAAAAAACATGGTAAAGGGACCTATGTTTCGGAAATTTCAGAACCAGCTGTTGATTTATCTCAGGTTTATAGCTTTACCGAGCAAATGAAAGTGATGGGTAAGGTACCACAAACTATAATTCTTTCATTTCAAGAAATAGAAGCTTCGGAATATATTTCACAGCAGTTGATGATTGATATTGGTGAACATGTTTATGAATTAGAACGACTACGTTTGGCAGATGGTATTCCGATGATGTTGGAGCGTACCTACATTCCGGCCTCTTTATTTGATGGACTAACTATTGCAGATTTGGATAATACAGCATTATACGAGGTATTCTCTGAAAAATATAATCAATTTATTCGAATGGCGGTCGAAGAGTTTTATGCTAGTATCGCCTTGGATAATGAAGCGAAGCTCTTGGGGGTAAGGGGAAATAGTCCTGTCCTTCATTTGTTACGAAAATCATACAATGATAAGAATCGTATTATTGAGTATACGTTTAGCATTGCGAGGGCTGACCAATTTCGGTATCGGATGGTTCATAAGCCAATGAATGAAAACTAAGTCTGTAAATGATGTAAATAATAAAAAGATTGTATATAAAGTCAGATTAATGACCATTATATACAATCTTTTTATTATTTATTGGAAGCAAAGTGTTTGTTTCAAAAGGAATTATCGGTTATTCGCTGAGATTTCAAATTTATAGTATTTCCAATGTTTATAAGTTTCAGTATATTCGATAATTTCTCCACTAGCACTATTGGTTGTCAATTTATTTTGCAAAATAGTTGGTTGATTTGGATCAATTTCTAACCCCTCAGCAATTTCCACGGGTGTTGGGAAGCTTACTTCGTTTGTTTCAACAAAGGGTTCTTCGAACATGTGGATATTAAAATCAATTTTTAGACGCTGATAGATTGATTGGAAATGTTCAAGGGGAGCATCAGGCGTTTGAATATAACGTTGAGGTATGTAGGAATTATGATAAATAAATGGAATTCCGTCGGCTTTACGAATACGAACGATTTTATAATAATAGTCATTCTTATCTAAGTTCAATTTCTCGAGAATTCGTGTATCATTTCCCTTTTGACAAGCAAGAACAATTACTTGCTCATTTTCAAGTGGGAAAATTTCAACATCTGAAAATTCAACCAAACGGCCCTTACGTGAACGGGAAACAAATGTACCCTTCCCTTGTTGGCGAATTAAATAACCATCTTTAACTAACTCATTGACAGCCCGAATAACAGTAATTGAACTTACATTGTATAACTTTGTTAATTCCGCTTCTGTATAAAATTTATCACCATTTTCAAATTTTCCCGAAATGATTTGTTGACGAAGGCTATTCTGGATTAGTTGGTATTTAGGGACTTTCATTTTATACCTCCTTTCTGTGATTAGTATACTAAATTATCTTACAAAAATCAAAAGATATTAGTATGATTCCGTAGCTTTTTTAGCAAAAAATAGCCATTTATTATTTTACATCTATTTGCTTAAAAAAATACAAAAATTTTTTCCAAAAGTACTGGACATAACCACAAGAAAGTGTTAATATACTAATAGAAAAGGTAAACGGTTACATGGAGGTAGAAATGAGCGATTTCCAGATAAAAGATCAATTCTATTTAGATGAAAAGCCATTTAAAATATTATCTGGTGCAATTCACTATTTTCGAGTACATCCAGATGACTGGTATCATTCTTTATTCAACCTAAAGGCTCTTGGGTTTAATACGGTTGAGACATATGTTCCTTGGAATTTGCATGAGCCTAAAAAAGGACATTTTTGTTTTGACGGAATTCTAGATGTTGAACGATTTCTAAGAATTGCTCAAGAACTAGGGCTTTATGCAATTGTACGTCCTTCCCCCTATATTTGTGCAGAGTGGGAATGGGGTGGACTCCCCGTTTGGTTGATGAAGGAAGAGCTGAGAGTACGTTCGAGTGATCCTATGTATTTGAAGCACTTAGCTGAATATTACGCTTCTCTTCTTCCTAAATTAGCCAAGTTCCAGCTCGCACAAGGAGGAAACATTCTCATGTTTCAAGTTGAGAATGAGTATGGTTCCTATGGTGAAGAAAAAGACTATTTAAGATCGGTTGCGAATTTGATGCGTAAACATGGTTTGACTGCTCCCTTCTTCACATCAGATGGTCCATGGAGAGCTTGTTTGCGTGCAGGTTCACTCATTGCCGATGATATATTGGTCACTGGAAATTTTGGTTCAAGAGCGAACGAAAATTTTCAAATGATGCAAGCTTTCTTTGATGAATATGGAAAGACTTGGCCACTGATGTGCATGGAATTTTGGGATGGATGGTTCAATCGCTGGGGTGATGAAGTGATTCGTCGTGAGCCAGAAGAACTAGCTCAGTCAGTCATGGAGTGCATTGAACTTGGTTCGATTAATCTCTACATGTTTCACGGAGGTACGAACTTTGGTTTCATGAATGGATGCTCTGCGCGAGGTCAAATTGATTTGCCTCAGGTGACATCTTATGATTATGATGCAATTCTAGATGAAGCTGGAAATCCAACGCAGAAGTTTTATATTCTTCAAAAGCTGATGATGGAAAGATATCCAGAATTAGACTATGCAGAACCAATAGTGAAAAAAGCTAAGGCGTTTGAGCCAGCTGAGTTAGTGAATAAAGTTAGTTTGTTTGAAACCATTGATGCCATCAGCGAGTGTCATCATTCATTCTATCCTAAGAATATGGAACAATTTGATCAATCCACTGGCTATATTCTCTATAAAACCGAATTGGAACAAGATAAGGAAGAAGCAGAACGTTTTCGTGTGATTGATGGTCGGGATCGGATTCATGTTTTTGCTGATGGGCGTAAGGTTACAACACAATATCAAACGGAGATTGGTGAAGACATTACGCTAGATTTCAAAAGCAAGCAATTGGATTTAGCTATTCTTGTGGAGAATATGGGACGTGTTAACTACGGCCACAAATTAACAGCTCCAACTCAATCTAAAGGTTTGGGAAGAGGAGCGATGGCAGACCTCCACTTTATTGGAAACTGGAAAATCTATCCACTACCACTTGAGTCGGTTTCAGCTGTTGATTATAGTAAGACTTGGCAAGAAAATCAGCCTGCATTCTATCGCTATACTTGTAACTTGTCAGAATTGGCGGATACCTACATAGACATGACAGGTTTTGGTAAAGGTGTTGTATTTGTAAACAATGTAAATATTGGACGTTTCTGGGAAAAAGGTCCGATTCTCTATCTCTATATTCCAAAAGGATACTTAAAGAAAGGAGAGAATGAAATAGTCGTCTTTGAGACGGAAGGAAAATATAGAGAAAGATTACCTTTTTCTCAAGAACCCATCTATAAAGATTTAAAATAAAGGAGAAATGAGTATGGCAATTATTGCTACACGTATCGATGGTCGTTTGATTCATGGTCAAGTTGCTAACTTATGGACGACTAAATTAAATATTAGTCGTATTATGGTAATTGATGACGCTGTTGCTCAAAACGACATTGAAAAACAAGGATTGAAGTTGGCTTGTCCTCCAGGAGTAAAACTTTCTATTTTACCGATTGAGAAAGCTGCAAATAATATTAAAGAAGGAAAATATGATGCTCAACGCTTGCTTATTGTAGCACGTCGTCCTGAAAACTTCCTTCGCCTAGTGGAGTATGGTGTAAGCCTTCCTGAACTTAACGTTGGGAATATGTCTCAGACTCCTGAAACACGGTCTGTCACACGTTCAATCAATGTGGTAGATAAAGATATCGCAGATTTTGATGCATTGGCAGCTAAGGGTGTGAAGCTCTTCGCTCAAATGGTTCCTGGCGATTCACCTAAAGACTTTATGCCATTATTGGATAAGGTTAGATAACATTCGGATTTTTTGAAAAATTTTAAAGGAGGATCACTATTATGCAATGGTGGCAAATATTACTTTTAACGCTCTACTCTGCTTACCAGATTTGTGATGAGTTGACCATCGTATCGTCAGCAGGTTCACCTGTCTTTGCAGGGTTCATCTCTGGTTTGATTATGGGAGATATGGCAACAGGCTTAGCAATTGGTGCTAGCTTGCAATTAATGGTACTTGGTGTAGGTACTTTCGGTGGTGCATCACGTATTGATGCGACTTCTGGTGCAGTTTTGGCAACTGCTTTCTCAGTTTCACAAGGTATTGACCCTGAGCTTGCTGTAGCAACAATTGCGGTTCCAGTAGCAGCGCTTCTTGTCTATACTGATATTTTGGGTCGTTTCTCAACTACCTACTTCGCTCACCGTGTGGATGCTGCAGTTGAAAAATTTGACTATGCAGCTATCGAACGGAACTACTTACTTGGTGCAATTCCTTGGGCCTTGTCTCGTGCACTACCTGTTTTCCTTGCCCTTGCATTTGGTGGTGAATTTGTAGATTCAATGGTTTCTGCTATTCAAGAATACCAATGGATTGCTAATGGTTTGACTCTTGCAGCACGTATGCTTCCTGGTCTAGGATTTGCAATCTTGCTTCACTATCTTCCACTTAAACGCAATCTTCACTATTTGGCATTTGGTTTTGCTTTGACAGCTATGTTGACTGTTCTTTACGGTAACGTATCTACTTTAGGTGGTGCCGTTGCTGGTATTGTTGGTACCCTTCCTGAAGATTCAGGTGTAGCATTTGTAAACAACTTCAAAGGCTTGTCAATGATTGGTATCGCTATTGTGGGTGCATTCCTTTCTGTACTTCACTTCAAAAATAGCCAAAAAGTAACTGTAGTTGCTCCATCAAATTCAGAAAGTGGGGAAATTGAAGATGACGAAATCTAATTACAAATTAACAAAAGAAGATTTTAATCAAATCAACAAACGTAGCTTGTTCACTTTCCAACTTGGTTGGAACTATGAGCGTATGCAAGCATCAGGCTACCTCTACATGATTTTACCTCAATTGCGTAAAATGTACGGTGATGGTACTCCTGAGTTGAAGGAAATGATGAAATTGCATACTCAATTCTTCAACACTTCACCATTCTTCCATACTATTATTACGGGTATCGATTTGGCGCTTGAAGAAAGCGATGGTGTAGCATCTAAAGATGCGGTAAATGGTATCAAGACTGGTTTGATGGGTCCATTTGCTCCTATCGGTGACTCTATCTTTGGTTCCTTAGTTCCAGCAATCATGGGTACAGTGGCTGCAACTATGGCCGCAACTGGTAACCCAGCAGGTATCTTCCTTTGGGTAGCAGTAGCGGTTGCGTATGATATTTTCCGTTGGAAACAATTGGAAGTTGCCTATAAAGAAGGTACTAAACTCATCACAACAATGCGTGATCGTTTGACAGCACTTGTTGATGCGGCATCTGTAATGGGTGTCTTCATGATGGGCGCATTGATTGCAACTATGATTAACTTTGAAGTGACTTGGGCTCCAACAGTTGGTGAAAAAGTAATTGATATTCAAGACTTGCTCAATACTATCTTCCCTCGTCTTGTTCCAGCTATCTTCACAGGTTTTGTCTTCTGGTTGCTAGGACGTAAGGGTATGACTTCAACAAAAGCTATCTTGATAATCATTGTCCTTGCGATTGCCTTGTCAGCAATTGGTCACTTCGTATTTGGTATGGCATAATGGTTAGAAGTTTAGTATTAGTAAGTCATGGCATCTTCTGTGAAGAATTGAAAAAATCCACTGAAATGATTATGGGTCCACAAGAGGACATCTATACAGTGGCTTTGTTGCCAGAAGAAGGTCCAGAAGACTTCCAAAGAAAATTTGAAGAAACAATTGCTAAGCTTGATGACTTTGTTGTTTTTGCAGATTTGTTGGGAGGAACACCAGCTAATGTAGTTTCTCGGAAATTACTCGATGGTGGTCAGTTTGATCTATATGCAGGTATGAACATGCCCATGGTCATTGGTTTCTTGAACGGCGTTCTATTAGGTGAAGCTGTAGACTATGTGGAGTTTGGTACAAGCAATTTAGTTCATGTCAATTCCTTATTAACAAGTAGTGAAGATGATGAGGAGTGAAACAGTTCGGGGAACTGTTTCAGATGGTCACCTTGAAATAAGAAAGTGACCACAGAAAGCCCGAGCCTAGAAACGGGAGAATGAGGACAGTCAGTGACTATTTCGGTTAGAGATCATCTTCGTCAAGTAAAAATAATACTGTAGTCAAATTGGCTTTAAGTATCCTGAGACTGGGGAAACTCGGTCTCTTTTTGTATGGAGTATCATTTGTCATATTTCTTGTTACATTGCTCTATCCTATCATGTTGTGAAACTCCTTCCTACCATTCTTAGTCTATGGAGAGGAATAATATGCCAGTGAATGAATCCATTCACAGAAAAAAACAAAAATGACAAAATTTTCTGAAAATTTATTGACATTCACTTTTAAAGTGGTAACATGTAATGTGAGGAATCATTTTAAATACAAGGAGAATCCAATGAGAAGTGATATGATAAAAATCGGGATTGACAAGGCTCCAGCGCGTGGCTTATTATACGCGACAGGACAAGTGAAGTCTGCAAAGGATTTTCAAAAACCCTTTATTGCGATTTGCAATTCCTACATCGATATTGTACCTGGACATGTTCATTTGAGAGAGTTGGCGGATGTGGCAAAAGAAGCGATAAGGGAAGCTGGTGGGATTCCGTTTGAGTTTAACACCATTGGGGTTGATGACGGTATTGCCATGGGACACATTGGAATGAGATACAGTTTACCTTCAAGGGAATTGATAGCAGATGCGGCTGAAACAGTCATCAATGCGCATTGGTTTGATGGAGTTTTTTATATCCCAAACTGCGATAAGATCACTCCTGGAATGATTTTAGCAGCTATGCGAACCAATGTTCCAGCAGTATTCTGTTCTGGAGGACCTATGAAGGGTGGTGTCGATATGACAGGGCATCATGCCAGCCTTTCTAGTCTATTTGAGGCAGTTGGTAGCTACCAAGCTGGGGAAATGTCAGAACAGGAGTTTGAATTTCTAGAAAAAAATGCTTGTCCAACTTGCGGTTCTTGTTCGGGAATGTTTACAGCCAATTCAATGAATTGTTTGATGGAGGTATTGGGACTTGCATTGCCAGGGAATGGTACAATTCTTGCAGTGTCGGATGAACGACGAGAACTTGTTCGTCAAGCGGCCAAATACTTAATGGAAAATGTTAAAAAGAATATTAAACCTAGAGACATTGTAACGAAAGAAGCAATAGATGATGCATTTGCTTTGGATATGGCAATGGGAGGGTCAACGAATACAGTATTACACACGCTAGCCATTGCCAGAGAAGCTGGGATTTCCTATGATTTGAAAGATATTAATGAAATCGCTGAAAAAACACCTTATCTTTCTAAATTATCTCCGTCATCAGCTTACACTATGCATGATGTACATGAGGCGGGAGGGGTTTCAGCGATTATCAATCAATTGATTAAGAATGGTTCTATCAAAGGGGATCGCATAACTGTAACAGGTAGAACTTTGAAAGAGAATGTTTCAGGTTGTGAGATTAAGAATGAAGAGGTTATTCATCCATTAGATCATCCATACTCACCAGTTGGTGGCTTATCCATTCTTTATGGGAATATTGCCCAAGATGGTTCCGTTATTAAGGTAGGTGGGGTAGACCCTTCTGTAAAAACATTTAAAGGTGAGGCTCTTTGCTTTGACTCTCAAGATGAAGCGCTTGAGGCAATTGATAATGGTACAGTTCAGAAAGGTCATGTTGTTGTGATTCGTTACGAGGGGCCACAAGGCGGACCTGGAATGCCAGAAATGTTAGCTCCTACTTCAAAAATTGTCGGTCGAGGTTTGGGGAAAGATGTTGCACTTATAACGGATGGTCGTTTCTCTGGTGCAACTAGAGGGATTGCGATTGGTCACGTCTCTCCAGAGGCAGCTGCTGGTGGAAATATTGCTTTGATTGAGGATGGAGATGAGATTGTGATTGATTTGATCAATCGTACGATAGATGTTCTTGTGGATGATGAAGTACTTGCTGAACGTCGTCGTCACTTAAAATCATTCAAGCCTAAAATAGCAAGTGGTTGGCTGCGTCGTTATACACGTTTTGCTTCTTCGGCCAACTTTGGTGGTTCGATGATGACCGATGAGGAGTTTGCAGAACGCCAAGCAGAGCGCTAGAATAATTAGTATAAAATGAAAAAGGAATTCTTGTAGATTCCTTTTCATTATGGTTTATTAATGATATACTATTCATATATTAAATCAATAAAAATAGGAGCTCGTATGATTGAACAAAGTCAGTTTGGAAAGGGGGAAGCCCTTCATTTCTTCCTTTCG
This sequence comes from Streptococcus parasuis, assembly GCF_021654455.1. Classification (NCBI taxonomy): domain Bacteria; kingdom Bacillati; phylum Bacillota; class Bacilli; order Lactobacillales; family Streptococcaceae; genus Streptococcus; species Streptococcus parasuis. The sequence goes on from NZ_AP024276.1 coordinate 389,023, forward strand.
AATGCTAATGGTATGAAGGTTGGTTTGACAAATTTTGGAGCTCGTATCGTTGAGGTTCTTCTTCCTGTTGAGGAAGATGGAGGGGTTCGGAATGTTAGCCTTTCTGCTTCAACAGATGAGGAGTATAGACGAACAGATTTGTATCCTGGTTCTACAATTGTCCCAGTTGCAGGTCGTATTTCAGGGGCACAAACAGAAATAAATGGAGTGAAGTACTGTTTTACAGAAAATGAGCCGGGTCGAACCCTCCATGGTGGGATTGATACTGCAAATGAGCAATACTGGGAGACAAGTGTAGATCAGGAGAATAATCAAGTTACCTTTGGTATTACCTTAAAGGATGGTTTCAATGGATTTCCTGGTGATGTACGTGTTTTAGCAACTTATCGATTGTCGGATGAAAATGAACTTTTTGTAGAGTATCGGGCAGAGTCTGATAAGGATACCATTTTTAATCCAACCAACCATATCTATTTTAATTTGACAGGTGATTTCCAACAGTCTGTAGGGGCACATCAAATCAGAATTGCAGCAAATCGCTATGTCCCACTTGGTGAGGATAATCTTCCAATTGGAGTTTTGGAAGAAGTAATTGATACGCCGTTTGATTTTAGAGATTTTGCTTCGTTTTCTCAGGGCTTTAATAGCCAACACACTCAGAATCTCCTCGTGAAAGGCTATGATCACCCATGGATACTGGAAGATGTAGCAACTCCCGTAGAAGTATTAAGTCCTGATGGGAAAATTAAACTAAGTGTTGTAACCAATCAACCATCCGTTGTTATTTATACTTACAATTTCCCGGTTGAAGAGTTAGCTGCTTTCCATGGCGCCTTTAGTCTAGAATGCCAGGGGCTTCCGAATGCATGTAATGTTGATGGTTTTGGATCTATTTTGTTGGAACAAGGAGATTGTTTCTTCTCACAAACAGCCTATCGTTTTTCTTGGTAGCGATTCTCCTTTTCCTCACAGTTAAAGTGGTTAGCCCTCTTTGTGATTTTTACTTACCTCTTTGTATGATATTTTGCTTAGAGGGCTGAATGCTTTACAAGTATAAATCAGCTCAAAAGATTTCAAAAAATAAATAAAAAGTATTGACAAGGCCCCCTCCTCATGTTATACTAGTTCTTGTGTTGAGCGGGGATGGCGGAATTGGCAGACGCGCAGGACTAAGGATCCTGTGACCGCTTTAGGTCGTGTGGGTTCAAGTCCCACTCTCCGCATAGTAGACTAGCTGAGGCTAGTCTTTTTTTTTGTTATAATATGAGTGGCTACACTAACCCCTTTTCCACCTTTTGTTGTCCAATTTGCAGGGAGTTTCATGAAAATACATGTGAAAGTTTTCTCAAAAATATGGTTTCAACTAGCATTTTCAAAATAAAAATGGTAGAATAGAGGAGTATGAGGTGCAACCTCAAAAAATATTAGGAGGCTATCGAAATGCCATTAGTTTCAGCAGAAAAATTTGTCCAAGCAGCGCGTGACAACGGTTATGCAGTTGGTGGATTTAACACAAACAACCTTGAGTGGACTCAAGCTATCTTGCGTGCAGCAGAAGCGAAACAAGCTCCTGTTCTTATCCAAACTTCAATGGGTGCAGCTAAGTACATGGGTGGTTACAAAGTAGCTCGTAACTTGATTGCAAACTTGATTGAGTCAATGAACATCACAGTTCCAGTTGCTATTCACCTTGACCATGGTCACTACGAAGATGCTCTTGAATGTATCGAAGTTGGTTATACTTCTATCATGTTTGATGGTTCACACCTTCCAGTAGAAGAAAACCTTGCAAAAGCTAAAGAAGTTGTAGAATTGGCACACGCTAAAGGTATCTCAGTTGAAGCTGAAGTAGGTACTATCGGTGGTGAAGAAGATGGTATCATTGGTAGCGGTGAATTGGCTCCAATCGAAGATGCAGTAGCAATGGTTGCAACTGGTATTGACTTCTTGGCAGCAGGTATCGGTAACATCCACGGCCCATACCCAGCAAACTGGGAAGGTCTTGATCTTGACCACTTGCGTAAATTGACTGAAGCTGTACCTGGTTTCCCAATCGTATTGCACGGTGGTTCTGGTATTCCAGATGAGCAAATCCAAGCAGCAATCAAATTGGGTGTTGCTAAAGTTAACGTTAATACTGAGTGCCAAATCGCATTCGCAAACGCAACTCGTAAATTTGCAGCAGCTTATGAAGCAAACGAAGCAGAATACGATAAGAAAAAACTCTTTGACCCTCGTAAATTCTTGGCAGACGGCGTGAAAGCTATCCAAGCTTCTGTTGAAGAACGTATTGACGTATTCGGTTCAGCGAACAAAGCGTAATTCGTTTTACATCTCTAACCTAGCGAAATGCTAGGTTTTTTTGTTGCGTGGCGTGTATGTTGTGTATCTAAGGCGAAAGTCCTCCATGGCACCTGCCTACAGGGGAAGTCAATAGAACTTTCTAGCAAGCCTGATTACTACGGGTGGACGCATTAAAAATAGTCTGGGAGAGAACGCTTTAAATCAGTCGAATGAGAGGATGGGAAAGTGAACTCCTCTCGCTATGAATAGACATGAAATAGTACGTTTTATATAGCGTATGATATATCTGGATTAGGGGACTATCATCAATTAATGTCTTGGAGGTCAGTAGTGAATCGTGCCATATTAAAACCAGTCCTTGCAAAACCTGGACTGGTTTTTTGTTTAGATTATCATCTAGTGTGACATGTGTAAAAGTTAATTGAGGTGCAATAAAAAATGATTAGAATTGTATAGCTTAGGTCAACTGCTTTTGCCGCTTTTACGTGATAATATTTATGTGGTTGACGAATGAAAATAAGAATGCCTTATTGATTTTGCTCTATATAATTGTCAACTCGGAAGATATGCTCAAGGATATTTCTTGTAATTTCAATACTGCTAATATTGTATTTATGGAGTAACTGTTTTTGATAGAGTTGAAGTACTCTTTGTAAAATAGGATTTGTAAAGATAAAAGCAGTTTGTGGGAAATCATTTTTTAAGACAATGACGTGCTTGTCTCCTACTCTTACTTGCATATTATGAAAGTATTCTGTCTCTTGTAAGAGTATGTGGAAATTATCATAGCTTTGATACAGGGAAAGGATATTTTTTAGATGCGTTTTATACTCTTCAATATCGTAATAAATCTCTTTATTAATGGCAATATTGTTTAAGTCTAAGGGAACTTTTCCAGCTAATATAGTTTTTTTATCAAAAAGTGGAAGGCAATGTGTATAATCATTGCCGTTTTCTAAGCAATGCATTAGATAGTTTCTTTGAATTTTCCAAAAGGTTAGAAAGGCGTCTTTTTCTTCTTTAGTGAAAGAATGTTTTTCAATAATAGAATTTACTAACTGTTGCGACATGGTAGATACTGGCAAAGTAGAAAGTAGACAATTACCTTTTTCGATAGGCAGGTGGGACAGGCAAAATAAGAAATTATCTCGATCTCCTAATGTAAAGGATTTAAGGAGTGGCGCGGAGTATTTCATTAAGCCATCAAATTGTTTTTGAAGTGAAAAAATTTCATAAGAAGTAGTGTAATACTTGTAATTGCCATACTTTTCGAAGCCACGGACATGTGTTGCTTCAATGGCACAAACACCAGGACATATAAATAATGTATTAGAAAAGCGAACATCAGCCTCCTTTTTGCAATAATATGAATCTATTTTCCCGGATAAGTAGAGTGGCAACCAGAATTTAATACAGGAGAACAATTCAGAATTTTCACGATGGATATTGTGAATTACTTTTATTTTCAAACCAGAGCTAATGCAGTGATTCATCAAAGCAGACCATCTTGGTAGAAAATTGGACTCCTCTGTCATCCAATCGATACTTTGATCAGAGTAAATCCATACTTCACTGCCTTTTAAAATGGCAGTAGTTAATAGGCGAAGAACGGCGTGACGCATTCCTTCAGTAGAATGGTAAGTTTCCGTAGAACTATGCATAATTTCTTCGGTAGCAATTTCAGATATTTTTGGTAAAGGATCAATTTTAATATTTAAATCGCTGACCTGTTCAAATAGATTGCCCACAGGTAATAGTGGCAGTCTTGTACCTGTATCGCTCAACCAAGTAATAAGGATCTGCTTTATTTCTTTTTGATTAGTTGGGATTGGTTTTTGGTAGAGAACTAATTCTCTAAGCTCATTATACTTTTTTTGTGATTTTATCTGATTGGTCAGAAATTCACAGAGATCTTTAAAAATGCGATTGTTGATTTGAGGTACTCTCTTCCCAGATCGGAAATGACTAATGTAAGATGGATCAACATTTAGAGCTTTTGCAAGCTTAATATTAGAGATGTTTAATAGGCTCATAAGGGAAGTTAATTTTTCACCAAAATAGGGTTTGCTTTTTCCATTTTTTTCCAAATTCGTTTTCTCAGGATTGTATAGCCAAAGTTTTAAAGCCTCTTTTGTCTGAAATTGTTCATTTGGAATAGTGTCTCCGATAATTGAGTAGAGTATGGAGAGACGATTGGTGTGACTAGCAAATTCATACACACCATTAATAAAATGTTGGATTGCTTGACTATTTTTTTGAGGTTTACTTGTACCGGTACGAATACGGCTGACAACGGAAGGGTTAACAGCCATATAATGGGCAATATCAGAATTACTTGCCTCGAGTTGTGATAATAGGAATCGAACTTTACTTGTAAACATAATAATCCTCCTTCAGTAACTGTAGAAGTTTATGTATTAACCTATTATTATTATACAACAACATATTAGTTTTTTAAAATGATTTGAGGCTTAAGAGCATCATTTTAATCTAATATTTTAGTGATTCGTTACTATAGTTTTATTTATTTATTGTAGTTCGTTGTTATAAGATTAAGCATTTCTAAGTCATAAATTTGTCAGTGACAAATTTATGACTAGTGTTGAATAGGTTCATTTATCCCTGTATAATTAGGGTAAAGGGTAATGATACCAAACGTGAAAAAGGAAAATTCGAAGTTCAAAAACTTTGAAAGCGATAAATTAATAACGATGAAATGTTCTTAGAAAGACATGGTTAAATAAGCTTTCAAAAGCATTTGTTAACGCTAACAACTCTAAGAGAGTTCTAGATTCAAGGAGTGGTTGGGATGGATGAGAGGAAATTACGAAGATTAAAAAAAGTGGAGTTATTGGGTATTATGCTAGCCCAAAGTCGGAGAATTGATGAGTTAGAAAAAAAAGTAGAGGAAATGGAGCGACAATTATCAGAAAAAAGAATTAAGGTAGAGAATGCTGGAAGTCTAGCAGAAGCTGCAATACAATTGACATCGATATTCGAAGAAGCACAGAAAGTGGCTGATATCTATTTGACCAATTTAAAAAATGGCAATGGAGGTGCTTATGAGATGGAAACAGACTAATATAAAAGTTGCAGAGGAAATCCCAAGTACAAAAGAAATAGAAAGTTTCTATCTATCTTTACGGTATAGACAACGCTTTTTAGGAACAATTAGAAGTACAGTATTTACATTGATTGTCGTTGCAGCTTCAGCAGTATTAGTATCGGTTTTTTTCTTACCAATATTAAAGATTTATGGTAATTCGATGAACACAACTTTAAATAGTGGAGATATTGTTGTTTCTGTGAAAAGCAGTCATTTAGATAGTGGGGAAGTTATCGCATTTTACTATAATAATAATATTTTGGTAAAACGGATAATTGCTACGTCTAATCAATGGGTAGACATAGATGAATTTGGAAATGTATATGTAGATAATCAGTTGTTAGAGGAAAAATATCTCATTTCAAAAGATTTTGGAGAAAGTAATATTCATTTTCCTTATCAAGTGCCGGAAGGACGATATTTTGTAATGGGTGATAATAGAGAGATTTCAATTGATTCTAGGAATACAGCTGTGGGGACAGTATCTGAGGAACAAGTTGTTGGAAAATTGATTTATAGAATTTGGCCGTTTTCAGAAATTGGTTTTATCCAATGATGTTGTTAATAACAATATACGGGCCTGTTGAGATTTGTTCTTTTATAATATTTGTTTGTAGATCTGAAAGGAGGCGAATCACATTTTGAATATCAGTATTTCGAAGATAAAAGGCAGGTTTTTGCCTTAGAAGTTTCACTTTCCTTGGTGAATTTTTATTTGATATCCAGTGTCTGTTTTTTTCGATGAAAATTTTACCAACATGTCATTTCGTATGAAAGGAGGTAAATGATGAATTGGATAAAAAAGTATCTTGTTTTTCTGGCTGAAAAGAAAAATAAAATATTATTGGTTTTGGTCGCAATTGTTCTATTTTGTACCATCTACGCATTGATTCTTCCAGCACTATCCATGGATGAAACAATTGCTGTTAACCAAAATGGTGTAGAACTCCTTGAGGGAACTAGTATTGATTCAAAACAAACAATAGAATTGCAAGAAACAACAGAAAAATTACACGTTGGCGAAGACAAAACAGAAGATACCATTTCCGTGGCTGAAACCATCACTTCTTTGACAGAAACTGAAAGTGACAGTGACAGTGGTCAAACATTTACCCAAGAAGCACAATTGAATACGCCAGAAGCTATTGAGAAATCATCGAGTAATCCAGTTACTTTTTTTACAGGGAAGCTTATCCATGAAGGTTTAGATTATTGGGTTGAAGTTGATGTGTCTGAAGAGTCTCAGTTGCCAAGTGGTACCGAATTGATTGTTAAAGAACTTCCATCAAATGATGAATCTTATAAAGAATACTTAGATAAGACTAAGAAGCAGGTGACAAATGCCACTTTAGTTTATGCTCGGTTTTTTGACATTTCATTTTATTTAAAAGGAGAAGAAATAGAGCCTGCTGAGGCTGTTACTGTGACGATTAAATACAGCACTCCATTTGATATAGGGAGGGACACCGAAATTGTTGCGATTCATTTTGATGATGAGAAAAATGCAAATCAAATATCGGTTGAATCGGATGTACATTCGAGTGATAAGTTTTCTGAAGTTACTTTTGATACAGGTGATTTTTCAGTTTATGGAGTTTTAGGAATTGAAAAACTACAAGCTCGTTCCATTCCTGTAGAGGGGAAGGAATACTATGAAGTAAAATTTGTTTATAAGGATGTCGATAATTGTGAGCAAGTGGTGACGTCTAAATTAATAGAAGTAACAGAGCAATCAATTATAGGGTCATTGCCACAAGCACCGTTTAAAACAGGCTATCGTTTTATCAATTGGGTGAAACGGGGCAGTAACCAAGTGATTACTCCAGAAACTTTGGTGACAAATGACATGATTGTGGAGGCTCATTTTGAGATTATTTCCATTTATACAATTACTATCAATTATTACTATTACAACAAAGAATTATCAAAAGAAATCATCTTTGATACAGCAATTTTCCAAAAAGAAGATAGGGATATGCCTTTTAGTCATCTGCCACATACTTCTACAAAAGTGACACCACAAAATGATAATACTTTACCAGCGGATGCTACCTATTATCCTGAATGGTCAATCATTAAAATATTGAGAGAAGAGCTTGTAGAAAAGGATTTGGCTGATGGTCTTCTGGATAATAAAATAACGATTAATATCCAGTATGTACCCTATACAGCTGAATTTGACTATGTATATATGCTCAAGGATTTAGATGGCAATGACTATTCGAAAATTGAAACGGTCCATGCATACGGAGTACTAGGTTCAACTGTTAGTCCCCAAGTTTTGACTTATCCATATGCTACATTTGAACATACGGAAGCGACTGAAATTACACAAGCAAGTGGTCAAAAACTATATGTTTATTATCGTCGCAATCGGTTTACTCTAACTTACAATAGTAATGGTGGTGACTATGTCAATCAGCAAACAGGTCAGTATGGCAGTCAGGTGCCTATTTCTTCAAGTATCCCGACTCGCACAGGATATGATTTTGCGGGGTGGTATGATAATCCACAGTTGAATGGTTCACCTGTAACTGATACGGTCACACTGGATAAAGATCGCACCCTTTATGCTAAGTGGACAGGTAAGACTGTGAAATACACAGTAGTCTATTTAAAAGAAATCTATGATAATGCTACAGCAAGTACTCATTATGATTATGAACGGTCAGCTGTTCAGGAGGCGAAAGTTGGGTCGACTGTTTATGCTAGTTCGGCAAATGGCATAGATTTGGGTCAAGCATATGAGGAAAATGCAGCTTTGAATGCAGATTCAACAGTTGAAATCCTTGCGGATGGTTCTTCGGTCTTAAAAGTCTATTACAAGTTGAAATTATTTACATTTGTATTTAACCTCAATCAATATTGGGGGTGTATTCGAATGAACGGAACGGTCTATACCGGTTCTGATTATCGAATTTCTAATGTTGTTTTAGGCCAGGACATTTCAAGTAGGTGGCCGAGTGGTACTGAGCAGGTATATGCGACTTCTGGTAGAAAAAAATTTGATTCTTGGGATCATCCAGGTTTAAGTGAGCATTTTAAAACCAAGCGGTTTGAAGTGACTGAGGATATGCTTCGAGGAGCAGATCCTTCAAATCAAATTATCATGACAGGAAATTGGAGTGATAATATGATTTCTAAATCTGTAGAGTATTATCTGCAATCGGCTGATAATCCTAGAACTTACATCAAATCAGATACCTATAGCCAGACTTTTTATCAACGTGAAAATGTTTTGTTAAATGCTAAGGATATAAAAGGATTCGATCACTTAACAAATACTCCTTCGGGTTATAGACCTTCGGAGGGCTACATTTATCGTTTTTACTACAATCGTAAAAAATATACTATTGATTACTATTTCGGTAGTCAGAAGTTGAAAACTGAAGAGGTTAAATTTGATGCAAATCTGAACACCTCATATTATAATTACACTCCAAATCGCCCAACAGGAATGGATGAAGATTACACATGGGGAGGATGGTGTGCAGATTCTGAATTGTTAACACCATATACCTTTGTAACCATGCCTGATCATAACGTGATACTTTATGCCAAATGGGTTGTTCCGACCTTTACGGTATTTTTTGAAACGAACGGAGGTGCTCAACATTTTCCGACCCAGACCGTCGAAAAACACAGACAAATAAGCTATCCTGGAAATCCAACACGTGATGATTATGATTTTGTTGGTTGGTACACTCATCCAACGGGTGGTGAACGGTATGATTGGCTGAAACCAGTCACAGCAAATATTACATTATACGCAAGATGGAAGTTAAAACCGTTGACTTATATTGTGAGGTACTTAGAAGAAGGAAGTAATAATCCCTTATCTGTAGAAAAAGTTGAAACAAGCCCTGCCTTTAGCTTTGGTCAAGAAATCAAGGAGTCAGCACTTGGAATTGTCGGCTACCGTCCATATGAGCGTGAGAAGAAGTTTACGTTGAACAATAATAACCAAATGATTACTTTCTACTATACAAAAAAATCACCAAAAATTACTTATAAAATACGTTATGTTTCAGCAATTAACGAGTCAATTGAGGTAGCACCTACAATTGAAAGAGAAGTAGATGGTAATACGATTGAAGCTCTTGAAAAGGCAGTTCCTGTAGATAAAAGCCATATGCAAGGACAAGAGCATGTTACAGCTGAAATGGTTAATCTCGACTATTATCCATTGACAGATGTTGAGAGTACGGTCTTATCAGCAACGGACACTGAAAACGTTATTACGTTTAAATACGCTAGTTATGATACTGCACAAATTACAATTAATTATTTAGATATGGATGGACAGGCGATTCCAGGTCAGGAATCTGTGACAATTCTTCAGAAGAAACCAAGTTATTATCTTGTTCATCGCAAGCTGTTAGACGGTTATCAGTTCCATCATTCTATGGATAATCATGGGCAAGAGAATCTTCAATTCTATAACATTGATGGTAGTCAACATCAATCTTGGGTTATCAATCTATATTACAAAAAAACTATTACTCTAACAGCTAACAGTAAATCTAAGGTTTATGATGGATTGGCACTAACTAGTAGTGATTTAGGAGACCTTCAAATGAACTATCAAGATTACTTGATGAAGGATGATCGGATAGTCTCAGTTGAATTTGAAGGTAGTCAGACTGATGTAGGATTAAGTGCCATTATCCCTAAGAATGCCGATATTAAGGATATTAATGATGTTAATCGGACTTACTATTATGATATTCAGTATGAAACAGGGAATCTGGAAGTTACGAAGAGACCGTTGATTGTAACGGTTACAGGAGAAAATAAGGAAAAAATTTATGATGGACAACCAGAAACAATTACCTATAGTGTAGCTTTTATAGATGAAACTGGAAAATATACGGATAGCGATTACGCATATATCGGTCAAGAAGTCGATCAACAACTGATAAAAACAGATGCCGGCAACTACTCACTTAATCTTCAGCATAAATTCATTAATAATAATCATAACTTTGATGTGGAGTTTATTGTTATTGATGGACGTTTGAATATAAAACAACGGTTGATTACGCTTCGTTCAGAGGATGGAATTAAGCCGTATGACGGCAGTATTCTGAAGAAGACATCGGTTAAAGTGATAGATATGGACGATCCCACGACAACAGGATTTGCTGAGGGTGAAAGCTTTATATATTCAGTTACTGGTAGTCAAATGGTACCTGGTTCTTCTTTGAATACCTATACCTACGCACCAAGTCCTTCAACAAAACTTGAGAATTATGTCGTTATACAAGAAGAAGGAATTCTCAAAGTGATACCGACTGTTAACTTACAAAAGACAGATTCTCAATGGAAACCTCTGGCAGGGGGACAATTTACCTTAACTAAATGGGATGGCAATCATTGGTCGGCGATTACTGATTTGTCCAATTTAATCATTTCAACAACAGAAGGGGTTTCCGTTCATGGGTTGGAAGCAGGTTTGTACCGAATCAATGAACAAGCAGCGCCAGAAGGATATATTGTACTTGATGTTCCGTTATTCTTTAAAGTTTTAGAAGAAGTTGAGGGTGAGGGTCATACCAGATATGTGGTTTTGGTAACGAATGAGGCAGGGGAGCCGATCGAGTCTTCAGTTGCGAAATTACAAGTTTCAGAGAACGGGGAGGTATTTAGTCATCGAATCCAAATAGCCAATGAGCCCGGACAGGCTCTACCAAATACAGGTGGAATAGGAAAAGAATTCTATATTTGGTGCGGTCTGATTATACTCTTATCGTGTTTATTTAGCACCGTGTACATGAAGTATAAATGGGAAAGGAGGTCTGGAGACTATTGAGGTAGTCATAAATTGCTGATTTAGATTGCTATGAGTAGACGAATTCACTTTCAGTGTTGCTGGATTATCTGTGTAAAATTTGCGGAAATAATTATCATTAGGCTATTCTAGTAGTTATTAGCTCAATAGAAATTTGTGTCAACTTTCTTAATCCGAAAGAAGTAAAAGAAAGAGGTTTATGATGAAAAAGTTAAGAAAAATGCTATCCCTCATAATAGCAGCAGTAACGATAGTTGTCATGGTAGTACCTGTAAGTGCTAAACAAATAGTAGATACTGGTGGAGGCGGAACGGCATCTATTACAGTTACCAATACTTCCCAAGGTCAGACTTATACACTCTATAAGTTATTTAATGCCACTCAAAGTGAAGATGGTATTTCCTACACAGTTCCGAGTGGTAAGTCAATAGAGCCAACCAATGCTTGGTTTGAAGTAGATAATGCGGGAAATGTCTTGCAAAAGACAGGTGCAAATGTTGCAACAGATGAGTTTAAAACTTGGGCAGAAGGGTTTGGTACAAACGTTACTTCTGTTAAAGCAACAGGGGCTACCGTAACATTTGATAAGCTTGCTTTTGGGTACTATTTCATAAAATCATCGCTTGGTGCAGTTTTAACTGTCGACTCAACCAATCCTAATGCAACAGTTATTGATAAAAATGAAACAGAGCCAATTATCCCTGATGGTGGTGGGAAAAAGGTTCAAGTTGGTGCAAATTTAGCAGATACCGCAACAGCAAAAATTGGTGAAATCCTTGATTTCAAAGTGACTTTCCAGGCAACTAACTTTATCACAAAAAATGGAGTGACAACTCAGATTACTAAATTTACCATCGAGGACGTTCCGACGGCTTTATCTATTCAAGCATCATCTATTAGTGTAACTGTTGCTGGATCAGCTGTGACGCCGGAAATTGCAAGAGTAGATGAGTCAACCGGAAAAATGACTATTGAACTTAAATGGGCAAATTCAGATGGTAGTACTATTTATGCTTCACCAGCAGTAGTTGAAGTGAGCTATAAGGCTATTGTCACAAAGGATGCGCAAGAAGGGACAGCTAGAAACCAAGCAACTATTAAATTTAATGATAAAGATTTAACAGATGAAATAATTGTTAACACTTATAAAATTACTTTATCTAAAGTAAACAATGCGGGCAAGACCCTAACTGGTGCACAGTTTAGGTTGTATGATGCTGAAGTCAATGGTCATGAAATACCGGTTGTGAAAAACGACGATGGAACGTACCGTGTGGCTGAAACAGGTGAAACTGGGGTTCCCATTGATGCAGGAACTGCAGTTATCAAGGGGCTAAAAGGCAATACTAGTTATTGGTTGGAAGAAACAAAGGCACCTGCAGGATACAATAGATTAACTAGTCGTCAAGAAGTAGTTTTGCAAGAGGAAGATGCGGAAGTGAAAATTGTTAACCAAGCAGGAACAGAATTACCATCGACTGGTGCGATGGGAACCTCTTTGCTCTACATAATTGGAACTGTTTTAGCACTGGGTTCAGCAGTTCTACTTGTATCAAAACGACGGATGCAAAATCAGTAACCTCAAGTTAATATGTTCATCTGAAAATCGTTCTTTTATCATACTTCGGGATTGCCAAAGCAGTCCCGAAGATGTTTGGAAAACAGATGTAGATTATTGAAGTGCCTTAAAGTTGAACTTTTGTGAAAGAGATAGGAGGGGGAAATGGCTGGAAAAAAATTGTTTTCTGTCTGGTTGACAATTGGTTTTTTATCAGGTCTCCTTTTGCTACTCTATCCTTCCTTTAGTGATTACTGGAATTCCTTTCACCAATCTCAAGCTATCATGTCCTATGCTGAAAATGTTTCTCAGATGACCGAGGAAGATTATAAGTCTTTCTTCAAACAAGCACATGAATATAACCAAACGATTGCTAAGCAAGTAGTGAGTTTAAAATTGAATGATGGGGATCGAGAGAGGTATCAATCACAGTTAAATATTAACGGTGATGGTATTATGGGGTATATATCCATTCCAAAAATTGATGTGAAACTAAGTATTCATCATGGAACAGATGATGCGGTACTCCAAACTGCGGTTGGTCACGTAGAAGGTACTTCGCTTCCTATTGGGGGGAAAGGGACCCACTCAGTGCTCTCAGCACACAGAGGACTTCCTTCTGCTAAACTTTTTACAGAGTTAGATCAATTAAAAGAGGGAGATTTATTTACACTACACATATTAAATGAGACCTTGACATATGAGGTTGATCAAATAAGAGTTGTTTTTCCGACAAATTTAACCGATTTGGCGATGGTGAATGATGAGGATTATTGTACGTTGGTAACTTGTACTCCTTACGGGATTAATACTCACCGACTGCTGGTTCGTGGTCATCGTATTTCTAATGTCAATGGGGATGTGAAGCTTGTAGCAGATGCTTTACAAATTAAGCCATTTCTTGTAGCACCGATTTTAGCGATACCTGTTTTGCTTGGTTTGATTTTGTTTATCTATGTTTCGACCAGTTCATTTATCCAAAAGCGGAAAGTAAATTTTGAAGAATATGGTGGGCTAAATTATAGAATGGACACACTTCATGCACAGGTAGTATCTGCTTTGGAAGAGGATATAAAGAAAGAAAAGACTTTGAGGAGTGAAAATGAATAGCAGATTAGTTCATTTCCATCGTTTTCCTTTACAAGTAATGAAAGATATGTTAGAATGGCAAGAGTTAATAATGAGAAAGGGGGTTGGCGTCAGTCAACCCTTTCCCTATACACTGATTTCTACATGTAAATAGAAGGTGTTGTGTATAGGGTGTGGTAAATAAGGAATATGGTTATCCAATGGTAGAGATGATTTTTTGGAAACCTATTTCTACCTACTGCAGAAATAGGAGGTGTTTATGTCATCAATTATTGATTTGGTCACAGCAGCAATTACCCCCGCAATTCAAGCTCCATATGAGTTGGTAGATGTGGAATATGGTAAGATGGGCGGTGACTACGTTTTATCTATTTTTGTCGATAAAGAGGGGGGGATTTCTCTTCAAGATACGGCAGATTTGTCAGAAGTCATTAGTCCAATTTTGGATACGATTAAGCCGGACCCATTTCCGGAGCAGTATATGTTGGAAGTAACAAGTCCAGGTTTGGAACGTCCTTTAAAAACGGCAGATGCTGTTGAAAAGGCAGTTGGAAAGTACATCCATGTCAAGCTCTATCAGGCAATTGATAAAATCAAGGTTTTCGAAGGGACTTTGCTCTCCTTTGATGGAACAGACCTAATTATGGAATATATGGATAAAACCCGCAAGAAGGAAGTGACGATTCCTTACCAGACGGTGGCTAAGGCCCGTTTGGCTGTCAAATTGTAATAGGTTGCGATACTCGATCGTATTAGAGTATGTTAATAGATTTTAGACTTTAAGAAAGGACCTTTTGAGCGCAAAAGGAAAACAACATGAGTAAAGAAATGCTAGAAGCCTTCCGTATTTTAGAGGAAGACATGGGTATTAACAAAGCGGACATCATTGATGCTGTAACAGAATCACTTCGTTCAGCTTATAAACGCCGTTATGGTCAATCAGAATCAGCAGTGATTGAATTTGACGAGAAAAAAGGCGATTTCCATGTATTTACTGTTCGTGAAGTAGTAGATGAAGTATTTGATAGCCGACTAGAAATTAGTCTAAAAGATGCCTTGGCTATTTCATCAGCTTATGAAATGGGTGACAAAATTAAATTCCAAGAAGACCCAACGGAATTTGGGCGTGTGGCTGCTCAATCAGCTAAACAAACCATCATGGAAAAAATGCGCAAACAAAAGCGTGCCATTACCTTCAATACTTACAAGCAACATGAAAATGAAATCATGTCAGGTACGGTAGAGCGTTTCGACAATCGCTTTATCTATGTCAACCTTGGTACAATTGAAGCTCAGTTATCAAAACAGGATCAAATTCCTGGTGAGGTTTTCCAATCTCATGATCGCATCGAAGTTTATGTCTATAAGGTAGAAGACAATGGTCGTGGTGTTAACGTATTTGTCAGCCGTAGCCATCCAGAAATGATCAAACGCCTCATGGAACAGGAAATTCCAGAAGTATACGATGGAACAGTTGAAATCATGAGTGTTGCCCGTGAAGCTGGAGACCGTACGAAAGTGGCTGTTCGTAGCCATAATCCAAACGTAGATGCTATTGGTACTATCGTTGGTCGTGGTGGTTCAAATATTAAGAAAATCACCAGTAAGTTCCACCCAGCTCGTTATGATGCTAAGAATGACCGTATGATTCCTACTGAGGAAAATATTGATGTCATCGAGTGGGTAGCTGACGAAGCGGAATTTATCTACAATGCTCTAGCACCTGCTGAAGTTGACCAAGTGTTGTTTGACACGGAAGATGGGAAACATGCGACAGTCGTTGTACCGGATGATAAGTTATCATTGGCAATTGGTCGTCGTGGTCAAAACGTTCGTTTGGCAGCACATTTGACAGGATTCCGTATCGACATCAAGTCAGCATCAGAATACGAAGCATTTGAAGCTGAGCAATATGCGACGGACGAAGTTGTAGAAGAAGTCGCAGAAGAACAAGAATAAGGCAAAAGGAGCAACCATGGCAAAAGCTAGAAAAATACCCTTGCGCAAGTCTGTGGTGTCCGGTGAAATCATCGACAAACGGGATTTGCTCCGTATTGTAAAAAATAAAGAAGGCCAAGTATTTATCGATCCAACAGGCAAGGCAAATGGTCGTGGAGCTTACATCAAGCTTGACAATAATGAGGCAAGCCAAGCTAAGAAACGTCGTGTCTTCGATCGTTCCTTTAGTATGGAAGTAGCTGAGGAGTTTTATGATGAGTTGATTGCCTATGTTGATCATAAGGTCAAGAGGAGAGAACTTGGACTCGAATAAGAGACAGAAAATCTTAAATTTATTGGGATTGGCGCAGCGTGCTGGTCGTATCACCTCTGGTGAGGACTTGGTTGTTGAAGCTATCCAAAAAGGGCAGGCAAAGTTGGTGTTTTTAGCCAACGATGCAGCTGGAAATTTAAGCAAAAAAGTAACAGATAAAAGTCATACCTATCAAGTAGAAGTTGTAACAGTGTTTTCAACACTGGAATTGAGTGCAGCTGTCGGCAAGGCTAGAAAAGTCATTGCAGTGACAGACGCTGGATTTACAAAGAAGATGAGGTCTATTATGGAATAGAACAGGAGGACAAGGCATTGTCTAAGAAGAGATTGAATGAAATCGCCCGAGAAATAGGCGTCAGCAGCAAGGAAGTTGTTGCTAAGGCTCAAGAATTGGGATTTGATGTAAAAAGCCACGCTTCTAGTGTGGATGATGCAAGTGCAAAACGTCTGGCGGAAAGTTTTAGAGCGCAGCAACCAGTCCAAGCTAATTCTGTAGAAGCAGTTACTCGAGTTGCGGAAGCACCAAAAGTAGAAACTGCAAAAGTAGAAAAAGTCGCTACTTCAGAGCCAGTATCAAAAGAAGTGCCTAAAGCAACAGGTACACAAACTACTGCGCACCGACCACAGAGTCGCAACTTTAAAGCTGAGCGTGAAGCACGTGCTAAAGAACAAGCTGCTAGACGAGCTCAAGGCCAACAAGGAAAAGCTGGTCAACAAGCTAAGAATGGTCAAGAACGTCGCGATAACCGTCAACAGGGTCAAGGACGACCAAATAATGAACGAAATGATCGCCGTGAACCACGTCGCGACAAGCGAACAGAAGATCGGAAGGAAAACCGTTTTGCTGACCGACGTGAAGGACGAGATAATCATCGTCAGGACAACCGGTCCGGTCAACAGAATGGGTTCGGCCGTAAAGAAGAAGTCAAAAAGGTTGAGACACCTAAGATTGATTTCAAAGCCCGTGCAGCTGCTCTAAAAGCAGAGCAGAATGCAGAATATGCTCGTACTAGTGAAGAACGATTCCGTCAGGCTCAAGAAGCTAAGAAGCAACCTAAGAAGCCAAAAGAAATTAAGTTCGAAGAACCGGTTGTAGAAAGCAAACCATTTGTGAAACCTACACCAGTTGAAACAGTATCAGAGCAAGTGGCAGAAACTACTGTAGATACCCGTCGTAAGAAACAAGCTCGACCAAATAAAAAACGTGACTTCATTGGTGACGAAGAAGATGGTCCTAGAAAACAACAAAGAAATCGAAATAGTCAAAATCAAGTGAGAAATCAAAGAACAAGTAACTGGAATAACAACAAGAAAAACAAAAAAGGCAAGACAAATCAGCCTATTAAGCCTGTCACAGAACGCAAGTTCCATGAATTGCCAACAGAGTTTGAATATACAGCTGGCATGACCGTTGCTGAGATTGCTAAACGGATCAAACGTGAGCCTGCTGAAATCGTGAAAAAACTCTTCCTTATGGGCGTAATGGCAACTCAGAACCAATCTCTTGATGGAGATACTATCGAGCTCCTCATGGTTGATTATGGTATTGAAGCGAAAGAAAAGGTTGAGGTCGATAACGCAGATATCGAGCGTTTCTTCGTAGAAGAAGGCTATCTTAATGAGGATGCAATGACAGAACGTCCACCGGTTGTGACCATTATGGGACACGTTGACCATGGTAAAACAACCTTGTTGGATACCCTACGTAATTCTCGTGTGGCTACAGGGGAAGCTGGTGGTATCACACAGCATATCGGTGCCTACCAAATTGAGGAAGCTGGTAAGAAAATTACCTTCTTGGATACTCCAGGACACGCGGCCTTTACTTCTATGCGTGCGCGTGGTGCATCTGTTACAGACTTGACTATTCTAGTCGTTGCTGCAGATGATGGTGTTATGCCACAAACAATTGAAGCAATCAATCACTCAAAAGCTGCGAATGTTCCAATTATTGTTGCCATCAACAAGATTGATAAACCAGGTGCTAATCCTGAGCGTGTGATTGGTGAATTGGCAGAACATGGAGTTATTTCAACTGCATGGGGTGGTGAATCTGAATTTGTAGAAATCTCTGCCAAATTCAATCAAAATATTGATGAGTTGTTGGAAACAGTTCTGTTAGTTGCTGAAATTCAAGAACTGAAGGCAGATCCAACTGTACGCGCAATCGGTACAGTTATCGAAGCTCACTTGGATAAAGGAAAAGGTGCGGTTGCTACCCTACTAGTCCAACAAGGAACATTGAATGTGCAGGATCCAATTGTTGCAGGGAATACCTTTGGTCGTGTTCGTGCCATGACCAATGACCTTGGACGTCGCGTGAAGGTTGCTGGTCCATCTACACCTGTCTCTATCACAGGGTTGAATGAAGCACCGATGGCTGGTGATCATTTTGCAGTCTATGAAGATGAGAAATCTGCTCGTGCAGCTGGTGAAGAACGTGCAAAACGTGCCCTTCTCAAACAACGTCAAGCAACACAACGTGTTAGTCTTGAAAACCTCTTTGATACACTTAAAGCAGGTGAAGTTAAGTCTGTTAATGTCATCATTAAAGCTGACGTACAGGGTTCTGTAGAAGCACTCGCATCATCACTTCAAAAAATTGAAGTAGAAGGTGTCAAAGTGAATATCGTCCATTCAGCAGTTGGTGCCATTAATGAATCAGATGTCACTTTGGCTGCGGCATCCAATGCATTAATTATTGGTTTCAACGTTCGTCCAACCGCAGAAGCGCGCAGTCAAGCCGAAACAGACGATGTTGAAGTACGCCTTCATAGCATTATCTACAAGGTCATCGAAGAGATGGAAGATGCGATGAAAGGGATGCTTGATCCTGAATACGAAGAAAAAATCATTGGTGAAGCGATTGTACGTGAAACCTTTAAGGTATCTAAAGTTGGAACAATCGGTGGTTTCATGGTCGTTCGTGGTAAAGTTACCCGTGATTCAAGTGTTCGTGTTATTCGTGATGGAGTTGTTGTATTCGACGGTCAATTAGCAAGCTTGAAACATTATAAAGATGATGTGAAAGAAGTTGGTAATGCTCAAGAAGGTGGATTGATGATAGAAAATTACAATGACTTGAAAGTTGATGATACGATTGAAGCCTATATTATGGAAGAAATCAAAAAATAAGATCATTGAAGAACAGTTCATGATTTATTCATCTTGATTTTTATAAGACTGAGCTTCTGCCTAGCCTCGTCTTACTTGGATTATTCAAGCTGAGGCAACTCAGCTTTTCTATCCTGTTAGAAAGGAAAAGAATATGGCAAATCATTTTCGTACAGACCGTGTTGGGATGGAAATCAAGCGTGAAGTCAATGAGATTTTACAAAAGAAAGTCCGCGATCCCCGTGTGCAAGGTGTAACCATCACTGATGTTCAGATGGTTGGTGATTTATCAATGGCCAAAGTGTACTACACAATCATGAGTGACTTGGCTTCCGACAATCAAAAAGCACAAACTGGTTTGGAAAAAGCAACAGGAATAATAAAAAGGGAACTTGGTCGTATGTTGACACTTTATAAGATTCCTGATTTGGTGTTTGAAAAAGATCAATCAATAGAGTATGGAAACAAAATTGATCAAATGCTCCGTGCTCTCGAACAGAAAGATTAAGAAAGTCGAATGGAAACATTCGGCTTTTTTGGGCTCTATTGAAATGATTTCAACGACCTAAAATATTTATAGAAATTAAAATAGTTTGCCGACAACCATTTATACTCAATGAAAATCAAAATCAGACTTGCTCCAAAGGTTCGGGGAACCTTTGGAGGTTGGAAATAGTCGAACGTGTTCGTTTCGCTCTGATGCAGGTTACTATTTTGTTTCAAGGTAACAGGCTGAAAGGCTCCACTGGAGCCTTTCACTCATCAAATCAAGTCAACAACGCCTGATTTTGATTTTCGAAGAGTATTAGTCGAATTTTGTCCACTCTCCTCTCATCCATCAAGGTTTTTTACATTCGATTTTTTTCAAAGAGTTAAAATAGATTATTCGTACAATGGCATCCGACACTTTTTCTAAAAGTTGTAGTTCTAGTTTCTTTATGATTAAGTTATCCTAGTAGCAATATAGTTTTAAATGTACACTTGATAGAGCATGGTTTCGGCTAATCGAGATGGGAGAAAAATGGTGAGCGTTTACAAGCTTTTCTAAAGATGGTATACTAATATAAAAGAGATTGCGTAGGAGGAAGTTATGAAAAAGCTTATTAGTCGTATAATGTTGGTGTCCACGGTTGTGTTATTAGCAGCATGTCAATCCACTCAGACCAAGGAAGATGAAACTTCCAATACTAGTTCATCGAGCCAAGTTACAACTAGTTCGGACCAACAATCTACCCCAGAGTCTTCCTCAGAGCCTACATCTAGTTCAGACTCACAAACAGAAGCCACTTCTACAAATACACAGACGATACCGACTGTGTACCAGTCCGTTATCGATCGTTACCAAGCCAATTTAGGTCAGGTTTCTGAAGCGATTAATCAGGACGAGGTTAGTAGTTATCTAAGTTTACTGACGAGTCAAGGCCAAGAATACAGCGGAGCATTCTATAGCCTATACGATATTGATCAAGATGGGACAGAGGAATTGCTCTTAGCCTTGAATAAATCTGGTGACTATATCCTCATTGATCTTTACACACAGCTATCTGGGGAGAGTTTCCGTTTAGTAGATAATTTCCGAAATATTGGATTTGAAATTGGGCCGGATGCCATTCTTCGTCCTTTACAGGATGGAACCTATTTATTTGAAGGGGGTGGAGTATACCGGATTTATCAGTACAATGCAATGATTCCAGGATTGAAACGGATTTCTGAATCGGATACTAATCCTGAAACATCCCCTTTACTTGATTTATCAAGTTTGAATTGGGTTAACTTATAGTGTAAAATAAGAATGGATAGAAGCTGGGGTTTCCAGCTTTTTTTTTATTTAAGTAGTACTTTAAGTTTTCTTTTGGTAATCTTTAATCTTTCTTTTAGGTAGGGAAGGTAAACTAAGAGCATATCAGGAAGGCATCCCAAAACCTCCTAAGAAAGAAAAGGAATCTATTTATGAAAACAAATTTAAAAAAACTGCTTTATTCAGGTGTCACGTTGATGAGTATCGGTGTCTTGGCGGCATGTTCATCAACTTCTAGTTCAACGACAACATCAAGTTCTAAAGCTACAAGTCAATCAAGTGCAGCAACTACTTCCAGCAATAGCACCTCATCTGACTCAAGTTCATCATCATCTTCGATTGACTGGTCAGCCCTTCCTACTACAGAAGTAACGCTTTCAAATGATGGATTGAAAATAACGGAAGGTGGAACCTATATTCTAACAGGTTCAACAACTGCAGGTATAACGGTTGAAACAGATGCAAATGTCCGTATCATTTTAGCAGGTGCCGAGATTTCAAGCTCAGATACTGCCGCAATTAATGTTATTAGTGCAGATAATGTTGAATTAGAACTTCAAGATGGAACGACAAACACTGTGAAAGATACGAGCAATCACACTGATACAAATATTGAAGGTGCCATTCATGTTGAGGCAGATTTAACCATTACGGGGAATGGTAGCCTGACAGTAGAAGGAAACTTTCAAGATGGTATTGTATCAACTGATGATCTAGTTATTGACGCAGGAAATATCACTGTTACAGCAGTAGATGATGGCATCCGTGGTAAAGATTCAATGACTATCAATGGTGGAACTATCACTGTAACAGCAGGTGGAGATGGTATCAAGTCAACCAATGATACAGATACAACTAAAGGCTACACAACAATTACAGGTGGTGAAATTACTGTAAAAGCAGGAGATGATGGTATCAAAGCAGAAACAGCCTTGACAATTGACGGTGGCACAATTTCTGTACCAGAATCAGTAGAAGCCTTGGAAGGAACCAATATCACAATCAATGGTGGTACCATCGATGTATACGGATCGGATGATGCTATTAATGCGGCAAGTACAGCGTCATCAGATATCTTTATCAAGGTAACTGGTGGTGACTTGACAGTCGCTGTAGGTAGTGGGGATACGGATGCCTTTGATGCTAATGGAGATATCTATATCTCCGGAGGTACAATTGATGTAACAGCTCCAACTTCAGCCTTTGACTTCGATGGAACTGCTGAATTGACAGGTGGTACTGTGACAGTTAACGGTGAGCAGATTACTCAAATCACAGCAACAGGACCAGGTGCAGGTGGCCACGGTGGCTGGTAATTGATCGTCAAATTATAATAAAAAGGTCTGAGTTTTGAGAAACTCAGGCCTTTCGTTTTGTTTCCATATTTGGAAGATTGATTTTATATTTAATGACCAATAATCGAATGATTAAAGAAATGGCAAAAATAGTGATGAAGGTTGGAATTTGTGGTAATCTCCAATCTACAACACAGAGATGATATAAGATACCAGAAAAGAGTGCTAACACAGCATAGACATCTTCCTTTAGGACAATCGGTGTCTCATTGACTAATAAATCACGAGCAATTCCGCCACCAACTCCTGTTAGAGCTGCTAAAATACCACTCGTTACGGCATTTAGTTGAAGTTCAACTCCTGTACTTGCTCCAATAAGGGCAAAAATGGATAAACCGACGGCATCGAAGATCAAATTAGTTTGGGATAGAAAATGAATCATCTTTTTATCAAGTGGTTTGTCCTGCCTTAGATTGATGACAATCAAGTACATCACAATAGCCACAACAAGAGATAAGTAGATAGCAGTCGGGTCGGTTAAGGCAGTCGGAATCCTATTTGCCATTGTATCACGAATGATGCCACCACCAACAGCAGTAATGATGCTGAGGAGACTAATTCCAAAAATATCTAACTTTTTCTTGAAACCTTTTACTGCACCCGATACAGCAAAGGCAATTGTGCCAATATAGTTGCACATCATAAGAAACAAATCGAATTCCATAAGCACCTCCTTTTCTATATTAACAGAAAGGAAAATGACTGACAAGACTCTTTTTGAGTTTGTGAAAAAAGTTTCAAACGAGACAGTTTGTCATTTGTTGAAATTTGTGAAAAAACGCACGAAATAAAGGTTTTTCACAAAAATTTCTGCAAAAAGAAAACGGTTCAATTATTTGCCATTTGTGAAATATTGGTCTATCATAATACAGAAAGAGAAAAACCTTTGGAGGAAATTATGGTATCTATCTCAAAAGAACAACACTTGGATATGTTCTTGAAAATGCAACAGATTCGTGATGTTGATATGAAATTAAATAAATTGGTGCGTCGTGGCTTTGTACAAGGAATGACCCACTTCTCAGTTGGTGAAGAAGCAGCTGCTGTTGGACCAATCGTTGGTTTGACTGATCAAGATATTATCTTTTCACATCACCGTGGTCATGGTCATGTTATTGCAAAAGGTATTGACATCAACGGTATGATGGCTGAACTTGCTGGTAAGGCAACTGGTACATCCAAAGGCCGTGGTGGCTCCATGCACTTGGCCAATGTTGAAAAAGGAAACTTTGGTTCAAACGGTATCGTCGGTGGTGGCTATGCCCTTGCAGTAGGAGCGGCTCTCACACAACAATACCTTGGGACAGATAATATCGTTATCGCCTTCTCAGGTGACTCAGCAACAAACGAAGGCTCATTTCATGAGTCAATGAACCTGGCGGCTGTCTGGAATTTACCAGTTATATTCTTTATTACAAATAACCGATATGGTATCTCAACAGACATTTCTTATTCAACAAAAATTCCTCACCTCTACCAACGTGCGGCAGCATACGGTATTCCAGGTCACTATGTTGAAGATGGTAATGACGTCATTGCTGTTTATGAAAAAATGCAAGAAGTAATTGAGTATGTTCGTGCAGGAAATGGCCCAGCGATGGTGGAGGTTGAATCGTATCGCTGGTTTGGACATTCGACAGCTGATGCCGGAGCCTACCGTACAAAAGAAGAAGTTGCAGCTTGGAAAGCAAAGGATCCACTTAAGAAATACCGTACATATTTGACCGAAAACAAGATTGCAACAGATGAAGAATTAGATGCAATTGAAACACAAGTTGCTGAACAAGTTGAGGCTGCTGTGAAATTTGCACAAGAAAGTCCAGATCCAGATATTTCAATCGCATACGAAGACGTGTTTGTAGATTAAGTAACGAGAACGTTAAAAGGACACAGCGAAAATAGGAAATCAGCCAAGGAAATTGGGATTTCCTGCTGATTTATCTTTTTCGCACAGTCCTTAGTTCGAGTACAATTCTAACTAAGTTGTGAGGTCGTCTAAAAAACGACTGAAAAATAGGGAACTGACACAGTGTGCTTGCACACAAGGAAGTTCGCACCTAAAGGTAGCCACATCCGTAATTCAGCTGAAGCTGAAACGGTTGCGTCTCTTTTTTCCGAGTTTTTAGACCGAACACAATTCTAAGGTGCCTCAAGCTGAGGCTATAAACAATTATAGTCTTTTAGTTTGCTTTTAGTACTAGGCATCGAGCCGCAGGCATAACTGAAGTTAGGCAAGGCGAGTTCAAACAATCTAGTGGAGTGTTTGAAGTTGGAAATAAGGAAACAGAGTTTCCTCTTACGTCGAAGTAATAAAAGAAAAACTAAATGACGAAATATTGTGGTAATTGATTGATTTTCGTTAGTACAGTAAAAGTAAATTGATATAAGTAGGAGAAATTGTAAAAATGGCTGAAACAAAAGTAATGGCCTTGCGTGAAGCGATTAACTTGGCTCAGAGCGAAGAAATGCGTAAGGATGAAAAAGTATTCTTGATGGGGGAAGACGTCGGTATCTACGGCGGTGACTTCGGTACATCTGTTGGTATGTTGGACGAATTCGGTCCAAAACGTGTTCGCGATACGCCTATCTCTGAGGCAGCAATCGCTGGTTCTGCGGTTGGTGCGGCTCAAACAGGTCTTCGTCCAATCGTTGACTTGACTTTCATGGACTTCATCACAATTGCCCTTGATGCGATTGTTAACCAAGCGGCTAAAACCAACTATATGTTTGGCGGTGGTTTGAAAACGCCTGTAACCTTCCGTGTGGCATCTGGTTCAGGTATCGGTTCAGCGGCACAGCACTCACAATCTCTTGAAGCTTGGTTGACTCACATTCCAGGTATCAAAGTTGTTGCACCTGGTACAGCTAACGATGCAAAAGGTCTTTTGAAATCATCTATCCTTGACAACAACCCAGTTATCTTCTTGGAACCAAAAGCTCTTTACGGTAAAAAAGAAGAAGTGAACTTGGATCCTGATTTCTACATTCCACTTGGTAAAGGTGAAATCAAACGTGAAGGTACTGATGTAACTATCGTTTCATACGGTCGTATGTTGGAACGTGTTTTGAAAGCAGCTGAAGAAGTGGCTGCAGATGGCATCAGTGTAGAAGTGGTAGACCCACGTACCCTTATCCCATTGGATAAAGAATTAATCATCGAATCTGTGAAGAAAACTGGTAAGGTTATCTTGGTCAACGATGCTTACAAAACAGGTGGTTTCATCGGTGAAATCGCATCAATCATCACAGAAAGCGAAGCATTTGACTACTTGGATGCACCAATCATCCGTATCGCTTCAGACGATGTACCAGTTCCTTACGCAAACATTCTTGAAAATGCAGTATTGCCAAACGTAGAGAAAATCAAAGTGGCAATTTATAAGCAAGTAAACAAGGGCTAAAGACAAAATGGAAGGACGGGCAACCGTCCTAACCCTGTTTGAAGGAATGTATGAAAAGAATTGACCTGGTTCAATGAATATCATTGGAGTCGGTTCTTAGATAACGTAAGAAATTGAAAGAAAGGAATTGAACCCGTTCGGAAAACTTGAAAATGAATGAATCGATTGAAAATCAATATTATCTACGATTTCCTATATTCAATTGTTTTCTGTTCGGACTTGGTATCTAAAAAATGGCAGTAGAAATTATTATGCCTAAACTCGGTGTGGACATGCAAGAAGGTGAAATCATCGAGTGGAAAAAACAAGAGGGTGATTTCGTCAATGAAGGTGATGTTCTCTTGGAAATGATGTCTGACAAGACCAGCATGGAGTTGGAAGCAGAAGAGTCAGGTGTCTTATTAAAAATTGTTCATGGAAATGGGGCAACGGTTCCCGTTACTGAAGTGATTGCCTACCTAGGCGCAGAAGGTGAAACAGTAGAAGCTGGAAGTGCACCTGTTGTTGAGCAGGCTGCAGCGATTGAAGAAGTGCCAGCGGGCCGTGCACCAGTGATTGTGGCACCTACTGTTGCAGCGAAACCACAAGGTGGTGGTAAAGTGCGCGCAACTCCAGCGGCCCGTAAGTTGGCTGGAGAATTGGGCATTGATTTGGGTCTTGTTCCAGGAACTGGTGCAAATGGCCGTGTTCACAAGGTTGACGTAGAAGACTTCAAGGGTGCAGCTCCTAAGGCGACACCGCTCGCAGCCCGTATTGCAGCTGACCATGGTGTTGATTTGTCAACAATCACAGGAACGGGTGTCAATGGTAAAATTGTTAAGGAAGATGTACTTGCTGTTCTTGCTCCTGTAGAAGCAGAAGTTGTGGCTCCAGCTCCTAAAGCGGAAGAGAAACCAGCTAAAGAATTGCCAGAAGGCGTTGAAATCATTAAGATGAGCCCAATGCGTAAGGCGATTTCAAAAGGTATGGTCAACTCTTACTTGACTGCTCCAACCTTTACGCTTAATTACGATATCGACATGACCAACCTCATGGCGCTTCGTAAGCAAGTCCTTGAGCCAATTATGAACAAGACTGGTCTGAAAGTGACCTTTACAGACTTGATTGGTCTCGCGGTTGTTCGTACGTTGATGAAAGAAGAACACCGTTACATGAACGCTTCTTTGATTAACGATGCACAAGAAATCGAATTACACAAGTTTGTCAACCTTGGTATCGCAGTAGGTTTAGATGATGGCTTGGTGGTGCCAGTTGTTCATGGTGCAGATAAGATGAGCTTGTCTGAATTTGTTGTGGCATCAAAAGATGTTATCAAGAAAGCTCAATCTGGTAAGTTGAAGGGGGCTGAAATGTCAGGATCTACCTTCTCTATCACCAACTTGGGTATGTTTGGTACCAAAACCTTTAACCCAATTATCAACCAACCAAACTCAGCCATCCTTGGTGTCGCAGCAACTGTTCAAACTCCAGTAGTTATTGATGGTGAAATCAAAATCCGTCCAATTATGGCACTTTGCTTGACCATTGACCACCGTATCATTGATGGTATGAATGGTGCTAAGTTCATGGTTGACTTGAAGAACTTGCTGGAAAACCCATTGGAATTGTTGATCTGAGATAAGATGCAAAAGGCGTTAAGAAAACCGTATGAAAATAGGAAATCAACGATGTGCCTTGAGGCACGAGGCGATTTATCTTTTTCAATAGGTTTTTAGCCTGTGCTCAATTTGGTAAAGAGAAAAAATAAAGAAAGGATGTAGAACGGGTTCGTGATATTTGAACACGAACTAAATGCTCGGAATTTAGATAGTCCGCCTTGGATGTACTCATCCTGCGTTGGACTCCTAAAATTCAGTCGCATTTGGACGTTCTTTGTATCATAATTATGGCAATTGAAATTATTATGCCGAAACTTGGTGTAGACATGCAAGAAGGCGAAATCATCGAATGGAAAAAACAAGAGGGTGATTTTGTCAATGAAGGTGATGTTATCTTAGAGATGATGTCAGATAAAACAAGCATGGAGTTGGAAGCGGAAGAATCAGGTGTTCTTTTGAAAATCGTTCACGGTAACGGTGCAACAGTTCCTGTAACAGAAGTTATTGCTTACCTTGGTGCAGAAGGTGAAACAGTTGAGACTGGTGCTACACCGGCTCCAGCAGAAGTTGCACAAGCAACTGCTGATTTGAAAGCAGCTGGTTTGGAAGTGCCTGCAGCTCCTGCAGTAGCTCCACAAGCTCCTAAGGCTGAATTGGCAGCAGACGAGTACGATATGGTTGTTGTCGGTGGTGGTCCTGCTGGCTACTATGCAGCGATTCGTGGTGCCCAACTAGGTGGTAAAATCGCAATCGTTGAAAAATCAGAATTTGGTGGGACTTGCTTGAACAAAGGATGTATCCCAACTAAGACCTATCTCAAGAATGCTGAAATTCTTGATGGATTGAAGATTGCGGCTGAACGTGGTATCAATCTTGCATCTACAAACTACACTGTAGATATGGATAAAACAGTTGACTTCAAGAACAAGGTTGTGAAGACTTTGACTGGTGGTGTAGCAGGTCTCTTGAAAGCCAACAAGGTAACCATCTTCAATGGTCTTGGACAAGTAAACCCTGATAAGACAGTTGTGATTGGTGATAAAGTGATTAAAGGTCGCAGCATCATTCTTGCAACTGGTTCTAAGGTTTCTCGTATCAACATCCCAGGTATTGATTCTAAATTGGTGCTAACTTCTGATGATATCCTTGACTTGCGTGAAATTCCTAAGTCACTCACTGTTATGGGTGGTGGCGTAGTCGGTGTGGAACTTGGTTTGGTTTACGCGTCTTACGGTACTGAAGTAACAGTTGTTGAAATGGCTGACCGTATCATTCCAGGTATGGACCGCGAAGTGTCTGTTGAATTGCAAAAAGTCCTTTCTAAGAAAGGTATGAAATTCTTGACATCAGTTGGAGTATCTGAAATTGTTGAAGCCAACAATCAATTGACAATTAAATTGAACGATGGTTCAGAAATTATTTCTGAAAAAGCTCTTCTTTCAATTGGACGTGTACCTCAATTAGCTGGTCTTGAAAATCTTAACCTTGAGTTGGATCGCGGTCGTATCAAGGTTAATGCTTACCAAGAAACATCTATCCCAGGAATTTATGCACCTGGTGACGTTAATGGTACTAAAATGTTGGCACACGCTGCTTATCGTATGGGTGAAGTTGCTGCTGAGAATGCTATCAACGGCAACCACCACAAGGCTAAATTGGACTTCACACCAGCAGCGGTTTACACACACCCTGAAATCGCTATGGTTGGTTTGACTGAAGACCAAGCGATCGAGAAATACGGTAAAGAAAATATCCTAATCGGTCGCAACAGCTTCACTGGTAACGGTCGTGCAATTGCTTCTAACGAAGCACATGGTTTCGTAAAAGTTATTGCTGATAAAAAATACCATGAAATCCTTGGTGTTCATATCATCGGTCCAGTTGCAGCTGAAATGATTAACGAAGCAGCAACTATCATGGAATCTGAATTGACTGTTGATGATGTGGCAGCTTCTATCCATGGTCACCCAACCTTCTCAGAAGTGATGTACGAGGCCTTCCTCGATGTTCTTGGTGTGGCGATTCACAACCCACCAAAACGTAAATAATATAACATTCAGTTTATCTTTTATTACTTCGTTAAATCGATTTGCCGTACTCTACAGAAGCGACTTGCCTCGCAAGTCCTATTCCCAACCTAGAACAGCCTTGAGGCTGTTCTAGCAACCTGTATCTTTTGATGCGAACGCAGTTCGCCTTATTTCCAACCTCCAACTATCTCCCAGATAATTGGAGCTAGTACTAAAAGCAAACTGAAATGCTAACATCAAAAAGAAAGTCCACGTGGCTTTCTTTTTTTAAAATAATGAAAATAGAAAGGGTTTGGAGAATAACTTGAAATTTGGTCATAAATCAATTTCTGTGCATTTCTATTCCTGGTAATGTTTGCAAGCTTTGTTGCAGATTTTTTCGTAACAAGCCTGTTGGCAAGAAATTCTGTTGATTATCCAAGAATATTACCTTCTCTACTTGGTAAAGATAATACTCTACAGGAAAATTGGTTGTAAAAACCGAATATTCTGAAAATTTATAAAAATATACTTGACATATTTTGAAAATAGTATAAAATGAATACTAATCAGAAGAAGTAATCTTCAAGTTTGTTTTCAGAAAACTGACGGTTGTTGCGAGTCAGTAGCAAACGAAGATGAAATGGGCTGATGTTTGATATGAGAAGGTAAACAATATCCTTCCGGTTGGCACCCCTTACCGTGCGACTCCTTGTTGGAGGAGTTTGAGATGACAAGGTTTTTTGTGTACCCTTGTTAATGGAGGTGGCACCGCGCTAGCTTTGATTAGACGCCCTCGCACAGATTTTTTTCTGTGTGAGGGCTTTTTGTATTCACAAAAGGAGTTCCCATGCACAACGTACTACCAGCAGATATTTTAACCCCCATACTAGCGTTTATGCGACTAAAAGGTAAGCATAAGATTATCCTAGAATCCATTCCGAGAGAAAAGGGAAATGCTCGTTTTTCCATTATTGCCTATAATCCTGTTTACGAAATCAAATATGACCATGGTGTGTTGACCAACAATGGAGAAGTGGTGGAAGGTGATCCATTGGAATACCTACAATCTGTGGTGGAAGGTTCGAATTTGACTGGGGAGGCTCCTTTTCAAGGAGGGGCGATTGGATTTGTTGGATATGACTTGATTAGTCTCTATGAACCCATTGGTCATATCCCCAAGGACACCATTGGAACACCGGATATGCATTTCTTTATTTATGAATCGTATTTAGTATTTGATCATAAGAAGGAGATTCTCTCCATTCATGAAGATAATACCTATAGTGGCCGTAGTTCGAGTGAGATGGAGAAAGCTCTAGCAGGTGTTTTAGCCGAATTAAAAAATCCAGCACCCGATGAATTTGCACCCCATGATCTTCAATCATTATCCTTCAAGAGTCATCTGGAAAAAGAAGAATTCGAAAATATGGTTAGGTCAGCAAAACAATTGATTCGGCAAGGCGATATGTTTCAATGTGTCCTCAGTCAACGTTTTTCATCAGATATTTCTGGCAACCCCTTTGATTATTACCGTAATTTACGGGTTACCAATCCATCGAATTATTTATATTTTTATGATTTTGAAGATTACCAAATAATCGGCGCTAGTCCAGAAAGTCTTGTGTCTGTAAAAGATGGAATCGTGACAACTAATCCAATTGCTGGAACTCGGCCTCGTGGAAATGATGATGAGGAGGACCAACGATTGGCGGCTGATTTATCAACAGATACGAAAGAAGTTGCTGAACATAGAATGTTGGTTGATCTGGGACGAAATGATATTGGTCGAATTGCACAAATTGGAACTGTCGAAGTTACTAAGTATATGGAAGTTGAATATTTCCGTTATGTGATGCACTTAACAAGTATTGTCAAAGGACAATTATTGGAGAATTTGACTGCATTAGATGCATTAAAAGCTACCCTACCTGCTGGAACAGTCTCAGGAGCACCGAAAATTAGAGCCATGCAGCGCATCTATGAATTAGAAAAGGAAAAGCGCGGCATATATGCAGGAGCAATTGGCTATCTATCTGCTACAGGAGATATGGATTTTGCGATTGCTATTCGCACCATGGTAGTGAAAAATGGCAAAGCCTATGTGCAAGCAGGTGCAGGAATTGTATATGATAGTGTTCCAGAAAATGAATACCAAGAAACGCTGAACAAGGCAAAGGCGATGACGAAAATAGGAGAGTGCTATGATTCTTTTAATTGATAACTATGATTCATTTACCTATAACTTAGCCCAATATCTAGGACAGTTTTCACATGTGCAGGTATTGAGAAATGATGCGGAGAATCTATTCGATGAAGCAAATAAAGCAAAAGGTTTGGTATTTTCTCCAGGACCAGGTTGGCCAGCAGATGCTGGAAAAATGGAAGAAATGATACAGACTTTTGCAGATAAAAAACCAATATTGGGCATTTGTTTGGGACATCAAGCAATCGCTGAAGTTTTTGGAGGGCAATTGAGATTAGCCAAAACGGTTATGCATGGGAAGCAGAGTCAGATGCGAGTGGAAGGTAACTCTCCAATTTTCAATGGTTTTCAGGGAGATGTAGAAATCATGCGTTATCACTCGATTGTCATTGATGAAATGCCAAAAGATTTTATAGTGACTGCTCGTACAACAGATGATGACGAAATTATGGCTATCCAACATAAGCAATTACCGATTTTTGGTTTGCAATTTCATCCAGAAAGTATAGGGAGTCCAGAAGGCTTACAAATGATTGAACAGTTTGTTAGAGAGGTAGTAAGATGAAAGAAATTTTTGAAAAATTAGCTACAAAACAAGACTTATCTGAGGGAGAAATCGAAGGAGTTTTTAATCGTATTCTGAATGGAGAATTGACAGAAAGTCAGATTGCAGCCCTGTTACTAGGCTTGAAAATGAAAGGTGAAACAGTTGATGAAATTGCAGGTGTCGTAAAGTCTTTGAAAAAACATGCTGTACAATTGCCTCAAACATATTCGGACGCAATGTGCAACTGCGGTACGGGTGGGGATCAATCGTATAGTTTTAATATTTCGACGACGGCTTGCTTTATCTTGGCAGCTGGGGGTATTCGTTTAGCGAAGGCGGGAAATCGATCGATTTCATCGAAGTCAGGTTCTGCAGATGTACTTGAAGAATTAGGGATAAATATTGCAGCGAATCCAGAAGTATTATCAAAAGCATTGTCTGAGGTTGGATTGGCTTTTGTCTTTGCTCAAACCATGCATCCAGCCATGCGCTTTATTGGTCCAGCCAGACGGGCATTGGGAGTTCCAACAATTATGAATATTGTTGGTCCTTTAGCCAATCCCCTATCATTAGACAGTCAATTAATGGGTGTCTATCGAGAAGACTTACAGTTTGATC
The DNA here is from genome assembly GCF_021654455.1 of Streptococcus parasuis. Classification (NCBI taxonomy): domain Bacteria; kingdom Bacillati; phylum Bacillota; class Bacilli; order Lactobacillales; family Streptococcaceae; genus Streptococcus; species Streptococcus parasuis. Next base: position 421,789 of record NZ_AP024276.1, read on the forward strand.
TGGCTCAAGTTATGAAAAAATTGGGAAGACGACGGGCACTACTTATCACAGGACCAAACCATATGGATGAAGCGGCATTATTTGGAGAGAATCACTACACTTTGCTTACAGATGGGAATATCCATCAGGGCAGATTTACCTTTGCTGATGTGGGTCTGAATCCATTAGAACTCGCGGATATTCAGGGTGGAGATGCTGTGGAGAATGCAGAAATTTTGTTGTCAGTTCTACATAATCAAGCAAGTCCTTACTTAGAAACGACGGTTTTAAATGCAGGTCTAGGCTTTTATGCAAATGGTAAGGTTTCAAGTATCCGTGAAGGAGTTGGATTGGCTCGAAGTCTACTTGCTGACGGTTCTGCTCTGAGAAAATTGGAAGAACTAAGGGAGGTTCAGATATGAGTCAGGATTTTTTACAGACAATTTTACAGCAAAAGGAGGCAGAGGTTGCTGAGCTGGTAAATGAGCCAGTAGAATCTGTTCGTTCAACCTATTCGTTATTTGATTTTCTTACCAAGCAGAAGGGTCAACTACAACTGATTACTGAGGTAAAAAAAGCTAGCCCTAGTATGGGAGATATCAATCTGACGGTGGATATTACTGAGCAAGCACGCCAATACGAAGCAGCAGGGGCTGCTATGATTTCAGTATTGACTGACCAAATTTTCTTTAAGGGGGATGTACAGTTTCTTCGTCAAATCTCAGATTTGGTTTCAATTCCGACATTAGCGAAAGATTTTATCATTGATGAAAAACAAATTATTCGCAGTCTTAATGCAGGTGCTACAGTGATACTATTGATTGTGGCGGCTTTGTCCGAAGACAGGCTCAAAGAATTGTTTGAATTTGCAACCCGTTTGGGTCTGGAAGTATTGGTTGAGACTCATAATCTTTCAGAATTAGACATTGCTCATCGCATTGGCGCAAAGATAATTGGTGTCAACAATCGGAACCTAACAACATTTGAAGTATCCCTTCAAACTAGTCTTGACTTAGCACCTCATTTTCTACCGGACAGAGTGTATGTATCAGAATCAGGCATTTTTACAAATGAACAAGCTGAACTCCTTGCTCCCTACTTTCATGCACTCTTAGTCGGAACAGCACTGATGCAGTCGGAAGATGTTGCGCAAAAAGTAAAGGAGTTATCGATTGACAAAGGTTAAAATTTGTGGGCTATCTACTAAGGAGGCGGTGTATGCTGCAGTTGAAGCAGGAGCGGATTATATTGGATTTGTATTTGCACCAAGTAAGCGGCGAGTGAGCTTTGAAAAAGCACATGAGTTGGCCCAGTTGATTCCTTCTACAGTAAAAATAGTAGGGGTATTTGTCCAACCAAGTTTGAAAGAACTAGAAGCGGCTATTTCGGTGGTTCCATTGGACTTGATTCAGATCCATGGTAACTGGGATGAATGTCTATCGCATCACATTTCAGTTCCAATCATTCGAGCCATTCAACTGGACAATACCCTAGGGCAGTTGAATACAAATGCAGACTACCTTCTCTTTGATGCTCCAAAGGCAGGATCGGGTCAACTTTTTGATTGGAAACTATTAGCCCGTCATAACATTGAAAAACCATTTTTCATTGCAGGGGGCTTGACAGTGGACAATGTAGCAGAAGCACAATCCTTATTTACTCCTTATGCCGTAGATGTCTCCTCGGGTGTTGAGACAAATGGGCAAAAGGATGTTGAAAAAATAAAAGCATTTATAGAAAGAGTGAAACTATGACTTACCAACAACCAAATAAAGACGGATTCTTTGGAGAATACGGCGGTCGATTCGTGCCAGAGACATTGATGACTGCTGTATTAGAACTAGAACAGACCTACCGAACTGCCAAAGAAGATCCAGCCTTTCAGGCGGAATTTGAAGAATTGCTTGTCCAGTATGTTGGACGAGAAAATCCCCTCTACTTTGCCAAACGCCTTACAGATTACTGCGGAGGTGCTAAAATCTATCTAAAACGCGAAGATCTGAATCATACGGGTGCCCATAAAATTAACAATTCGTTGGGGCAGGTATTGCTTGCGAAACGGATGGGAAAGAAAAAAATTATTGCTGAAACTGGCGCGGGGCAACACGGTGTTGCAACAGCTACCGCAGCAGCCCTCTTTGATATGGAATGTACCATTTATATGGGGGAAGAGGATGTTAAACGCCAGGCTCTCAACGTTTTTCGCATGGAATTATTAGGTGCAAAGGTTCATGCCGTAACGGATGGGTCGCGCGTGCTAAAAGATGCGGTAAATGCAGCTCTTCGAGCTTGGGTTGCTCAAGTTGAAGATACCCATTATGTTATGGGATCTGTCCTTGGACCAGCACCATTTCCAGAAATTGTCCGTGACTTTCAGAGCGTAATTGGAAAAGAGGCAAAACGTCAATTTGCAGAGATTTCTGGTGGACGGTTACCAGATGCTCTCTTGGCATGTATAGGTGGAGGATCTAATGCAATGGGCCTTTTCTATCCTTTTGTGGATGATACCTCTGTTGCAATGTATGGTGTTGAGGCTGCAGGACTTGGATTGGAGACAGACTTCCATGCGGCAACTTTTGCTAAGGGACGACCAGGAGTTCTTCATGGGGCTTTGATGGATGTTCTACAGGATGAAAATGGTCAAATTTTAGAAGCATTCTCTATTTCGGCAGGTCTTGATTATCCTGGGATTGGTCCAGAACATAGTTACTTTAATGCAATTGATCGCGCTACCTACGTTTCTGTAACAGATGAAGAGGCTTTAGAAGGCTTTAAGCTCTTATCCCGTTTAGAAGGTATTATTCCTGCTCTAGAGTCCAGTCACGCTATTGCATATTTGCCAACCCTGGCAAAAGAATTAGGGCCAGATAAATCCATCATTGTTTGTCTTTCAGGTCGAGGGGATAAAGATGTTGCACAAGTTCGAGAAAGGCTACAAGCAGAAAAAAAGGAGAACTAATATGACCAAAACCTTACAAGTTCGTTTACAGGAATTAAAGAATGCTCAAAAAGGAATTTTTATTCCTTACATTATGGCTGGTGACCATAATCAGGGGTTGGATGGGCTATTCGAAACCATTCAATTCCTTGAACAATCGGGTGTTTCAGCAATCGAAATAGGTGTACCCTTTTCAGACCCTGTAGCTGATGGACCTGTTATCGAGGCCGCAGGCCAACGAAGCCTAGCTAAGGGAGTGACATTAGCTTCCATAGTCAAAAAATTGAAAGAGGAGGCTAGTCAAGTTCCTCTGATTATCATGACGTATTTTAATCCAGTATTCCAATATGGTTTAGAACGATTTATTGATGATTTAGAACAAACGAGTGTCAAAGGCTTGATCATTCCAGATTTGCCTTATGAGCAAGAATCAATTTTGAAAGCTTATTTGCAAGAAAGAGATATTTGCCTGATTCGTTTGGTTAGTTTGACGACTGATGAGGATAGACAAAGGCAGTTGGTGCAAGATGCTCAAGGATTTGTTTATGCTGTGGCTATTAATGGGGTCACAGGGAAATCTAACCAATACACAGATGATTTAGATTATCATTTGCACGAATTAACAGAACTGTCACCTGTGCCAGTTCTTACAGGTTTTGGTGTCTCTAGTCAAGAAGATATCCTACGTTTCAATCGTGTTTCTGACGGTGTTATTGTTGGATCAAAAATAGTGGCAGGCTTGTTTAACGGACAGCAAAATGATGTTCAAAAGTTAGTAACATTTGGATGTGGAGTTGAAAAGTGAAAATTATTTCTTCATCGATGTTCAGGCACGTGGCTATTATCCAAACTATGCCAAGAAGAAATGGGAGCGTGCAGGCATTGAGATTGAAATGACCGACGAAGACCTAGCACTCCTGAAAGAGCATACGGTGGACTTTATTTCCTTCTCTTACTACTCTAGCCGTGTGGCTTCTGGAGATCCTGTAGAGAAGGAAAAAACAGCAGGCAATATCTTTGCTTCCATTAAAAATCCTTACCTAGACGCATCAGAATGGGGCTGGCAGATTGACCCGCTCGGTTTCCGCATTACCATCAATTCCATATGGGATCGCTATCAAAAACCACTCTTTGTGGTTGAAAATGGTCTGGGAGCAGTTGACACACCAGATGAAAATGGCTATGTAGAAGATGATTACCGTATCGACTACCTCCGTCAACACGTCTTGGCAATGAGAGATGCTATTGTCGAAGACGGTGTAGAACTCTTGGGTTACACCACTTGGGGCTGTATTGACCTAGTGTCTGCTGGAACGGGCGAAATGAAAAAACGCTACGGCTTCATTTATGTTGACCGTGACAATGAGGGGAATGGCACACTCAAACGCTCTAAGAAAAAATAATTTGATTGGTATAAAAAAGTCATCTCTACAAATGGAGCTGACGTGGAATAATGTTTGAAAGACAGGTCTTCGGACTTGTCTTTTGTTATCGTTTCCACTATAATAAAAATTAGTTAACAATAAAGGAGTTTTGCATGAAATATATCGTAAATAACAGCAATGACCCAGCTTACAACATTGCCCTAGAAGCCTATGCATTCAAAGAATTAACTGATATTGATGAAATTTTCATCCTTTGGATTAATGAACCAGCTATCATCATTGGAAAGCATCAAAATGCTATCCAAGAAATTAACAAGGAATATACAGATGCTCATGGTATCCATGTTGTTCGCCGTTTGTCCGGTGGTGGAGCGGTTTACCATGATTTAAACAATCTCAACTACACCATTATTTCAAATAAATCTGAAGAAGGTGCATTTGACTTTAAAACTTTCTCTAAGCCCGTTATCGATACTCTTGCAACACTCGGCGTAGAGGCTAACTTTACTGGTCGTAATGACCTTGAAATTGACGGCAAGAAAATTTGTGGTAATGCCCAAGCATATGCAAAAGGTCGTATGATGCACCACGGTTGCTTGCTCTTTGATGTTGATATGTCTGTCCTAGCAAGTGCTCTTAAAGTCAGCAAAGACAAAATCGAGTCCAAAGGTGTTAAATCCGTTCGTGCCCGTGTGACCAACATTAACAACGAGTTGCCAGAGAAGATGACCGTTCTGGAGTTCAAGGATGCCATCCTCAACCAGATGAAGCAAGAATATCCAGAAATGGATGAATATGTGTTGACTGAGGATGATTTGGCTCGAATCCAAGAAATCCGTGATTCGCAGTTTGCAACATGGGATTGGACCTACGGTCAAACACCAGAATACACTGTGGAGCGTAGCGTTCGTTACCCGGCTGGTAAAATCACAACCTATATCAAGGCTGAAAAATCTGTCATCGAATCCATCAAGATTTACGGTGACTTCTTCGGTATTGGGGATGTAGCTGATGTTGAAGACTTACTAGTTGGTACACGTTATGAATATGCGGATGTACTTGCTAAACTTCAAGAGATTGATACTACTCATTATTTCTCGCGTATGACAACAGAAGAAGTCGCAAAAGCGATTGTTGCATAGATTATTGAATGTGAAATTGTTTTCAGTAAAGTATTTTTACTTGCACATTTTCTATATTATGGTATAATTATTTTCTGTGAGTATCCCTCACTTACTCGTGGCTAGACCATGAGTCATTAGACCAAAAGGAGGAACATATCAATGGCTAAATACGAAATTCTTTATATTATTCGTCCAAACATTGAAGAAGAAGCTAAAAACGCTTTGGTAGCACGCTTTGACTCTATCTTGACTGACAACGGTGCAACTATCGTTGAATCAAAAGCATGGGAAAAACGTCGCCTTGCATACGAAATCAAAGATTTCCGCGAAGGTTTGTACCATGTCGTTAACGTTGAAGCTAGCAACGATGAAGCTCTTAAAGAGTTTGACCGTTTGTCAAAAATCAACGGCGACATTCTTCGTCACATGATTGTCAAACTTGACGCGTAAGAAGGTACTTTATGATTAATAATGTAGTATTGGTTGGTCGCATGACCCGTGATGCAGAACTTCGTTATACTCCGTCTAACCAGGCTGTTGCGACTTTTACCTTGGCGGTTAACCGCAATTTTAAAAATCAAAATGGTGAACGTGAAGCGGACTTTATTAACGTAGTCATTTGGCGCCAACAAGCTGAAAATTTGGCGAATTGGGCTAAAAAAGGTGCGCTGATTGGTGTTACAGGTCGTATTCAGACTCGTAGCTATGATAACCAACAGGGGCAACGTGTCTACGTTACAGAGGTAGTTGCAGAAAGTTTCCAACTATTGGAAAGCCGTACTGCCCGTGAAGGCCAAGGTGGCGGTTATTCAGCTGGTAATTCCTTTGCTGGTGGCAATGATTATAACTCGCCTTATCAAGCGCCTGCGCAATCTACACCGAACTTCGCTCGAGAAGAAAGTCCATTTGGAGCAAGCAATCCAATGGATATATCAGACGATGACCTACCATTCTAGGTCAGAAACTAATAATATAAAGGAGAACACACATGGCTCAACAACGTCGTGGCGGTTTCAAACGCCGTAAAAAAGTTGACTATATCGCAGCTAACAAAATTGAATATGTTGATTACAAAGATACTGAGCTTCTTAGCCGTTTCATTTCTGAACGTGGAAAAATCCTTCCACGCCGTGTAACTGGAACTTCAGCTAAAAACCAACGTAAAGTAACAACAGCTATCAAACGTGCTCGCGTTATGGCTCTTTTACCATTCGTAAACGAAGATTAAAAAAATCGCCCTGTGTGGCGATTTTTTCTTGCGCTCTAGAAATGCGAAAAGCGCAATAACAGTATGGACTGTTTTTTCATGAGCTCGGAAATTAGAAGGCGAATTGAGACCCTGACGGGTCTTTTTAGCTTGCGCCCTAGAAACTGGAAAGGCGCAACGGCGAGAGTGGACCGTTTTTTCTTGAGTTTGAAAATTTGAGTACGAGTAATGGTCTGGTGGATTGAAACAGTCTGGGGATAGACTGTTTCAACCCGAGCCAAGAAATGCAAAAGCGAGGTCCAGTCTGGTGATAGACTGTTTCAACCCGAGCCAAGAAATGCAAAAGCGAGGTCCAGTCTGGTGATAGACTGTTTCAACCCGAGCCAAGAAATGCAAAAGCGAGGTCCAGTCTGGTGATAGACTGTTTCTATGGCTTCCTTTTCCAACCTCCAAAGGTTCCCCGAACCTTTGGAGCAATTTTGATTTTCATTGAGTATCAGATGATTTGATAGCTGGACTGTATAGATAGACAAAAGCGACTGGAAAATCCAATCGCTTTGTTTTTATTGAACAGGTGTCATAGCACTGCGGATATTATATTTCTTTTTCAAAAGATAACGAATACCGAATGCTGTTGCTCCGATAAGGATAGTAACAATAGGGTGTAAAATAGGATTGAGTGATGATGGAATCAATGCAGCTAGAATGAAGACGACTGACCAAGCCAAGGTAGCGAGTCCAAGGAAAGCGATGGCCTTCAATAATTTAGGGCGTTGGCCAGTTTTGATTTGCTCTCTATAAACGAAGTGGTACATAAAGTACATACCAGCGCCGACTCCAAAACCAATGACTAATAAAGTAACTAGACCGTATTGAGCACCTTGACCGAAGAGGTTCATCAATCCATTGACACCAGCGATAATTGCTAACATAAGCAAACTAGAATCAACCCACATGAGCCATGGATTTTCATTGTATTCTACTTGGTCATTCTTCTCTTTAGCAGAAGTAGATTTACTAGATGCCCATTCACTCGGTGCCCCATACAAGTTACGTGCAGTAGTACCATTTTTTTGATTCTCAATGATAGTCGGTAGAATCTCTTCTAATAACTCTTTTATTTCGCTATCTGATTTTCCATCTTTAATCAGTTGGTTAGTAGCAATATGGATAAATTCTTGATTTTTCTTCGTCAATCCGTTGATTTCTGTAAATGACATATTCATCTCCTTAAGTTAAAACCATCTCTTACGAATGAAGTAGAAGGTAAGTGATAAGCTAATAGCAAAGGCAAATAGGATAATCCACCAAAATGCATATGGGATATCATTAAATGGGATAATATTATCCTTGAAGTTCATACCGTAGGCAGAAAATACCATGGTTGGAATAGACATAACAATGGTCATGAGAGCCAATGTCTTCATGATTGTATTCTGGTTATTTGAGATAACGGAAGCAAAGGCATGTGTCATCGAATTCAAGATGGAACCATAGATATCTGCCATCTCAATAGCCTGTTGCGTTTCGACTAATGTATCTTCCAACAAATCTTCATCTTCTTCATATTTCCGAAGTAAGCGTGTAGAACTTGCCAGTTTTTTAACCAATCGTTCATTGGTTTTTAGGGAAGCTTTGAAGTAGACGATTGTTTTTTCCAATTCCATCAGTACAATTAGTTCTTCGTTTCGTGTTGCTTCATGCAGTTGTTTTTCAATTTCTTCGCTCTTTCTGTCAATTGTACGTAGGGCAGAAAGATATAGCTGGGCATTACGATAGAGAATTTGGAAAACAAAACGAGATTTCATAAAGGTAAAGAAATTTCGTATGCGACGATGAATAAATTGTTCAAATAATGGTAACTCTTCTAAACAAGTAGTGATGATGGCTTCATCTGTCAAAATGATGCCGAGCGGAATAGTGATGTAATACGTTTTATTATTCCGTTCTTCCAAAATAGGGACGTCTACGATAATGAGTGTATAGTCATCTTCAACAGTAATACGAGAAGATTCCTCAGCATCGAGTGGAGCCCGTAAATCGGCAATGTCAATCTTGTAGTGCTCAGCTACTTCCATAGATTCGCTCTGGGAGGGGTTAACCAAATTAATCCAAGCCCCTGGTTCAAAGGTTTGGATTTCTTCTAAATCAGTCATTGTTGATAGAAAAATCTGTTTCATATCTTTGCCCTCCTTTTGATTTGATTCGTTAACGCAACCTCTATTATACCAAAAAAGTACCATAACGGAAAGGTTTTCTGAATAAATGTGATATAATATGAAGACGTTTAATAAGTAAGTTGTACGGATTTTTAAGGGGTTGAATGATTGAAAATTATAGTCCAAACCTTTTTCTCTTTCAACTAATGAAAGTCCTTGAGGAAGGAAATGAACACGTGCTAAATGCGGTGTGAAAAAGTACTAGTTGCCTCATGTTTCAGCATGGAAACTGGCTTCTGCGTCGTAGACATCTGTGCTTTCTTCGGCTTTCGACCTGTGAAAGCACTAGTTGTCTTGACGGGGGTGCGTCTTCGAAATCAAAGATTTCGGACTTACCGCCTATTTTCACCTTGCGTTTTACGGGCTTTGTATCTTAGAAAGGAAATGAACACGTGCTAATGATGTTGGTGAAATGAGGAAAACTGCGTTTTCCCTACTTCCCGATTGTATCAGTCTCCCAGACTGTTACAACGCCCTCTGTATCTTAAGAAAGGATTTGAATGCGTGCTAAAAGCGTCGAGTTTTATACGGTTTCTTGACGTGAGATTTTCAAAACGATATTTTTTGAAAATCGAGCTAATACAAGATATAGAAATTGCCCATAGGCAGTTTCGTCTGGTGACGCGGAGTTAATCGACCGTCACCAGTTATCTTGTGAACGCACTTATAATTAGAAAGGAAATGAACACGCCCTAAACGCTGTGTGAAAAAGATAAATCCTCCTAGAGCGTTAACGCTCTTCGTCGAATTTCCTATTTTCACCTTGCGTTTTACGGGCTTTGTATCTTAAATTATGCAAGAAAATATTGTAATTCATGGGGCGCGTGCCCATAATTTAAAAAACATTGATGTGACCATTCCGCGTGAGAAGTTGGTGGTGGTGACTGGTTTGTCAGGGTCTGGTAAGTCGAGTTTGGCTTTTGATACCTTGTATGCCGAAGGTCAACGTCGTTATGTGGAGTCTTTGTCTGCCTATGCTCGTCAGTTCTTGGGCAACATGGACAAGCCTGATGTGGATTCCATAGAGGGGCTCAGCCCTGCTATTTCCATAGACCAAAAAACAACCTCGCGTAACCCACGCTCGACAGTGGGGACGGCTACTGAAATCAATGATTATCTCCGTTTGCTCTATGCACGGGTCGGAGTTCCTTACTGTATCAATGGTCATGGTGCAATTGCGGCATCTTCAGTCGAACAAATCGTTGATGAGGTTTTGGAATTGCCTGAACGTCAGCGGTTACAAATCTTGGCGCCGATTGTACGTAAGAAAAAAGGGCAACATAAGACGATTTTTGAAAAAATTCAGAAGGATGGCTATGTTCGGGTCCGTGTCAATGGAGATGTCTATGATGTGTCGGAAGTTCCAGAGTTGTCAAAGAGTAAGGCACATAATATTGAGGTTGTTGTCGATCGGATAGTCATCAAAGAGGGCATTCGTTCTCGCTTGTTTGATTCGGTTGAGGCAGCGCTTCGAATTGCAGACGGCTATGTTATCATCGATACCATGGATGACAAGGAAATGCTATTCTCCGAATACTATGCCTGTCCAGTTTGTGGTTTTACGGTGCCAGAGTTAGAACCTCGTCTTTTCTCATTTAATGCTCCTTTTGGGTCTTGTAGTGATTGTGATGGGCTTGGCATGAAGCTCGAAGTGGATACAGATTTGATAGTCCCAGATGCCAGCAAGACCTTGCGTGAAGGTGCTTTAGCCCCTTGGAATCCAATTTCATCGAATTATTATCCTCAAATGTTGGAACAGGCCATGAATCACTTTGGGATAGATATGGATACGCCATTCGAGCAGCTAACTGAGGTTGAAAAAAATCTGATTTTCAATGGCTCTGATGGGAAAGAATTCCATTTCCACTATGAAAATGAATTTGGTGGGGTGCGGGATATTGATATTCCATTTGAAGGATTGATTACGAATATAAACCGCCGCTACCGTGAAACCAATAGTGATTATACACGGACAGTCATGAAGACTTACATGAATGAATTGACCTGTGGGACCTGCCACGGCTATCGCCTCAATGACCAAGCTCTTTCTGTTAAGGTTGGTGGGGAGGAGGGACTTCATATCGGGCAGTTGTCTGACTTATCCGTAGCGGATCATTTGCAAGTCATTGAAAATCTGACCTTGTCTGAAAATGAAGCGACGATTGCTACGCCAATTGTCAAGGAAATCAAGGATCGCCTGACTTTCCTCAACAACGTTGGTCTTAACTACCTGACGCTGTCCCGAGCAGCTGGGACCCTATCAGGTGGTGAGAGTCAGCGGATTCGTTTGGCGACTCAGATTGGCTCAAACCTGTCTGGTGTCCTTTACATCTTGGATGAGCCGTCAATTGGTCTGCACCAGCGGGACAATGACCGTCTGATTGCTAGTCTTAAGAAAATGCGTGATTTGGGCAATACATTGATTGTGGTGGAGCATGATGAGGACACCATGCGTGAGGCGGACTGGTTGATTGACATTGGTCCAGGTGCGGGTGTCTTTGGTGGAGAAGTTGTTGCTTCCGGGACTCCGGATCAAGTTGCTAAAAATAAAAAGTCTATTACAGGCCAGTACCTTTCTGGGAAGCGCCAAATTCCAGTTCCTTTAGAGCGTCGTGTTGGAAATGGTCGTTTCTTAGAGGTGATAGGTGCCAAAGAAAACAACCTGCAAGATGTAACAGTTCGTTTCCCACTTGGAAAATTTGTAGCGGTGACAGGGGTGTCTGGCTCTGGTAAGTCAACTTTGGTCAATTCCATTTTGAAAAAAGCTATTGCACAGAAACTCAATCGCAATTCGGACAAGCCAGGCAAGTTCAAGTCCATTTCTGGAATTGAACATTTGGATCGCCTGATTGATATTGACCAAAGCCCGATTGGACGGACACCGCGTTCCAACCCAGCCACTTACACAGGTGTATTTGATGACATTCGAGACCTCTTTGCTCAGACCAATGAAGCGAAAATCCGTGGCTACAAGAAGGGACGCTTCTCCTTTAACGTCAAAGGTGGTCGTTGTGAAGCTTGTTCTGGTGACGGGATCATCAAGATTGAAATGCACTTCCTTCCAGACGTATTTGTCCCATGTGAAGTCTGCCATGGTCAACGCTATAATTCTGAAACCTTGGAAGTACACTACAAGGAGAAAAATATTGCTCAGGTCCTTGATATGACGGTCAATGATGCGGTGGAATTCTTTAAACATATTCCAAAAATCGAACGGAAGCTCCGCACCATTCAAGATGTGGGCTTGGGTTATGTTACTCTTGGACAACCTGCGACAACCCTGTCAGGTGGTGAAGCCCAACGGATGAAATTGGCATCGGAGCTTCACAAGCGATCAACTGGTAAATCTCTCTATATTCTGGATGAGCCAACGACTGGCCTGCATACCGAGGATATTGCCCAGTTACTCAAGGTCTTGGCCCGCTTTGTCGATGACGGTAATACTGTTCTGGTCATTGAGCACAATTTGGATGTGATTAAGACAGCTGACCACATTATTGATATGGGACCAGAGGGTGGTATTGGTGGTGGTACTGTTGTCGCAACAGGAACACCAGAAGAAGTTGCTCAAAATCCATCTAGCTTCACAGGCCAATATCTGAAAATGAAGTTGAAATAAGCAAGTTAATAAAGTCGCTCTAGCGGCTTTTTGCTTGTCCTGCTAAGAATTTATTGGTATTTATCTTCATTTCTGCTATAATAGTTACAAAATCTTCGGAGGTGTAGGATGCAAAAAAGACTTGGGAAATTTGAAGCAAAATTAGCTCAATCAGAGGTTGGCGGAATCTTAGTGACAGGGCAAAATAATATTTATTATTTAACCGGTTTTTGGGGAACGGAGGCGACAGTGTTCATCAGTAGCAAACGTCGCTTGTTTGTGACTGATTCGCGTTATACCTTGATAGCCAAGGCATCAGTAAAAGGTTTTGATATTATCGAGAGCCGTTTTGCCCTTGAAGAGATTGCAAAGGTGATTAAGGAAGATGGGGTTGAAACCATTGGTTTTGATAGCGAGGTGACCTATGGTTTCTATCAAAGTCTGACCAGCATTTTTGAGGAATATCAACTGGTTGCTATGTCAAACTTTATCGAAGACTTGCGCATGATTAAGGATGAAAAAGAAATTGCGACCATTCGCCGTGCATGTCAAATTTCGGATCAGGCTTTTATTGATGTTCTTGACTTTATCAAACCAGGTCAGACGACTGAGATGGACATCAATCATTTCCTTGACCATCGCATGCGTCAACTAGGTGCAGAAGGGGGATCATTTGAGTTTATCGTGGCATCTGGCTACCGCTCTGCTATGCCTCATGGAAGAGCATCTGAAAAGGTTATCCAAACTGGTGAGACCTTGACGCTGGATTTTGGTTGCTATTACCAACATTATGTCAGCGATATGACACGGACCATCCATATCGGTCATGTGACAGATCAAGAGCGTGAGATTTACGATGTGGTCTTGCGGGCCAATAAGGCTTTAATTGAGCAAGCCAAGGAAGGAGTCACCTACCGCGAGTTTGACGCTATTCCTCGTGAGATTATCAATGCGGCGGGGTACGGAGCCAACTTTACACATGGCATCGGTCACGGTATCGGTTTAGATATTCATGAGTATCCGTATTTTGGAAAATCTGACGAAGCTATCAAGGCAGGTATGGTCTTGACGGATGAGCCGGGTATCTATTTGGATGACAAATATGGTGTCCGGATTGAAGATGACTTATTAATCACTGAAACAGGGTGTGAAGTTTTGACGCTAGCTCCAAAAGAATTGATTGTCATTTGAGAAATTTGCTGATTTATGGTAAAATAAAACGAATAAATTATTTTTAAGAGGTAAACATTCAAATGATTGAAGCAAGTAAACTTAGAGCAGGTATGACCTTTGAAGCGGAAGGCAAATTGATTAAGGTCTTGGAAGCAAGTCATCACAAACCTGGTAAGGGAAATACAATCATGCGTATGAAGTTGCGTGATGTGCGTACAGGATCTACTTTCGATACAACTTACCGTCCAGATGAAAAATTTGAACAAGCTATTATCGAGACTGTTCCAGCTCAATATCTTTACCAAATGGATGACACTGCTTATTTCATGAACACTGAAACGTATGATCAATATGAAATTCCAGTAGCTACAATCCAAGAAGAATTACTATACATTTTAGAAAACTCAGATGTAAAAATTCAATTCTATGGAACAGAAGTGATTGGTGTCACTGTCCCAACAACTGTTGAATTGGTCGTTGCTGAAACACAACCATCTATCAAAGGTGCAACAGTGACAGGTTCTGGTAAGCCAGCGACTATGGAGACTGGTCTTGTTGTTAACGTACCAGATTTTATTGAAGCAGGTCAAAAACTTGTTATTAATACAGCAGAGGGAACATACGTTTCACGCGCTTAAGCGTTTCCTCTTAGGAAAGGAGAGCCTATGACAGTAGAATATCAGGGCGAAATTGTTATTGCGCCACGCGTTCTTGAAGTAATTACAGGCATTGCTGCCGCTAAAGTGGATGGGGTACATTCCCTCCAGAATAAAAGAGTAGCAGATAGCTGGTCAAAAACATCTCTAAATAAAGGAATTTACCTTGAGACGGATGAAGAAGGTCGAGTAACAGCAGATATTTATGTTTATTTAGAGTATGGTGTCAATGTACCTGCCGTATCTATGGATATTCAACGTGCTGTTAAAACAGCAGTTCTAAATTATGCAGATGTACAAGTTGATGCTGTCAATATCCATGTCAATGGCATTGTTCCTGATAAGACACCAAAACCAGCATTGAAAGATTTATTCGGAGAGGATTTCCTTGATGAAGAATAATAGACATGCCTTGCGGAAATGTGCGTTGCAGGCAATCGTATCGCTTGAATTTGGACAAGAACCCGTTCAAGCTGCTCAGTTTTCTTACCTTTATGATAAAGAAGATGAGCAAGAAGGAATTGAAATTCCACTTTTCCTTCTTAATCTTGTCAATGGTGTAGCGGATTATCGTGAGGAGTTGGATAAAGAATTATCCACTCGACTAAAATCAGGCTGGACCTTGGATCGTTTGACTTTAATTGATAAGAATATCATGCGATTAGGATTATTTGAAATTTTATATTTTGAAGAAACGCCAGATCGTGTTGCAGTCAATGAAGCAGTTGAACTAGCCAAAGAATTTTCAGATGATGCATCTGCTAAATTTGTCAACGGTGTACTAAGCCAGTTTATAAAAGAAGAAGCCAAATAAGGTTTCTTCTTTTATTGTAGAATGAAAAGTGAAAAAGACTGTACTTGATCTCAACTCAAGTACAGTCTCTTTTATACACTCGCCCCAGCTAAAAGGGTGATTGGTAAAATATAGTCTGTTTTTGGGAGTTTCTTTCCCTCAATCTTATCAATCAGTAAATCAACTAACAACCGTGCGATCTCGACCAATGGCTGTTTGATGGTTGTTAATTGAGGATAATAACTCTCAATAAAGCTCGTACCGTCATAACCAATTAATTTGATATCCTCTGGAATGGATAATTTTAAAGAACGAGCCACATTCCAAACCAGCATAGCTGTCGCATCGCCAGAAACAAAAATGCCATCTGGTTTGTATTTTTCAAGTATTGAGCGAATCTCCATTTCTTTTCTTACTGGGGATAAGTCGCTTGCGATTTTAAAAACTTTAGCTTCATCTAAAATAGAAGTGAAGCCTACTTGTCGTAGTCCAGTTGGAGAATTAGAGTCGTCATTTCCCGTAATCATTAATGGATTGTGACATCCCGCTTTTTGTAAGGTTTGGGCAGCTAATATCCCGCCAGCAAAATTATCAGAAGAGACAATGGGAATGGAAGGAGAGAGGTTGCGGTCAAAAGCAATAATTGGTGCGACGACGCGATCGTAGTCTTGAATTCCCAAATTGTGACTACCTGAAATAATACCATCAACTTGGTTTGCTGCCAGCATTTCTAGATATTCACGTTCCTTATCGGATTCATGTTGGCTATTACAAATAATGGTTTTATAACCTCGATCAAAAAGTTCTTTTTCTAGATGTCCTATTAGCTCAGAATAGAAAATATTGTTGATGGTTGGAAAGATGAGACCAACTAATTTTGCGGATTTACCTTGTAAGCTACGTGCCAGGTTGTTCGGTTTATAACCTAGTTCACGCATGGCTTCCTCAACATTGCGAATGGTTTTTTCAGAAAGGTATCCTTTTTTATTGATAACGCGTGAGACAGTAGTGGGGCTAACCCCAGCTAACTGTGCTACATCAGTTAGTTTTGCGACCATAATCTAAGTGGTAGTAGGTTCCAGTCGGTGCCCCTGTTCGGATGACAATTCCGTTTTGATCGGCATCTGGGAAGACGCGGCCTGAAAATACTTTTTCTCCTTTATTAATAAAAATTTCAAAGACTGACTTATCGATAAAGATATTTGCAGTTATTGCTCCAGGTTCAACTTCACATGAACGAGTTGTCCCAAATTCCAAAGCAAATGGCTTGCCACAGTTGCCTCGGTCTAAGGTAATCTGACCGTTTTCTGTATCTACTGTCAGGATCAAGCCGTTCTTTTCTTCATTTGCAAATAGAACTAGTTCGTGCTTGTTTCCAGCTGAGAAGTCAAGTTCCAATTCGTAAACATTATTAGTTTCTTTTTGGGCTGAAAATGGCTGAGCTTCTTTACGAAGACTGGTAATAGCATCGACTGGATATTGGTAGAGCTTACCGTCCTTGATGGTTAATTCTTTAACCAATGACAGACAGCCTTGGTAGTCATAAGCATCGGTTGGGTATTCCACATCAGGAAGAGCCAACCAGCTTACAGAGAGTGTTCGACCGTCTGGTGCATTAAAGGCCTGGGTTGCATAGCACTCAAAACCATAGTCCAAATTGGTCAATTCACCTGGTTCTACAATAGTAGCTGTCTGAGGATCGAAACTCTGACCAATCTTGTACATATTTGGATAGATATTGCCGTAGTCCAAAACCTTTTTGTCCAAACCTTGAGGACAGTAGAGAAGGATGGGTTGCTCACCAACAAAAGCAATATTCGGACATTCCATCATATAAGCGGTCGTATCATTGGCAAAATCTAGGTCACCAACATAGGACCAGTTGAGGTAGTCATTATTTTCAGCTTTATAAAGTTTGACAATTCCTTTTTTATCCAGATTTTGTCCACCGACGATAGCGTAATATTGCCCTTTATAGTTGAAAATTTGTGGATCACGGAAATGGTCAGTGGTATCTTCTGGTTGCTCAATCAAGACTTTATCAATCTTTTCAATCTTACCATCTTTGTCCATCAAGGCACCGATTTGGTATGGATGGCGAACCCAATTTTCATCGCGGACATTTCCAGTATAGAAGAGAAAGAGCTTGTCGCCAAATTCCATGGCAGAGCCAGAGTAAGCGCCGTGACTGTCTAAAGGAGTATCTGGATAAAGGACTGTACCTGTTTCTTCAAAATGAACCAGATCGGTTGATTCAGTATGTACCCATGATTTTAGGCCGTGGGCTGCACCAAAAGGAAAGTATTGATAAAACAAGGTCCATTTTCCATTAAAATAAGAGAACCCATTGGGGTCGTTCAAGAGTCCATGCGGTGTTTCGATATGGAAGTTGGTTCTCCAAGGTGAACTTTCAGTATTCTTTTTAATTTTTTCAATGTATTCGGGTGTCCAGTCAGCGTAAGCTCTGTAACGTTCCTCAGTTGTGAATGTCATAATTGTCTCCAAAATTCTATTTTTTCAATTAATATAGTAAACGTTTTCTTGCAAAAAATCAAGTTTTAACAGTGGTTTTGATAAATTCGAAAAAAAATATGATAAACGTTTGACATATAGCTGGAAAATGATATAATTAAAGCATCGAAAGTTTGAAAACACTTTCAAAAACAAAAATATACAAAAAGGAGATTTTTGTAAATGGATTATAAAAAAGTTTCTGCCGAAGTGATCGAAGCGGTTGGGAAAGATAATCTAGTTGCGGCAGCACACTGTGCAACTCGTCTTCGTTTGGTTCTGAAGGATGAATCCAAAGTGAACCAAGAAGCACTCGATGACAATGCAGATGTCAAAGGGACATTCAGTACGAATGGTCAGTATCAAGTTATCATCGGACCTGGTGATGTAAACTTTGTATATGCAGAGCTCATCAAGGCTACAGGCTTAAAAGAAGTTTCAACAGATGATTTGAAACAGATTGCAGCGCAAGATAAGAAGTTCAATCCATTGATGGACTTGATCAAGCTCTTGTCAGATATCTTTGTGCCAATCATTCCGGCTCTCGTTGCTGGTGGTCTATTGATGGCGCTTCGTAACTTCTTGACTTCTCCAGATTTATTTGGTCCAAAATCAATTGAGGAAATGTATCCTGCTATCCAGGGTGTTTCTGCGATGATTCAGTTGATGTCAGCAGCTCCATTCATGTTCTTGCCAGTCCTTGTAGGTATCTCCGCTGCGAAACGCTTTGGTGCAAACCAATTCCTCGGTGCGGCTATTGGTATGATCATGACCACTCCAGATTTGGGTGGTAAAGAAGCATTTTGGGATATTTTGGGTTTCCAAGTAGCTCAAACAAACTATGCATATCAGGTTATTCCAGTTCTTGCAGCAGTATGGCTTCTTGCGACGCTTGAAAAATTCTTCCACAAGAAGTTGCCATCAGCAGTTGACTTTACATTCACACCATTATTGTCAGTAATGATTACAGGTTTCTTGACATTTACAGTCATTGGTCCTGTGATGTTGACTGTATCTGATGCGATTACTAACGCAATTGTTTGGTTGTACGATACAACTGGTGCGCTGGGTATGAGTATCTTTGGTGGTACTTACTCATTGATCGTAATGACTGGTCTTCACCAATCATTCCCTGCCATCGAGACACAACTATTGTCTGCTTACAACAATAATGGTACAGGATACGGAGACTACATCTTTGTAGTTGCTTCAATGGCTAACGTTGCGCAAGGTGCTGCAACTCTTGCTATCTATTTCTTGACAAAAAATGCAAAAACAAAAGGTTTGTCCGGTTCAGCAGCAGTTTCTGCCTTTCTTGGAATTACAGAACCTGCCCTCTTCGGGGTTAACTTGAAGTACAGATTCCCATTCTTCTGTGCTCTTGCCGGTTCAGCTATCGGTGCCCTCTTTGCAGGTTTGACTCATGTTATCGCTGTATCTCTTGGAGCAGCTGGTTTCATTGGATTCCTCTCAATCAAAGCATCGTCTATCCCAATGTATGTAGTTGCTGAGGTGATTGCTTTTGCTGCAGCCTTTGCCTTTACTTACGTTTATGGCAAGACAAAAGCATCAGCAGTTTTCGCTGATGAAGCAGCAACAGCAGCTGCGGCAGCAGTGACAGCGTCTGTAGTTGAAACTTCAGAAGAAGTTGAAGAAACTGCAGAAATCTCTACTGCACAAGAAACTCTTGTTTCTCCACTTTCAGGTAATGTAGTTGCTCTTGAAAATGTTAATGACCCAGTCTTCTCATCAGGAGCTATGGGTAAAGGTTTGGCTGTTAAACCTTCTGAGGGTGTTGTTTATGCACCAGCAGATGCAGAAGTAACAATTGCTTTTGAAACAGGTCATGCTTACGGATTGAAAACAGCTTCTGGTGCTGAAATTCTTATCCATATTGGTATTGACACTGTTTCAATGAACGGTAACGGATTTGAAAAATTAGTAGTAGCTGGCGATAAAGTAAAAGCTGGTACTCCAATCGCTAAATTCGATGCTGCGAAAATTGCTGAAGCAGGTCTAGATGATACTACGATGGTGATCGTAACAAATACAGCAGACTTTGCTGAAGTTTCACCACTTGCTGAAGGAACCATTGCTCACGGAGCAGACTTCTTGAAAGTAGCTAAATAAGATCGTGAACCGATTTTAAGGAATCTTAGTTATATTGAACAAAGAGTAGGGAAAAGGTGGAATAGCCTTTTTCCTCTGTTTGTTTCTATGGTATAATACTAGTGACAAAATTTTTGGAGAACATCACATGACAAAATTATATGGTAGCTTGGAAGCGGGTGGTACAAAGTTTGTTTGTGCCGTAGGAGATGAACAATTCCAAGTTGTTGAAAAAACGCAATTTCCTACGACAACTCCTTATGAAACGATTGAACGAACAGTCGAATTCTTCAAACGCTATGAGGACCGGTTGGCAGGAATTGCTATTGGTTCATTTGGTCCAATCGATATTGACCCAAACTCTCAGACCTATGGGTACATTACTTCAACCCCAAAACCACATTGGTCAAATATTGATTTACTTGGTCTGATTGCTAAGGAATTTAACATTCCATTCTACTTCACGACAGATGTGAATTCATCAGCTTTTGGTGAAACATTGGTTCGTAAAGGGGTAAAGAGCTTAGTTTACTATACAATCGGTACAGGTATTGGTGCAGGTGCTATTCAGAATGGTGAATTTATCGGTGGATTAGGTCATACCGAAGCTGGTCATACTTACGTTGCCCTACACCCATACGATGTAAAACATGAATTTAAAGGGATGTGTCCATTCCACAATGGATGTTTGGAAGGCTTAGCTGCAGGTCCTTCTCTTGAAGGCCGTACAGGTATTCGTGGGGAATTGATCGAGCTCAACTCAGACGTTTGGGATGTGCAGGCTTACTACATTGCTCAAGCAGCCGTACAGGCAACCTTGCTTTATCGTCCGCAAGTAATTGTATTTGGTGGAGGAGTTATGGCTCAAGAGCACATGCTTAATCGTGTACGTGAGAAGTTTGTCGGTTTGATGAACGATTATCTCCCAACACCAGATGTCAAAGAATATATCGTAACACCAGCTGTTGCTGAAAATGGTTCTGCAACTCTTGGTAATTTTGCCTTAGCAAAAAAAGTATCTGAAAAATAAAAGTGAGATAAGTTGAAATGGCAACCCTGTTAATGAGAGGGTTGCTATTTTTTCAGAATAAAAAGATATGTTGGAAAGATAAATCTTATACTCTTCGAAATGTAAAACAGACCTTATTGACTTGATTTTCATTGAGTATTAGTGACTGGATATTCTATATAGAATGTGAAAGTTAGTTTTCCCATTTTAAGGTATGCAAAAAATATAAGTGACTTTTCAAAGTACAAGTGTTTCAATATTAAAATTTACATATTTAGACAGGCAAGTATTAGGATAGTTAAATAACTTTGAAATGTTGTGTTATGAACTAATTTGAGCTTATTTTTCTTTGATTATTTTTTTGGTTTTCATAAACTCTCTTTATTTTATTGACTTTTAGCCGTATTCTTGCCAAAACAGCATATTCAAGGTATAATATATTATTGAACTAAAACGAGAAAATAGGATGAACAGTATGGTAACAAATGTGCTTCGTTCTCTCATTGAAAATGACAAGGGAGAGCAAAGAAAACTTGAAAAAATGGCAGACAGAGTATTTTCTTATGCTGATGAAATGGCTGCGCTCAGTGACGAGCAATTGCAAGCAAAGACTACTGAATTTAAAGAACGTTACAGCAAGGGAGAATCCTTAGATGATCTTTTGTATGAAGCGTATGCAGTTGTTCGAGAAGGAGCTAGACGTGTATTAGGTCTCTATCCATATAAAGTTCAGGTTATGGGGGGGATTGTTCTTCACAATGGTGATGTACCAGAAATGCGTACTGGTGAAGGGAAAACGTTGACTGCGACTATGCCTGTTTATTTGAACGCCCTTTCAGGAAAAGGTGTTCACGTAGTTACGGTAAATGAATATTTGACAACCCGTGATGCGACCGAAATGGGTGAGTTATATTCTTGGCTTGGACTATCAGTCGGAATTAACCTGGCCGCTAAATCACCGCTAGAAAAACGTGAAGCCTATAACTGCGATATTACCTACTCTACCAACTCAGAAATCGGTTTTGATTACCTTAGAGATAATATGGTCGTTCGTGCAGAGGATATGGTGCAACGTCCATTAAACTATGCCTTGGTCGATGAAGTGGACTCTATCCTGATTGACGAAGCTCGTACCCCACTGATTGTTTCTGGTCCTCAAGGTTCTGAAACAAATCAATTATATTTCTTGGCGGATAACTTGGTTAAATCATTGGATAAGGAAGACTATATTATTGACGTTCCTTCAAAAACAATTGGTTTATCTGATACAGGTATTGATAAGGCTGAAAAATTCTTCAAATTAAATAATCTATATGACATTGAAAATGTAGCCATCACTCACTTCTTAGACAATGCCCTTCGTGCTAATTACATCATGACCTATGATGTTGATTATTTGGTAAATGAAGATCAAGAAGTCATGATTATCGATCCATTTACAGGACGTACCATGGAAGGTCGTCGCTATTCTGATGGTCTACACCAAGCAATCGAAGCTAAAGAAGGTGTGCCTGTTCAAAATGAATCGAAGACCAGTGCTTCGATCACTTACCAAAACCTCTTCCGTATGTATAAAAAATTGGCAGGTATGACGGGTACAGGTAAGACAGAAGAAGAAGAGTTTCGTGAAATCTATAATATCCGTGTTGTACCAATTCCAACAAATCGACCTATTGCTCGTGTTGACCATGAAGATTTGCTGTATCCAAGCTTAGAGTACAAATTTAACGCCGTTATCGCTGATGTGAAGCGCCGTTATGAAAAAGGTCAACCAGTACTGGTTGGTACAGTTGCGGTTGAAACATCTGATTTGATTTCACAAAAATTAGTTGCTGCAGGCGTTCCGCATGAGGTATTGAATGCTAAAAACCATTATCGTGAAGCTCAAATCATCATGAATGCTGGTCAGCGTGGGGCTGTTACGATTGCAACAAACATGGCTGGACGTGGTACAGATATTAAGTTAGGTCCTGGTGTGCGAGAATTAGGTGGGCTATGTGTGATTGGTACAGAACGTCATGAGAGTCGCCGTATTGATAATCAGCTTCGTGGACGTTCAGGTCGTCAGGGTGATCCAGGGGAATCTCAGTTCTACTTATCACTCGAAGATGATTTGATGAAACGTTTTGGTTCAGAACGGATCAAGGTGTTTATGGAACGTATGAACCTGTCAGAAGAAGAGTCTGTAATCAAATCGAAAATGCTCACACGTCAAGTTGAATCAGCACAGAAACGTGTAGAAGGAAATAACTACGATTCACGTAAACAAGTTCTACAATATGATGACGTTATGCGTGAACAACGTGAAATCATCTACAAACAACGTCAAGATGTGATTACAGCGGATCGTGATTTGGCACCTGAAATCAAGGCAATGATGAAGCGGACCATTGAGCGTCAAGTGGAAGGTCATTTCTTGGGTTCAAAAGATGAAGCCATTGATGGGATTATTAAGTTTGCTCATACAACATTGGTTGAAGATGGTACATTGCATGCGGAATCCTTTAAATCAATGAATAAAAAAGAAATCATTGATGAATTGTATGAACTAGCTTTGAGAGTCTATGATTCACAAGTGAAGAAGCTTCGTGATGAAGATCGAATTCGCGAATTCCAGAAGGTACTCATTCTACGTGTTGTAGACAATAAATGGACTGATCATATCGATGCAATGGATCAATTACGTAATGCGGTGAGCTTACGTGGCTACGCGCAAAATAATCCAATTGTAGAATATCAATCAGAAGCTTTTACAATGTTTAATGATATGATTGGTGCAATTGAGTTTGAAGTTACACGACTCATGATGAAAGCGCAGATTCATGACAATATTGAACGGGAACGCTCAGTACAAGAATCACGTACAACGGCAGTTAAGAACATTATGCCAAACCAACCTGTCCAAACTAAAGATGCTGTTTCATTTGAAGGTGTTGATCGGAATGATCCATGTCCATGTCAGTCTGGTAAGAAATTTAAAAATTGTCACGGCCGTAAATAAGAACTTGTATTCACAAGTAATCTGCTTTTATTTAAGAAATAGTTTTCGCTCATCAAGGCAGTTTTTTGACTGGAATACTCCTGTATTTTGAAAAAACGAACGATGACTGACTTAGAAACTAGTTCTAAGATGGAAGTATGACCGGTGAATACAAGGTCTAGGGATGAATGAAGGACTGGACGGCTGTCCAGTCTTTTGAAGTATTTAAAATATTGTATAAAGAAGGAGCACGATTCATGATTGTTGGACATGGGATTGACCTTCAAGATATAAAGGCTATCGAGCGTGCTCGCGAAAAACATCAGGGGTTCCCAAAAAAAGTACTGACTGCAAAAGAATTTGAACGCTATCAGGATTTGCAAGGGCGACGACAGTTGGAATATTTAGCTGGTCGTTGGGCTGTCAAAGAAGCATTTTCTAAGGCATTAGGAGTCGGTATTGGAACAGTGGGTTTTCAAGATATTGAAGTATTAAATAATCGCCAAGGGGCTCCCTACATTGCGAAGAGTCCGTTTAGTGGAAAAATTTGGCTGAGCATTAGTCATTCTGGAGAATTTGTACAAGCAAGCGTGATTTTGGAGGAAAATAATGATTGAAAGTGACCATCGACCCAGTTATATAGAGGTTCAATTAGATGCTATAGCAGCTAATCTTGAACAAGTGATTGAACCTTTGCCTAGAAAGACACAGGCATTTGCAGTTATTAAAGCAAATGCTTATGGACATGGTGCTGTTGCAGTAGCTCGACGGTTAGCGAGCCAAGTAGCAGGTTTTTGTGTTTCAAACTTGGATGAAGCGTTCGAATTACGTCAGGCTGGAATAGAGCACCCAATCTTGATTTTGGGAGTTATACCTGTTGACGATCTGCATTTAGCATTGAAGTTAAATATCAGTGTCACTCTTGCAAGTTTAGAGTGGTTAGAGCTGGTTAAAGCATCTGGTCAGGATCTAGCTGGTTTAGCTGTTCATGTTAAACTAGATACTGGAATGGGGAGAATTGGATTCAGAGACTGGTCTGAGTTGGAGAAAGTGCTTGATCTTATGAGTGAGATGGATCTTGAATTTGAGGGTATTTTTACCCATTTTGCAACAGCAGATGAAGAAGATGCACATTACTTCCGCGAGCAATTGACACGTTTTAAGGAATGGTTAGATAGGTTACCGGAATTGCCTCGTTGGATTCATGCAAGTAATTCAGCGACAAGTATCTGGCATGCAGATACGGTGTTTAACATGGTTCGATTAGGGGATGTTCTGTATGGTCTAAATCCTAGTGGACGTACCTTAACACTACCATTTGAGCTCCAACCTGCACTGGGATTGTACTCTGAACTCGTACATGTTAAGCAAGTCGAGGCAGGTACCTTTCTTGGATATGGGTCAACGTATCAGAGTTCAGAGACTGAGTGGATAGGTACTATTCCTGTTGGATACGCTGATGGTGTAGTGCGAAGACTCCAAGGTTTCCATGTTCTGGTCGATGGTCAATATTGTGAAATTATTGGACGTATTTCCATGGATCAAATGACGATCCGTTTGCCGAAATCATATCAAGTTGGAACAAAAGTAACCTTGATAGGCCGTGAAGAAGACAAGGAAATAACGGTTCAAGAATGGGCTGATTATATTGGTACGATAAATTATGAGATTGTATGTTTATTGACAGATCGTTTGCCTCGTAAACATCAATAAGATAAATAAATCAACTTTTAATCAAAAAATCTATCATTTTCCGGTGGTAAGCGAATCTACCAGAAAATGATAGATTTTTTTGTTCTCTATCTCCTGACTGAGGGAATGTCACACTCATGGTTCTAAAATGTGTCATAATCTGATGTTACATGTATTAATGAGTGGAAGTGGTAATAGACAAATGGATATCTATACCAAAGAAAGTACCTATAGTACTTTATGTTGATGATTGAGGTCTAATGAATGCTGGTAATTACTTGACATTAAAAGAGAATCGGTCTACAATATAATCATATATGGTTATAACCAGTTTAAGAAAATATATATGAAATATAAGGGGGCCACTATGGTTAGCTACATCAAAGCAAAATCAATTATTCTTGCAGATAGTGAGAAAGTTGATGCATATTTGGAAATTACTGATGATGGGCGGTTCGGTCATATTTTTACCGAAAAACCAGATGGAAAAATAATAGATTACTCAGACTATCATATCGCACCGGGCTTGGTGGATACCCATATCCACGGCTATGCGTCACATGATGTGATGGATAATGATTTTGAAGGAATTAAAGTTATTTCAGATGGCTTGCTAGCCTGTGGTGTTACTTCTTGGTTGCCGACAACACTGACAGATTCGACTGAAAATTTAGATGCTGTCTGTGAAACGATTGGTCAACATGCAGGTGAAGAAACAGGGGCTAAAATTCAAGGTATCTTTTTGGAAGGGCCATTCTTTACAGAAAAATACAAGGGAGCTCAAAATCCTAAGTATATGAGTGATCCTTCTATTGAGAAGTTAGACCACTGGCATAGTCTATCGAATGGTTTGGTGAATAAGATTGCTATTGCTCCGGAACGAGAAGGAGTTAAAGAATTCATTGAATTTGCAAATAGCAAAGCTATTCATACCGCTTTAGCACACAGTGATGCAACCTTTGCTCAAGCGCAGGCTGCGGTTGAAGCAGGTGCTAATATTTTTGTACATGTCTATAATGGTATGAGTGGACTACATCATCGTGAACCTGGCATGGTCGGTGCAGCTTTAAGTTTACATGATGTTTATGCAGAAATGATTTGTGACGGACATCATGTTCATCCAGCGGCAGCGGAAATTGTGGTTAAGGCCCGTGGAGCAGAAGAGACAGTTCTAATCACTGACTGTATGAGAGCCGGAGGTATGGGCGAGGGCGAATCAAGACTTGGGGAATTTGAAGTCATTGTTAAAGATGGAACGGCTCGCCTCAAAGAAAGTGGAAGTTTGGCAGGTTCTATTTTGGAATTGATTGAAGCTGTACAAAATGTGGTGAGCTGGGGATTGGTCAGCCTTCCCGATGCATTACGTATGGCTTCATTAGCACCAGCACGTTCTGTCAATATTGATCATATTTGTGGCCAAATTGCTGAAGGTCGTGCAGCTGATTTTATTGTAGTAGATGATGCAGGACATCTGAAAGCTACTTATTTAGATGGTGTGAAACGATTCGGCTAATCAACCGAAAAAATCATGTTAAAAAACTTGGTTAATAATTATCTATTATATATTCTTAAGGAGGATTCTAATGACAAAATTGCAACTGTCACAAGCTAAGTTTGAACATATGACTCGCTTGTCAAATGAAAATCAGGTTATCGCAGCACTAGCGATTGACCAACGAGGTGCCTTGAAACGGTTGTTGGCAGCAGCCGCTGGTGGTGGAGATTTTGGTGATGACATTTTGGTGGACTTCAAAAAAGTCATTTCTAGCGAACTAACCCCATACGCCAGTTCCATTCTTCTTGATGCAGAGTATGGAGTGCCTGCGTCTGAACTGCGTCATGCAGATTGTGGGTTTATCGCTGCCTATGAAAAAACCGGATATGATGCTTCGACACCAGGACGTTTACCAGATCTTCTTCCAAATTGGTCAGCAAAACGTATCAAAGAATTAGGTGCAGATGCGGTTAAAATTTTGTTGTACTATGACGTAGACGACAAACCTGAAATTAATGATATTAAACATGCTTGGGTTGAACGGATTGGTAGTGAATGTATTGCGGAAGATATTCCTTATTTTGTAGAAATTCTAACCTATGATGCAAGTGACATGGATGTAACTTCACGGGAGTATGCAAGCTTAAAACCTCATAAGGTAAACGGTGCAATGCGTGAATTCAGCAAACCACGGTATAATGCAGATGTTCTTAAGGTAGAAGTCCCTGTAAATATGAATTTTGTCGAAGGCTATACAAGCGAAGAACCTGTTTATACTGCAGACGAAGCAAGAGCCTATTTCAAAGAGCAATCGGAAGCTACTCATTTGCCATTTATATATTTGAGTGCAGGTGTCTCAGCTAAACTTTTCCAAGAAACTCTTGTCTTTGCAAAAGAATCAGGTTCGACCTTTAATGGTGTGCTCTGTGGTCGTGCGACATGGAAAGATGCAGTGGCTATTTTTGCCAAAGAAGGTGAAGAAGCTGCTAAGGCTTGGTTAGCAGATCAAGGTCGCCGAAATGTTGAAGAATTAAATGACGTCCTTGTAACAACAGCAAGTCCATGGACTGAAAAGGTTGAAGTGAACTAATTCATATAGCTTAATAAGAAAAATCCAGAGCTTTTAATAACTCTGGATTTTTTAGGATTCATGACCTGGAACTGAAAAACTTCTAAAGGTAAGAAGACGTTTTTAGTTAAAAAAGGCT
The DNA here is from genome assembly GCF_021654455.1 of Streptococcus parasuis. Classification (NCBI taxonomy): domain Bacteria; kingdom Bacillati; phylum Bacillota; class Bacilli; order Lactobacillales; family Streptococcaceae; genus Streptococcus; species Streptococcus parasuis. The sequence goes on from NZ_AP024276.1 coordinate 449,865, forward strand.
GCATATAATGCCTGTAAAGCTTTTTCTTTTTCTTCTGTTTTGACTACGAACATGACAGAAACTTCACTAGCACCTTGTGAAATCATAGCCAAATTAACATTTTGGTTGGATAAGGCACTAGTTGCGGTCGCAGTTACACCGACATGGCTCTTCATATTTTCACCGACAATCATGATAATAGACAAGCCGTGTTCGATTTCAGCCTTATCAACTTCCATTTTTGTTTTCAATTGACGTAGAATTTCAGCTTCTTTGATTGGTGTCAATTCTCTATTTCTAAGTACGATGGACAAATCATCAATACCAGTTGGCATATGTTCAAAACGAATGTTTAAATCCTCTAAAATTTGAAGGACTTTGCGCCCGAATCCGACTTCACGGTTCATGAGGTATTTAGAAATATTGATGCTGACAAAACCATCATCTGCAGCAATCCCAACGACAGGGAGAGTTTGATCTGTATGATCAAGAACAATTCTAGTACCTGGGTGGCTAGGGTTATTGGTGTTTTTAATAACCAATGGAATACGACCGCGATAAGCAGGAAGAAGGGCCTCATCATGAAGAACGGAGAAACCAGCATATGCTAGTTCACGCATTTCACGATAGGTTAGTTCTTTGATAGAGTGTGGGTGTTTGATAATTCCAGGGTGAGCAGCAAAGATCCCATCTACATCTGTAAAGTTTTCATACAGATCTGCCTTAACCCCTGCAGCAACGATGGATCCTGTGATATCAGATCCTCCCCGTGAGAAGGTACAAATTTGATTGTCAATAGTCACTCCAAAGAATCCAGGGATGATCAAGACTTCCTCTGCATTTCGCAATTCTTCAATTTTATCATAGCTCGAAGGAAGAATTCGTGCATTTCCTGGTTCAGAACTTACAATAATGCCAGCCTTTTTCGGATGAACATAGCGTGCTGGTAATCCTCTAAAAGTAAAGTATTCAGCGATTAATTTTGCATTGTTATCTTCCCCAGCGGCTAAAAAAGTATCGTAAAGGAATTCGTTATCATCAATTGGTAAGGTTGCAAGAGAAATGATGTTTTCAGCAATTTTCTTCATGCTATTAGCTGAAAAACCGAGTTCATCGACCATTGCCTGGTAACGGTTGATAATCCACTCTTGGCTTGCTGTTACATCTTTCCCATCAACATATTCTCTGTAATACTTAATTAATGCATCTGTAACCTTTGTATCTTCGGCATTGCGTTTTCCAGGGGCTGAAACAACAACAAAACGGCGTTCAGAATCCGATTGAACAATGTTGAATACTTTTTCCAATTGACCGGCAGAAGCAAGGGAACTTCCACCAAATTTTACCACTTTCATTCCAATCTCCTTGAATATTTTTTACTATTATAGCAGAATAAGGCGGAATTGTCAGTATGTTCAGAAAAATCTTGGTGAGAAACCTAATAAAATACGAACAAGGTTTGTTGTTGAAACATTTCAGAAAATCGAAAATCTTAATTGACTATGATACAATAGAGAGGTTAGGAGGCCAGAATGGTAAAAGCAATTATTTTTGACATGGATGGAGTAATTTTTGATACAGAATCATTTTATTTTCAGCGGCGTATAGATTTCTTGGTGACGAAAGGGTTATCAGTGAGCCATCTAAAACCATCTTTTTTTATTGGAGGACGTGCTGGTCAAGTATGGCAACGTATTTTAGGAGATGATTACGATAAATGGGATGTTCCTGCGCTGGAGGAGGAGTACCGAATTTATAAGGAGAATCGTCCCACACCTTACGCTGAACGAGTATTTCCAGATGTCAAGTCTGTCTTAGAGCGACTCAGTTTACATTCTATCCCGCTTGTTCTGGCATCAAATACTGATCGAAGTGATATTGAGAGAGCTTTGGAAGAATCGGGAATTCGCTCGTATTTCAGTCAAATCTATTCAGCAATGGATTGTATAGCTCCCAAACCAGATCCAGCTGTTTATGATCAAGCTGCAAAAGCAACAGGGGTTCCAAAATCGGACATTTTGGTTTTTGAAGATAGCGCCAAAGGGATAGAGGCCGCAAAAGCAGCTGGTTTAACTGTATGGGCTATTCGTGATCAACAGTTTGGAATGGATCAATCCAAAGCGGATAAGTTGGTTGATAGCCTTGAACAGGCCTTGGAATTGCTACAACTCTGACACCAATTCCTACTTACTCGTCATAACTAAATTTCTTTGAAAGTTGGCTTTGCCAGCTTTTTTTCGGACGTCACACTTTCCTTACTAGAAAAAAAGTGACAATTGTAAAAACTGTGTTACAATGGAAAACAAGAATTTGAACTTTGATATTCAAACCTTTTAAACATCAAATTATTTTAGAAGGAGGATGGTATGGCCTACCAAACAATTCGTTATGAAGTAATTGATTCCGTAGCGATTCTAACTTTAAACAGACCGGAAGTGGAAAATGGGTTTAATATTCCTATGTGTGAGGAAATATTAAATGCCATTCAACTTGCAGAAAATGATGAAACTGTAAAAATCTTACAAATTCAAGCAGAGGGCTCCGTTTTCTCAGTAGGGGGAGATCTGGTGGAGATGAAGCGTGCCGTAGATGAAGATGATATTGGTTCGCTCATCAAAATTGCTGAGCTTGTCAATGATATTTCGTTTGCGCTGAAGAAAATGCCTAAAATTGTTTTAATGGTAACAGATGGGGCGGTTGCTGGAGCAGCTGCCAATATGGCAGTAGCGGCAGACTTTGTTATTGCATCAAGTAAAACAAAGTTCATTCAAGCCTTTGTAGGTGTTGGGTTAGCCCCAGATGCGGGTGGCATCTTCTTGCTTAGTCGGGCGATTGGTAGCAATCGTGCTAGTCAATTAGCCATGACTGGAGAAGGGTTATCCGCTGATAAGGCCCTGGAGTATGGCATTGTTTATAAACTGGCTGAGCCAGATAAATTAGAGAAGACAGTTGCCCAAGTGTTAAAAAAACTCTTGCGTGGCTCTGTTAACTCCTATGCTGCCATTAAACAATTGGTTTGGGAAAGTCAGTTTAAGGACTGGGAGTCTTATCGTCAATTGGAGTTAGCCATGCAAGAATCTCTAGCCTATAAAGAGGATTTTAAAGAAGGTGTTCGGGCACATGCTGAACGTCGGAGACCGATGTTTATCGGGAAATAATGACAGATTGTTCAAAAAATGTTTGACATTCAAAGTTTTATGGTTTATACTTTGACTATCAAAGTAAAGGAGGCCTGTTTTGAAAGATCCAAAAGTGAATGACTATTTAACGGCCATTTTTAATAATGTGTTAGTGATTGAAGAAACAAGTCTGCGTAGTAGCCGATTTAATGACATTTCCATAAAAGAAATGCACACGATTGATGTGATTGGAAATATTGATGGGGCTACACCGAGTGATGTAGCTCGGACTTTGATGGTTACTTTGGGAACCGTGACAACCAGCCTGAATAATTTGGAACGAAAAGGATACGTGGAACGGATTCGTTCGACTAAAGACAGGCGTGTGGTGCATATCTATTTAACAAAGAAGGGCCGATTGGTCTATCGATTGCATCAACGATTTCATAATGAAATGGTGAAGCAAATCACGGATGGAATGGATGATACGGAATACCAAGTGATGAGGAAAGGACTCATGAAACTCTATCACTTCTTGGAGGATTTGAAATGAGAAACCATGCTAAAATCAGTCAGGTGGCCCATTATCTTCCGAAGAAGATTGTGACCAATGATGATTTGGCCCAGCAAATGGATACCAGTGATGAATGGATTCGTAGCCGTACAGGTATCAGACAACGACATGTTGCTACGGACGAGACAACTAGTGAATTAGCTAGTCAGGTAGCAAAGAAATTATTAGAAAAGTCTCAGCTAGATGCTTCTGAAATTGATTTCATCATCGTCGCAACGATTACTCCAGATGCATCCATGCCATCAACGGCAGCTATGGTTCAAGCAGCAATTGGTGCGCAAAAGGCTTTTGCCTATGATCTCGTTGCAGCTTGTTCAGGATTTGTTTTTGCGCTATCAACAGCAGAAAAATTGCTTGCTTCAGGAGTCTATAAGAGAGGACTTGTCATTGGAGCAGAGACCCTATCTAGGTCTGTCGACTGGTCAGATCGATCAACGGCTGTTTTATTTGGAGATGGTGCTGGAGGAGTTTTACTGGAAGCGTGTGAACAACCGAGCTTTTTAGCAGAAATCTTGCGAACGGATGGCGGTCGAGGTGCTAGTCTGACAGCAGGGATAGACCAGAAAGAGACGCCATTCTCGACACAAAGCCGTCAGCAACCCTTTATCCAAATGGAGGGCAGAGCTATATTTGAATTTGCGACGAGGGATGTCACGGCAACCATGGCAGAGCTGCTAGAACAAGCTGATATGACTGTGGATTGCGTTGATTATTTCTTGCTCCACCAAGCCAATATACGTATCCTGGATAAGATGGCTCGTAAATTGGGAGTGGCGCGTGAAAAATTTCCAGCAAATATGGATAAATATGGTAATACCAGCGCAGCAAGTCTTCCTATTCTCTTATCAGAATGTGTAGAGAGCGGAATGTTGCGATTGGATGGAAGCCAGACTGTTCTCATGGCTGGTTTCGGTGGAGGCCTCACATGGGGAACTCTACTCTTACAACTTTAGTTAATTCCTTGCCCTAGGCAAGATTAAAATATTTTATTTTCCAAAAGGAGACATTTATCATGGCAGTATTTGAAAAAGTACAAGAAATCATCGTTGAAGAATTGGGTAAGGATGCCGAAGAAGTAACCCTTACAACAACCTTTGAAGATTTGGATGCAGATTCATTGGATCTTTTCCAAGTTATCTCTGAAATCGAAGATGCCTTCGATATTCAAATCGATACTGAAGAAGGTTTGACAACTGTAGGCGATTTGGTTGCTTATGTTGAAGAAAAAACAAAATAATTATAGTCATTCAGTTTATCTTTTATTACGTCAACGAATGAGGAAACTTCGTTTCCTTATTTCCAACTTCAAATAAACTTTTGTTTATTTGAACTCGCAATGCCGTACTCTACGAATGTTACTTGCTATCGTAAGTACGATTTCCGACCTTCAATAGTCCACTGGACTATTGAAGCTATCTAGAGCAATTGACACAAACTTCGTTTGTTTTATTTCCGACCTTTACCAGTCTATTCCTAGACTGGTAAAGCTAGTACTAAAAGCAAACTGAAAGACTATAGTATTCCTCTCCTTATTTCAAAGATAATATAAGGAAGAGGATAGCTAAGAAAAGTGCTGGTGAGCATTTTTCTTTGGGCAGATGATTTGATATTCAAAACATTGAAACATCAAACTAATTTTTAGTGAGGGCTTGGCCCTCGCTTGTTTAGCTAATGGTTTGATATTCAAACGATTAGGTAAGCAAGAAAAAAAGAAGAGGGAATTATGAAGACGAAAATAACAGAACTGCTCGATATTCAGTATCCAATTTTTCAAGGTGGTATGGCTTGGGTAGCCGATGGAGATTTGGCTGGTGCCGTATCTAATTCAGGTGGTCTAGGAATCATCGGTGGAGGAAATGCTCCCAAAGAGGTGGTCATGGCAAATATTGACAAAGTTAAATCTATTACGGATAAGCCTTTCGGTGTCAATATCATGCTTTTGTCTCCTTTTGCGGACGATATCGTTGACTTGGTCATCGAAGAAGGTGTCAAGGTGGTGACGACAGGTGCGGGCAATCCTGGTAAATACATGGAACGCTTGCATGCAGCTGGTATTACGGTTATTCCAGTAGTTCCAAGTGTGGCTCTTGCCAAACGTATGGAAAAACTGGGTGTGGATGCCGTCATCGCTGAAGGAATGGAAGCAGGTGGTCACATCGGTAAATTGACCACCATGACCTTGGTTCGTCAGGTTGTTGAAGCCGTATCTATTCCTGTTATTGCTGCTGGAGGTATTGCAGATGGTGCAGGTGCAGCAGCAGCATTCATGTTGGGTGCAGAAGCGGTGCAAGTTGGAACTCGTTTTGTAGTAGCTACAGAGTCTAATGCCCATCAGGCTTATAAGGAAAAAGTTTTAAAAGCTAAGGATATTGATACAACAGTATCTGCATCTATTGTTGGACATCCTGTGAGAGCCATCAAGAATAAGTTGTCATCTGCTTATGCAGCTGCAGAGAAAGATTTCTTGGCAGGTAAAATTTCGGCAGATGCTATTGAAGAACTTGGTGCAGGAGCGCTCCGCAATGCAGTTGTTGATGGTGATGTAACAAATGGCTCCGTAATGGCTGGTCAAATTGCTGGTCTAGTTTCTAAAGAAGAATCTTGTGAAGATATTTTGAAAGATATCTATTATGGAGCAGCCAAAGTGATTAGAGAAGAGGCAAGCCGTTGGGCTTCGGTTGGAGAATAGGATGACAAAGACAGCTTTTCTTTTTGCAGGTCAAGGGTCTCAGACAGTGGGGATGGCTCGCGACCTTTACGAATATTCCCCGATAGTTAGAGAAACGTTTGATCAGGCTAGTCAGATTCTGGGGTATGACATTCGCGACCTAATTGACAATCAAGAGGATAAATTACATCAGACTCGCTATACCCAGCCTGCTATTTTGACAACTTCCCTAGCTATCTATCGTTTGTTGGCAGAAAAGGGGATTAAACCTGATATGGTAGCTGGTCTATCCTTGGGAGAATATTCAGCTCTGGTGGCATCGGGAGCTTTGGCCTTTGAAGATGCGATTGCCCTGATTGCTAAGCGTGGCGAATATATGGAAACGGCTGCGCCAGCAGGGACTGGTAAGATGGTTGCTGTTCTCAACACAGATATCAACTTGATAGAAGAAGTCTGTTCGTCAGTTACCTCTGGGATTGTTTCCCCAGCCAACTACAACACACCAGCCCAAGTCGTCATCGGAGGCGAGGTGGCTGCAGTGGATGAGGCGGTTGAATTGCTGAAGGAAGCAGGTGTCAAGCGGATGATTCCGCTCAATGTATCTGGCCCCTTTCACACGGCTCTCCTGCGACCAGCTTCGGAGCAATTGGCTCAGGCCTTGGAAGAAGTGGAATTTGCAGACTTCCAAGTAGAGTTGGTCGGTAATACAGAAGCCAAGGTCATGAAAAAAGAGGATATCAAGTCCCTCTTGACCCGTCAAGTGATGGAACCAGTTCGTTTCTATGAGTCAATCGCAACCATGCAGGAAGCTGGTGTGACTAACTTTATTGAAATCGGTCCAGGTAAAGTCTTATCAGGATTTGTCAAGAAAATCGATAAGACGGCGCATGTTGTAGCAATTGAAGATATAGAGGGGCTACAAATAGTATTGAATAAATTATGAGGAGGAATCATGGAATTAACAAATAAAAATGTTTTTGTAACAGGGTCAAGTCGAGGAATCGGCTTGGCCATTGCCCATAAGTTTGCTAGTCTTGGTGCCAATGTGGTACTGAACGGTCGTGGTCAATTAGGGCAAGAGATTCTGGATAGCTTTGCAGATTACGGTGTGAAAGTCCTAGCTATTTCAGGCGATATTTCCAGTTCGGAAGATGCCAAACGAATGGTGGCAGAAGCCATCGAAACCCTCGGTAGCGTCGATATTTTGGTCAACAATGCAGGGATTACCAAAGATGGTATGGCTCTTCGTATGACAGAAGAGGATTTTGATACGGTTCTGAAGGTAAATCTTACTGGAACTTTTAATATGACACAGGCTGTTTTGAAACCAATGACAAAGGCTCGTGAGGGAGCTATCATCAATCTGTCAAGTGTATCTGGCTTGATTGGGAATGCTGGTCAGGCCAACTATGCTGCTTCAAAGGCAGGTGTGATTGGATTTACTAAAGCCATTGCCCGTGAGGTTGCTGGGCGAAATGTTCGTGTCAATGCGATTGCGCCGGGCTTTATCCAGTCTGATATGACAGCTGTTTTATCCGACAAGATTAAAGAAGCTATGACTGCACAAATTCCGATGAAACGCTTTGGATTGACAGAAGAAGTAGCAGATGTAGCTGTATTCCTTGCTAAGCAAGAATATCTGACAGGTCAAGTGATTGCGGTTGACGGCGGCTTGACCATGCAGTAAGTTTCCTAATGAGAAAGGTTTGAAAATGACAAAATTAAATCGTGTAGTAGTAACAGGCTACGGTCTGACATCTCCAATCGGAAATACGCCAGAGGAATTCTGGGATAGCTTGGTCAATGGTAAGATTGGTATCGGAAAGATTACCAAGTTTGATACTAGTGAATACTCTGTTCATAATGCGGCCGAAATTAAGGATTTTCCTTTTGATAAATACTTTGTAAAAAAAGATACAAATCGCTACGATAACTACTCACTCTATGCTCTTTATGCGGCTCGAGAGGCCGTAGCCAATGCCAATCTCAATACAGAAGCGGTTGACAGTGACCGTTTTGGCGTTATCTTATCAACGGGTATCGGTGGAATTTTGGAAATTGAAGAGCAAGTGGCTCGTATGAACGAAAAGGGGCCAAAACGTATTCGTCCCATGGCTCTACCAAAGGCTTTGCCAAACATGGCGGCTGGAAATATTGCCATGCAGGTCGGTGCAAATGGTGTCTGCAAGTGTGTCATCACAGCCTGTGCTTCGTCAAACGATGCCTTGGGTGAAGCCTTCCGTGAAATCAAGTTTGGCTTCCAAGATGTCATGCTGGCAGGTGGCTCAGAAGCAGCTATTACGCCATTTGCAATCGGTGGTTTCCAGGCTTTAACAGCTATGTCGACTACTGAGGATCCAGAACGTGCGTCTATTCCATTTGACAAGGACCGCAATGGTTTTGTCATGGGAGAAGGTTCCGCGGTCTTAGTATTGGAAAGTTTGGAACATGCAGAGGCGCGTGGGGCAACTATCTTGGCTGAAATCGTTGGTTATGGAAATACATGTGATGCTTATCACATGACGTCGCCACATCCAGAAGGTTTGGGTGCTATTAAAGCCATGAAATTGGCCATTTCAGAGGCAGGTTTAGAGCCAGCTGATATAGACTACATCAATGCGCATGGTACTTCGACACCGGCTAATGAAAAAGGGGAAAGCCAAGCTATCGTATCTGTCTTCGGCAAGAACACGCCAGTTTCTTCTACCAAGTCCTTCACAGGTCACTTGTTGGGTGCAGCGGGTGCCGTTGAAGCGGCAGCTGTCATTGAGGCTATGCGTCATTCTTACGCACCGAAGACAGCTGGTACGACAGAATTATCTGACTACATTGAGGCGGATGTCATCTACGGTCAAGGCCGTGACATGGAAATCCGTCATGCCATTTCAAATACATTTGGCTTTGGAGGTCACAACTCGGTGATTGCTTTCAAACGTTGGGAGGCTTAAGTGAATATTACAGAAATAAAGGACTTGATGAGTCAGTTTGACCAGTCAAGTCTGCGAGAATTTTCATATAGCAATGCTGGGGAAACCTTGCATTTCAGTAAAAATCAGCAGGCGATAGCGGCTCCGAGTCCAAAGGTAGAAGCTCCGCTTGCTCCAGTAGCTCTTGCAAGCCCAGCCATGCCAGCAGCTGAAACCAGTGAGCCATCTCCAGCAGAAGCAAGTGTAAGCCCTGTGGCAGAAGGTGCAGTGGTGGAAAGTCCTTTAGTTGGTGTAGCTTATTTGTCTCCATCGCCTGACAAGCCAGCCTTTGTAGCAGTTGGCGATACGGTCAAAAAAGGGCAAACCCTCATGATTATTGAAGCCATGAAGGTCATGAATGAAGTGCCAGCTGACCGTGACGGTGTTGTCACAGAGATTTTGGTGGCCAACCAAGATGTTGTAGAATTTGGACAAGGATTGGTACGCATCAAATGATTGATATTTTGAAAATTAAAGAGGCGCTTCCTCATCGCTATCCTATGCTCTTGGTCGATCGTGTCCTTGAAATATCGGAAGATGAGATTGTTGCCCTCAAAAATGTGACCATTAACGAGCCCTTTTTCAACGGGCATTTCCCAGACTATCCTGTTATGCCAGGTGTTCTCATCATGGAGGCTTTGGCACAAACCGCAGGTGTCTTGGAATTGTCCAAGGAAGAAAACAAGGGTAAGCTGGTCTTTTATGCCGGCATGGACAAGGTTAAATTTAAGAAGCAAGTTGTACCTGGTGACCAGTTAATCATGACCGCGACATTTGTCAAACGCCGTGGAACCATTGCGGTCGTTGAGGCAAAGGCAGAAGTGGACGGAAAACTGGCTGCGTCGGGGACGTTGACTTTTGCTATCGGGAAATAATATCTAAAAGGAGATAGGATTCATCATGTTTGAGAAGATTTTGATTGCCAATCGTGGTGAGATTGCGGTGCGGATTATTCGTGCGGCCAGGGAGTTGGGGATTGCGACCGTGGCTGTCTATTCAGAGGCTGACAAGGAAGCCCTCCACACTATGTTGGCAGATGAGGCTGTCTGTATCGGCCCGGCCCGTTCGACAGACTCCTATCTCAATATGCAGGCGGTCATCTCGGCGGCTGTTGTGACAGGTGCTCAGGCCATTCACCCTGGTTTTGGATTTTTGAGTGAAAACTCCAAATTCGCCACCCTCTGTGAAGAGGTCGGCATCAAGTTTATCGGGCCTTCCGGAACGGTTATGGATACCATGGGCGATAAAATCAATGCCCGAGCAGAGATGATTAAGGCTCAAGTGCCTGTTATTCCAGGCTCTGACGGTGAAGTTTTGACCAGCCAAGAAGCCCTTGAAATCGCTGAAAAGATTGGCTACCCTGTCATGCTCAAAGCATCGGCAGGTGGAGGCGGCAAGGGGATTCGTAAGGTGGAAAAAGCTGAAGACCTAGTGCCTGCCTTTGAATCAGCTTCCAGCGAAGCCAAGGCAGCCTTTGGCAACGGAGCCATGTATATGGAGCGTGTCGTCTATCCAGCCCGGCATATCGAGGTGCAGATTTTAGCGGACCAACACGGCCATGTTATTCATCTGGGAGAACGGGATTGTTCCCTTCAACGCAATAACCAAAAAGTTTTAGAAGAAGCTCCGTCTATTGCTATCGGCCAGACCATGCGGGACCGTATCGGTCAAGCAGCTGTGCGGGCTGCCCAGTCAGTTGGTTATGAAAATGCAGGGACCATTGAGTTCCTCTTGGATGAAGCCAAAGGCGAATTTTACTTCATGGAAATGAACACACGGGTGCAGGTAGAACATCCTGTAACTGAGTTTGTGACTGGTGTGGATATTGTCAAGGAGCAGATTAAAATAGCAGCTGGTCAGGAACTCAGTGTCCGCCAAGAAGATGTGAAGATTACAGGCCATGCTATTGAATGCCGTATCAATGCTGAAAATCCAGCCTTCAACTTCGCCCCAAGTCCAGGTAAGATTTCCAATCTCTACCTGCCAAGTGGTGGCGTTGGTTTGCGTGTTGACTCGGCAGTTTATCCTGGCTACACGATTCCACCCTATTATGATTCTATGATTGCTAAGGTTATCGTGCATGGAGAAAACCGATTCGAAGCTCTGATGAAAATGCAACGTGCGCTTTATGAACTAGAAATTGAAGGAGTGGTAACCAATACGGACTTCCAGTTGGACTTGATTTCTGACAAACGTGTTGTGGCTGGTGATTATGATACAGCCTATCTTATGGAAGAGTTTTTACCGCGCTATCAGGAAGAATTAAAAAAGTAAATTAGGAGAGAAGTATGGCTTTGTTTCGTAAAAAGGATAAGTATATTCGCATCAGTCCCAATCGTTCACGGACAGAAAAGGCAATTCAAACAAAGCCGGAAGTGCCAGATGAACTCTTTTCGAAATGTCCTGCTTGTAAAGAGATTTTGTACAAACGAGATCTTGGACCAGAAAAAGTCTGTCACCATTGTTCATATAACTTTCGGATTACAGCCCATGAACGTCTGAATTTGACGATAGATGAGGGAACATTTGAGGAATTATTTACAGGAATTGACACAAAAAATCCGCTCGATTTTCCAAATTATCTTGAAAAGTTGTCTGAAAATCGTCGGAAAACGGGACTGGATGAGGCAGTCTTGACTGGTAGGGCGAAAATTGGTGGTCATTCAGTAGCTTTGGGAATTATGGATTCAAACTTTATCATGGCCTCTATGGGAACGGTGGTCGGTGAGAAAATCACTCGTCTTTTCGAACTCGCTATGGAAGAGCGACTCCCAGTTGTACTCTTTACCGCATCTGGCGGTGCTCGAATGCAGGAGGGGATTATGAGTCTGATGCAAATGGCCAAAATTTCAGCTGTAGTAAAACGTCATTCTAATGCGGGTCTCTTTTACTTGACGGTCTTGACAGACCCGACAACAGGAGGTGTGACAGCTAGTTTTGCCATGGAAGGCGATGTTATCCTGGCAGAGCCGCAGACTTTAGTTGGCTTTGCAGGCCGACGGGTGATTGAATCGACTGTTCGGGAAAATCTGCCAGACGATTTCCAGAAGGCTGAATTTTTACAAGAACACGGCTTTGTTGATGCGATTATCAAACGTCAGGACTTGCCTGCGACCATTGGTCGCTTGTTGAGAATGCATGGAGGTGTCAGATGACCAGTGATGTAGCACGTATGATCCGTTTGGCACGTGACCAGGCTCGCCTGACGACCTTGGACTATGCCACACAACTCTTTGAGGACTTTATCGAACTGCACGGCGATCGAAATTTCCGCGATGACGGAGCAGTTGTGGGTGGCATCGGCTTTCTAGCAGGTCAGCCGGTGACAGTTATTGGTATCCAAAAAGGGAAGAACCTTCAGGACAACCTCAAACGCAATTTCGGTCAGCCCCACCCAGAAGGCTACCGCAAGGCCCTTCGCCTCATGAAGCAGGCGGAGAAGTTTGGTCGTCCCGTTGTCACCTTTATCAATACAGCTGGAGCCTATCCAGGTGTTGGTGCCGAGGAGCGTGGACAGGGCGAGGCCATTGCCCGCAACCTCATGGAGATGAGCGACCTCAAGGTGCCTATTATCGCCATTATCATCGGTGAGGGAGGCTCTGGCGGAGCACTTGCCCTAGCAGTCGCAGACCAGGTCTGGATGCTGGAAAATTCCATGTACGCCGTCCTCAGCCCTGAAGGTTTCGCCTCTATCCTCTGGAAAGACGGCGGTCGGGCCATGGAAGCGGCAGAACTCATGAAGATCACTTCTTATGAGTTGGAGAAACTCCAAGTGGTTGATCGGGTTGTTTTGGAAAATGGCAGAGCGACAAAGGAAGTCTTGGCCGACATCAAGGAAAACTTGGTCAGTCAGTTGGCTCAACTGCAAGCCTTGCCACTTGATCAACTGCTCGAGAACCGCTATCAACGCTTTAGAAAGTACTAGGAAGACCTAGTATTTTTTTGCTAGATTTGATACAATGGATAAAATCATTTCAGGAGGTTTTCCATGTTAGTAAAAGCAGATCTATCAAACGCAGAAGAATTGCTACCTATTCAGCACCGAGCATTTGCGGCTTTATATGAAACCTATCAGGACCAGTACAACCCTGCCATTGAAACTATGGACTATTTTCAATCACGATTTACACGACCAAATTGTAGCTACTACAAGATTGTCGAGGAAGGGCACACAGTCGGTTTAGTGCGAACAACGGTCGCTGACGATGCCGAACAGGGCTGGTTAGGCTTGATTGGCATTGACCCAGACCACAGAGGAAAAGGCTGTGGGCACAAGGCTATGTTAGAATTAGAACGCCTCTATCCGACAGTTAGACGCTGGGTTCTCTGCACGGTCTTACAGGAGACCAGATTGGTCGCTTTCTATGAAAAACTCGGCTACAAGGCCATCAAAACAGAGCCTGAACAAGAAGGTATGGATATGGTCTATATGGAAAAATGGATTTTGAAGAAATAAAAAAACGTTTCTGTTAGTCAGCTGGATAACGGAAACGTTTTTTATTATGTGACTTTTAGTCCGTCACGCTCCGTAAGGTGCGTGACAAATAAACCACCCGCTATGCGGGTGCGCGACGAAGGTTATACCAAAAAAACTCCAAACGCGATACAATAAAGGTGTTCAAGCCTATTGTAAAGCGAAAGGAGAAAAATATGGCGCAAAAGGCACATAGTTTATCACATACAAAGTGGTTGTGTAAATACCACTTTGTCTTCACCCCTAAGTATAGACGAAAAATTATCTATAATCAATATCGAAGTAGTCTTGGAGAGATATTTCGACGATTGTGTAGTTATAAAGGTGTTGAAATTATCGAAGGTCATCTGATGCCAGACCATGTTCACATGTTAGTCAGTATTCCTCCAAGGTTAAGTGTGTCAAGTTTTATGGGCTATTTAAAAGGCAAGAGTGCTCTTATGATGTTTGATAAACACGCCAATCTCAAATATAAATTTGGCAATCGTCATTTCTGGGCAGAGGGATATTATGTAAGTACGGTTGGACTTAATGAAGCCACAATTAAGAAATATATACAAGAACAGGAAAAACATGATATAGCACTTGATAAGTTAAGTGTAAAAGAGTATGAAGATCCCTTTAGGGATAATGGCAAGTAGTACGAATGCCTCTTTAGGAGGCTAGTGACGAGTCAAAAGTAGTGAGGCTTGAACAAAGTGAAAGCCAGCGTCTTTAGGCGCTGGCTGGTGATGTGGGCTTATAGCCCTTGTTCAAACCACCCGTTTGACGGGTGGTCATGATTTTAATTTAATTCAGATTTATCAGGTAAAAGTATGGCTAGAATGATATAGGCAGTTAAAAAAGGTAAATTAGTGATAATGGCCAAGAAGATGACAACCAATCGAACGTTTTCTAACTTCCAACCATAGTTTTCATACAGGTCAAAATAGTCATATAGTCCAGCGATAACACCAGCAATTTCTTTACGACTTTTATCTTTATACCATTTCTTTGGTTTCATATCTCACTCCTATGGTTTAATAACTTCTACCCCACCCATGTATGGACGGAGTACTTCGGGAATAGTAACAGAGCCGTCTTCATTTTGGTAGTTTTCAAGGATGGCAGCCACGGTACGACCAACTGCTAAACCAGACCCATTGAGGGTGTGGAGCAATTTAACCTTGCCGTCAGCAGCATCGCGGTAGCGGATTTGGGCACGACGAGCTTGGAAATCCTCGGTATTTGAACAGCTTGAGATTTCACGGTAGGTATTTTGGGCAGGAATCCAGACTTCTAAGTCATAGGTTTTGGCAGCTGAGAAGCCCATATCCCCTGTACAGAGGGCCAAAACGCGGTAAGGCAAGCCTAATTTTTGAAGGATATTTTCTGCATTTGCTGTCATTTTTTCCAATTCATCATAAGATTGTTCTGGTGTGGCAAATTTGACCATTTCAACCTTGTGGAATTGGTGAAGGCGGATAAGACCACGGGTGTCACGACCAGCAGAACCAGCTTCAGAACGGAAAGATGGGCTCATGGCTGTGAAGTAGATTGGCAAGTCTTTTTCTTCCAAAATCTCGTTGCGGTAGTAGTTGGTCAATGGTACCTCCGCAGTTGGAATGAGGACATAGTTAGTATCAGCCAACTCAAACGTATCTTCTTTAAATTTTGGATATTGACCGGTACCATACATTGAGTCATGGTTGACCATGTAAGGTGTGATGATTTCTTGGTAGCCTTCTGCGATATGCTCATCCAACATGAAGTTATAAAGGGCACGCTCCAAACGAGCACCCAAGTTCTTGTAGAAAAGGAAGCGGGCACCAGTTACTTTTGCGCCACGTTCCCAGTCCAGAATGTCTAGGTCTTCGCCCAAATCCCAGTGAGCTTTTGGCTCGAAGGTAAATTCCCGAGGAGTTCCCCAACGGCGAACTTCCACGTTTTCTTCTTCATCGGCACCAACAGGAACAGAATTATGAGGAGTATTTGGAAGAACTGCAAGGATGGCATTTAGTTTTTCATCAATTTCCAAGAGTTCTGCATCTAAATTTTTCACATCTGCAGATAATTTTTGCATAGCAGCAATCTTATCATCTGCATTTTCTTTGTTACGTTTTGCTTGGGCAATTTCTGCTGAAACTGTGTTACGTTCAGCTTTTAATTCTTCTACAGTAACCAAGATTTCACGGCGTTTTGCATCCAATTCCTTGATATTTGCCAAGCTTTCAGCAGCTACACCACGTGTAGCTAATTTAGCAGCTACTCCGTCAAAATCTGTACGAATACGTTTTATATCTAACATAACTATGGATACCAAGAGCAGAGTAGGTACAAGTCAAAGTAGCAAGTTACTGGAAAGTTTAGTTTTTAAGTAGCTTTCTACTTTGACAGAGCCTGATGCTCTAGTTCAATTTTAAGCATCTTGAGTGACGATGAAATTGAACTTTCCTTTCTATTTTTAAAATAAAACGCACACATGAGTAACTACTGGAGCGATATTTACCGCGGTTCCATCCAGTTTCACATGTGTGCACTTTTTTTAATATTTAATTTTAGTAGCAACGGTAGAATTTCATTAATTTTACTTATCTGCTCACAGCAACCGCAGACTTTCTGAAAAGCTAGACTAATTACTTATCCGTTTGTCTTATTATACTTGATTTTCTATTTTTTGGCAAATAGATTGGAAATATTTCGTCCAATTGTTTGAATGAGGGTTGGTAATTTTACGACTTTCTCATTACCGATATGCTCACGAGCAACTTTGAGAATCTTACCAGAGTCTTTGGAAGCAAACAGGAAGCGACTTTTTTCGGTGTAAATTTCAAAATGTCGACTGATTGTTTTTCCAGAAACATTTGCACCAATGCTAGTCATCTCTGTCCAAGGAATCTGGATATAACGCTCAACGTTGCTATCAGGATAGAATTCTAGAGCCTTGTCACCAAGTAAAAATTTGCCAACCTTACCACCAAATCCCATGTAAGAAACTCCTGTGGTTTGTAGCTCAACGCTTGTATTTTGTGATTGTGCCATAGTGCTCCCTTCTTAGATATTCATTATATCATAAAACCCCGCATTTGCGGGGTCCTTGATTACATAATTCCGAAGAAACGAGCAAGAATACCTACGATGAAGAGACCGATAATCATTGTGATTGGTGTTACTTTTTTCTTAAGCAAGTGCATGCAGAGGAAAGTAAGGAGAAGTCCCATCAAACCTGGAATCAAGCTGTTCAACTGACCTTGCAATGTTTGTGCTTGAGTTGGGTAAAGGCTAAGTCCGCTAAGGGCGTCACCCAAGATACCTTGAAGTTCAGTACCAGTTACAGTGCCTTCTGGGAAGACGATGTAAGCACCTTCTGACAATTGTTTTGCAGGAAGGTCAACAGTGAAGTTGATAGATACCCAACGTTGAACAAGCACGGCAAGGATGAACATACCAAGGATTGAAGCACCTTTAGTGATGTCTTGAAGGATACCACCAGACATGTCTTTAGTGATTTCACTACCAGCTTTGTAACCAAACTCTTGAGTATACCAGAGGAAGGCCATACGGATAGCATTCCATCCGATAAAGAATAGAAGTGGACCTACGATGTTACCAGTCATTGCAAGTGAAGCACCAAGGGCACCAAGAATCGGACGAACAGTAAACCAGAAAACTGGGTCACCGATACCTGCAAGAGGTCCCATCATACCGATTTTCACACCTTGGATTGCTGTGTCATCGATTTCAGCACCATTAGCACGTTCTTCTTCTAGGGCAAGTGTTACACCAAGGATTGGAGAAGCAACATATGGGTGTGTGTTGAAGAATTCCAAGTGGCGCTCAAGGGCAGCAGCTTGATCTTCTTTTTTAGTGTAGAGTTTTTTGATAGCTGGAATCATTGCATATGCCCAACCTAAGTTTTGCATACGCTCGTAGTTCCAAGAACCTTGAAGGAAGGTTGAACGCCACCAAACTTTTTTACGATCGCTTACGGAAAGTTGAATTTTTTCTGACATGGTTAAATCTCCCTTCTCTTAGTAGTCTTCAAGAATATCGCCGATTGGGTCGTTAGATGAAGCACCACCGTTACCAGAACCACCTTGTTTAGACAAGTTAAGGTAGATAAAGGCAATTGCAACACCGATAACACCAAGTGCGATAAGTGTCAATTGGCTAATTGCAGCAAATGCAAAACCAAGTGCGAAGAATGGCCAAACTTCACGAGTTGCCATCATGTTGATAACCATTGCATAACCAACGGCAACCACCATACCACCACCAACGGCCATACCACCTGATAACCATGCTGGCATTGCTTCAAGTACTGATTGAACAGCTTCTGCAGGAATTGCAAGAAGAAGAGCTGCAGGAACTGCGATACGCAAACCTTGAAGGAGAAGAGCAAACAAGTGGTAACGTTCTACTGCAGCAAAGTTAGCACTTTTAGCAGCATTATCAGCACCGTGTACAAGACCAACTGAGATTGTACGTACAATCATAGTAAGGAAAAGACCAGCTACTGCAAGAGGGATAGCAGTTGTAGTAGCAACGGCAATACCTTCAGTTGAGAAGTCTCCACCTTTAATCATGATGATAGCAGCAGCAACTGAAGCGAGAGCGGCGTCAGGAGCAACAGCTGCACCAATGTTAGCCCAACCAAGGGCAATCATTTGTAGAGAACCACCAAGCATAACACCTGCAGCCAAGTTACCAGTAACGAGACCGATAAGGGTACAAGCAACCAATGGTTGATGGAATTGGAATTCGTCAAGGATACCTTCAAGACCAGCGAAGAAGGCAACGATGACAACGAGAATTGCAGAAATAAATGTAATATCTGACATGTTGTAATCCTTTCTATACTAACAGATCGATTTATTGAACGTTTGCCTTGTTGATAAGTTCAAACAAGTCTTTTTTCGAATCGTTTGGTACTTTACGAACGTCAAATTTCACTCCAAGGTCACGCAATTTTTCAAATGTTGCAACGTCATCTTTGTCCATTGACAATACGTTGTTAACCATTGTTTTACCAGTTGAGTGAGCCATAGAACCAACGTTCAATTCTTTGATTTCAACACCACCTTCAATTGCTTCAAGAGCTTCTTGAGGCGTTTCGAAAAGAATCAAGGCATGTGTATTACCAAAGCGAGGGTCTTTTGATACCTCAATCAATTTCTTGATTGGTACAACGTTCGCTTTTACGTTACCAGGTGCAGCCTGTTTGATGAGTTGTTTGCGCAATTCATCTTTTGCAACCGTATCAGATGCAACGATAATACGATCTGCTTTAGAAGCAGGAGTCCAACCAGTTGCCACTTGACCATGCAAGAGACGCGTATCGATACGAGCCAAGTTGATTTTCAACTTGCCATCACCAATAACAGTTCCTGGAGGGATAGCACCTTGAGGTGCAGCAGGAGTGGCAGTTGCCACAGGAGTAGCTTCAGCTGGTTGAAGTTCTTCTGGAAGAACTTTGACCCCATCCTTAGCTTCCTTAATAATGTTTGCCGCAACTTCTTCCACACCAGCAGAAGCATTAATCATACGTTCTGTGTATGCTTGGATAAGCATTGGCAAGTTTAGACCTGTGATGATGACTACCTTGCGGTCTGGATTTTCACCAGCTACGCGACTTGCTTGGTTAAATGGTGAACCACTCCAAAGGTCAGCCAAAACCAAAACTTCATCATCGGCATCGAATGCGTCAACGGCTGCATTCAGCTCAGCATATAAATCATCAGGACCTTCACTTGGCATAAAAGTAACGACTTGTACTTTTTCTTG
Source organism: Streptococcus parasuis (assembly GCF_021654455.1). Taxonomy (NCBI): domain Bacteria; kingdom Bacillati; phylum Bacillota; class Bacilli; order Lactobacillales; family Streptococcaceae; genus Streptococcus; species Streptococcus parasuis. Next base: position 469,408 of record NZ_AP024276.1, read on the forward strand.
TTCGCCAAAGATCATTGAACCTGACTGATGAATACCAGCAGCAAATTCGCCATGACTTGCAATAATGATTCCAATACTCATTATTGATCCTCCTAAATTTTTTTAGATCCTATGAAAGTCCGAAAAGGCTTTCATATTCCTTGGAACTTGTCTATTATAAATCGCTTACATAAGATTGTCAAGTATATATATAAACAAGCTTAGGAAAATTTTAGGTAAATTTTCAGAAAAACTATAAAATAATACTGTTTTGCATATGTTTTGTTGGTCTAAGAACTCCTGATATCATCGCTTTTGTACAAAACAAAAACTCTGAAAACAACTTTTCAGAGCCTATAATTTTTTATAAAAATAATTTTTCTAATTCTTTTGCGACACCATCTTCAAAATTGGCAAATTCAGTCAGTTGATCAGCATGAGGGCGAAGTGTGTCACTACAGTTTTTCATGCCATATGCTTTTCCAGCGAGGTCAAGCATTTCTACATCATTATGTTCATCCCCAAATGCAATCAAATCTTTTGCATCAAATTGAAATATATCCAATAAATAAGTCAAAGCTGAAGCCTTAGTAACACCTTTTGCACAGGTTTCCAATACATTGAGAGGTCCACCCCAAGTATTGATTTCTAATTCATTATTGAAATATGATCTCATTTCTTCCGCAAGTGCGTATTTATCAGTTGCTCTTGTCTGCATGAGGATTGAATGTGGGTCAGAAGTGATTAATTCAGGTTTAATAAGTGTATCAGGAGTTATTTGTTCCACTCCCATCAAGCTAGGATCAACTCGGTCCAGATGATTTTGTGTAATAAAGAATTTATTCTTATACTCACCAGCAATAAAATCGGCTTCAAATGTATCTTCAGATTTTAAAAATTCTAATAGATAGCTTTTATCGATTAAAACATTCTTTTCCCATTCCCATTTTCGATTTGGAATATGTACCAATGACCCGTTAAAATTAATCATAGGTGTATCTAACTCCAGTTGTTGATAGAATGTTTCAGCCATCCGATAGGGGCGTCCAGTAGCAATTAAAACTAGGTGTCCCTGTTTTCTTACTTTTTTAATTGTAGAGATTGTGTACTCGGATAATTGGCTTTCTTGGTTTAAAAGCGTCCCGTCCAAATCAATTGCAATCATTTTTTTCTTCATCATTTAATGTTTATATTACTCCGTTTTATAGCTAATAAGTGACAGTATATCAAAAACAAGTAAGATAATCAAAAAATTGATAGTTCAGCTATTTAATAGTAGAAAATGAAATATAGTTCGTGAAAAACGAACGTTTTAACAAATATTTAAGAGGAATTTGTAAAAAATACTGAAAAAAGCGTTCATTCCTATTGAAATATTATTTTATTTTCGATATAATAAGTTTATTGTTCGTGAATAAAGGAGAAAAATGAAAAAATGGACAAGTTTTTTAAACTAAAAGAACATAATACGACTGTTTCGACAGAGATTATGGCAGGGCTTACGACATTCTTTGCAATGTCATATATTTTATTTGTTAACCCAAGCATTTTGAGTGTTGCGGGTATGCCAACACAAGCTGTTTTCTTGGCGACCATTATTGCCAGTGCGGTCTCTACATTAGTAATGGGACTTTTTGCAAATGTACCTTATGCTTTGGCACCAGGTATGGGGTTGAATGCCTTCTTCACCTATACAGTAGTTATTGGTTTGGACTTCACATGGCAAGAAGCACTTGGTATGGTATTCTTGTGTGGTTTGTTTAATATCTTTATCACAGTTACAAAAGTTCGTAAAAGTATTATTAAGGCGATTCCTGTTAGCTTGCAACATGCTATTGGCGGAGGTATTGGGGTATTTGTAGCCTACCTTGGTTTCAAAAATTCTAACTTGATTACTTTCTTAACATCTGGTTCAGATATCATTACAGTCAATGGTGTTGCTCCGGCGGATGCAACAGCAGAAACTTTCTCAAATGGTGTTTTCTCTGTCTTAGCTGGCGGTGGTGTAGTTCCTTCTATCTCAACCTTCACTGATCCAAGTGTACTTCTTACTGTATTTGGTCTGATCCTTACAGCTGTTTTGGTTATTAAAAATGTACGTGGTGCTATCTTGATTGGTATTATCGCGACAACTGTAGCAGGTATCCCAGCTGGTGTAGTTGATTTATCTTCTATTAGTTTTGCAGATAATCATATTGGTTCAGCATTTGGAGAATTAGGGACAACCTTCCTTGCTGCCTTTGGAGGAATCGGCTCACTATTTGCTGATTCAAGCCGTTTACCATTAGTATTGATGACCATTTTTGCATTCAGTTTGTCAGATACATTCGATACTTTGGGTACGTTCATTGGTACAGGTCGTAAGACTGGTATTTTCTCAGAAGAAGATGAGAAAGCTCTCGAAAATGGTACAGGCTTTAACTCTAAGATGGACAAGGCGCTCTTTGCAGATGCTATCGGTACCTCAATTGGTGCTCTGTTTGGTACGTCAAATACAACGACATATGTTGAATCGGCTGCAGGTATCTCAGCAGGTGGGCGTACAGGTTTGACAGCTGTCACAACAGCCGTTCTCTTCCTTCTTTCTATTCTTATTTTGCCATTTGTTGGAATCGTGCCAGCGGCAGCGACATCTCCAGCCTTGATTATTGTCGGTGTCATGATGGTTTCATCTTTCCTTGATGTTGATTGGAGCCAGTTTGAAGACGCTCTTCCAGCCTTCTTTGCAGCCTTCTTCATGGCGCTTTGCTTCTCTATCTCATACGGTATTGCAGCAGCCTTTATCTTCTATTGCTTGGTAAAAGTTTCGACAGGTAAGGCTAAAGAAATTCACCCAATTCTTTGGGGTGCTACAGCACTGTTTATTTTAAACTTTATCATTTTGGCCATTATCTAACATGGTTTATATACCTCGACCTGGTTTCTAAGAAGCCAGGTTTTTTTGTCAAATATATAGAATGTAGGAAGCGGGTTACGACTAATTTGAGACAAATTCAAGAAATGTAAAATGGTTTGTATTAGCTATATGAGGTAATTTGTAAATATAAAACCCCTTAAACGAAAGTCCAAGGGGAAATGCGTTAACTATAATGTTTGAATAAGGCATGAGTTGCTTCATGAATAGTCCTGGCTGTCTCAGCATTATTCATTGTATAAAGATGGACACCAGCCACATCATTGGTGACCAAATCAACAATTTGATCTACAGCATAGGCAAGACCTGCTGCCCGAAGTGATTCAGGATTGTGCTCATATTTTTCTAAAATGGCTTTAAATTTACGAGGCAAGCGTATGTTTTCACACGTTTTCAAGAGTCGAAGTGCCTGATTCCTGTTGATAATAGGCATGATACCTGCAATAATAGGCACTTCGATGTCTGCTAGAATGCATTTCTCTTGAAAATTGTAGAAGGCTTCATTATCGAAGAAGAGTTGTGTTACTAATGTCGAGCAACCTGCGTCCACTTTCTTTTTTAGGTTCTTGATATCTGATACTGCGTTTGGCGATTCAGGATGTCCTTCTGGATAGCAAGCTCCGATGATATCAAATTGAGGAGCTTCTTCCTTGATAAAGGAAACTAAATCAGTTGCATATTTGAAATCCTCCTTTGGAGGAAGTCCATTGATAATGTCTCCACGCAGGGCTAAAATCTGATGGACACCAATTTCGTCGAGAGAATGAAGAACAGACCGAACTTTTTCCTTTGTTAGATATGCCGCAGGTAAGTGTGCAATGGTTGGAATATGTAACTCATTGTGCACATGGTTTGCCAACTTAACAGTTGTTTCCTCAACATTCAAATTGTTGTTGCTACAAGTCACACTAATAAAGTGAGGGGCCAAACCCTGCATCTCATTAAGTGCGTGGATAATTTTTTCATTGCCTACTTCTGGTTTTGGAGGAAAAATTTCAAATGAGAGACTTGGGGCTTGACCAATCATAAATTAGAGTTCCTTTCTGGCTGCCTTAGCTGCTTGAGTCAAATGGATAAGGCTGGCTTTTGTTTCTTTTTCACCACGAGTTTTAAGCCCGCAGTCGGGGTTAATCCACACTTTTTCTTTTGGTACTTTAGCAAGAATGGCTTCTATCGTATGAGAAATTTCTTCTACAGATGGAACACGTGGGGAGTGGATATCATAGACACCAGGACCTACCTGAGTTTGGAAATTCTTAGCCTTGAGTTCATCTAGGATAACGAGATTTGAACGGCTGGCTTCAAAGGAGATAACGTCCGCATCCATATTGTCGATGGCAGGAATGATGTCTGTAAATTCGCTATAGCACATGTGAGTGTGAATTTGTGTGTCTGGTGCAACAGTTGAGTGTACCAAACGGAAGGCAGGAATTGCCCAGTCAAGATACTCGCTGTACCAGTCGCTACGACGGAGTGGTAGTTTTTCACGAAGAGCAGCTTCATCGATTTGGATGATCTTGATACCCGCTGCTTCAAGGTCAAGAACTTCTTCCTTGATAGCAAGGGCGATTTGAAGGGTTGATTCTTTGATAGAAATATCTTCGCGTGGGAATGACCAGTTGAGGATGGTTACAGGACCTGTCAGCATACCTTTAACTGGTTTGTTGGTACGGCTTTGTGCATAGCTTGACCATTTGACAGTGATTGGGTTCAAGCGCGTCACATCCCCCCAGATGATTGGTGGTTTTACCCCACGCATACCGTATGATTGTACCCAACCGTTCTTACTGAAGAGATAACCAGAAAGGTTTTCACCGAAGTATTCTACCATGTCGTTTCGTTCAAACTCACCATGAACCAAGACATCGAAGTCAACTTCTTCCTGCCATGCAATCCATTCGTCTGTTTGAGCTTTAACAAAGGTATCGTATTCTTCTTCTGAGATATTTCCTTTGCGGAAAGCCAAGCGTGTGCTGCGAATTTCTTTTGTTTGAGGGAAAGATCCAATCGTTGTTGTTGGAAGAAGTGGTAAGTTCAATTTCTCACGTTGAATTGCTTCACGCTCTGCAAAGACTGGTAGGCGTGTATAGTCAGCGTCTGTCAGTCCTGCAAGACGGTCTGCAAGGGCTGCATCACGACCAACACGCTCAAGGGCGAAGAGTTCCTTGTTAGCTGTGAGAGCAACTTCGCCTTGACCGTTGCGGATGGCATCCAAATCACGCAATTCGTTCAATTTTTCAACTGCAAAGGCAAAGTGGTTGAGGATAGCCGGCTCAAATTCTTCATTTGCTGTTGTGAAAGGCACATGAAGAAGGGAACAAGAAGTTGTTATGACAACATTTTCAGCTGGAATAGCATCCAAAACAGCTAGGCTCTTCTCGTAGTTGTTGCGCCAGATATTTTTACCGTTGACGATACCAGCGTAGAGGGTCTTGTCAGCTGGGAAACCAGTTGCAACAAGTGCAGCAGTTTCCTTACCTTCTACAAAGTCAAGACCGATGGCATCAACTGGTAGGCTGGTCAATTCTGTGTAAATATCACGAACATCACCGAAGTAGGTTTGGATGAGGATTTGCAAACCTTTCTTATCTGCCAAGAGTGTTTGGTAGATACGTAGGAAAAGGGCTTTTTCTTCAGCAGTCAAATCCTTGACCAAGCTCGGTTCGTCCAGCTGGATTTTTTCAGCGCCAAGTTCTGCCAATTTTTCAAAAACTTGCCCATAGGCTGCAACTAAGCTGTCAGCGAAATCAGTAGCAGTTAAACCTTCTTCAAAATCAGTTAATTGTAAGAGAGTAAATGGTCCGATTAAGACTGGTCGAGTTGTGATACCTAAGTCTTTTGCTTCTTGGAATTCATCAAAAATCTTTTGACCAGCTAGTTTGATTTCTGTGTCTTTTTCAATAGCTGGAACGATATAGTGGTAGTTGGTGTTGAACCATTTTTTCATCGGTCTAGCACGAACGTCCCCTTTTTCACCTTGATAACCACGTGCAAGAGCGAAGTATTTTTCAAGGTCAGTCAAATCAAGGTTTTGTACTGTTTTAGGTACAATGTTGAAGAGAACAGCTGCATCCAAAACATTGTCATAATGAGAGAAGTCGTTGCTTGGGATTTCAGTAATGCCTGCCTCTTTTACAATATTCCAATGTTTAGCGCGCAGATCTTTAGCAGCAAGCAAAAGTTCTTCCTGTGGAATTTCATTTCTAAAGTATTTTTCAGTAATAAATTTTAATTCGCGGTGTTCTCCGATTCGCGGGAAGCCGATAATGGTAGTCGTCATGGTAGTTCCTCCAAAATATTTTTATGCACCTATCCTAACAAAAAAAAGAACACTTGTATAATTGTAAAAAATTAGAGGAAGTTATAGTTTTTAGCTATATCGTTTTTTTAAGAGACCAAGGTTAATTTTTTATTCTATATTAATGACTTAAAAATGATAGCTTATTTTTGCTAGTAGAATGATGGTGTGACTAAACAGAGGCCATAGTTTTTCTTTAAGTCGTGATAAATTTTATATATTGGTCAAATAGGGTATTCCTTGATAGACTAGTACTACTTTTGAAAATTGGAGGAAAATGTAATGAAAAAGAAATGGCTTGCAGGTTTGCTTTCAACGGTTGCGGTGGTAACCTTGGCAGCTTGCGCAAGCGGTGGTTCATCAACGAATACATCAAGTTCTAGCTCATCAGCTGATACAGAAACATTTACATATGCTATTAATGGAGATCCAAGTTCAACCAACCCAATTAATACAAGCGATCGTTGGGGATTGACCTTGACAAACTTTATCTATTCTCCACTTATTCGTGTAGAGGCTGATGGTACTTATGTTAACGAATTGGCAGATTCTTATGAAGTAGCTGAAGATGGTCTTAGTATCACAGTGAAACTTCGTCAAGATGTAAAATGGTCAGATGGTGAAGATTTTACAGCTGATGATGTTGTCTTTACTTATGAACAAAAGATTAAAGAAGAAAATGGTGGATCAGATGGTTTATATATCAATGGTCAACCTGTAACAGTCGAGAAGGTGGATGATTACACTGTGAAGTTTGTTCTTCCAGCTGTTTCAGCGCCAGCTTTGGACAATATTGTGACGGAAACCTACATCATTCCTCAACATGTGTTCAAGGATGAAGCCGACTTTTCTGCTAGTCAGTTAACAGCGACACCTGTCGGAACTGGTCCATACAAGTTTGTGGAGTACAAACATGGTGAATACATCAAATTAGCAGCGAATGAGTATTACTACAAAGGGAAAGCTGAAATTGATAACCTCGTTCTTCGTATCATTGAAAGTGCAGATACTACAAAAGTAGCACTCCAAACTGGTGAAGTAGATGCGGCCTTTGTGCTTCCATCAGATATTAAAGATTTGAGCACCGATACCATTACAACATATGCTTATAGTGAAAACCGTGTTGGCTATCTTGGTCTCAATACCTCAACTGAAGAATTGAAAGATGTGAGAGTTCGTCAAGCCTTACTTTATGCGTTGAATAAAGAGGAGTTTAACCAAGCGGCCTATCTTGATAAGAAATACTATGAAACGCCATATTCATTCTTACCTGTTGCCAATCCATATGTGACAGAAGATGTTGAGAAATATGAACAAAATATTGAGAAGGCAAAACAACTCTTAACAGAAGCAGGTGTCAGCAATCTGACTGTGAATCTTGGTTACTCATCATCTGATGCAGCCCAAACCTTGCAAGCTACTTTGATTCAACAACAATTAGCAGCAATTGGTGTTACTGTTGAATTGGCAGGTGGAGACTCTACAGCGCTCTTTACAGAGTTGAAAAAAGAAGGTTCTACAGCATATGACCTCTTCTTGGGTGGCTACATCATGGGAAATGACCCTGATCAGTATGCTCGTTTGTTTAAAACTGGTGGTGCTTCAAACTACTTTAAATTGGCGTCAAGCGAGGTTGACAGTCTCTTTGAACAAGGTGCTGTTGAATTGGATCAAACAAAACGTGAGCAAATTTATGATAATTTGCAAGCAACATTGGCTGATCAAGCTGCCATCTACCCTATCGTAGATAACAAAAAGGTTTTAGCAGTTAACAATCGTGTTAAAAATGTTGAAGAAGCTGGATTAATTCCAATTTATACATTTGAAGATCCGTCTAAATTAACAATTGAATAAGTATAGTATGGGATGGGAGAGGGATTTTCCTTTGCTCCCAAAGAGGAGAAGGAGTGGCAAATTGCCGAAAACTCCTCCCCTCTTTTTCTCGTTTTTGGAGGATGTATGTTTCGTTATATTTTAAAAAGAATCTTACAGGCAATTCCCCTCTTGCTGTTGATTTCTTTCATTGTGTTTTCATTGATTCAGTTAGCCCCCTTTGATGTCATTGATTCAATGACAACACCAAATATGAGTCAAGAACAAATTGATTTGTTGAAGGTAAAATATGGTTTGGATCAGCCATTTTTAGTTCAATATTTTGTATGGTTAAAGGGAATTTTATCGGGGAATTTGGGTTTTTCCCTCATGACTCAACACTCGATTGGGACAGATTTGGCCGAAAAAATTCCCAACACGATTTCCTTGGTTTTACCAGCATATTTGACGGCTCTTGTCTTAGCCATTACACTTGGGCTTGTTTCTGCTTCCCAACGTGGCAAATGGGCTGATAAAGTCATTGATGCCTTTGCATCTGTGGGCATTGCGGTACCAACTTTCTGGTTTGCTATGATTTTAATCTATTTCTTTGGTTATAAGTGGCGGGTGTTTCCGTTTATCGGAATGTACACTTTGGGAAAGGAAGGAGATGTTCTTGATTTTCTATCTCATTTTGCCTTACCTTATCTTACATTGACCATGGCATTTTTACCTGAGTTGATTCGGTTTATTCGAGCGTCAGCGATTGTAGAGGTTGAAAAAGATTATGTAACCGTTCAAGAAGCTTTCAAAGCTAAACGGTTTGAAATTTTTGGGAAACATGTGGCCCGCAATGTTTTAATTCCTGTCGTGACTCAAGTTGGGATGGCCTTACCAATGTTGGTAACGGGTGCTATTATCACAGAGACTATTTTTGCTTGGCCTGGTGTAGGTCCTTATTTGACAGCGGCTACTAAGAGTTTGGACTATCCAGTGATTATGGCTGTCATGCTTTTGTCTGCGACCTTAGTTATTTTAGGAAATCTCTTGTCAGATATTCTCTATGCTGTCGTCGATCCACGTATTTGGAAAGGAGGAGAGGGACAATGATTCTTAAACAATTCAAGGAGACTTTGAAGAGTTCGCCACTCTATCTTTTCTCTCTTCTTTTTATTCTTTTCTTGATTATTTTATCTCTCATTGCGCCGTTGATTCCTATTGATCCAAATGTAACGGATGTCAGTCAAATGAACCAAGGGCCTAGTGCTGAGCATTGGTTTGGAACCGATCAAGTAGGGCGTGATTATTTTATTCGGGTTATTTATGGGGGACGGATTTCTCTTTTAGTTGGCTTGTTGGCAATGGCTGCATCAGTGACCATTGGAAGCTTGGTTGGCATCACAGCAGGCTATCTGGGAGGAAAATGGGATAATGCCATTATGCGGGTAGTAGATGTGCTGTCATCCATTCCTTGGCTTGTCTTAGTGATTGTTCTCAGTGTCTTTTTAAAGCCTGGTTTATCCACAATCATTATTGTGATTGGAGGTTTTTCATGGATGAGTATTGCTAGGATGTTACGGGCTGAAACCTTAAAAGCAAAGGTGGCAGATTATGTTGGCTACGCCTCCTTTATAGGTTTAAAGAAACCATTGATTATTTGGCGACACATCCTGCCAGCCATCTTACCGACCTTGATTGTAACGGCATCAACCAGTATTTCGTCAGCCATTATGACAGAATCAGCACTTAGTTTCTTAGGAATGGGGATTCAACAGCCCTTAGCATCCTGGGGTAGTCTATTACAAAATGCCCAGTCTACCTTACAGAGTGCTCCGCATATGGCTATCTTACCGGGACTTTTTATCCTATTGACCATCTATTCATTTAATAATATCGGTGATCTCATACGTGATTGCCTTGAAAGAGAGGTGTACTAATGTCAAAGCACTTGGTAGAAATCAGTAACCTCACCATTATCAATCAAAAAAGTAAAGAACAAACTATTCTCGTCAAAGGGATTGATCTCTCCATTCCCAAAGGAAAAATTGTTGGAATTGTTGGAGAATCTGGTTCGGGTAAGAGTTTGACAATGAAATCCTTGATGGGGATTTTACCAAAAGGTTTGGAAGCAAGCTATGATCGATTTGAAATGGATGGAAAGCAAGTTCGTAATCCAAAGGTTTTGCCTTTGTCTATGATTTTTCAAGATCCAATGACCTCTTTGAATCCATTACGGACCGTTGGGTTTCATTTACGGGAAGTTCTTCGTCGCTTTCAGCCGAAATTGACCAAGGAAGAGCGGGAAGTGGCCATTTTAGAGATGTTGGATAAGGTGGGAATTTCTAATCCAGAACTTCGTCTCAAACAATTTCCTTTTGAGTTTTCAGGTGGGATGCGTCAAAGGATCATGATTGCTATGGCCTTATTGACCAAGCCAGACATGTTAATTGCTGATGAACCAACAACGGCATTAGATGTGACAATTCAAGCTCAAATCTTGGCTTTGCTTAAAGAATTGCAAGAGCAATTAGGATTGACAGTTGTAATTGTGAGTCACGATTTTAGTGTAATTGCTGGTATTTGTGATCAGGTCTATGTGATGAGAAACGGCCTGGTGGTGGAACATGCACCTGTTGATACGATTTTTGCACAGTCTATGCATCCCTATACGCAATCTTTATTGAAGGCGGCCCGCTTAGAAGCAAGTCAAGGTCCTGTACCTGCTGATCGCGATGACAGTCAGTTGGTTCAAATTGGTCCAGAACACTGGGTGAGAAAGGAGGAGAAAAATGGCTAAAGAAGTATTGGTACAAGTTTCGGATGTGAGAAAGACCTATTCCAAGAAGAATTGGTTAGGTCAAGAACAACGTGTCGATGCTTTAAATGGTGTTGATTTGTCCATTTATAAAGGTGAGACACTCGGTCTGGTCGGTGAATCTGGCAGTGGTAAATCGACACTGTCTAAAATTGTTTTGGGACTGGAAAAAGCAAGTCAGGGACAGGTAGATTTTCCTGGTTTGACAGCTGAGGAACTAAACAGTCAAGCGCTTCAGGTGATCTATCAGGATCCTTACTCCTCTCTCAATCCCTATCTATCAGCTTTAGAACTTGTCAAAGAACCGCTTTATTTGTTACCAAAGAAGGAGGCAGAAGAGAGGGCTTTAGCAATGTTGGAAAGGGTAGGTATACAAGGGGATGCTGTACATAAACGCCCAAAATCTTTTAGTGGAGGCCAACGCCAGCGTATTGGAATCGCTCGGGCAGTTGTTTCCAATCCGCAATTTATCGTGTGTGACGAACCGACATCTGCTCTGGATGTTTCGATTCAGGCAACCATATTGGATTTGCTTAACCAGCTTCAAGAGGATTTAGGTTTAACCTATCTGTTCATTTCTCATGACCTAAATTTGGTGCGGCATTTTGCTGATAGGATTGCGGTCATGTACAAGGGGAGTTTGGTTGAAATTGGACCTGCGCAGGATATTTTTCAAGATCCCCAACATCCCTACACCCGCTATCTTTTGCAATCCAATTTAAGTTTAGACCCTCATCAGGCACGAGCTCAATTGCAGAAGTTGTCACAGGCAGGTCTCCTAAAGGATTTCATTACGGAAGGCGAATGGAAAGAAATCAGCGGGGACCATTACGTATTACAGGCTGCTGATAAATAATTTTTATCAGTCTATAAATCTTCTATATTAGACAAGGCGAATGAGCCGTGCTACAATGAACGAAATAAATGAAAGGAGCTTTTTATGGGAAAAGTGATTATTGGAATTTCAGGAAATGAGCAAGAATTTCCAACAAAATCTGGTCGAGTTTACGTGACAGTTGCGCGTGAATTGGCAGACGGTGTTCGTCAGGCTGGTGGTGTACCAATGGTTATTCCTATGGGAACTCCTGATTTAGCCAAAGATTACATTGACATGATTGATAAGTTGATCCTTTCAGGAGGTCAGCATGTTGATCCAAGTCTATATGGGCAAGAACGTTTAATTGACAGTGATGATTATCTATTGGAGCGTGACGAATTTGAGTTGGCTTTGATTGCTGAAGCCTTACGTCAGGGAAAACCGATTTTTGCAGTCTGCCGTGGGATGCAGTTACTGAATGTCGCACTTGGTGGTAGCTTGGAGCAAGAAGTTGCTAATCACTGGCAAACTGATTTGGTGGGCACCTCCCATCGTTTGCAAGTCAAACCTCAAAGTCGTGTCGGTAAGTTATTTGCTCAAGGAAGCCAAATCAATTCCTTTCATCATCAGCGGATCAAAGACTTGGCACCCGGATTAGTCGCGACTGGTCTAGATCCAAGAGATGGTACGATTGAGGCTTATGAAAGTAAAGACAAACAGGCTCTGTTTGGTCTGCAGTGGCATCCAGAATTTTTGTATAATGACTGTAAACAGCACAGAGAGCTATTTCACTATTTGGTAGATGTGTTTTAAAGAGGGAAGTGGTTCCCTCTTTTATTATTATCAATTGTTATAATTGCATTTGTATTTGATATAGTGAAAACCTATATCCATCTATAAAAAAAGTCAATTGGTCAGAACGGAATTTCTGTGTTAAGATAGATACAGTTCTAATTTTAAGGAGATATGTTTTATGAAATTAAAAAAATTATTTAGTTTAGCAGCAGCTACCTTGTCAGTAGGTGTACTTGCTGCATGTGGTAGCTCGTCCTCTAGCTCTTCATCTGATTCTTCAGCAACAACTGTTCGTGTGGGTGTGATGAGTTTGAGCGATTCTGAGCAAGCTCGTTGGGATAAAGTTCAAAAAATTCTTGGTGATGAAGTGAAATTGAAGTTCACTCAATTTACAGATTACTCACAGCCAAACAAGGCAGTAGCTGAAAATGAAGTAGACATCAATGCTTTCCAACACTACAACTTCTTGAACAACTGGAATCAAGAAAATGGTGAGGATTTGGTTGCTATTGCGGATACATATATCGCACCAATCCGTCTTTACTCAGGTACAGCTGATGGAAAAAACAAGTACACTAAAGTGGAAGACATTCCAGATGGTGCAGAAATTGCGGTTCCAAATGACCCAACAAATGAAAGTCGTGCTCTCTACCTTCTTCAAGCAGCTGGTTTGATCAAGGTTGGTGTATCTGGTACAGAATTGGCAACTATTGCTGATATTACTGAAAACAAGAAAAACTTGAAAATCACTGAGTTGGATGCAAGCCAAACAGCAAGCTCACTTAGCTCAGTTGATGCAGCAGTTGTAAATAACACATTTGTGTTGGAAGCTGGTTTGGATTACAAAAATGCCCTTTACAAAGAGCAAAAAGATGAAAATTCAAAACAGTGGTACAACTTGATTGCAGCACGTAGCGATTGGGAAAAATCAGAGCAAGCAGCAGCGATTAAGAAAATTATCGAAGCGTACCACACGGATGAAGTGAAAAAAGTTATTGAAGAGACTTCAGACGGTATGGATGAGCCAGTTTGGTAAAATGTAAATAGGTTGAGGACTGGGCAGTATTGTTCAGCCCTCTATCTGTTTTTATAGAGATAAGAAAAAATCTCTTAACCAAAGTCAGAAATGTGGGAGAATATTTGATTTTGGTTAGTAGATTTGATTGATTTTCATTGAGTATGAGGAGAAAGTATGGCAGATAGTAAAGTTCAAGCATTTGAAAATGATGCGATTATTCAAAACTATTTTGAAAAGTTGAAGGTCTTGATTTCAAAGAAATCCATTTTTGCTCAGCAGATTGGTTTGTTGGATGTGGCGACTTATTTGAAAGAAATGTTTGAAGAGGCTGGGGCAGATGTTGTTTTAGACGACAGCTATGCAGCACCATTTGTCATTGCTAGGTTTGAGGCAACTGTTCCAAATGCTAAAACTTTGATTTTTTACAATCACTATGACACTGTCCCAGCAGATGCGGATCAAATATGGGAGAAGGGCAACCCCTTTGAATTGACTATTTCTGAAGGTTATATCTATGGTCGGGGGGTAGATGATGATAAGGGCCATATCACAGCTCGTCTGTCGGCCTTGAAAAAATATCAGGCTAGACAGGATGGTCAGCTACCAGTCAATGTGATTTTTATTATGGAAGGGGCAGAAGAGTCAGCTTCTGTCGACTTGGACAAATACCTTTCAAAATATAAAGAACATTTGATTGGTGCTGAACTACTTGTCTGGGAGCAAGGGCATCGCAATAGCCTACATCAGCTAGAAATTGCTGGGGGAAATAAGGGAATTGTGACCTTTGATCTTCAGGTCAAATCAGCGGACTTGGATATTCATTCTTCCTATGGAGGTGTCATTGATTCGGCAAGCTGGTATTTATTATCAGCACTTCAATCCATGCGGGCTGCAGATGGACGAATCCTTGTAGATGGCATTTACGAGCAAGTGCAAGAGCCAAATGAGCGTGAATTGGCCTTGGTGGAGGAATTTGCACTGGCGACCAGTCAGTCTATGAAAGATATTTATGGCCTGACTCTTCCAACCTTGGTAGAAGATCGTCGTGAGTTTCTGAAGCGTTTGTATTTTGAACCATCGATTACCATTGAAGGCTTGTCAACTGGCTATCTTGGTCAAGGTGTCAAGACCATCATACCAGCTCAGGCTTCTGCTAAGATGGAAGTCCGTTTGGTACCTGGGTTGGAGCCGCATGATGTATTAGATAAGATTCGACAGCATTTGGACAAACATGGCTTTGACAAAATTGAGGTTATCTTCACTTTGGGAGAAATGAGCTATCGTAGTGACATGTCCCACCCTGCCATTGTCAATGTGATTGAGTTGGCCAAAAAATTGACACCAGAAGGAGTTGCTGTTTTGCCGACGTCACCGGGGACAGGTCCCATGCATACGGTCTTTCACGCTTTAGGTGTACCAATTGTGGGCTTTGGTATGGGTAATGCCAACAGTCGCGACCATGCAGGAGATGAAAATGTCAGCATCGCTGACTACTATAGCCATGTTGAATTAGTAGAGGAGTTAATAGCAAGTTATGAGTAAGAAAATGATTAAGCTAGATAATATTGATGTAACTTTCCAGCAAAAAAAACGAACCATAGAAGCGGTAAAGGATGTGACCATCCATATCAATCAAGGGGACATTTACGGTATCGTAGGTTATTCTGGAGCAGGGAAATCTACCCTTGTTCGAGTGATTAATTTATTGCAGGTGCCGACAGCGGGTAAAATTACTATCGATGAGGATGTAATTTACGAGGGAGAAAAGGTCACACTTACCCCAGCTCAATTGCGGAGCAAACGCCGTGAAATCGGCATGATTTTCCAGCATTTCAATCTGATGGCCCAAATGACGGCAGAAGAAAACGTAGCCTTTGCCCTTAAGCATTCGGGTTTGAGCAAGGAAGAGAAGAAAGAAAAAGTTGCTAAGTTGTTGGACTTGGTTGGGCTTTCTGACCGTGCTGAAAACTATCCAGCTCAGTTGTCTGGTGGTCAAAAACAACGTGTTGCCATTGCCCGTGCCTTAGCAAATGACCCTAAAATCTTGATTTCAGATGAGTCAACTTCTGCCTTGGATCCGAAAACGACCAAGCAGATTTTGGCCCTCTTGCAGGAATTGAATGAAAAATTGGGCTTGACCATTGTCATGATTACCCACGAGATGCAGATTGTAAAAGACATTTGTAACCGTGTGGCTGTTATGCAGGATGGTCGTTTGATTGAAGAAGGTTCGGTTTTAGAAATCTTCTCTCATCCAAAAGAAGAATTGACACAGGATTTCATCAAAACAGCAACAGGAATTGATGAGGCCTTGGTAAAAATTTATCAGCAGGATATTGTTAAGAATTTGCCTGAGAATAGTATTTTAGTGCAACTCAAGTACGCTGGTTCCAACACGGATACGGCAATTGTCAATGATTTGTATAAATTCTATCAAGTATCCGCCAATATTCTTTATGGCAATATTGAAATTTTGGACCATACGCCAGTCGGTGAGATGGTAGTGATCTTATCAGGAGAACCTGGTCAGTTGCACCGT
The DNA here is from genome assembly GCF_021654455.1 of Streptococcus parasuis. Lineage (NCBI taxonomy): Bacteria > Bacillati > Bacillota > Bacilli > Lactobacillales > Streptococcaceae > Streptococcus > Streptococcus parasuis. The sequence continues at coordinate 485,395 of NZ_AP024276.1, forward strand.
GCGATTGAGGCAGTGACGGAGGCCCGTGTAGAAGTGACGATTTTGAAGGGAGCGAACTAGATGTTAGAATGGATTCAAACGAATTTTCCAGATATTTATAAATTGGGCTGGGATGGTCAGACAGGTTGGTTAACACATTTTAATTTGACCCTCTATATGACCTTTGTTTCCTTTGCTTTCGGTGGATTTATGGGCTTGGTGTCTGGTTTATTCTTGGTTTTGACAGGTCCACGTGGGGTTATTGCCAATAAGACTGCATATTGGATTTTGGACAAGGTGGCTTCTATCTTCCGGGCCATTCCATTTATTATCTTGTTGGCAGCTATTGCTCCTTTGACAAAAATTATTGTTGGAAAAACCATTGGTACAGACGCGGCTTTGGTGCCCCTTGCTCTTTCAGTATTTCCATTCTTTGCCCGTCAGGTTGAAGTGGTCTTGTCAGAATTGGACCGTGGTGTCATTGAGGCTGCTCAGGCATCAGGTGCGACTTTCTGGGATATTGTCCTTGTCTATCTGCGTGAGGGGCTACCAGACTTAATTCGTGTGACAACTTTTGCTTTGGTTTCATTGGTGGGCTACACTGCCATGGCTGGAGCCATCGGAGCAGGTGGTTTGGGACAAGTTGCACTATCCTATGGTTACTTGCGCTATAATGATGATGTGACCTTTTTAGCAACTCTTTTGATTTTGGTTATCATCTTTGCCATTCAATTTATTGGTGATTTCTTGACCAGGAAGATTAGTCATAGATAGTTATTTAGCTGTGTTTTTCAAATTTTGGATAGTCCTTGACTTATTTAAAGCATCTTTATACAATAAATATAATTAAATAAACACTGCCACCGGGTAGTCATGCAACAGCATTTTATGAACATCATTAAGTCTTTGAAGGTGTTCATAGGGTGCTGATTTTTTCTATAAAAGGAGTCGGAATATGTCACAATTTATTGTTGATTTATCTTTCTGGAGTCTATTTCCAGATGCAAAAATTGGAGTTCTATTATTGAAAGATTATAAAACGCCATCAGAATCACCAGAAGATTTAGTGAAACTACTGGAAGAAAGTAATGAAATTGCCCAGAAATTTCTTACAGAAGATACTTTTAGTGAAAATGAAGTTATCCAAACGTATCGCCAAGCTTATCAAAAATTCAAAACTAAAAAAGGTGCACGTTCTAGTATTGAAGCACTTTTGAAGCGTTCTGCTAGTGACCGTCCAGTTTCGACAATCTCGCCCTTAGTGGATATTTATAATGCGGCGAGTTTACGTTTTGGTCTTCCATGTGGTGCTGAAGATTTAGATACATTTGTAGGCGATCTCCAACTAACGATCACTGAGGGTGGAGACGAATTCTATCTCATTGGTGATGAAAATAATAATCCAACTCTACCAGGTGAAGTTTGCTATAAGGATGATAAAGGAGCCGTTTGTCGCTGTTTCAATTGGCGCGATGGTGAGCGAACCATGATTACGGATGAGACAAAGAATGCTTTCTTGGTCATGGAGTTGGTCAATTCTGATAGAGTAGAAGATTTGGAAAATGCCCTTGATTTTATCAGTCAACACGCAGAAAAATTCTTGGGAGTAGTACCAGAAAAATATCTACTAAATCGCGATACGCCTGCAATAGCCTTGTAGGATTTGTCAGCGGGATTGTATTCGGATAAATAGTGGTCTTTCTAGACAAATGCTGATTTTTCTGCTACAATACTAAGCATGAAAGAAGGTTGTTTCAAAAGCCTGTCTAGCGAGCTTGGGAGAGTGAAAGCCAAGCCAGTCTTGAAATAATTGGCGCTTTCCCAGTCGTGACCATGTCCGACTCAATCAGAATCATACAAATGAAGTAATAAATTAGGGTGGAACCGCGTTCTCAACGCCCCTATGTCGGTTGACAGGGGAAGAGAATGTGGTTCTTTTTGTCTGCCGACCGAGTATTTCTTGTTTTTCATCTCAAGTTGGAAGACAGCTACTATAAAGAAAGGAGACCAATGTTCACCTTAGAAAATATCAATCGAGGTCATGAACAGTTTACTGGGCCTGATTTTCCCAAACTGATTGCCTATTTTAAGGACTTGGGTATGGTGGAAAATACTGTGGATATCCAGTCTGGACAGGTTACCTATCGCTCACAGACAGGGCAGACTCTGGAAAAGCGGGGCTATCAAGTGACGATACCTGTTTCGGACCAAGCTAATCTGGACCAGTTTGTGACTATCTTACGCAATCATCAGGCTGGGCAAACAGATTTCCCTACCTTCTGCCAAGTAACAGCAGAAGCAGGGATTTACAAGTGGGTCATCGACCTAAAAGCCATGACCTGTTCCTATCTGGATAAGGCAGAGCAAGCTGTTTTTGTGGAAGCTGTACCGAGTGTGGAGAACTAGCAATTTTGAAATATAATAGAAAGAAGGAAATATATGTCTAAAAAATTAACATTCCACAGCGTCAGTGGCATAGTCTCCTTTCAGTCGAATTGCCACACGCTCATCGCTAGGGCGACTGAGCTAGACGCTGTACTAGTTCGCCTTTCCTAGCGGTATCGGCTATGAAGGCTCACGTCGCAAGAGCATTTAAAATAGAAAGAGGATATTATGTCAAAGAAACTTACATTTCACAGCGTCAGTGGCATCGTCTCCTTTCAGTCGAATTGCCACACGCTCATCGCTAGGGCGACTGAGCTAGACGCTGTACTAGTTCGCCTTTCCTAGCAATATCGGCTAGGAAGGCTCACGTCGCAAGAATATTTAAAATAGAAAGAAGGAAGAATATGTCTAAAAAACTTACTTTCCAGGAAATTATCCTGACCTTACAACAATTTTGGAATGAGCAGGGGTGCTTGCTCATGCAGGCTTATGATACGGAAAAAGGTGCGGGTACCATGAGTCCCTACACTTTCTTGCGTGCTATCGGTCCTGAGCCATGGAATGCGGCTTATGTTGAGCCAAGTCGTCGTCCTGCGGACGGTCGTTACGGGGAAAATCCCAACCGTCTCTATCAGCACCACCAATTCCAAGTGGTCATGAAACCATCGCCATCTAATATTCAAGAACTCTACTTGGAGTCTCTGGAGCGTTTGGGCATCAATCCTTTGGAACACGATATTCGTTTCGTTGAGGATAACTGGGAAAACCCGTCAACAGGTTCAGCAGGTCTGGGCTGGGAAGTTTGGTTGGACGGTATGGAAATCACGCAGTTTACCTATTTCCAACAAGTCGGTGGCTTGGCGACTGGTCCAGTCACAGCCGAAGTAACCTATGGTTTGGAGCGTTTGGCTTCCTATATCCAAGAAGTTGACTCCGTTTACGACATCGAGTGGGCAGACGGCGTTAAATACGGTGAAATTTTCATCCAGCCGGAGTATGAGCATTCAAAATACTCCTTTGAAGTGTCAGACCAGGATATGCTCCTTGAAAACTTCACTAAGTTTGAAAAAGAAGCAGAGCGGGCTTTGGAAGAAGGCTTGGTTCACCCAGCCTTTGACTATGTGCTCAAATGCTCTCACACCTTTAACTTGTTGGATGCCCGTGGAGCTGTGTCTGTAACCGAGCGTGCAGGCTACATTGCCCGTATCCGTAACCTAGCTCGTGTCGTTGCCAAAACCTTTGTGGCAGAACGGAAGAAACTAGGCTTCCCACTTTTAGATGAAGCAACACGAGCAGAATTGTTGAAGGAGGACGCAGAATAATGACAAAGAATTTACTTGTTGAACTTGGCTTGGAAGAAATTCCTGCCTACATCGTAACCCCAGCCATGCACCAGTTGCGTGACCGCATGGCGACTTTTTTGACAGACAACCGTTTGGCTTTTGATAGCATCGATGTCTTTTCAACACCACGCCGTTTGGCTGTTCGTGTGCGTGGTTTGGCAGACCAGCAGACTGACTTGACGGAAGATTTCAAGGGTCCTGCTAAGAAGATTGCCTTGGATGCAGACGGAAACTTCACCAAGGCTGCAGAAGGCTTTGTCCGTGGCAAAGGCTTGACGACTGCTGACATCGAATTCCGCGAGATCAAGGGTGAAGAGTATGTCTATGTGACCAAACACGAAGCTGGTCAGCCAGCTAAGGCAGTGTTGGCGGGTCTTCCAGAGGTCTTGAAGGCTATGACCTTCCCAGTCAGCATGAACTGGGCCTCCAACAAATTTGCCTACATCCGCCCTGTCCACACCCTGACCGTTCTCTTGGATGACGAGGCACTGGATATGGATTTCTTGGACATTTCGTCAGCTCGCATCAGCCGTGGTCATCGTTTCCTTGGAAATGAAACCGAGATTGCAAGTGCAGATTCTTACGAGGCGGACTTGCGTGAACAGTTTGTCATTACAGACCCCGCAGAGCGTCAACATATGATTATCGAGCAAATCAAGGCTATCGAGGACAAACATAATGTGACCGTTGAGATAGATGAGGACCTGCTCAATGAAGTTCTCAACCTAGTCGAGTACCCAACTGCCTTTATGGGCTCCTTTGACACCAAGTACTTGGAAGTGCCAGAGGAAGTCTTGGTGACTTCTATGAAAAATCACCAACGTTATTTCGTAGTGCGTGATAAATCTGGCAAGCTCTTGCCAAACTTCATCTCAGTCCGCAATGGTAACGACCAGCATATTGATAATGTCATCAAAGGGAATGAAAAAGTTTTGGTGGCTCGTTTGGAAGACGGTGAGTTCTTCTGGCGTGAGGACCAAAAACTCAAGATTTCCGACTTGGTGGAACGCCTCAAAGTCGTGACCTTCCATGAAAAAATCGGATCACTCTATGAGCATATGGAACGTACCAAGGTTATCGCAGAAAAATTGGCTGACTTGGCTGGCTTGTCTGCGGATGAAAAAGCAGATGTGGCGCGTGCGGCGGACATCTACAAGTTTGATCTCTTGACAGGTATGGTCGGTGAGTTTGATGAATTGCAAGGAATCATGGGTGAGAAGTATGCCCTTCTTGCAGGGGAAAAACCTGCGGTGGCAGTAGCAATCCGTGAGCACTACTTGCCAAACTCAGCAGAAGGCGAATTGCCTGAGAGCAAGGTCGGTGCGGTCTTGGCACTGGCTGATAAATTTGATACCCTCCTATCCTTCTTCTCTGTTGGTTTGATTCCTTCTGGCTCAAACGACCCTTACGCTCTTCGTCGTGCAACACAAGGTATCGTGCGGATCTTGGAAGCATTTGGCTGGGAAATTCCATTGGATGAGTTGATTGCGGAACTCTACAGCTTGAACTTTGCCAGCTTGACCTATGACAACCAGCCAGCTGTTATGGACTTTATCCGTGCCCGTGTAGAGAAGATGATGGACAAGGCGATTCCGAAAGACATCCGTGAGGCTGTACTTGCCAGCTCAACCTTTGTGGTCAGACTGCAACTGGCAGCCAGCTCAGCTATTTTCCAAAAATCAAAAGAGGCTGACTACAAGGAAGCCGTGGAAAACTTGTCACGGGTCTTCAACTTGGCTGAAAAGGCGGAGGCAACTGCGATTGACGAGGCCCTCTTTGAAAATGACCAGGAGAAAGCCCTTGCTGCAGCAGTGGCAGGCTTGGAGTTGATGGAAGACATGGCAGGCAATTTGGACAAGCTCTTTGCATTGAGCCCAGTCATCGCAGCCTTCTTCGACAATACTATGGTCATGGCAGATGATGTGGCAATCAAAGCCAACCGTTTGGCTCTACTGAAATCCTTGGCGGATAAGGCAAGTGCTGTGGCGGTCTTCAATCTCTTGAATAGTAAGTAGGGGGAAAGGATGGAACAAGTAAAAATCAATCGTATCAATGAATTGGCTAAAAAGAAAAAAGCTGGTACCTTGACACCAGAGGAAAAAGTTGAACAGGCTCAGCTCAGGGAAGAATACATCGAGGGGTATCGTCGAGCAATCCGTCATCATATTGAGGGGATTAAGCTGGTTGATGAAGATGGCAACGATGTGACACCAGAGAAACTTCGTCAAGTCCAACGTGAAAAAGGCTTGCATGGCCGTAGTTTGGACGATCCTAATTCCTAAGAATAAGATTGCTAAAAAAACAAGGAAAGACTAGGTTTTCTAGTCTTTTTTGTTATACTATTAAAAGGAGGTTTGTTATGAAGAAAGTATGGAATTGGTTTGTTATAGGTGTTTCTGTTCTTTGTGGTTTCGCGAGTTCCATGTATTCGACTTATGGGATGGCTCAGCTGTTACCAGAAAATGATTCCTTCCATGGATTGTGGGTGTTTGGTCTAGGTTATGTCTGGTTTCTAGGTAGTTTTTACCTGACCCTCATTCTCCATGAACTGGGGCATTCTTTCTTTGGTTGGTTGACAGGTTTTGACTTTGGTGGCACTTGGCTTGGGCAATCGCTTGGTGGTCAAGACTGACCAGGGCTGGAAATGGAAGAAAACCGTGATTGTGCAAGGGGCAGCTGCTCAGTATATCGGAGTCAAAAGAGACGAGAATGACCCTCGGGCAATTTTGATGTTTGCAGGTGGCCTGATTGTTCATCTCAGTCTCATACTTATTTCTGTTTTGATTGGGTTCATGACAGGACATTGGAGTCTGCCCCTGTCGCAAATCTTCCTCAATCTAGCCTTGTTTATCCTCAACGCCAACCCCTCTGGTATGGCGGATGGAGCTAAGATTCAGGAGTTGCGTACTCATCCTGAGTATAGCCGATTGGTTTATCAAGCGCTTAGACATACCTCTCAAGTCATGGTGGATCCAACTGCTGCGAATTTAAGTGATTTTGTCATGGACTTGCCAATCTTGCCTGGTCATTTGCCACAGATTCACTATCTTAACTGGACGGAAGTACTGATTTTCAACGGGGAGTATCAAGAAGCCCAGGAACGCTTGGAAAAAGTGATAGCGGCATCGGACAATAATTATATCGTGAAGCTGGCGAAACTTGTACTGTTAGAAGTCTATATCTTGCAAGGTTTGAATGAAGAGGCTAAGAACTTGGGGCAGGACAAACAAGTCAAGTCCCTGCTCAAATACCCTATGGGAAATTACCAAGTCCTAGCTGCTCTCTACTATCAGCGTATTACTCGAGATAGCAAAGCCTTGAAAAAATCTCTGGCTCAGGCTAAAAAAATGCTGCCCAATAGCCCGCTCTTGGCTGATGAACAGGCTTATTATGGCAAGCTCTTAGCAGAGATTGAGTTGGAAAGTCAATTGCCATAGTAGATTATTTTGACTTGTATTTACAACAAAATATATGTTAAAATGTGTATAGAAACAATTGATAGGGAGATTTGTCATGAAAAAACTGATGTACACCTTGTTGGTACTTACCTATGTTATAGTCGCTTATTTGTCGGTCTATGTCCTTCCACACTATTATTTTGGTGCGATCATGGGGGCGGCAGGAGCCAGTCTTGGTGCTAGTTTCAAACAGTTCAAGGAAGTACAAGCTTGTCCTGACAAAGCCCTGTCGGCTTATTTTAAGTGGGATAAGATGACGACAGGTATTCTATTAGTGGTTATTTTGGGACTAATTCTTTTTGTTAATCTGCTACCAGTGTCCAATGTGCAAGTCGGGATGGCTTTCTTGGTTGGGCTTAGCTATAGTGCGCTTTGGAATGTCCTTCATATCCAATTTCTACGAAAATACTATTTTAAAAACGCATGACATAAATCATGCGCTTTTTAGATTAAATAGTCTCTCCTTTTTTTAGTTTGCGGGAGAGGATAATTGTGCTTGGGATGAGAACTAAAATACTTCCTATCCAAGCTGCCGGGTTGGCGGCGGCAACTCCATAGAATCCGAATAATTGGAGCCCGATAATTGCTACACCGGCTCGCATAATTAGTTCACCAAATCCGGCCAAGGTTGGAATGAAGCCCTTACCTAAACCTTGAACGAAGCTACGAATAATGAAGAGAATGGCCAAAATCCAATAACAACTGCCATTGATTATGAAGTAGCTCAATGCGAGAGAGCGAACTTCTGAACTTGCCTCTGGCAAAAACAAACTGGAGAAGAAACCATGGAAGATGATTAGTAAAATAGCATAGATAATCGACCAAGCGATATCAATCCAAAGAGCTTGTTTGAGTCCTTCCAGAATTCTTTTGTATTCTTTAGCACCATAGTTTTGGGCTGTGAAAGTGGAGATGGCCAGACCTAAATTAATCATAGGTAACATAGCTAATTGATCTGTCTTGCTAGCAATGGCTTGTGCAGCGATGGCCTGGGTTCCAAGCTGATTGAGCATTGCTTGAAGGGTAAGAGCTCCAATTGCAATGATACTTGCCTGAAATCCCATGGGGAAACCAACCTGTGCATGTTTTTTCAAATTATCTTTATCTAACTTCCAATCAGATTTTGTAAGATGAAACTGAGGAATTTTTCGTTTAATATGAAAGAGTAGGTAGAGGACAGAAACTGCTTGAGCGGTTACGGTAGCAAAACCAGCGCCAAATACACCCCACCCAACATTCAAGATAAAGAAAAAGTCGAGTATAATATTGATGATACAAGCCAGTATGAGAGCTAAAAGTGGAGTGGTTGAATCACCTAAACTCCGAATGGCAGCGGATAAATAATTATATAAAATAGTAAAGACCATCCCACCAAATATGGCTACCATGAATGAATAAGAATGCTCAATTAAATTTACTGGTGTTTGTAACAATTCTAAAATAGGACGTAGAAAGATGAGTGATAGGACAGTTAAAATAAGACTGACAAGAACGGAATAGAAAAGTCCGTGAACAAAACTATGGCGGAGGCCAACAGTATCCCTAGCCCCAAATCGCTGTGCGGTAACAATGGCAAGCCCACTGGTCAATCCTTGAGCAAAACCTACAATTAGAAAGATAAGGCTACCGGCCGTCCCTACACTGGCAAAAGCTTCCTCACCCAGGGTGTGGCCGACAATCATGGAATCGGCAAAATTATAAGCTAGTTGAAAAAAAGAACCGATTAAGAGAGGAAGAGTGAAGCGCAAAATAACAATGATTGGTCTTCCTTTGGTTAAATCATTCATAAAATCTCCTGAAAAGGTGCAGAGTATAAGCCCACTAATGTCTGCAATAGCAGTTTCAGTGGGCTTTTTTTATATTAATTGGTTAAATCTTCAAAATGGTCAATTGTGTTATGATCGGTTACTGCAGTAATCAATTCATCTTCATTGAAAACATAATCTGGTGTTAATTGGATATTCAGTTCCTGATTCTCACCGCAACGGTAGCCGATGATGTTCATTTTGTAATTCTGACGTAATTGCAACTCTGCCAATGTTTTACCAAACCATTTTTTTGGTGGCTTGAATTCAACAATTGAAACATTCCCTCCCAATTCAAAGACACTGGTAGTGCTTCGATGAATTAAGTGTTTAGCCAGTGAAATTCCTGTCTCTCTTTCAGGCGAGATAACCTTATCCGCCCCGATGCGCAATAATACTTCTTTTGTAGTGGTACCTTTTACTTTGGCAATGACTTTAGGCACGCCTAACATTTTACTGTGCATAACCGCGAGGACACTTGACTCGAGATTGTTACCAGTGGCAACAACTACAGCATCACAGTTTTCGATACCTGCGGCCCTTAAAAGAGAGCGGTCTGTAATATCTCCAACAACCCCCCTTGTTAAAATGGATTCAAGCTGATTGATTTGATGCTCATGGTTATCAACAGCAATGATATTGCAATCGTATTTATGAAGTGTTTTAGCAATGGTAGTCCCGAATACACCGAGACCTAAAATTCCGATAGTGTAAGTTGACATAATTTTCCCCTATTAAACTAACAATGATGATTTTGCGTATTGCAAGCTTTCTGTTTTTGAAATGCGGCGAATAGAGAGACTTGCTAAAATGGATAATGGTCCGATACGTCCGAAAAACATGAGAGCCATGATAATGGCCTGACCAGCCATACTAAGATTTGGAGTTAAGTTAGCAGTAACTCCTACAGTTGCTAGAGCCGACATGACTTCAAACATAAGATAAATCAGAGGTTGAGTCGCATCAGTTACCGTAATTGCAAAAAGGCCGGCTAAAAAGATCATTAGAAAGACAGAAAATGTTGCGAATGCTTTTCGTATTGTTAGATTGTCGATAGTATGAGACATAAAGTTTGTATGAGGCAGACCTAAAATTTCACTACGTGCATAGAGAATGATGGTAAGAAATGCAGTAATCTTTATCCCGCCAGCAGTCCCGCCAGGTGCGCCACCAAGCATCATTTGAAAAATATAAATGAGAAGTGTGACTGGTTCAGCCTTTGTATAATCAATACTTGCAAAACCAGCGGTTCGCATGGTAACAGTTTGGAAGAAACTAACTAGTAATTTTTCCCAAAATGGGAGATTTCCAATAGTATCTGGGTTGTTCCATTCCGTAATAAGAGTAAGAAGTGTCCCAATTGATAGAATAGTAATGGTTAATGCAAGAACTACCTTCGTGTGAAAACGTAATTTTTTAAAGTGTCCTTTGGTTACAATCTGTGTTTGAAAGTCAAACCAAACAGAAAATCCCAGTCCCCCCATGATAATTAAGGCGGCTAAAGTCAGATTGACTAGTGGATTGTCAACATAGCGGACAATACTAGTAGCACCAAAGTTATCAAAGCCTGCGTTACAGAAAGCTGAAACTGCTAAAAATGCAGAGCTGAAAAGGCCGCGTTGCCAGCCAAAATCTGGAACAAATTGAAATGATAGAATCAAAGCGCCAATAGATTCTATTGCTAATGTAAAACCGAAGGCAGATTTGATAAAGCTACGAAAGTGCTTGGTATCAGAACGAGATAAGGCTTCTTGGAGCGTAGCCATATTCATAAAATCCATCTTTCGACCACCACGGAGAGCAAACAAACCAATGAAACCCATAAGACTAAGTCCACCGATTTGAATCAACAACATACAGATAATCTGTCCAAAGGTAGAATATGATTCGGAGACAGCTTGAGTGAACAGGCCTGTCACACAGACCATAGAAACAGCTGTAAAAAGATGATCCCAATAGGTGGCGACGGAGCTATCAGCTTGCGAAATAGGTAAGCTTAGTAAGATGGAACCTACCAAAATCACGAATAGAAAGCTAAACATAATTCGTTGACTTGGAGTCAGTTTGATAGATAAAAAAGACATGATATTCCCTTTTGATAATTAAATATGAAGCTATTGTAGCACAAATAGTTGAAAAAGGTAAGAAATAATGAATTAAAATGTTTATGAAATTATCAAGAAAATCAAGGGATTTTATAACCTGATGAATACCAGTTTTGTAAAGGGTTACATGCAGAAAATTCAGACGATAGATTATCGATTATTCTGCTAAAATAGTAATAATAGGCCGCTTCATAACAAAAAAAGTCAATTCATTTTGTGAGCTGACTTTGTATCATATTAATCGAATCTGATTATCAAGTAATTGAATATATACTATTAGCTAATCTATATGCATTAGATTTTTTGTATTCAGATTAAAAAGAAGAGAGCTATTTCCACTCAGCTAATATTTTATAGTGATAGTAACGAAGAGGACCCACTTTTTCAAGCAAGTAAGTGGCGGCCAATCCTACCAAAAATCCAGAAAGTATTCCGCTAAAAGAGAGTATCGGAAGGTAGTTCAATACATAAAAAGAGCGAGCGATGGTAGCGAAAACAATCAATTGACCGACGTTGTGCATCATACCTCCCAGTATTGAAATGCCAATTGGGCTGACCCGACGAGGTCCGAGTTGTTTTGCAGATAACATTACAATATAGCTTAGAGTCACTCCTGCGAAACTATAGAGAAAAGTGGAGAAAGTACCACCTAGAAAAGTTGAAATAAGTAAGCGTAACGAAACCACTTTTACACTATCTTTCGCAGGGAGTGTAAATATTGCAATCAAGCTGATGAGGTTGCCAAGGCCTAGTTTAGCGCCAGGGGCAAAAGAGAAAGGTGTAGGGATTAATCGTTCAACTACCGAAATTACGACAGCTTGTGCAGCTAACATCGTAATAAAATTTAAGGTTTTACGTTTGGAATTCATCATTGACTTTTGAAATATTCTTTCTTGGCATTATTTTCTTACTAGTTATCTTACATTTTTTTTCGTTACCATGCAAGTGTGCAGATATACCACTAATTATTGAAAAACGCTTGAAATGTATAAGATATTAAGATATAATGATTTTGTTATAAATTGTTGCTATTTTCACAAGGAGGATTAATTGTGACGAAAAATATTGTGATTGTCGGTGCTGGCTACGCAGGGATTGCAGCAGCTCGACTATTAGGGAAAACGTTTAAGAAAAACAAAGATGTAAGCGTTACCTTGATTGATAAAAACTCTTTCCATACTTACATGACAGAGTTGCATGAAGTGGCTGCAGGACGTGTGGAAGCTAATGCGATTAAGTATGACTTACAACGAATCTTTAAAAAATATCCAAAGGTTCAGTTGGTAACAGATAAAGTTGTAGAAATTGACTACGATAAGAAACAAGTCGTTGCTGAACACCAAACCTTGGCATTTGATTATTTGCTTCTTTCTATGGGTGGTGAGGCGAATGACTTTGGTGTCAAAGGTGTCAAAGAACATGGTTTCACTTTATGGTCAATTGAGGCAGCTGAACGTTTGCATGATCACATGATTGATGCTTGCTACCGTGCCATGCGTGAACATGATGAAGCAAAACGACGTGCCCTTCTGACCTTTACAGTTATCGGTGCTGGCTTCACAGGTATTGAGATGATCGGTGAGTTGATTGACTGGGTACCGATTTTGGCGCGTGAGTTCAAGTTGGATCCAAAAGAATTCTCACTTAAGGTTGTTGAGGCAACGCCAAATATCTTGGCTATGGTTACTGAAAAAGAGCAAGTCAAGGCTCGCAAATACCTTGAGAAAAAAGGTGTTGAATTGGTTCTTGGCGATGGTGTAGCAAGTGTACAAGAAGATAGCTTAACATTGGCATCTGGCCGTCAAATTCAAACCTACACCTCTATTTGGACTGCAGGTGTTCAAGCAAATTCTGATGCTAGTGAATTCGGTATTGAAAAAGCGCGTGCAGGTCGCCTAATTGCCAATGAATTCATGGAAGCCAAAGGCAAAGAAAATGTCTATGTGGCTGGTGACTTGGTTTACTTTGAAGAATCAGAAGGAAAACCAACCCCTCAAATCGTTCAAGCAGCTGAACAAACTGGTCATACTGCAGCAAGCAATATCATTGCAGCGATCAACGGCGGAGAAAAGCACAGTTATAAAGGCAAGTATGATGGTTTTATGGTATCTATCGGATCACGCTATGGTGTAGCATTCTTGATGGATAAGTACCATATGTCAGGGTTCTTTGCGATGGCTGTAAAACATATGGTCAACTTACTTTATTTCTTTACCATTCGCAGTTTCTTCTACATGGGATCCTATGTACGTCATGAATTCTTTGATATTAAGAATAAACGAAATATTTTTGGTGGTCATACATCTGGTAAAGGAAACCTTTTATGGACTGTGCCAATGCGCCTGTTATATGGCTCTGTTTGGCTCTATGAAGGGGTGAAAAAAGCATTTGGATTGTTCGGAACAACCTCATGGTTTGGGGATCAAGTTGTTTTCCCATTCCCATGGTTAGCTGATCCTGTATCTGGAGCGTCAGCAGCTGAAACAGTATCAAGCGCTTCACAAGCAGCTACTGCAGTAGCAGAAGCAGCTCATCCAATCTTTGGGTTGAGTTATGCTTATGGTGAGACACCAATGACGGTATTAGAAAAAATGCCTAACTGGTTTGCATCTATCATGGAATTCTTAATGCCAAACCAAGAAGTTGCACTATTTATGCAAAAATTCATGACTATTGCAGAAATTGGGATTGGTTTAGCCTTGATTGCAGGTGCATTTGTATGGATTGTCTCTGCTGCAACAGTCGCTTTGGTTGTGATGTTTAGTTTATCAGGAATGTTCTACTGGGTAAATATTTGGTTTATCCCAGCAGCAATCTCATTAATGAATGGTTCTGGTAGAGCATTTGGATTAGATTATTGGATTATGCCATGGTTAGGTCGCTTCCTTGATAAGACCATTTATGGGAAGCCCAAGCATATATACAGGATCAAGGATAATAAATAAAGGAAATTTTAACAGTTAAGTGGTACATCAAATTTGGGATGCCCACCCAGAAATAAAGAGAGGGCTTGAAGAGGTTAAAACCATCATCTTATCAGAGATGATGGTTCTGCATCCAGCAGTAAAAAATAAGATTGTTGAGTATGTAGAGGCACCAGGTAAATACCTGCGTGCTGGCCTTTGTTTGCTCTTTGCACAGATGAAGGAAGGACAGATTAGCCAATCAAAGTTGTATTTTGCTGCGTATCTTGAAGTTTTACATCTAGCAACCCTTATACATGATGACGTGATTGATGGGGCAGATAAAAGACGGGGAGTTATTACGGCCCATCAGCAATTTTCAAATCGGATTGCAATCTATACTGGTGATTATCTTTTGGCCTATTCAGGTCGTTTGTTGGCCCAGGGATTACGGTTACAAGATCTATCTCAGGAAGATATGAATTTAGGCAATGATAAACTCATGGAAACCATTTTAAGAGGAGAGCTGTCTCAATTAATGAATCAGTTTGATACAGAAATGACTATGAAAGCCTATCTCAAACAAATACAAGGGAAGACAGCATTTCTCTTTGGTTTGTCATGCCAATTGGGAGCTTTTGTGCCAGGACAGTCTAAGAAAGAAAGTGGACTAGCTTTTCGAACAGGTCAAGCTCTTGGTATGGCATTCCAGATCCGAGATGATTTAATTGATTACCAATTGGATGTTAGAGTATCTGGTAAGCCTCAATTGCAGGATCTTTAAAATGGTATTTATACTGCCCCATTGCTACTTGCTCTAAGAGAAAAAAAGGAAATTCGTCAGGATTTAAAAGCGTATATTGAAAATCCACAGACTGAAGCTCTGGATCAGTTGGCAATAAAAATCAAGGCTACGGGTGCTATTGAAAAAACGGAAAGCTTGATTTCTTCCTACCTTATTAAATGCAACAATTTTGCAAATAGAATGCAAATTTCAGAAAAAGAATCATTTGATCGAATCATAGAAAACGTATTCAAAAATTACTTCTAATTTGTGATTTTTTTGTCAATTTTGACTAGACAGATAGAAGAAAAAGTTATATCATTATAGTATAGTTATTAACATAAAACAAAGGAGTTTTATCATGAAAAACACAAAATGGATGTTGAAAAGTTTGTTAGTTCTCGGCGCTGCTGTAACTTTGGTAGCATGTGGTGCTAAAGAAGAATCATCTACAACAACATCATCAACAGCAGAAACAACTACTTCTGAATCTTCTACATCAGCTTGGAAAGATGGAACTTACAAAGCTGAGTCAGGATTTGATGAACGCGGATGGAAATTTGTTCATGAAATTACAATTAAAGACGGAAAAATCACTGCTTCAACTGCTGACTATGAAGACAAAGATGGTAATTTGAAATCTGAAAATGCTGAATACAATACAACAATGAAAGAAAAATCAGGTATATCTTCTGCAGAAGCTACAGATAAACTTGATGAAGAACTTCTTGCAGCACAAAGTGCAGATGTAGAAGTGGTTTCAGGTGCAACCCATACTTCTGAAAACTTCAAAAAATCAACTGAAGCACTTTTGAAAGCTGCTGAAGAAGGAAAAACAGATACTATCACACTTACATTTGAGTAACATCTGTCAGTAAATTATAGGCACAGTAGCCCTAGGCTGGCTACTGTGTTTTTCTATTAGAAAGGAAGAGTTAATGAAAAAGGGAATCCGTTTATTTGTAATTTGTATTGCCACATTTCTCCTAGTAGCATGCGGAGCTAAGAAAACGGAAACGTTACCTGTCGTAAAAACTCCATTGACTCGTAGCGAAAGTCTACTACATACAGTAGTGCAATTGAGTATCTATCACGATGATCAAGAGGAAGTGATGGATGAGGCAATCGCCTATATCAAGGAAATGGAAAGTTTGCTGTCAACGAATTTGGAGGGATCAGATGTTTATCGGATCAATCAGGCGGCTGGAAAAGAAGCTGTCAAAGTAGATGATCGGACTTTTGAAGTAATTGAGAAGGCTATCGAGACCAGTGAAGAGAGTGATGGTTTATTTGATATTTCAATCGGTGCTGTGACTAATCTCTGGAAAATTGGGGATGAAGATGCACGTAAACCCAGTGATGAAGAAATACAGGCTGCTTTGCCATATATAAACTACAAGGATATCACTCTGGATAAGGAAAACCAAACAGTCTATATCAAGAAAGGAATGACCTTAGAACTTGGTGCCATTTCAAAAGGATATATTGCGGATAAAGTGAGAGAGTTGTTTGAAAGTAAAGGGATTACTACAGCCATTATCAACCTTGGTGGGAATGTTGTGGTCATGGGTGACTCACCGAAAACACAAAAGGGTTGGAACGTTGGCGTTCAAGATCCGGATCAAGTTCGAGGGGTAACGGTTGGCTCCGTTCCTGAGACGCACGATTCAGTTGTTACTTCTGGTATCTATGAACGGTATATTGAGGTAGATGGTGTAAAATATCACCATATTTTAGATCCTAAAACAGGCTATCCTGTAGAGAATGACATTTCAGGAGTCACAGTTTTTTCAAAAACCTCGGTTCAAGGAGATGCCTTGTCTACAACTCTTTTCTTGCTCGGTGTTGAAAAAGGACTTGCATTCATCAACCAAATGGATGGAGTAGAAGCGGTCTTTATTGATAAGGAGCACGGTGTTCATCTGAGCGATGGACTTAAAGATAGCTTTGAATTAACGAATGAGGAGTATCATCTTGTCAGTGAATAAATCAAAGAACGGGCTCAGTTTACCCGTATTTCTAGAATTTGTCGAAATCAAAACAAAGGTCGCCAGTGTCTTTCCTATGACACTGGGGCTTCTATGGGCAGCTTATCGCTATCAGACTTTTAATTGGTTGAATACGCTGTTGTTTGTCCTGGCAGTACTGAGTTTTGATATGTGCACGACCGCAATAAACAATAGTATGGATTATCATAAGGCAAAAGATGAAGCCTATCGTCAAGAAAGTAATGTGATTGGGAAGTTTTCGCTTGATTTTCAGCAAATGATTGGTATTGTTTTTACCTTACTTATTTTTTCCATCCTGATTTCTTTATTGCTTGTCTGGCGTACGAGCTGGCTCCTTTTGCCGATGGGAGCCTTATGTTTCTTGATTGGAATCTTTTACACATTTGGTCCGATTCCTTTGTCAAGAATGCCACTGGGTGAAGTTTTCTCGGGCGTAACCATGGGATTTGGCATCTTCTTTCTTGCTGTATTTATTCAGCAACCAGATTTGCTATTGATGAGCCAAGTAAGTGGTCAGTGGATGACCTTGCAATTCTCTTGGACAAGGATCCTCGAAATTGTTTTTATGTCCATTCCTTTGGTAAGCCTGATTGCTAATATCATGTTGGCGAACAACACTTGTGATTTGGAAGAAGATATTCGCAACCATCGCTACACCTTGGTTTACTATATTGGCAAGAAAAATGCTTTGAAACTATACTTTGTCTTGGCAAGTTTACCATGGTTGCTGTGGCTGTTGTACTGTTTGACTGGTTTCTTGCCATTCTGGGCATTGATTGGTTTGCTTGGTCTAGTGCCTGCTTATCATAGTTTGGAACGATTCTTGAAAAAGCAAGTAAAGCGAGAAACTTTTATTGAAGCAGTAAAAAGTTTTGTTCTCTTTTCAGGAGTTCATGTTCTTACGTTACTAGTAGCCGTTATATTTAATAAATAAGACACAGCCTATTGACTGTGTCTTATTTATTATAATGGTAAAATGAGTTCTTCTTCGTCAGAGTTGTCCCCACCGACAGCTTTAATTTCAATCAGGAGATTGTGTGGCAGACAAACGGAAAGTTCACCTGGTTGGCTAATCCAGCCAGTCATCACAGCAATCTGGTCAGGACTATTGTCCTCTTTGTCACGAATCCGTTCGCCATCGACTTCAATAATATTGTATTGTCCTTCGTTTGGATAATAGGTAATTTCTTGATGAGGAGTATCTTTTGATAATTCAAATTGATCGACGACCTCACCGTTTATCCTAACATATGCAATGATTTTAGTTTCATTTGACTGTGACGTTAAATGCATGTATGTAAAAATCGCTGGGACAAAGGATAATAGAAGGGTCAGTCCAATTAATAGATAGTCAAATAATTTGAATTGTTTGAGAATGGATTTGAATGTCATATACAATCTATTGTATAGAAAAAAACTTACTTTGTAAAATGTTGGACACAGATTACTTTTTCAATTGATTATAGAAGAGTAGGATGGCTAACATTCCCCAAAATCCAGCTTGAAGTGGCTGTATTTTCCCAGTGAAAAATACAATGGAGAAAGTTAAGGCAAAACCTGCAAAGAGAAACCAGAGGAGTGGTTTATGATAAAGATTGATAGCTTTTTGGACAGCATTTGATTCTGGACTGGTAGTTTGCCAGTCACTATTTAAAATTGGAAGTATAGTGAACAGTAAGATAAAGATTGGTGGGTTGTCTCCAGTCAGGTAGCTATGTATATATAAGCTAAAAATCGCTGTATAGAAGAGAACAATCAAAGTAAGAATGAGTTTCGGTTTGTCAACGTTCATCCGGCTTCTCCTTTTTGAAATACAGTCGATAAAGAATAGCAACAGCAAAGCCAGCAGGAAGGATGAGGACAAGTGGTTTGACATGCCCTAGCCAAATACCCACGGAATAGGTCAAGGTCATGGCAAACAGGGCAAAGATGGTTTGGATGATAAAGTAGCGTTTTCCTTCTGCGGTTTTATAGGATTTGATCATCTGAATGGTCGGTAGCATGAGCAAGAAGGAACCGCTAATCGGCTCATTGACGATATAAGAGTAGATGAAGAGGGCAGAAAGTAAACTATAAAAGAGAACGAAAAATCGACAGGTTTGTTTTGGAGTAGGAGGTTTATTCATGGTGTTAGCTCCTTATTTTTTCTTGGCAGAATCTGCTTCCAGTTTTTGCAGATAGGCAATGGCAGACAGGGCTAGACTGGCAAAGAGGCCCATCATGCCACCGAAGAGGAGGGATTTTACGTGGAAGATAGAATCCAGTAGGGGAAGATTGAGGCTAAAGAGGTCTGCCAGACCAGCAAAGAGGCTAGAGAGCAGGGCAACTCCCAGTCCCCAAACGAGTGGATTGAGGGTCTGTCCATGTCTTTCCTCAGGGCTGAGTTCGTCTATGTCATATTGGGGAAGGTCAGCATGGAGAGTACGCATATTAACGATACCAATTAGGATAATACTGAAGAAGGTAATGATCATTGGATAGTAGGTGGCAACCTCTACAGGATAGCGGATAGCTAGGAAGTAGGCGACAGCATTTCCAAGAGCAAGGAAGAAGAAGTGATAGATAAGGGCCTGTCCGCCGATAGCATCAGCCTCGGTCCGTCGGTATTCATCTAAAGGACCGCGGATACCATAAAAACGTTTAATCATATTTTTGATCCACTTGGGTTCTTCTTTGGAAATAGCAGAGCTGACAGTTAGGTTTTCTGCCTTTTTCATGCGCTTGCGAAGTGTGATTTCGATATAGATTCCCATGAAAACACCGACTAGACAGGCTGCTAGGAATTTTCGGAAGTCAAATAAATGGTCTAGTGGATTGAGTCCCTCCATCCAGGCATTAAATCCCGTGTTCCAGATATACATACCACAGGTGAAATAGAGGGCGAATTTGATACTTGCTCCCTTGAATTTCTTTTGTTCCTTGTTAGTCAGTTCTTCTATATCTAAACTGTCCAGTTGACTGTGACGCAGTTTAAACATGATGTAGGTACTAGTCGCTAGATAGCTTAGGAGCAGGGCAACGGGGTAGCCAAATGCAACAACTTCTGGGAAGCGTTTGGATAGGGCAAGTGCCAGTAAGGTAAGAGCCATGGTGCCCCAAAAGAGCAGGATAAAGCAGGTATTGCCCAGTTGGAAGGCTTCTTTTTGGCGAAATTCATCCAAGGGACCTGTGATACCGTAAAAACGTTTGGTCAATTTTTCTCGAAAGGTTTCCTTTTTCATAAGCAGCTCCTTATTTTTGATCGATCAATGGTAAGATGTAAACAAAGCCTAAGAAGTAGATGGTTCCAGTAATCAGCAATTGTAGCCAAAATTTTGCTTGGCTGATGATATGCATGATGTCTGCTCCGCTATTGCCCCAAAGCTGAAAGAGGACAAAGAGCGGGATAAAAATAAGGGTAGAGATAAGAGCTTGGCGTGTATTCTTATTCATGGGAGTATTCCTTTCTATTCATTCCAAAAGAGACTATTGAGATCGGTTTGTAAAGCTTTGGCTAGGTTGATGCAGAGGTCTAGCGAAGGGTTGTATTTGTTGTTTTCAATCATGTTGATGGTTTGCCTGGATACGCCGATGGCCTTGGCCAAATCTAGCTGGGAAATACCTTGCAATAGTCGGTAGTCTTTGACTCGGTTCATGTACCCTCCTTTCTATGTCAATTATATATGACATACTAGTGTAAAAAAATGTGGGAGACCTCCCTGTTGATGTCAACTATATGTGACATGTTTCTTTACTGTTAGTATATACCTGTTTAAATAAGTTGTCAACTATATTTGACAGATTTTTTGTAAAAAGTTTGCAACAACTTTTTGTTTTATTTTGTGGTACAATAGAAAAGATATGACCAAGGAATTTAATCACACAACTGTCCTCTTACATGAGACAGTGGATATGTTAGACATCAAACCAAATGGAATTTATGTGGATGCAACGCTGGGCGGGGCTGGTCACAGTGAGTACTTGTTGAGTCAGTTGACGGATGGAGGGCATCTCTATGCCTTTGATCAGGATCAGACAGCTATTGATCATGCTCACATTCGCTTAGCATCCTATATTGAAAAAGGACAAGTTACGTTTATTAAGGATAATTTCCGTCATCTCAAAGTGCGCTTGGCAGAACTAGGTGTAACAGAGATTGATGGAATTTGTTATGATTTGGGGGTTTCGAGTCCTCAACTTGATGAAAGAGAGCGTGGTTTTTCCTATAAGCAAGATGCTCCGCTTGACATGCGCATGAATCGTGAGGGACAGTTGACTGCCTATGATGTGGTCAATACATATGACTATCATGAGTTGGTCAAAATCTTCTTCAAGTATGGAGAAGATAAGTTTTCCAAACAAATTGCTCGTAAAATTGAGCAAGCGCGTGCAATAAAACCAATCGAAACAACGACAGAGTTGGCTGAATTAATCAAATCAGCTAAGCCTGCGAAAGAGCTAAAGAAAAAGGGGCACCCTGCCAAGCAGATTTTCCAAGCTATTCGGATTGAGGTCAACGATGAGTTGGGAGCGGCAGACGAATCTATCCAGCAGGCCATTGACTTATTGGCTCTGGATGGACGGATTTCGGTTATTACTTTCCATTCTTTAGAAGATAGGTTGACCAAACAACTCTTCAAAGAAGCAAGTACGATTGATGTTCCAAAAGGTTTGCCATTTATTCCAGATGACTTGAAGGCGCCACTTGAATTGGTCAATCGTAAGCCTATCTTACCGAGTCAAGAAGAATTAGAGGCAAATAATCGCGCGCATTCAGCCAAACTGCGTGTTGCTAAGAAAGTACATAAATAGGAGAGAGTCTATGTTGCAAGAAAAACGTAGAGAAGCCACTATGCGGGTTATCGGTGATAAGATAAAAACATTTGATCGCGTTGAAAAAGCTTTCTATACTAGTATTATTTTGTCGGGTATTGTTTTAGCGATTGGAATTGTCTTTTTGCAAACAAGGCTCTTACAAGTTCAATCAGAAATGGCTAAGGTCAACCAAGAAATTAGTCAAAAGCAAGTTGAAATTGATGATGCAAAACAAGCTGCCAACGAATTATTGCGTTCGGCAAGATTGATGGAAATTGCTGAAAAGGCAGGCCTATCTTTTAATAATGATAATATTGGAGTAGCAGAGTAATGCCCAGAAGAAACAATAAACTCTTGCGATATGTCTTGAAAAATCGCTATATTCCTTCCAAAAATCGGCGGAGAGTAGGACAAAGTTTACTGATAGTGTCGATTTTTGTATTTTTTATTTTCCTGATTAATTTTGCAATTATTATAGGAACAGATTCAAAGTTTGGTGTTGACCTTTCTGAAGGAGCGCAGGCAGTTCATCAAAAAGAAGTGACCATACAGGCGAAACGTGGAACCATTTATGACCGAACGGGTGTTCCCATTGCAGAAGATTCAACGACCTATACAGTTTATGCGATTATTGATAAGGAATATGTTTCTGAGTTAAAAGATATTTTATATGTCCAATCTACACAATTTAAACAAGTTGCTCAGATATTTAATAAATATTTGGGAATGGAAGAGGACTATGTTGTCCAGCAATTGAATCAGCCAGATTTAAAGCAAGTATATTTTGGAACGCTCGGAAAAAATATCTCTTATAATACGATGTCATCTATTCAGGAAGAGATGAAAACTGCTGGAATTGAAGGGATTCATTTCAACGCTAGTCCAGGTCGAATGTATCCAAATGGGAATTTTGCTTCTATATTTGTTGGATTGGCTAATCCAGTCGAAAACTCTGATGGTAGCAATAGTTTGCAAGGAGTAAGCGGCTTAGAATATTATTTAAATGATATATTGGCTGGACAAGATGGTAAAGTTGTATACGAGAAAGACAGTCAAGGACGCGTCTTGCCAGGGACAGAAAAAGTTGAGACTGAGACCGTAAATGGTCAGGATGTTTACACGACAATTTCTGCAGATTTGCAACGATCGCTTGAAACAAATATGGATACTTTCTTTAACAATGCTAAAGGTAAGTATGCAAATGCCACCTTGGTTTCTGCGAAAACTGGTGAAATATTAGCAACAACACAACGCCCAAGTTATGATCCAGATACAAAAGAAGGGCTTGGTGCTGAAGGACTGCTGGAACGCTCCTTGCTATATCAAGAAGCTTATGAACCAGGATCAACTATGAAAGTTCTTACTGTAGCGTCGTCTATTGATAACGGAACTTTCGACCCAAATGAAACTTATACCAACAATGAATATGTGATTGCTGACGCAAAAATTAATGACTGGACACTTAATGCAGGCTACTCTGCGGTCACACTAAACTTCGCACAAGGCTTCTCTCTGTCCAGTAACGTTGGAATGACACTGCTTCAACAAAAAATGGGTGACGAGAAATGGTTGAATTATTTAACCAAATTCCGCTATGGCTATCCAACTCGTTTTGGTATGGGGGACGAGGCACCAGGAATGGTACCAGAGGATAACATTGTTTCTATCGCCATGTCATCGTTTGGTCAGGGGATTTCTGCAAACCAAGCACAGATGCTTCGTAGTTTTACAGCCATTGCGAACAATGGTATTATGCTAGAGCCTAAATTTATCTCAGCTCTTTATGATCCTAATACAGATACAGCTAGAGTTTCTTCGAAAGAAGAAGTGGGAAATCCTGTTTCAGAAAAAGCGGCGGACGATACTCTTGGATATATGATTAATGTCGGAACGGATCCTGTATTTGGGACACTCTATTCATACGATTTGCAGGGACCTTCAATTGTTGTTGATGGATATGATGTTGCAGTCAAATCTGGTTCGGCGGAGATTGCCGGTGAAGATGGGCAAGGGTATATTAAGGGTGCCTATATTAACTCCGTTGTGGCAATGGTACCTGCTGAAGATCCAGAATTTATCATGTATGTAACTATTCGACAACCGGAATCACTTAATGTTATGTCGTGGCGTGATATTGTCAATCCGACTTTAAAAGAGGCAATGTTACTAAAAGATAGCTTGAATCTCGATTCTGCAGCTCCTGCTTTGTCACAAGTAACGACAGAGACTGAATACAAATTACCGGATCTGATCGGTAAATCTCCAGGGGAAACTGCTGAAGAACTTCGTCGGGAGTTAGTTCAACCTGTTATTCTAGGAAACGGTTCTGAAATCAAGAATGTTTCTGTGGAAAAAGGAAGCGTGGTCGCAGCCAATCAACAGATTCTCTTATTAACCAATAAATTTGAAACAATGCCAGACCTATATGCCTTAACTAAAGAGAATATGGACCTTTTTGCAGAATGGACGGGTATTGAGGTGACCTATAAGGGCACTGGTTCAAAAGTGGTTGATCAAAGTGTTGAAGTTGGAACTGCTTTGAAGAATACAAAGAAAATTACAATTACTTTAGGAGACTAACATGCAATTTGCACTTATGTCGGGATTAGTTGCCTTTTTGGCAACAGTAGTCTTAATCCCTCGATTTATTACTTTTTATCAAGCTAAACGCATTGAAGGCCAACAGATGCATGAAGATGTCAAGCAGCATCAATTCAAGGCAGGAACACCAACGATGGGGGGTACTGTTTTTCTAGTAGTTGCGATCCTGGTTAGTTTTATCTTCGTAGCAATGACTCACATGTTGACTGGTGGCGTTATTGCTATTCTATTCATTTTAGCCCTCTATGGTTTAGTGGGATTCTTGGATGATTTTCTGAAAATTTTCCGTAAAATTAATGAAGGCTTGAATCCTAAACAAAAATTGGCTTTGCAAATTTTGGGTGGTATCGTCTTCTACTTTGTGCATGTTCGAGGAGCTGGTGGGGGTGAACTAAACGCATTTGGCTATATGCTAAATCTGGGAGTTCTCTATTTTCCTTTTGTACTATTTTGGTTGGTTGGCTTTTCAAATGCTGTCAACTTGACCGATGGTATTGATGGACTTGCCTCTATCTCAGTCGTCATTAGTTTATTAGCGTATTCTGTTATTGCTTATAAAGAGCAGAAGTTTGATATTCTTTTAGTCTGCTTGACCATGATTGGTGGTTTGCTTGGATTCTTTGTTTACAACCACAAACCTGCTAAAATTTTCATGGGGGACGTAGGAAGTTTAGCGCTCGGAGGTATGTTGGCGACAATTTCGATTGCTCTTCGTCAAGAATGGACCCTCCTCCTCATTGGTTTGGTTTATGTGCTTGAGACTTCTTCGGTGATGTTGCAAGTTTCATATTTCAAATTTACGAAGAAACGCTTTGGAGAAGGTCGTCGTATTTTCCGTATGACTCCTTTCCATCACCATTTGGAGCTTGGAGGATTGACCGGTAAAGCTGAAAAATGGAGCGAATGGAAGGTGGATGCCTTTCTTTGGTCGGTAGGACTGGTTATGAGTTTAATTACCTTGGCTATACTTTATTTATAGATTTACAATGAGTAGCAGAAACAGCAGAAATGCTGTTTTTGTGCTATAATAGAGGGTAATCTAAAAACGAACTTCATTCGCAAGGTTATTACTGTCTCAATGAGACTTGGTAGATTTTTACATATTGCAAAGCATAGAGAAAACAGAAATACATACTTTTATACTCTTTGAAAATCAAAAGCAAACGTTGTTGACTTGATTTGATGAGTGAAAGGCTCCAGTGGAGCCTTTCAGCCTGTTACCTTAAAACAAAATAGTAACAGGGTTCTATTTGCATCATATCGACACGAACTATGTTCGCTCAATTTACAACCTCCAAAGGTTCCCCGAATCTTTGGGGAGAGTCTAATTTTGATTTTCATTGAGCATGAGTATGATTCTGAAAATGATTTTGAATATTTCTTGCGACTGAATTAGAGGAAACTATGAAATTTACAGATATGAAGCTCAAGCCTTATCTTCAAGAGGCATTGAAAGAAATAAACTTTGTCCAGCCGACAGAAGTACAGGAAAAATTGATTCCGGTAGTTTTGTCAGGGCGTGACTTGATTGGAGAATCAAAGACAGGATCAGGGAAAACCCACACTTTTTTGATTCCAATATTTCAAAAATTAGATGAAGAAGTAGACCAAGTTCAAGCAGTTATTACGGCACCATCGCGCGAATTGTCAACCCAAATCTATCAGGCAGCTCGTCAGCTGGCTAGTCATTCTGAGACCGAAATTCGAGTCAGCAATTATGTAGGTGGTACAGACAAGAATCGCCAGATTGACAAGCTCCAAGCTGGGCAACCTCACATAGTCGTTGGAACACCGGGGCGGATTTATGATTTGGTGCAATCAGGAGATCTTGCTATTCACAAGGCGAAAATCTTTGTAGTAGATGAGGCTGATATGACACTGGATATGGGCTTCTTAGAAACAGTGGATAAAATTGCTGGAAGTTTGCCTAAAGATCTGCAATTTATGGTCTTCTCAGCGACTATTCCGCAAAAACTGCAGCCATTTTTGAAAAAATACTTGTCCAACCCTGTTATGGAACAAATCAAGACCCACACTGTGATTTCTGACACGATTGAAAATTGGTTGATTTCGACAAAGGGTCGTGACCGTAATGCTCAGGTTTTAGAGGCAACTAAGCTCATGCAACCTTATTTGGCAATGATTTTTGTGAATACTAAGACGCGTGCGGATGAATTGCATAGCTATCTGACAGAAAACGGTCTTCGTGTTGCAAAGATTCATGGGGACATTCCGCCACGTGAGCGGAAGCGAATCATGAATCAGGTGAAAAACTTAGACTATCAATACATTGTAGCGACCGACTTGGCTGCTCGTGGTATAGATATTGAGGGTGTCAGCCATGTCATTAATGATGCCATTCCACAAGACCTTTCTTTCTTTGTACACCGTGTCGGACGTACAGGACGTAACGGTTTACCAGGTATTGCCATTACCCTTTATCAACCGAGTGATGATGAAGATATTCGAGAATTAGAAAAACTAAATATCAAATTCTTACCGAAAGAAATGAAAAATGGTGAGTTTGTTGATACCTATGACCGTGATCGTCGTGTAAATCGTGAAAAGTCTCGTGAAAAGCTAGATTTGGAAATGATTGGTTTGGTCAAGAAGAAAAAGAAAAAAGTCAAACCAGGCTACAAAAAGAAAATTCA
Organism: Streptococcus parasuis; assembly: GCF_021654455.1. NCBI lineage: Bacteria > Bacillati > Bacillota > Bacilli > Lactobacillales > Streptococcaceae > Streptococcus > Streptococcus parasuis. The sequence goes on from NZ_AP024276.1 coordinate 512,215, forward strand.
GTGGGCTGTTGATGAGAAGCGTCGGAAGAACAAACGAGTTGAAGCGCGTGCTAAAGGCCGTGCGGAACGGAAGGCAAAACGTCAAACCTTTTAAGAGTACTGAGGGAATACAATGTTACAAAATATTTTAAGCTTTTATTTACAAGGACTCTTGATTGCAGCGATTTTTGTTATTGTGATTAGTTTTATTTGGTTTGTAATCCGCGCTAGCAAGGGCGTAGATAAGACCTTACAAGAACGACACGACTTTTTATTTGATTTACTGATGATTAATGTTATGACGATTCCGATTGTGGCTTTTGGATTCGTCAGTATCATTTTGATGATAAAAGTATAGAGGGAAAGAATCATGTACGATACAATTGTAATTGGTGCAGGCCCAGCCGGGATGACAGCAGCGCTGTATGCGGGGCGGAGCAATCTAAAAGTGGCCTTATTAGAACGTGGTATTTATGGCGGACAGATGAACAATACCGCTGAAATCGAAAACTATCCGGGTTACGACCATATCTCAGGTCCCGCCTTGGCGGAAAAGATGTTTGAGCCTCTGGAAAAATTTGGAGTGGATCATATTTTTGGATCCTTGATTCGAATTGAAGAGAATGGTCCTATTAAAAAAGTTATCACTGAAGATGGCGTTTTGGAAACCAAGTCAATCATTCTGGCTATGGGTGCAAAACATCGCTTGCTTGGTGTGCCTGGAGAAGATACATACAATAGTCGTGGTGTTTCATACTGTGCAGTTTGTGACGGTGCTTTCTTTAGAGGTCAAAAACTCTTGGTTGTCGGAGGTGGCGATTCTGCGGTAGAAGAAGCTTTATTCTTGACTCAATTTGCCGAGTCAGTGACCATTGTTCACCGAAGAGACCAGCTTCGTGCCCAAAAGGTCATTCAAGACCGTGCATTTGCCAACGAAAAAATAAATTTCATATGGGATAGCGTAGTGGAAGAAATCAAGGGTGATGACCTTCGTTTGCAAAGTGTTGTTATTAAAAATGTAAAAACAGAAGAAGTCAGTGAACTTGATTTTGGTGGCGTCTTTATCTATGTTGGTTTGGATCCGATGACAGAATCGGTTGCAGATTTAGGAATTACGGATGAAGCTGGCTGGGTCGTTACAAATGAAAAAATGGAAACGAGCAAGGCTGGTATTTATGCCATCGGCGATATTCGCCAAAATCAACTTCGTCAAATTGCAACTGCAGTTGGAAATGGAGCAGTTGCTGGACAAGAAGTTTACAACTACATCACAGAACTAGCTGAATAGGGGAATACAATGTTTCATATTTATGATATTCAGAAAAATCCAGATGGTATTTCCTTTGAAAAGACCTTGGATTTACAGGAAGAATTGCAGGCACGAAATAGTGAAGTTCTAGGATTGTCACCTGTACAAGTATCTGGTAATGTTCGATTTGAGTCTGGCTTCTTTTTCTTAGATTATCAGATGACCTATGATATCACCTTGGCTTCTAGTCGTTCACTACAACCAGTGGTTTTACATGAGGTTCAAGAGGTCAATGAGCTGTTTGTAGCTAACGAAGCCGTACTCAAAGAACAAGATTTGATTGATGAAGATATGGTTTTAGTGGTGGAAAATGATCAGATTGTCCTAGATGAAAGCGTGGCGGATAATATCTTGCTAGCTATTCCAATCAAGGTATTGTCACCTGATGAAGAAGCTGAAAAGGACTTACCGTCAGGTCAATCATGGACATTGATGACAGAAGAAACCTTCCAGCAGCAAGCGCAAGAAAAGAAAGAGGCTAATAGCCCCTTTGCTCAATTGCAAGGACTATTTGAAGAGGATGAGTAGTCCGAGCCTTTGAATGGTTAAATTATCAGAAAATTCTTGTCAATTTTGGGATTTCGGTGTATAATGAAAAAGATATTAACAAGAGGAGTAAACTAATGACAAAAGCAAATTTTGGTGTTGTAGGGATGGCTGTTATGGGCCGCAACCTTGCGCTTAACGTTGAATCACGTGGCTATACAGTAGCCATTTATAACCGTTCTGCTGATAAGACTGAGGATGTTGTGGCAAGCAACCCTGGAAAAAACTTGGTACCTAGTTATGATGTAGAAAGCTTTGTTGCTTCTATTGAAAAACCTCGCCGTATCATGTTGATGGTTCAAGCTGGACCTGGTACAGATGCAACAATCCAAGCATTGTTACCACACTTGGATGAAGGCGATATCTTGATTGATGGCGGTAACACTTTCTATGAAGACACAATCCGTCGTTCTAAAGAATTAGCAAACTCAGGAATTAACTTTATCGGAACAGGTGTATCTGGTGGTGAAAAAGGTGCCCTTGAGGGTCCTTCTATCATGCCTGGTGGTCAAAAAGAAGCCTATGACTTGGTAGCAGACGTTTTAGAAGAAATTTCAGCAAAAGCACCAGAAGATGGTGCGCCATGTGTTACATACATTGGTCCGGATGGTGCTGGTCATTATGTTAAAATGGTTCACAACGGTATCGAGTATGGAGATATGCAATTGATTGCTGAATCATATGATTTGATGCAACATTTGCTCGGCTTGTCTGTTGATGAAATGGCTGATATTTTCACTGAGTGGAATAAGGGTGAATTAGATAGCTACCTGATTGAAATCACTGCGGATATCTTGAAACGCAAAGATGATGAAGGCCAAGATGGACCAATCGTTGACTACATTTTGGATGCGGCTGGTAACAAGGGAACTGGTAAATGGACAAGCCAATCATCACTTGACTTGGGTGTGCCATTGTCATTGATTACAGAATCTGTATTTGCTCGTTATATTTCTACATACAAAGAAGAACGTGTGGCTGCAAGTAAAGTTCTTCCAAAACCAGCTCCGTTTGCCTATGAAGGGGATAAGGCTGAATTGGTCGAAAAAATCCGTCAAGCCCTTTACTTCTCAAAAATTATGTCTTATGCACAAGGCTTTGCACAATTACGCGTAGCATCTAAAGAAAACAACTGGAACCTACCATTTGGTGAAATCGCAAAAATCTGGCGTGCGGGTTGTATCATTCGTGCTCGCTTCTTGCAAAAAATTACAGATGCATACGGCCGTGATGAAGATTTGGCAAACTTGCTTTTGGACGAATACTTCCTTGATGTAACAGCGAAATACCAACAGGCTGTTCGTGATGTTGTTGCTTTGGCAGTTCAAGCAGGAGTTCCTGTACCAACTTTCTCTGCAGCGATTACATACTTTGATAGCTATCGTGCTGAAAACTTACCAGCCAACTTGATTCAAGCACAACGTGACTATTTTGGTGCTCACACATATAACCGTAAAGACAAAGAAGGTGTCTTCCATTACGACTGGTATAGCGAATCAAAATAAGAATAGATGGGCGTGAGAGCGCTCTTCTTTCTAGTCATGATTCGATTCCTAAACCATGCAACTATAGAAAAAGGATGAACAATGGCTAAGAAAATTTTGATTGCTGGGAAAGAGCGTAATCTTTCACATTTTGTTTCCATGGAACTTCAGAAGAAGGAGTATATCGTTGATTATGCTTCAACAGGGAAAGAAGCTTTATCACTAGCTCATGAGACAGACTTTGATTTGGTTTTGATGAGTTTCCAATTATCCGATATGTCCAGCAAGGAGTTGGCTAAGGAGCTTCTTGCAATCAAACCTGCTACGGTGATGATTGTAGTTGTCGAACCAACAGAAGTGGCTGAACATGGGGAAGATGTATTGACGTATGCGGTATTTTACGTTGTGAAGCCATTTGTTATTAGTGACTTGGTGGAACAAATTTCCGATATTTTCCGTGGTAGAGATTTTATTGAAACAAATTGTAAACAGGTTCATTTGCATGCGGCCTATCGAGATTTAAAAGTTGATTTTCAAAACCGAACGGTCACACGGGGAGATGAGTTAATCAACTTGACGCGTCGAGAATATGATTTGCTGGCGACATTGATGAATAGTCCAGAACCAGTTAGCCGAGAACAGCTTCTTGAACGAGTCTGGAAGTATGAAGCGGCCTCTGAAACCAATGTTGTGGATGTCTATATCCGTTATCTTCGTGGAAAATTAGATGTTCCAGGACAGGCTTCCTATATTCGGACGGTACGTGGTGTTGGCTATACCATGAGAGATTAGAGACAAGAGAGAGTGTAAAGCTCTTTCTTTTTGTTTCTACCTATGTTAGAATGGTATGGATTATAAGGAGTATGAATCTATGAATTCGAAATTGAAAGAGCAGTTGATTTTGCTCATTTTTGCTGGGCTGGTCTTATTAACAGTTTTAAATTGGTCAACAGTTTATAGCGGAATCTTAACGGTACTTGGGAGCATGAACTCACTTCTTATTGGTGGACTTCTTGCCTTTATATTAAATGTTCCAATGAAAAAAATAGAGGACTTGATTGAAAAAGTTTCTTTTTTAAAAAAATCCAAGCGAGCTCTTGCCATCTTGAGTGTACTCATTGCGTTCATCTTAATTGTCACAGGACTGGTTCTTATTGTTCTACCAACGCTTGTAACAACTTTATCGGAATTAGTTTCTGTTAGTAGTACAGCCGTTCCAAAATCGATCAATGCTTTAACATCATTTTTACAGTCTTATGGTCTGCTATCTGGTCAGATAGGCGAACAAGTTTCGAGTCTATTGGATCAATTGAAGAATTTGACCTTTGTATCCAGTCTCGTGGCGCCGATACTTTCTGGACTTGTCTCAAATGTGACAGGGATTTTCTCGAACACAATGACCTTAGTCATGGCTTTCTTCTTTACCTTAGCCATTTTGGGTAGCAAGGAACATTTACTATCTATGACACAAAAATTATTACAAGCTATCCTACCAACTAAAGCCGTCAAGGTAGTCAATTATATTGGAGAAGTGATTATTGATACCTACGATCGATTCTTGATGAGTCAGATTGTAGAAGCGTGTATCATCGGGGTTTTGGTATTTGTAAGTTACTCTGTTTCAGGAATCCCTTATGCAAGCATGGCTGGAATTTTAGCAGGTGTATTGTCCTTTGTGCCCTATATTGGTCCATTTTCAGCATGTCTAATCAGTGCTCTCTTTGTTGCTGTTCAAAATCCATTGCTGGCTCTGTGGTCTATTGTACTTTTCCAAATCATACAATTAATCGAAGGAAATGTGATATACCCCCGTGTTGTCGGGCAGTCTGTAGGACTTCCTACTGTATTTACTTTGGCAGCAGCATTGATAGGTGGTAATTTATTTGGTCTGTTAGGTATGATCTTCTTCACACCGATCTTTGCAGTTGTTTATCGATTGGTAAAAGAATGGGTATATAGTCGATTGAAGATGAAAAATCAGATTGTTGAAGGAAAGTGATTTATTCGCTTTCTTTTGTTTTTGTTCAAATTATGCTATACTGAGATGATAAAGTTTTTGTAGGAGAGTGAGTATGCGTTGTCCAAAATGTCATAGTTTAAAATCAAGTGTAATAGACAGCCGTCAAGCAGAAGATGGCAACACAATTCGTCGTCGTCGCTCGTGTGACCAATGTGGTCAACGTTTTACCACATATGAACGGATTGAGGAAAAAACCTTAGTTGTAGTTAAAAAAGATGGTACCAGAGAACAATTTTCTCGCGAAAAAATCTTTAATGGAATCATTCGTTCTGCCCAAAAGCGTCCTGTATCAACCAGTGATATCGACGAAGTGGTTAACCGCGTAGAACAAAAGGTCCGCTCAATTAGTGATGCTGAAATTGAAAGTGACGTAATTGGTAATTTTGTGATGGAAGAATTGGTTGAATTAGATGAAATTACCTATGTACGTTTTGCTTCAGTCTATCGTTCGTTCAAGGATGTTGGTGAATTAGAAAATCTGCTCAAACAGATGATTTCGAAGGGGAGCAAGGTAAAAACGGGAATAAAAGATGAAGCCAAATGATTTATTTACCTATATAAAAACAAATGCCTTCATTCCAGATGTTGTCAGTTTGAGTCAATGTTACCAACCCATCATTGGGTTTGATGCTTTAGCGCTTTATTATTACTTTTATAGTTTTTCCGACCAGGGGCAAGGACGTTATAAATGGGCTTCGATTCTCAACCATATGGATTTTGGTATGAATCGATTGGAAAAGGCCTTAGATGTCTTGACAGCCATGGAACTTTTGGAACTCTATCGTGCGGATGAGTTGACTGGAATAGCTGTACAGGCTCCTTTAACTGTAAAAAACTTTTTAACCAAGCCCTTGTATAAGAATTTGTTGGCTAAAAAGATTGGGGAAGCTAGTGTGGATAGCTTACTGGTCCATATTCCAAAACAGGAACAAAATATTTCCAAGAATTTTTCACAAGTGTTTACAATGGATGGACAGATTCCTCTTACTTTTGAACCCAATCGTGATTTTGATTGGTCAGCATTTAAAGCTCTGATGGCTAAAGATAAATTGCATTTTCAAGATGAAACTGAGGATATTATCGCACTTAGTTACATAGCAGAGCAGGCAGGTTGGACCTGGTTGGAAACCTATCGTCAGGCTAAAACAACAGCTATTGGACAGACGATTTCAACCAAACGATTGCAGCAGTCACGTCAGTCATTGCCAAAAGAAAAAATCGACCTCACTGGCCAGGAAAAAGCTATTGTTCGGGAAGCGAAATCGAAATCCAGTCTTGTATTTCTGTCTATCTTAAAGGATCAGCGCAAAGCAACTATAACCATGGCTGAGCGGAAATGCTTAACGGATTTGGCAAACATAGGGTTGCTTGATGAGGTGATTAATATCTTGGTTCTCTATACTTTCAATAAGGTTGACTCTGCCAATCTCAATGAAAAGTATGCAATGAAGCTTGGAAATGATTTTTCTTACAAGGGAATTGGCAGTGCAGAGGCGGCTGTTGTCTATCTCAGGGATTTGAAGTCCAGCCAATCACAAAGCAAACCAAAACAAGAAACAAAAACCAATGTACCTGAGTGGAGTAAGGAAGAGGTTCAACAAGAACAAACACAAGAAGGTCAAGCCAAGTTGGCGGCTCTTTATCGTGAGTTAGAAGAAATGGAAAATAAAGGAGGTAGCTGATGAAATCAGTTCAAGATAAGTTGTCGCAGGCAACAAACCCAAGCCCAAAATCTTATCAGCAACTCTATCAAGAGATAGTGAGTGATGCTGAAGTTGCTGCCTTTATTAAGAAAGAAGGGTTGACTCAAAAGGAGATAACCCTGTCCATTTCCAAATTTTTGGAATATATTAGCCAGCGTGATTTGTTTGTAAAACAAGATGAGGCCTATATCGCCAAAGGTTACCAACCTGTTTTGGTCATGAATGAAGGCTATGCGGATGTTTCCTATCTCGAAACAGAGGAATTGGTCGAATACCGTCGTTTGGAAGCTATCAAGAATCGAATTCAGCTTATCAATATGCCGGCAAGTTTGAAAAATGTCACTGTGGCAGATATTGATAAGAATGATGAAAATCGTGTGGAAGTCATGCTAGCCATTACGGATTTTGTCAAACGCTTTGAAGAAAAACCAAAAGGTCTTTATATCTATGGTAACTTTGGTATTGGTAAAAGCTATTTGATGGCCTATTTAGCCAATTTGTTATCAAAAACCCATCTTCAATCAACCACCATGCTCCATTATCCAACCTTTGTTGTCGATATAAAAAATGCCATCAAAGATGGTTCTGTCAAGGAGCGAATTGACGAAATCAAGATGGCTCAAGTCTTGGTATTAGACGATATCGGAGCGGAACAACATAGCCCGTGGGTGCGAGATGATGTTTTACAGGTCATTCTTCAGTACCGTATGCAGGAAAATCTGCCGACCTTCTTTACTTCCAATTTCTCCTTTGATGATTTGGAACGTCATTTTGCATCTGGCAAGTCTGGTGATGAGACCTGGCAGGCCAAGCGGGTTATGGAGCGGATTCGTTATTTAGCACGTGATTTACATTTGAAAGGAAATAACCGCCGATGAATGAAACGATTGATTTAATGTTGAACCATAGCTCTGTTCGTCGTTTTACAGAGGAGCCTCTTGTAGCAGAAGATCTTGAAGCAATCATCGCAGCTGGTAGAGCTGCCTCTAGCTGGAAGAATTTCCAGTCCTATTCCATTGTTGTCGTCCAAACAGAAGCGAAAAAACAAGCACTATATGACTTGGTACCACAGCCTGCCATTCTACAAGCTCAGGCAATTCTTGTTTTTGTGGGGGACCACAATCGTGCCAGCAAGGCGGCGGTGCTTCATGGTTCAGACTTTGATGCCAAAGGACCAGAGAATCTCCTGATTTCATCAGTTGATGCTTCCTTGGCCGGTCAGAATACCTTATTAGCGGCAGAAAGCTTGGGCTACGGCGGAGTGTTTATTGGACTGATTCGCCATAAGGCTTTAGCAATAGCGGAGCTGTTCAATTTGCCGGATTATACCTATCCCATTTTCTGTATTGCTCTAGGGCGGCCTGCTCAGCATCATCCAGTTAAACCACGTTTGGCAAAAGAAGCTATTGTTTTCCATAAAGAATATGTAGAACAAGGCGTGGAAGCAATTGAAACATATGACTTAGTACAGACTGAATATGCAGGAGCTCGCCAAACAGAAACCTGGTCTGAGCGCCTAATTGCTCAATTTGGTCAGCCAGAGCAGCCTGAAACGAGGGCTGTATTAGAAAAAAATAAACTATTGTAAACTAGAAGAGGAGGAGCTATGGCTCTACCAACTATTGCCATCGTTGGACGTCCCAATGTTGGTAAATCAACCTTATTTAACCGTATTGCGGGGGAACGCATTTCTATCGTAGAAGACGTGGAAGGTGTGACCCGTGATCGTATTTATGCTACTGGTGAGTGGCTGAATCGTAAGTTTTCCTTGATTGATACAGGCGGTATTGATGATGTGGATGCACCTTTCATGGAGCAAATCAAGCATCAGGCTGAGATTGCCATGGATGAAGCGGACGTTATCGTCTTTGTCGTATCAGGCAAAGAAGGTGTGACGGATGCTGACGAGTATGTATCGCGTATCCTTTATAAGACAAACAAACCAGTTATTTTGGTTGTCAATAAAGTTGATAACCCTGAAATGCGTAATGACATCTACGATTTCTATTCACTCGGTCTTGGCGATCCTTATCCAGTATCTTCTGTACATGGTATCGGAACAGGGGATGTCCTGGACGCTATCATTGAAAACCTACCAGCTCAGGAAGCAGAAGAAAATCCAGATATTATCAAGTTCAGCTTGATTGGTCGTCCAAACGTTGGTAAATCCAGCTTGATTAACGCTATTTTGGGTGAAGAGCGCGTGATTGCGTCGCCTGTTGCTGGAACGACTCGTGATGCCATTGATACGCACTTTACAGACCCAGAAGGTCAAGAATTTACCATGATTGATACCGCAGGGATGCGCAAGTCTGGTAAGGTCTATGAAAATACGGAGAAATACTCTGTTATGCGTGCCATGCGTGCCATTGAACGTTCGGATGTCATATTAATGGTCATCAATGCTGAAGAGGGTATTCGTGAGTATGACAAACGCATCGCAGGTTTTGCCCATGAAGCTGGCAAGGGAATGATTATCGTGGTCAACAAGTGGGATACGCTTGAAAAAGACAACCATACCATGAAACAGTGGGAAGACGACATTCGTGACCAATTCCAATACTTGTCTTATGCACCAATTATCTTTGTATCGGCTTTAACAAAACAACGTTTGAATAAGTTGCCTGAGATGATCAAGGCTATTAGTGAAAGCCAGAATACTCGTATTCCATCGGCTGTTCTCAACGATGTCATCATGGATGCCATTGCTATCAATCCAACACCGACTGATAAGGGGAAACGCCTCAAGATTTTCTACGCGACACAGGTTGCGACCAAGCCACCGACATTTGTGGTCTTTGTCAATGAAGAAGAACTCATGCATTTTTCTTACATGCGTTTCTTGGAAAATCAAATCCGTAAGGCCTTTGTCTTTGAAGGAACACCGATTCATTTAATCGCTAGAAAGCGGAAGTAAAGTTCCGAATAAAAAGAGGGTAACCTCTTTTTTCTTTGCAAGCATTCACAAATATGCTAGAATGAAAGTAGGAGGAATTTGTATGATATCAATTCCAATATGGCGATTATTCTTTCTATTGCTTGCAATCTCAGCTTTCTATTTTATTTTCTATGAAGACAGTCAGTATAAACCTTTCGGCTTTCGGTATTGGCTGGGTCTGGTAGCCTGTCTTTGGGTTACTTTTGCGACCTTTATTTCCTATTTTATTGCTTTTACATGTGGTTCCACCATGGTCTATAATCGATTTGAACAGCCTACGGTTTTGCTTTTCATCTTCATTTTGTTATTTGCAATTGGCCTTAGCTTCCTATCCCTACATGCAATTAAAACCCTTGTCCGACGAACAAAGTATTACCGACAGGTCAGAAAGGAAGAATAGTGTGGATTTTTTTAGTGAGTTGTTGGTTGAGTTTTTGACTGGTCTAGCAGACTTTGATGAAAGGAAACACCCTCCCTTTGGATTTCGCTACTGGCTAGGTTGGTTAGGAGTTCTGATTCATGTCTTACTCTTTGCCTTGCTTACTTGTGTAACCGTCTTCTTTTTCGTATTTTTCTTGGAAGGAAAAGGCTTGATGAACGTAGTAGTAGCGATTGTTTTCTTGTTGCTTGCTTTATTTTGGCTTTGGAAATGCGGAAAAACTATCTTGAAAATGTGGCAAGTAACGATTTATTATTCTACTATTTATTAGAGACATCAGTTTAACAGCTGATGTTTTTTTTTGATGTCTAGTCGGAGAAAATTCCCCTAAAATCTGCTATAATGGAATGATAATGATTTTGATATAGTTAGTATTGTCATTTTGTTTACAAGAGGGTTTGGGTAACCTTATGAGGTTGAAAATAGGGAGTGTAGTTTGCAATAGTCGTAATGGTCAGACTTGCAGTGAGAAGCAGGATTGTAGAAATTTGCTACGGAAATCGATTCTCCAGCTTTTCACACTTTGCATTTATAAAAAGACAAATGACAAAAAGAAAAGGAGCTTGAATGGGTCGTATGATGCCGGGGCGGATTCGCCAAGAAGGAATTGATTTATACGAGGCTGGACAATTGACAGTTCTTCAAAGTAAGAATGGCAAAATGGAGCTTGATATTGCCGGAGAACACTTTGTGTATGGAGATGAGGATAGCGATTTACAATGTAGCTGTCAATTATTTCAGAGCAAGGGTTATTGCCAACATTTAGCTGCCACGGAGTATTTCTTGAAAAATGATACGTCGGGCAAGGATATAAGTCAATCCATGAAAGAAGAGGGGGATGAACATAAAGAAACCGTTCGTCGAACCTATTTTGGTGGTCTGTTTTTAGATGAGATTCTTCGTCCAAAGCCAGAAATGGGGATTAAGTATCAGTTATCTGTGGAAGGAAGTTTGTTGCCTTTTGATCGTCAGATTGATTGGACTTTGAAAATTTCCCGTCTGCCAGATAGTCGTTCTTATATTGTAAGAGATATTGGTGCATTTTTGCGTCTGGTAAAGGTTAATGGTTATTACCAAATTGGGAAAAATTATTATGAGCTGGTTGCGTATGAAAATTTTGATGAGCCTAGTCAGGCTTTGTTAGATTTTCTATGGAATTTGGTACCAGAGAAAGTTGGATTGGACTCAGATATTCTCATACATTTTGGAAGACATTTTCGCTTACCTCAGGCCTATTTTGAAGAAGGGCTGGAATTGCTGAACCAGCTAGCTGTATTTGAATTTTCGTATCAGCAGCAATCTTATCGTTCTATGAACGTTTTTCCATTGAGTGAAGATGCAGGTTTGTTTCACTTTGATGTAACGGTCCACACGCACATGATTGAAATGGTCATTCATGAGAAATCTTATCGACAGCTATTTCAAGGGCGTTTTCTATTGGTGGATGGGATTGTTTATAGTGTCAATCGCTGGCAAGAAAATCTGATTCGCCATCTATCAGAATTAGTCCCAACTGAATCTGGCCATAAAAAAGTTCAAGTTGATTTCAGCGATCAAGATCGACTGGCACTGAGTTTATTAGATTTGCAAACGATTGGTAGTGTGTCAGCTCCAAAACGGTTTAGGATATATGATTTTAAGCCAGAGTTTTACATTAAGATGGAAGCAGATGGTCGTCTATGTTTGCAATTGCTGTTAAACTTTGGTGGTAGAATGGTAAGCAGTGAAGAGGAATTAGCTCTATTACCATTTGCGAGCCATTTCCAACACTTGGAGGCTGTTTTTCAAACAATCCATCTGGCTGGTTTTCATGGAACCTATAAGGCTTATAGGGCTTCGCTTAGTCAAACAGAGTTATATCCTTTTTTCCGTCAGCAAGTACCAGCTTTGCAAAAAATGGGGAAAGTGGTCTTATCAGATGATATTCAAGATTTACTCATTGAAGCTAAGCCACAAATAGAGGTGACTCGTAATGGTTCACTTTTGGATATTTCTTTTGATTTGTCCGGAGTTGATCCGATTGAAATTGATCAGGCCATTCAGGCTTTATTAAATCAAGAAGACTATTATACTAGTACCAGTGGAAAGGTCTTAGTCTTTGATGAAGACACAAAGAAAATTAGTCAAACTCTTATTAACTTACGAGCCCGCCACAATCAAACTGGACAACTTCAGGTCCATGCTTTAGCGGGATACCAATTGTCTCAATCTTTTGCAAACTTTGAACAAGTCCAATTTACGAAAGAGTTTTTAGAAATGGCAACCTATCTCGCTCAGCCAGAACGTTTCCCACTTCCTGAATTGAGAGTCACTACCCCGCTTAGAGATTATCAACAGATTGGTGTTAAATGGTTATCTATGTTAGATACTTATGGTTTTGGAGGGATTCTAGCTGATGATATGGGATTAGGAAAGACCTTACAAACCATCTCTTTTTTGACTAGTCGACTAAGTGAAGACTCAAAAGTATTGATATTAGCACCTTCCAGTCTCATTTATAATTGGTTAGAGGAGTGTAACAGATTTGCACCTGAACTTGATGTGGCTGTTGTTCATGGTACCAGAGAACAACGTGAAGAGATTATTGCAAATAGAAAGCAAATTTTAGTGACATCTTATCCGTCCTTTAGGCAGGATGTAGAGCTATACAAGCAGGAGCGATTTGATTACCTCATTTTGGATGAGGCTCAGGTCATGAAAAATGCCCAATCAAAAATTGCCCAATTACTTCGTGAATTTGAAGTAGGGAACTGTTTTGCCTTATCTGGAACACCGATCGAAAATCACTTAACAGAATTATGGTCTATTTTCCAAATCGTTCTTCCAGGATTGCTACCCAATAAGCAAGCCTTTAGTAAGATGACAGCTAAAGAATTAGCTCGAACTATACAACCATTTGTGTTGAGGCGTCATAAAGAAGATGTTCTCAGAGAGTTACCAGATTTAATTGAAGTCAATGTTCTGAATGAATTAACTGATGAACAAAAGACAGTTTATTTAGCACAACTTCAACAAATGCAATCACAAGTTCTTGGTGCAACTGATGCGCAAATTAATCGAAGTAAAATCGAAATACTGTCGGGAATCACTCGATTAAGGCAAATTTGCGATACTCCAAGCCTATTTTTGGATTCCTACAAGGGGGAAAGTGGCAAGTTAAATAGTTTGAGAGAATTATTAATTCAATTAAAAGAAGGGAATCGGCGAGTTCTTATTTTTTCTCAGTTTCGAAATATGTTAGAGCAAATTGAGTCTCAACTGGAAGAAATTGGATTGACATCCTATACCTTAACTGGCTCAACTCCTGCAAATCAACGACAGGAAATGACTCAAGCATTTAATGCAGGTAGTCGAGATGCCTTTCTTATTTCATTGAAAGCAGGCGGTGTTGGCCTGAATTTAACAGGAGCTGATACAGTCATATTGGTAGACTTATGGTGGAATCCAGCTGTTGAAGCACAAGCCATCAGTCGTGCCCACAGAATGGGTCAAACAGAGATGGTTGAATGTTACCGATTGATTACTCGTGGGACTATTGAAGAAAAAATTCTAGAGCTACAAGAGAATAAAAGAAATCTTGTAAAGACAGTACTTGATGGAAATGAAAGCCGCTCACAATTAACTGCAGAGGATATCCGCGAGATTTTAGGAATCCAATAGGTGGACATATACAGGATAAGGAAAAATTACAAAAATGTGGTATAATATGTCTTTGAAAGGAATGACTTATGATTCGACAAGAGAGAAGATTTCCATTAGTTGCAGATAACGAGATTCTGATTGGTGCCAACCCTGTAATGAGTTTATATGATGAAAGTGATTTAATCAGTAATATTAAAGGGCCGTATCAGGAGCGAGATTTCGTAATGGCTACAGAAAAAAAGAAGTCAGCTCAAGATAGTTCTAGCTCCCAGTCAGAAGACGAGCTATTACCACCACTTTTTGAAGCTACACCGAGTCGATACTCAAGAAAAGATCGGCAACAGTTTGTAAGGGCCAAATCACCTGCTGAAAAAACTCAAGGACAACTGGCTCGCGAAAAAGCAAGAGAGGATTTAAAGAAAAAACGGTCGGCTGGTTATTTGAGAGATGAGAAGACTGTGATTCAACCATCTCGTGTCCGACCAGTTGTTGTTCCATCTGAAACTACAGTTGGAACAAAAGTGGATAGACTGACTCGCTTGGCTAATAATTTACGTCAGTCAGAGTATATTTTAGCGGATATGCCAACTGTCTATTCACTCAAGAAAGAGGATCGTGAACAAGTTCAATCTGTAAAAAAGAATTCTTACGATTTTTTGAAAAAAAGCCAAGTCTATAATTATCCAGAACGGACTATTCAGAGAGAACGTCAGCTTGCACAGGAATTGAATTTAACACATATAGAAGAGGAACGAAATGTCTAAAGTCTATCATTTTATTGGAATAAAAGGGTCTGGTATGAGTGCGCTCGCTTTGATGTTACATCAAATGGGGCACAAGGTACAGGGGAGTGATGTAGAAAAGTATTACTTTACTCAAAGAGGGCTGGAACAAGCTGGCATTCCAATCTTGCCATTTGATGAAAAAAACATCACAGCGGATGTTGAATTAATTGCAGGTAACGCCTTCCGTCCAGACAATAATGTTGAAATCGCATTTGCTGATGAACATGGATATACCTATAAACGCTACCATGAATTCTTGGGCGAATTTATGAAAGGCTTTACAAGTCTTGGTGTTGCAGGAGCCCATGGTAAGACCTCAACAACAGGGCTCTTAGCGCATGTTATGCGTAATATTACGGATACATCGTTTCTAATTGGTGATGGTACTGGCCGTGGTTCAGCAAATGCACAGTATTTTGTATTTGAGTCAGATGAATATGAACGTCATTTTGCACCCTACAATCCGGAATATAGCATCATCACAAATATTGACTTTGACCACCCAGATTACTTTACAAGTCTTGAAGATGTATTTAACGCTTTCAATGATTATGCAAAACAGGTTAAAAAAGGTCTCTTTGTATATGGTGAAGACGAGCAACTCCGAAGAATTACTGCAAATGCTCCCATCTTTTACTATGGTTTAAAGGAAAACAATGATTTTATTGCCTATGACCTCAAACCTTCTACTACAGGATCACAGTTTAAGGTGCGTCACGGTGAGGAAGAGTTGGGTGAATTCCAAATTCCGACATTTGGTAAGCATAATGTGATGAATGCAACAGCTGTTATTGCTACCCTCTATGTCGCTGGTTTCGATTTGCAGTTGGTTGCAGAGCATTTGAAGACTTTTGGTGGTGTAAAACGTCGCTTCACTGAAAAAGTGGTCAATAACACAGTCATTATTGATGACTTTGCTCACCATCCAACTGAAATCATTGCGACGATTGATGCCGCTCGTCAAAAATATCCTAGTAAAGAATTGGTTGCCATTTTCCAACCACATACCTTTACTCGCACCATTGCCCTCTTGGATGAATTTGCAGATGCTTTGAATGGTGCTGATGCAGTATACCTTGCTCAAATTTATGGTTCAGCACGTGAAACAGATAATGGTCAAGTTAAGGTAGAAGATTTGGCAGCTAAAATCAATAAAAAAGGTGGCTTAGTTACTGTTGAAAATACATCACCACTGTTGGATCATGACAACGCAGTCTATGTATTTATGGGAGCAGGGGACATTCAGTCATATGAGTACTCATTTGAAAGACTTTTGTCCAACCTTACAAATAATGTTCAATAAAGTGGGAGACGGAGGCTTTTAGCCCCTGTTTTTCCGCTATTTAAGGGAAAATATATGGAAATTCGTTTTGCAAAATTCTCAGATTTAGAGCAAGTAGTGGAGCTTGAACAAGCTAATTTTTCAAGCCAGGAACAAATTTCGGAAGCTGTCCTTGCTACCTATCTTGACAGGCTTCAAAAAACATGTCTTGTAATGGAAAACAATGGTGAATTAGTGGGCTTTATCCTCTCATGCCCATGCACCACGCCTAAGGTGACAGATGCGATTTTTTATTTATCTTCTGATACGATTCCAGTTGGTAATTATCTAGCTATTGCTAGTTTATCTGTGTCGAAAAATTATCAAGGACAGGGAATTGGAACACTATTATTAGCAGCGTTGAAAGAAGTTGCTCTTCAAGAAGGTTATGTGGGAATTGCTTTAACTTGTAAAGAAGTTTTAGTCGGTTATTATGAAATAAATCATTTTACAGATTTCGGACCTTCTGAGTCAGAATTTGGTGGTACTTCATGGTTTGATATGTACTGGAATGCTCCCTAAAACAGGAATTTCTTGCATTTATAAATGCTTTAAGTTATAATGAATGGTAACTGTGTGAAAGGAGTGTAATTGTGACAAAAGAGAATGATAACAATGCACAGCCTTCAAGTTTTCGTGATCAAATTTTACGTGAACTAGAAGAATTGAAAGCCCAGCGCCTTGAAGGACAACCGGAAGAGACCTTGTCTCAAGTAAATGATAAAGTTGTTGAGGAGATTGAGGCAATCGCTTCTGTTGCGAAAAATGAAGTTGATCATAGTGAAGTCGCTGAATTCGAACCTGAAGAGCTTCCAAAAGTATTAGAAGAGAGTGCTGATGAGAGTATTTCAGAAGAAATAATAGTATTTGATGAAAAACAAACTGATAGCAATGTGGGAGATCAACCACAACCTGTATTACAAGATACAGTTGAACGTAATTTGGAAGAACTTAGAAATTTCATTTCAGCTAATCCAGAACTTTTAGGAGATCAGTTGCTTGAATCTGAAAAAATGGGTTCTACTTCAGTTCAGTCTGAAGAGAGTTTTGATGCTCATTCAACAAGTCCATCGTTAGAGGACACATTTATTGACTTCCCTAAAGAAGATGTTTCGACTGTTACTGGTGATACAGAAATTATTCCACTAGAAGCGACTTTGATAGCCCCTTCAGTGGCAGTTTCAAAAGAGCCAATAAAAGTCGAAGAAAGTCAACCAAGACGCCGTACACATAGTAAAAATAAGCAAAAACGAAAGAAACAGGACAGAACGGCCAAAAGAATTGTTGCGGTGGTTATGTCATTAGTAGTTGTCTTCTTTTTAGCTACTTGTACGTTTGGTTTCTTCTGGGTAAAATCAAGCTTGGAGCCTGTTAATACTGAAGCCACAAAAACGATTCAAGTGGAGATTCCTGAAGGATCATCTACTAAGGAAATCGCAAATATTCTCTTTGAGAATGACCTAATAAAAAATGCTACTGTTTTTAATTATTACTCAAAAATTAAGAGTTATAATAATTACCAGAGTGGATTTTATAACCTATCACAAAGTATGTCAGTAGATGATCTTGCGAAAGCTTTGCAAGAAAGTGGAACACCGACTGCTCAAGAGGAACCTGCAGGAAAAGTGTTAATCGTTGAAGGTTATACCCTTACACAAATTGCGAATTCAGTTACATTGAATGCAAAAACGGATGATAAAACTGATAAAACACCATTTACCAGTGAGGAATTTTTAACTACAGTAACAAATCAAGAATTCATTGATCGAATGGTTGCAACCTATCCAAACTTATTTGCTAGTCTACCTGCTGCGGATAGTGGAGCTATTTACAGATTAGAGGGATACCTCTTCCCAGCTGTTTATGATTATTATGACGATACAACAATCGAAGACTTGGTTGAGCAGATGATTTCAACTACAGATGCTCGCCTTCAACCTTATTATGAAGCGATTGCTAATAAAAACCTAACTGTAAATGAAGTACTGACACTTGCTTCTCTTGTTGAAAAAGAGGGATCAACAGATGAAGATCGTCGTAATATTGCAAGTGTATTCTTTAATCGCTTAAATGCAGAAATGCCTCTTCAGTCCAATATTGCAATTCTCTATGCCCAAGGTAAACTAGGAGAGGAAACAACTCTGGCCGAGGATACGAATATTGACACTTCAATCGAATCTCCTTATAATATTTATTGGAGGACTGGACTGATGCCAGGACCAGTTGATAGTCCAAGTCTGGCTGCGATTGATGCAGTTATTAATGCGAATACAACGGACTATCTCTACTTTGTAGCTGATGTTACAACAGGAACTGTTTACTTTGCTAAGACGATTGAAGAACATGATCAAAATGTTGCAAATTATGTCAATGCGCATTTAGAATAAATTAGTCTTTACTAGAACAAAATTATGTGGTATTCCACATAATTTTGTTTTCTTGAAAAAAATGAAAAAGGAAAAGAACATGGCAGAAAAAACATATCCAATGACCTTGGAAGAAAAAGAAAAATTAGAAAAAGAATTAGAAGAATTAAAACTCGTTCGTCGTCCAGAAATTGTGGAACGTATAAAAATTGCACGTTCATATGGTGACCTTTCAGAGAACTCTGAATATGAAGCAGCAAAAGATGAACAAGCATTTGTTGAAGGTCAAATTTCAACAATTGAAACCAAAATTCGCTATGCTGAAATTGTAAATAGTGATGCAGTTGCTGCAGACGAAGTGGCAATTGGTAAAACTGTAACAGTTCAAGAAGTTGGTGAGACTGAAGAGGAAGTTTACCATATTGTCGGTGCAGCTGGAGCTGATGCTTTTGCTAATAAAATTTCTAACGAAAGTCCAATTGGCAGAGCCTTGATTGGTAAGAAGACAGGGGATGTAGCTACAATTGAAACACCAGCAGGTAGCTATGATGTGAAAATTCTAGGTGTTGAAAAAACTAAATAATAGTGTGGAGAGAGTCGTAAGATTCTCTCTTTTTATTCGCGAAGGTACTAAAAAAGATTGGGAATCCCAATCTTTTAGTATTTATTATCTAGAACGTTGTTTTCCAGAATTACGATTTTTCTTCTTATTGTTTGTTTTTCCTTCAATGACTGCTGAAGCAGTTGGAGTAACATCCTTTGTTTTACGAGGAGTTGCTGTCACTGTGATATTTTTGAATTCCTCTTCCACTTGTTTACGAATACGAGGTTTCAAAATGAAGTTTGTAATAGCTTGTTGAAGAATACCGAAGAGACCACCGACAACCCAGTAGAGAGTCACTCCAGCAGGAGACCCAAATGAGAACATCATGATCATAATTGGATTCATCAGAGCCATGGTTTTCATTTGTTTTTTCTGTTCTTCATCCATGCCGACTTGCATTAAGAGCGATTGGGCATAGTACAAAATACCAGCAACGACTGTCAAAATCAGGCTAGTTGAACCTAAATTAATACCAAGGAAAGTGGCTTCAGAAATTCCTGGTGTGTGGCGAGCCGCAAAGTAGATCGCAGAGAAGAATGGCATTTGAATCAGCATCGGCAAACAACCGATTCCGCCGAGCATGCTCACACCGTATTGTTTTTGAGTTGCAAAATACTCTTGTTGCGCAGCAAGTTGCTCTTCTTGAGAGCTTGCATTTTTCATGCGCTCCTGGATTGGGCCTAAAATCGGTTTGAGATAATTCATCTTCTCAGATTGGATAGCAGCTTTCCAAGATTGGTAAATTCCCAATGGGAGGATGATGAATCGAACCAATAAGGTGACGATGATAATAGCAAGACCAAATCCTAGAGCTTGATCTTCTGCAAAGAAGCGAATTAAGTTGGACATTGGTTGTCCCAACCAATCCCAAATGAGACCTGTAGGATTTCCGCTTTTATCAGTTTGAACACAACCAGATAAGAAAAGAAGTGTTGATAAGGCCATGCCTGACAACATGAGTAGACGTTTATTTTTCAATTTTTTTCGTTCCTTTATTTTTTTCAGTATACTCTCTATTTTACTTTTTTTGACGGAAATATACAAGTTTTATCTATAGCTAACCTGAAAATCCTTATAGTCCTCAAAATTGGCCAGGGTAACATCTAGGTAGGTCACTTTGGCCATACGAGAGGGCCCTTTTCGTATTTCATGAATAAAATGGCTGAGCTTCTCAGCATTTTCTGATTGGGCGAGGATGGTTACAGTACCATCTTCGTTGTTCCAGACCCTTCCAGTTATATCACCAATTTCCATAGCAAGGTATTGGACAGACCATCGAAAACCAACTCCTTGGACAATACCAGATGCAATCATTTTTACCTTACGCATAAGCTTCTCCTTTTGACAAGACCTTTACTTTATTATATCATGGTTGGGTAATCCTGTTCACCATCTTGATGATGATTTCTTGACGGAATAAGATATATTTGGTATCAAGAGTACCTGGTATTTTATTAATAAAGTTGTTGAACAGTAAAAGAAAAGGGACAAACATGGACATTATTCGCTCAAAGGCCAATCATTTGGTCAAGCAAGTTAAAAAATTACATCAGAAAAAATATCGGACCTCTTCCTATCTGATTGAAGGCTGGCATTTGCTGGAGGAAGCGATGGAGTCTGGAGCCAATATTGAGCATATTTTTGTGGTGGAAGAGTATTTTGAAAAGGTTGTAGGTTTAGCCAATGTGACTGTTGTCAGTCCTGAAATTATGCAAGATTTAGCTGATTCTAAGACACCTCAGGGGGTAGTAGCTCAACTTGCTTTGCCGAGCCAACTTTTACCTGAGACTTTGGTTGGAAAATTTTTGGTTCTGGAAGATGTGCAGGACCCTGGAAATGTTGGGACAATGATTCGTACAGCTGATGCAGCTGGTTTTGATGGAGTATTTCTATCGGATAAGTCGGCTGATATTTATAATATGAAAGTGCTTCGTTCCATGCAGGGGAGTCACTTCCATTTACCAGTTTATCGAATGCCGATGGCAGCGATCCTTTCGGCTTTAAAAAGCAATCAGATACAAATCTTGGCAACAACCCTCTCTAGTCAGTCGGTTGACTATAAGGAAATTACGCCAAAATCGAGTTTTGCCTTGGTAATGGGAAACGAAGGTCAGGGAATTTCTGATTTAGTGGCTGAAGAAGCGGATCAACTTGTCCACATCACCATGCCAGGTCAAGCTGAAAGTCTCAATGTGGCGATTGCAGCAGGAATTTTACTGTTTAGCTTTATTTAAGCCAATTGTACTATAGTGTGGTATAATAATCCAACGAGGTTCAAAGAATGGTTGCATATAAACAAGATAAAGAATACATGGACTATGTGGGGCATTTAATTGCTACACCTAAAGTTCAAAAATTGGGGAAGATTCCTCATCATTATTACTCCACACGGTTGGAACATTCCATTAACGTATCTTATACAAGTTATAAAATTGCGAAAAAGTTCGGATGGGATGCAAAATCGACCGCTCGCGGTGGACTATTACACGATCTCTTTTTCTATGACTGGAGAGATACTAAGTTTAATAAAAGTCATGCTTGGGTTCATCCACGGATTGCTAAGCGCAATGCTCAAAAACTCATTCAACTTAATAAATTAGAAGAAGATATTATTGTGAAGCACATGTTTGGTGCAACGATTGCTCCTCCTCGCTATAAAGAGTCTTGGATTGTGACTTGTGTTGACAAGTATTGGGCAGTAAGAGAATGGAGTCTGCCTATGCAACACAAGTGGAAAAATCGCAAGGTCTTTCGTTTTCAATAAGATGATTTAAAGGAGAATATCATGAATAACGATTCTTTTATTATTAATCAGGTGGATAACACCGCCCTTAACCGTTTCTTTGGCAAGATTTACGGAGTGGTTGCTATGGGAATTGGACTATCAGCATTAGTATCACTCCTAGCTGTGACAGTATTTCAACCTTTGCTACTTAGTTTGCTTAGTGCAGGTTCCCTCTTCATGATGCTGATCATGATTGGACAGCTTGCCTTGGTTGTTTCTGCTTCAGCAATGGCAGCTAAAAATAGTCCAATGGCTTTACCAATGTTTCTTGCTTACTCAGTGACAAATGGTATCACCATTAGCATGATTTTGATGTTCTATACTAGTGAAACAGTTGTGCTTGCCTTTGTGTCAGCGGCTCTCATGTTTGCTATCATGGCTGTAATTGGGATGACAACGAAGAGAAACCTTTCTGGTATGGCTCAGGCATTGCGTGCAGCTCTTTGGGGAATTATTATTGCAAGCGTTATTAATATCTTCCTTCGTAGCTCAGGTCTAAGCTTTATGATGTCTATCATTTCTGTTTTGGTATTCTCAGGTTTGATTGCTTATGACAACCAACGTATCCGCAATGTTTTCGAACAAACTGGTGGTAATGTTGGTCAAGGTTGGGTCGTATCTATGGCGCTTCAGCTCTATCTTGACTTTATTAACCTTTTCCTCAACTTACTCCGTATCTTTGGTGGATTGAGTCGAGACTAATTATGACATATAAAAAAGAGGGTTGCCCTCTTTTTTATATGTCGTTTGTTATGCTAGAGCTCCCATTGGATCCCATGGGGCAAGGATTTGTGGTTGAGCTTGATAAGCTGCTAGTTCTTCTGGTGTGAGGAATTCTTTTCGGACAACAATTTGATAAGTGTATTCGTCCATCCAGCTATCTGATGCGACGAAGTATCCCTTGTCACCAACCTTGTCACCCCAAGAGTTTTCCACTTTCCATTTGAGAGGTTGCTCATTGTCGTCTAAATCAACTCCAGTTAAGACCATAGCGTGGGTCATCAAACTTTCGGAGTAGTCTAATCTTCCAGCCTTGTCTTGATGGAAATGGATACCCAGACCTGAAGAGAAGTCGTAGGTGTTGGTTGCCATAATACCAGTTTGACGATTGCTACTTTGACCGACATCGGAACCAAACCAAACGGATTCACCAGCTTTGAGTTGGGCAATAGCCAGTTCTTTAAACCTGTTCATTTCTACATTGAGGTAGCGGACAGCAGGGGCGCCAACAACGTTCCCCAACAATTCGACTGTATATGATTTATTGTAGGGTTTGTCAGTTGTAGGAGCATTGATAATGGAGACATAGTCAGATAGTTTCAAACCAACGTATTTCTCGTAGAATGCCTGAGGTGTGACATTTGTATCACGGTGATAGACATTGTCTTTATCTCTATATGCAAAATCAAAGCTGCGTGGAGGGAGTCCAAGGTTGACGGCTAGGAAGTTAAAGATTTCTTGAAGTAAGTTTTCTTTTTGTACTTGAACTTCTTCTGAGGAAGCTCCTTTGGCAAGGAGGTCTCGCAAGATTTGTGCATCTTGACGGAGCAATTTGTTAAGGTACTGATTGAGCTCACGGCTGGCACTGGATGAGATTGATTCTGGATAGACGGATTTCGGTACCACACCATATTTTTCAAATAAGGCAACAACCATATCCCATTGACCGCCATCTTGTTGCGGGGTATCCAATAAGAATTTTACCTTACGGCTACCAATTTCTTGGTCAGCTGTGGCGATGATTTGTTCGAGGAACCAGTTGGACTTTTCATATTTATCCCAAAAGAAGGTATGGGCCTGTGATAGCTCAAAATTTTCCAGCTTGAAGTCTGAGATGAGTTTGTGGCGGAAGGTATTCAATGCAGCAAACATCCAGCAACGTCCAGAAGCCTTTTGGTTTGAAACAGCGTCCTTGGTCAAGTCGATTGAAAAGACATAGTCATTGTCAATGGCGCTTTGGCGTGTTTCTAAGGATTTCAAAAGTCCGTTGTGGCTCACGGTATTTTCGGTTGCCTGTAGGCTTGGATTAGCTAGATAATTGGCATACAAGCGTTCTGTAAAATCAAAATCTAATGTTGACATATATTACTCCTTTTTTAATGATATTCACATTATAACGCTCATAATTTATTTTGCAAGTATTTGGTGGAGTTGAAAGCTACAGTTCCTCACATATTTGTGATATAATAGGAAAAATATTTGATGAGGTAGCGACATGACCAAGACACCATTTGTTAGTAAAGAAATTTTGGATACCATTACGGAGCAATTTCCGACTCCTTTCCATTTGTATGATGAAAAAGGCATTCGTGAGAAGGCGCGTGCCCTCAATGCAGCTTTTTCATGGAACAAGGGCTTTAAGGAATATTTTGCGGTCAAGGCGACTCCGACACCCGCTATTTTGAAAATTCTACAAGAAGAAGGCTGTGGAGTGGACTGTGCAACAGATGTAGAAGTGCTGATGAGTGAAAAATTGGGCTTTAAAGACATCATGTTTACATCCAATGATACCCAAGCGCAAGAATTTGTCTATGCTCGAAAAGTTGGGGCGACCATTAACCTTGATGCCTATGAACACATTGAGTTTTTGAAAAATGTTGCTGGTATCCCAGAAACGGTCTGCCTCCGTTACAATCCTGGAGGAGTCTTCTCACTGGGAACGGACATTATGGACCACCCAGAAGAGTCTAAGTTTGGGATGACCAAAGACCAGCTCATGAAAGGCTATAAGGAGCTGAAAGAACTGGGTGTAAAGCAGTTTGGTATTCATGCCTTTTTAGCTTCGAATACAGTAACAAATGACTATTATCCTGTCTTAGCTCGTCAACTCTTTGAATTGGCCTTGGAAATTCGTGAGGAAACAGGTGTGACCTTGGACTTCATCAACCTATCAGGTGGGATTGGGGTCAACTATCGTCCTGAGCAAGAACCAAACGATATTGCTATCATTGGTGAGGGTGTTCGAAAGGTTTACGAGGAAATTCTCACGCCAGCTGGTATGGGACATGTTAAAATTTTTACAGAATTGGGTCGCTTTATGTTGGCGCCACACGGTCACTTGATTACAAAGGTGCTTCATCGTAAGGAAACCTATCGGACTTATATTGGTGTCGATGCATCAGCTGCCAATCTCATGCGTCCAGCCTTTTACGGTGCTTACCATCACATCACAAATGTGACACGTCCAGATGCCCCAATCGAAGTGGTGGATGTGGCTGGTTCCCTCTGTGAAAACAACGACAAGTTTGCAGTTAATCGTGAATTACCACGGGCAGAAGTAGGAGACACCTTGGTCATTCATGACAGTGGTGCCCACGGCTTCTCCATGGGCTACAACTACAATGGTCGTCTGCGTTCCTCTGAAATTCTTTTACAGGAAGATGGCACAGCGCGTATGATTCGTCGTGCAGAAAGACCTGAGGATTATTTCGCAACCATTTACGGTTTTGATTTTGACAGGTAAGTCTTGGAAAAGACTAGGGAATTTGGTATAATAGGGATATTGAAAGATTGTTAAAAACAATCCAGAATTATACTTTTTAGAAAAGTCAGGAGATTGACAGATGAACTTAGGTTTAGCTATTTTACTAATTGTATTGGCATTTGCAGGTGGTGTGGCCTTGGGGATTTACTTGTCACGCAGACAGGTGGAAAACTACATTGCTGATAAACCAATTTTGGATGAGAATGCTTTGCGTTTGATGATGAGCCAAATGGGTCAAAAACCAAGTGAAGCAAAAGTTCAACAAGTGCTTCGCCAAATCAAGAGCCAACAAAAAGTAGCAAGCAAGAAAAAATAATCAAACTGGGACTGGGATATTCATTCCCAGATCCCATTTTTTGAGTAGGAAAAGAAAGGCTAGTCAGATTATCTGGCTAATCTCAGTATTATGGATAATCGACCAATTGGTTTTTTAGATTCAGGTGTGGGAGGATTAACGGTTGCACGTGAATTGATGCGCCAGCTTCCCCACGAAGAAATCGTTTATATCGGTGATTCCGCAAGGGCTCCTTATGGACCACGACCAGCGGAACAAATCAAAGAATACACTTGGCAGTTGGTCAATTTTCTATTGACAAAGAATGTGAAAATGATTGTTTTTGCATGTAACACGGCGACTGCAGTAGCTTGGGAAGAAGTCAAAGAAAAATTAGATATTCCTGTTTTGGGTGTTATTTTACCAGGGACTTCGGCTGCCATTAAGGCAACAAAAACTGGCAAAATAGGCGTCTTGGGGACTGTTATGACCATTCAGTCTGATATTTATCGAGAAAAAATTCAAACGCTATCTCCAGAGACACAGGTGGAAAGTCTGGCATGTCCAAAGTTTGTCCCTCTGGTGGAGTCCAATAGTCATCAGTCTAGCTTAGCAAAGAAAGTTGTTTATGAGACCTTACGTCCGCTTTTAGGAAAGGTGGATACATTGGTTTTGGGCTGTACTCATTTTCCATTGTTGCGTCCGATTATTCAGAATGCGATGGGGAAAGATGTTAAACTGATTGATAGTGGGGCAGAATGTGCGCGGGATATTTCAGTTTTGTTAAATTATTTTGAAATCAACCATAGCCGCACAGAAAAGGATATTCAGCACCGTTTTTACACAACTGCCAGCCCAGCGGCCTTTAAGGAAATTGCTGAGAGCTGGATGGGCATTGATATTCATGTGGAGCACGTAGCATTATGACAGAAAAAATTTATGAATACAGAGATGAGCAGAATTGGTTTATCGGAAAGGCTAGTTTTGCCAACCTATTTGGTTCCTTTGGAGAAAATGGAAGAGAGCAGGAAATTTACCAGATTGGTCAGTTGTTTGATAAACTGATTGCAGGTAATTATGAAGATGAGAATTTCAACCAGTGTGTTAACATTGAAGTGATCAAACTTCAGTCTGAATTTGCCCTCTTTCAATTTGCCTGTGATATTTTGAATGAGTTAAACAATCGCCAGTTCAAGGTTCTCCAACACCAAGGAGCTATTCTGGTAACAGAAAATGACAAGCTTCTCTTGGTTCATCTGCCCCAAGCAGGGGTTAGCACGGCAGATTTCTTCGGTCAAGACAAGGGATTGGCAAGCGTGGGAGATACCATCTTAATCGCTACAAAAAATGAAGGTAAGACTAAGGAATTCCGTAAGTTTTTTGAGCGTTTTGGTTACCAGGTCGAGAATCTCAACAACTATCCAGATCTTCCAGATGTAGCAGAAACAGGTATGACTTTTGAGGAAAATGCACGGCTCAAGGCTGAAACCATAGCAGAGCTGACAGGCAAGATGGTCTTGGCAGATGATTCAGGTCTGAAAGTGGATGCTTTAGGTGGCTTGCCAGGAGTTTGGTCTGCTCGTTTTTCAGGACCAGAAGCAACGGATGAACGCAATAATTCTAAATTGTTGCACGAGTTGGCGATGGTATTTGAACTAAAAGATCGTTCTGCACAATTCCATTGTACCCTAGTTATGGCTGCTCCAAATCGTGAGAGTTTGGTTGTTGAAGCTGACTGGGATGGATATATCGGAATGGAGCGACGCGGTGAAAATGGGTTTGGATATGATCCACTTTTCCTCGTAGGCGAAACAGGTAAGACCTCGGCAGAATTGACCCTAGAAGAAAAAAATAAGATTTCCCACCGTGCACAAGCACTAGAAAAATTAGTGGAGGCATTTCCAGTATGGCAGGAGCAAGCAAAACAATCCTAGTCATGAGCGACTCTCATGGGGATAGACAGATCGTAGAAGAAATTAAAAACCGTTATCTAGGTAAGGTCGATGCAATCTTTCATAACGGAGATTCTGAACTAGATAGTCAAGATAGTCTTTGGGATGGAGTTTACGTTGTCAACGGGAATTGTGACTACTTTGGTGGTTACCCAGATCAATTGGTTACCAATTTGGACGAAGTGACTATTGCACAGACGCATGGTCATCTTTATGGTATTAATCATGGCTGGCAACGGTTGGATTATTGGGCACAGGAAGTTGACGCGGATATTTGTTTGTATGGGCATCTGCATGTACCTGATGCTGAAGTTCGTGGCAAGACACTTTTTCTCAATCCAGGTTCCGTTAGCCAACCACGTGGTCTGGTCAGAGAATGTCTCTATGCCCTTGTAACCATCTATGAAGATCATTTTCATATTGATTATTATAACCGCCAGCACCAACTTTACCCAGCATTGACAAAGGATATTTCAAGATGATTGCACGTGAATTTGAAGCCTTCTTGTTAGAACAGGAAGAAACCTTCCTTACTCCTGCTGAAAAATTGGCAGTTTTGGTGGAGAGTCACAATATTGACCATGCAAAACTGTTGCTTAGCCACACAACCTACTCGCGTGTACCTGTAGTGACAGAAGATGGAAACTATTTTGGAACAATTGGTTTAACTGAAATTATCAAATACCAGTCAGATAATGTACTGACCGATGATGAATTAAATGAAGATATCTCCCTCATTGCAAAAACAGATGAAGAAACCGTTGGCCTAGATTATGACTTAACGGAAGTAATGCGAAAATTGGTAGATCAATCTTTCTTACCCGTCCTTGGAGAAAACAGGAAATTCGTAGGTATCATTACTCGAAAATCCATTTTAAAAGCAATCAATGCTCTTCTGCATAATTTTCCACTCGCGTCAAAAGAAGGAAAGAAATGAAACAAGCGATTGAAACCTTTATCAAGAGCAAAAAAATCAGCCTAAATAGCCAAAAATCTTATACCTATGATTTACAGCAATTTTTGACCGTGACCAAGGCAGAGATTTCCCAGCAGTCCCTACTGCTTTATCAACAGTTTCTCTTGGATCTGAAACCTGCTGCTCAGAAAAGAAAAGTATCAACTATCAATCAATTTCTCTATTTCCTTTATGAAAGTGGGCACATAGACCGTTTCTATAAATTGCAGGCAATGGCAAGCTCTGGTCGTGTCAAAAAGCGGATGGAACGTAAGGATTTATCACTGCTTTTTCGGGAATCACCATTTCTTGATGGACAGCTCATTGCACTTTTGATTGCATTGCTAGGGCTTACGCCTAGTGAAATAGCAGAGCTAAAGAGTGAGCAGATTAACCTAAACTTTCAAGTTATGACAGTTGAGAAGGGAGCTACCAAACGGGTTCTTAGTTTGCCAAAGGAACTTCTTTCCTATGTAGAAGACCATCTAACTGGAAAATATGTATTCGATAAGAAAGGGTACCCATACTCTCGTCAATGGTTCTTTAATCGGTTGAGTGAATATCTACAATCTATAGGAAAAACCGATTGGACTGCCCAAAAATTGCGAGAACAATTTATTCTACAACAGATAGATGAAGGAAAATCTTTGGACCAAATCGCCAAGGAGTTAGGACTGAAAACAAGCGTGAGTTTGGATAAATTTAGATAATGGATATTAAATTAAAAGATTTTGAAGGACCCTTAGATCTCTTGCTCCACTTGGTATCCAAGTATCAGGTAGATATTTACGAGGTTCCAATTACGGAAGTTATTGAGCAATATTTAGCCTACATTGCGACCTTACAGGCCATGCGATTAGAAGTAGCGGGAGAATATATGCTGATGGCTAGCCAATTGATGGTGATCAAAAGCCGTCGTTTATTGCCGAAGGTCGTTGAACAGACAGATCCTGAAGATGATCCGGAAATGGATCTCTTGGATCAATTAGAAGAATACCGAAAATTTAAGCTTCTTAGTGAAAAAATGGGGGAGCAACATAATGAACGGGCACATTATTTTTCAAAACCAAAGCTAGATTTAGTCTATGAGGATGTCCAACTAGCGCAAGATAAAACGGTGATTGATATTTTCCTAGCATTTTCAAAAGTAATGGCAGAAAAACAAGCCAGTTTGCGCCAGTCTCATGCAACAATTGCACGGGATGAATACAAAATTGAAGATATGATGGACTTTGTACGTAATCGTTTTCAGAGTCATCCACGCATCGAACTTCGTCAGCTGTTTCAGGAAAGTCAGGATATTAACGAAGTGATTACGATGTTTCTCGCAACCCTGGAATTGGTCAAGGTTCATGAAATTGTATTGGAACAAGCTGAAATATTTGGGGATATTTATCTAGTAAGGAGAGAAAATGAATCGCTTAGCTGAAATCGAAGTCCTGCTCTTTGTGGCTGGAGAAGAAGGGTTGACCTTACGCAATCTTGCAGAGATGTTGGAATTACAACCAACAGCGGTTAATCAGCAATTAGAGAAACTCAGTGAGAAGTACCAAGCGGATTCCGATTCAGGCTTAGCTCTCTTGGAATCATCTAACCGATTTAAATTGGTTACCAAAAAAGAATATGCTGAGCTTCTAAGAATCTATGCCAAAACACCGATCAATCAGACTATGTCGCGAGCACTTTTAGAAACATTGTCTATTGTTGCCTATAAGCAGCCGATTACACGGATAGAAGTTGATGATATTCGAGGGGTTAATTCGAGCGGTGCGATTAGTAAATTACAAGCCTTTGATTTGATTCGTGAGAATGGTAAGAAAGAAGTGCTTGGAAGGCCCAATCTTTATGTAACGACGGATTATTTCCTTGATTACATGGGAATAAACAGCTTAGAAGAATTGCCAGATGTATCTGATTTGGAAATTGTCCAAGAGGAGACTGAGTTGTTCTTAGAAAGAAATGAGTTAGAAAATGAGAATTAATAAATATATTGCCCATGCTGGTGTAGCCAGTCGTCGAAAGGCAGAAGAGCTGATAAAACAAGGGCTAGTGACTGTCAATGGTCAGGTGGTTCGAGAACTAGGGACCCTTATCAAGTCAGGGGATAAGGTTGAAGTAGAAGGTCAGCCAATTTATAATGAAGAAAAAGTCTATTACTTACTAAATAAACCACGTGGTGTTATTTCTAGTGTATCTGATGACAAGGGCCGTAAGACTGTTATAGACTTACTGCCTATGGTCAAGGAACGCATCTATCCTGTTGGTCGGCTAGACTGGGATACGTCTGGGGTCTTGATATTGACCAATGATGGTGACTTCACTGATGAAATGATTCACCCACGAAATGAGATTGATAAGGTATATTTGGCGCGTGTAAAAGGCATTGCCAACAAGGAGGTCTTACGTCCCTTGACTCGTGGGGTGGTCATTGATGGTAAGAAAACCAAGCCAGCTGTCTATGAAATCATTAAGGTGGATCCTGTCAAAAACCGTTCTGTAGTTGAGTTGACAATTCATGAAGGACGC
This sequence comes from Streptococcus parasuis, assembly GCF_021654455.1. Classification (NCBI taxonomy): domain Bacteria; kingdom Bacillati; phylum Bacillota; class Bacilli; order Lactobacillales; family Streptococcaceae; genus Streptococcus; species Streptococcus parasuis. The sequence continues at coordinate 543,327 of NZ_AP024276.1, forward strand.
AATCATCAAGTGAAGAAGATGTTTGAAGCTGTGGGCTTGCAGGTGGATAAACTATCTCGAACCCGTTTTGGCAATCTGGATTTGACCGGCTTACGTCCTGGGGAATACCGCAAGCTGAATAAGAAAGATATTAGTAAGCTCCACACACTGGCTGTTACTAAGACTGTTAAAAAATAATGGTTAGACTATTGATCGGCCTAGTACGGCTTTATCAAAAATGGATTTCTCCCCTCTTTCCACCATCTTGTCGCTATCAGCCGACCTGTTCAAATTACATGATTGAAGCTTTGAATAAACATGGACTCAAGGGCTTATTAATGGGACTAGCTCGAATTGGTCGCTGTCATCCCTTTGTAGAAGGCGGCGATGATCCAGTTCCAGACACATTTAGTTTACGAAGAAACAAGCAGATGTAGGTTAATTGCTTGTTTTTTTGATTCCCCATGTTTTTTTCTACGATGTTATCAGTCATTTGAATTAACTTTGATACATCATCGCTTTCGGCTTACCGTACTCTACAAAAGTGACTTGTTTCGCAAGTCTTATTTCCAGTCTAGACTGTGCAAAAGTCCAGCCTCGCTTCTCAGAGTTCGTGTCAACATCTCAGCGTAGTAGTTGATTGGCAGATTTGTTCGTGTTTCACACTCCAAATCTGACCACTACGGCTGATGCGAACGAGTTCACTTCATTTCCAACCTCCAACCGTCACTACTCTGACTGTTGGAGCTGTGCGGGGGTGGGAAGACGAACATCTTAGACGACCATTGACGGATAAAGAAGCAAAAAAATTTTTTCTATATAACTATTTATTCAAAATGCATGAAAAAAATAAAAAATAGATTTGCAACTTTCACATTTTCTCTCAAATTTTCCCAAATTTTCTGCGAAAAATTGAAAAAAATGAGTCAAAACACTTGATTTTCAGTTTTATTTAAGTTACAATAATAACACGATTTCATTTATTTACCTCAAACCTGTTGTGAGTTAAGTGAATGAATCATCATTCACCATGCTGTTTGCTGAGCTAGACTCCGGGCAGTGTGGCTATTTTTTTGTCTTCTTTCGATATTGAAAAGAAAAGAATAGAATGAATTGTTTTTTATTGAAGTCAACCAATCGTTGCCAAGTTAGAGAGGCTATCATGAATATAGAAGAATTAGATTATATTGAAGAAACTGCAAAAAATCATGTGGTTTTGTTTGAACCACAGATTCCACAAAATACAGGGAATATTGCTCGGACTTGTGCTGCGACAAACAGTCCTTTACATATCATAAAACCGATGGGTTTTCCAATTGATGATCGTAAAATGAAGCGAGCAGGGTTGGATTATTGGGATAAATTAGATGTTCGTTTTTATGAAAATCTGGAAGAATTTATGCAGTATGCTAGTCAACAGGGAGTCGTGCACCTGGTGTCAAAATTTGCAAATAAAACATACTCAGATGAACAGTATGATGATGGAAAAATCCATTATTTTCTTTTTGGTAGAGAAGACAAAGGGTTACCTGAGGAGTTTATGCGAAAACATCCAGATAAAGCAATTCGCATACCGATGAATGATGAGCATGTGCGGAGTCTGAATGTGTCCAATACGGTTTGTATGATAGTATATGAGGCATTGCGCCAACAAGAATTTGCTGGTCTTGAGTTGGTGCATACCTATGAACAGGATAAATTGAAATCATATTAGTAGCTAAATCATCTTAAGGTCTTGCATTTGCAAGGCTTTTTTGGTATGATGGTAGTGTCTTCAGGGCAGGGTGTGATTCCCGACCGGCAGTGAAAAATCGGCTGTTTTTACTAGGTTTTTAAAGTAAATCTACGATGGATTAAGAGGCTATCGAGACGAGCGAGTAAAGGCTTAGAAAAAAACAATCTATTGGAAGTCTGCGAGCGAAAGCTGATGTGGTGCAATTCCACAACCGACAGTATAGTCTGGATGGGAGAAGACGAAGTGCACGGTTTTTTAGCCTGCTCTTTTGGACTTCTTCAATTTTCAATAATTGGAGGAACCTTTATGACAAACACACGCAAAATGACGATTATCGCCATTCTTTCAGCAGTATCTTTTCTGCTCATGTACTTGAAATTTCCCCTTATTCCAACGGCGAATTTCTTAGAGGTGGATTTTTCACTAGTACCAATCTTGTTTGGTCTGTTAATTTTAGATACCAAGGCTAGTTTTGCTATCCTTTTGGTTCGAACCTTTCTCAAGCTGATTTTAAATAATCAGGGACCGTCCACAATCATCGGCTTGCCGATGAATATTGCAGCTATGTCAGTGTTTATTTTGGCGGTGGCCTATTTCTGGAAAAATGATCAAACGATAAAAAATTATATTAAAACCGCAGTCATTGCAACCATAGGTTCAACGTTAATGATGTTGCTATTGAATTATGTTTATGCAGTGCCAGTCTATGCTGCATTTGCAAACTTTGATATTAAAGAAATTTTAGGCTTGTGGAATTACCTATTGATGATGGTATTGCCATTTAATCTGTTACAAGGGGTTGTCCTATCAGCGGTATTTTACATTTGCCAAAAAGCTGCACAGCCGATTTTAAAGAAAGTTTAACCTTTTTAAGGTAAACTATTGGTATGAAGAACAAACAAAAACATTTACAAAATGCATCCTTTTTTGCCTTAGCCTTTGTTATCTTAGGTTATACGGCAAAATTTTTTCCAACTACCTTAGCGGGGTTTGATTCAACCATTCAAACAGCCATTCGTGGCAATCTACCGAGTGGAGCAACCCAGTTTTGGACATCAATTACCGTTTTAGGAAATACAGTTATTATATTAGCCATTTCCTTGCTTGTGGCGGCATTCTTTTATTTCTATAAGAAATGGAAGATTGAAGCGTATTTTTTACTTGCTAGCTTTGCGGCGATGGGGGTAGCATCAACAGCCCTGAAATATGTCTACCAACGTCCACGCCCTAGCATCCAATGGTTAATTGATACAATAGGCTATTCATTTCCAAGTTGGCACACAGCGTCAACCATGATGATTGCAGGAGCAGTTGTCATCGTGATGCAGCAACGTATGAGAAAGGGGTTGGCCCGAACTGCTATGCAAGTCCTTCTCATTATCATTGCTATCTTGGTTGCCATATCTCGTATCTATATTGGCGTACACTACCCAACTGATATTATCGGTGGTTGGTTACTGGCTATCACACTTTTACAAGCCATGTACCCATTTTATGATCAGAAACGGTTTGAATGGCGATTCCAAAGCAAGCAGAAATAAATAATACCCCAGATCAAGACTCTGGGGTATTATTTTTTTAAAATAGCAAATATAAAATAACTTTAAAAATAGGGAATAGTAAGAAACGATAGAAAATATGAATAATAAAAAAATCCAAGGAGGTGGTCTATAATAGTTTCGCTTGACTTTCCTTGGTATGTATTAGAAAATAGAGTCATATGGACAAATTTTATTTTCTACGGTCTAAAAACAAACAAAATGAATCTTATGCAATCGTTTTAATAAGTAAGCTGTTAGCATTGTAAAATGAGGTTAACATGTGCCGAAAATGCTTGATTTATAAGGGTTTTTGGATCGATATTTATGAAAACTATAACAAAAAACAAACAGGTTTGCGTAAAATTCTGAAAATTCCATGAAAGTTCACATCGTATATAATAATATAACCATATATCCATAGAATGATTAGTAAAAACTATAATAAGACAGGCAAATTTGATCAAAAAATCAACATTTGCTTTTTTTTTTAGGAATTCACAATCATATTGTTGGACATACAAAAAATTTTGAGGTATACTTATGGTAAGTTATTGTGCGGATGGTATAGTTTGTGTCTATAACTTGTAACTATTTACATTTTTTAAAGGAGAAAAGACTATGGATAAGAAAAATCTTTCCAAGACGGACCAGAAAAAATGGTATGCACCACAGCAAAGATTTTCGATTCGTAAGTACCATTTTGGTGCGGCCAGTGTATTACTCGGTGTTGCACTTGCTTTGACGGGGGGCGCCGAAGCATCAGCAACTACGACTGATACGAGTGCATCCACAACACCAAGTTCAGCGGTTGAAACGACAAGTTCAACTACGGACTCAACAATGCCTACAAGTGACGCAACAACAGCTACGTCTACAAGCGAGACAACTTCATCGTCTGCGACTGAAGAAGTTTCAACTACTACAACTGCTACTGAGCGTGTAGCAACAATTGAATATACTGTTGAGTATCAAGATGAATTTGGGGAAGTTGTAGCCTCTACTGTTAAGTCAATTGAAACAAAAACAACTGATAGAACTGCTATTGCAATTGTTACTGAAACAGCAACAGTTCCTGCAGATTATGAACTTGTTGCGAACGAATTGACAACCTCCACTACAGGAGTTGTAGAAGGTGCTAATACAAAAGTTGTCTTCAAAGTTGTGAAAAAAGTAGTAGCAGACACTACAAGCACAACTACAACTACTAGCGTAACTGATACTGCAAGTACATCTACATCATCTAGCACAGCAGTTGCACCAACAACTGCAACTGCAACTGCTTCTGCTCCAAAGGTAGCAGTACCAACAACTGTTGAAGAAGCAAAAGTTGTTCTTGAACAAATTGTTTCAGAAGCAGAAGTATTGGCTAATGAAGGTAACCGCATTGTGGCTACTGATACAACAACTGATACAGGTGCTTTGAAGGCTGCAGCAGTTGCAACAAAATTGGCCGTTACAGATGCAACGTCTGTATTACAAGATACAGTTGCTACTTTAGATGCACTGAATACACAAATCAATGCAGTTCGTACAAACGTAGAAGCTCTAGTCTTAGAATTGCGTAGATTTTTAGGTACAGATGTTATTGAAATCTCTTTGAATAATACTCTTTCAACTTTGCAAGTCGGTGAAGGTCTAGGTGTTCTTGTTGAAGCTTCAACTACTGCGACACCTTCTATGGATGATGCGAATGGAGCAGGAATTAAAACACATACTCTTAGAACAGGTGTGGCTGCAACTTCTCAAGCAGGTTGGTACACATTTGAAAGCTATGATTTCTATTCATATAATGCAAACCAGCCAACTGTATATATTAACGGTACCGCAATTCCTGCCTATATCCGATACTCATTAGATTCAAATGCTAATACATCAACAATCTTAGCTGAAGTGGTAAGTACTACCAACGGTAACGTATTGGAAACTCATACAATTGAGCAAGGAGCGAGTGTAACACTAACGTATCCTCAAACAGTAAATCCTGAAAATGAAACTGTTACTATTACTTATGATACTACCTTGGAAAATGATGGTAGTACACAAGGTATGTTAGTACTTACAGCCGCTAAAGATGGCAGAGTAGTGGACTATAGTACTATAATTGTTCCTGATTATCAGATCAATACAACTAGATATGTTGTGGAAGATGGGACAGTATTAGCGACTTATAGCCTTCAAACCATTGCGGGTCAACCAGTAACCCCTTCAGGACAGCGTGAATTTGCTGGTTACACCTATAAAACGACAACTAAAGAGGTTGTTCAAGGAGGCTTACCAGCAGGAACTGTTTATATGCCTGGTAAGGTTGATCAAAGTACAGTTCATTATAAAGCAATTCGTAAAGTTATTTCGAATACTCAGACCGTAACAGAGTATTATTTCTTGGATCCTACCTACACAGGTCCAGTTGATTGGAACGGAATTGATACTACAGGATTTATCAAACTCATCGAGACCAGTCCGTTAGTTTATACAGATGGTAAAACGTATGACTATAACAAGAGCTCGACAATTTATGCTCCTTATACATACGATGAAGAATCTGGCTATATGGTCTTTAAAGAAAGTTATTTTAATGAACAAGGCTCTAAGTACCGAGTTGTAGCACAATGGTCTGGAGGCACAACAGAAGGTACATATGGTAAAATTTTTATTGGTACTCAAGTATATACAACTGCTCAAGAATTGGGTGACAATGAGTTTAAATGGAGAGGTGTTACTGATAAATTTGATAATAAGGGATATGTTCCATTCGGTATTCAACAAAATTTGAGAAATGCCACAATTGCCACAGCGTTCGCAACAACGCATATTTATACACCAGTTCCACAGGAAGCTATCATCCGTTACCAAGTTGAAGGTGCGACAGACTTCTTGGAAGATTCAGGTACCTTGACAGGTAACCCAGGTACAGACATCACTTACTCCACTGAAAATACCATTAACAAGTATAAGAAATTGGGTTATGAGCTTGTATCTGACAATTTCACTACTGACGCTGGTCAAGACTATGACTACGATACAGCTGTGAAGCAAGAATTCCTTGTTGTCATCAAGCCTCGTGTCGTTGACGTTCCTAAAGGTGTTGTACCTGGGGAACCAGTGGATCCAACAGATCCTAACTCACCAGTCTGGCCAGATACAGTAAACAATCTGGAAACAACCCAAGAAGTAACGCGTACTGTTGAGTACAAGTATGAAGATGGAACACCAGTCCGTGTAGATGCCGCAGGCAATGTCTTGCCAAAAGGTTCTACTGAAGGGACTCCATTTGTTAAGACTGAAACAGTAAGCTTCACTCGCCCAGCTCAAGTCAACCTTGTAACTGGTGAAGTGACTTATGGAGATTGGGTGGCAGATACGACAGATACTCTTCAGGGTAATGTCCTTCCAGAAGTTCCAGGCTACAGTGCAAGTCGTACGACTCTTGAAGGTGCTGAGGCACCAATGACAGAAACAGTAAAAGATAAGACTGTTACTGCAACTGATGCAGACATTAATGAAGTGGTTTACTTCAAAGAAAATCCTAAGTATGGTGACGTAGTTGTAAATTATGTTAATACAGACGGAAAAGTGATTGCAACTCCAGTGGTGGATACTAATGATGCTCTTGTAGGAACAGATTACTCCACTGCTGATCGTGTACCAGAGAAGATTGTTGAAGATGAAACAGGTGATGTCTACTACTACAAAGAAGTCAAAGCTGAAGATGCAGCTAAAGAAACTGGTAAAGTAGTAGAGGGCACAACAGAAGTTACTTATGTGTATGAAAAAGCTGGTAACGTTGTTGTTAACTACATTACAGAAGATGGTAAAGTCATCAAGACACCTGTTAATGACGAAACAAACGCAAAACCAGATAGTCCATACGACACAACTGATAACAAGCCAACAGAAATCGTTACAGAAGATGGTTCACGTTATGTCTTGATTCCGTCTAAGACAATTGGTACAGAAAACGGTACAGTTGAAGGTGGTAAGCCAACAGAAATCACTTATGTATATAAGAAAGTTGCGAACTGGGTTCCACAAATTCCAGGTGTTCCAGAAGGACAAGAACCAAAAGTTCCATATCCATTTGATCCAAACAACCCAGACGTACCAGTAACACCAAATCCAGGTACAGTGATTCCAAACGTTCCAGGCTACACACCAGTAGATCCTAAGGACAACACACCACTGAAACCAGTTGATCCAAATGATCCAGGTAAAGGTTATGTGCCACCAACACCAGATGAAACTGGAAAAGATACACCAATTCCTTACGTTCAAAATGGTAATGTTGTGGTTAACTACGTAACAGAAGATGGTACAGTTATTAAATCACCAGTTCAAGATGAAACAAACGTTCCTGCTGGTAAGTCTTATGACACAACAGATAACAAACCAACAGAAATTGTTACAGAAGACGGTTCACGTTATGTATTGGTTCCATCTAAGACAATTGGTACAGAAAATGGTACAGTTGAAGGTGGTAAGACAACAGAAATCACTTATGTGTATAATAAGGTTGCGAACTGGATTCCAGAAATTCCAGGTGTTCCAGAAAACGAACGCCCAGTAGTTCCATATCCGTTTGATCCAAACAACCCAGACGTACCAGTAACACCAAATCCAGGTACAGTGATTCCAAACGTTCCAGGCTACACACCAGTAGATCCTAAGGACAATACACCATTGAAACCAGTAGATCCAAACGATCCAGGTAAAGGTTATGTGCCACCAACACCAGATGAAACTGGAAAAGATACACCAATTCCTTACGTTCAAAATGGTAATGTTGTGGTTAACTACGTAACAGAAGATGGTACAGTTATCAAAGCACCAGTTCAAGATGAAACAAACGTTCCTGCTGGTAAGTCTTATGACACAACAGATAACAAACCAACAGAAATTGTTACAGAAGACGGTTCACGTTATGTATTGGTTCCATCTAAGACAATTGGTACAGAAAATGGTACAGTTGAAGGTGGTAAGACAACAGAAATCACTTATGTGTATAAGAAGGTTGCGAACTGGATTCCAGAAATTCCAGGTGTTCCAGAAAACGAACGCCCAGTAGTTCCATATCCGTTTGATCCAAACAACCCAGACGTACCAGTAACACCAAATCCAGGTACAGTGATTCCAAACGTTCCAGGCTACACACCAGTAGATCCTAAGGACAATACACCATTGAAACCAGTAGATCCAAACGATCCAGGTAAAGGTTATGTGCCACCAACACCAGATGAAACTGGAAAAGATACACCAATTCCTTACGTTCAAAATGGTAATGTTGTGGTTAACTACGTAACAGAAGATGGTACAGTTATCAAAGTACCAGTTCAAGATGAAACAAACGTTCCTGCTGGTAAGTCTTATGACACAACAGATAACAAACCAACAGAAATTGTTACAGAAGACGGTTCACGTTATGTATTGGTTCCATCTAAGACAATTGGTACAGAAAATGGTACAGTTGAAGGTGGTAAGACAACAGAAATCACTTATGTGTATAAGAAGGTTGCGAACTGGATTCCAGAAATTCCAGGTGTTCCAGAAAACGAACGCCCAGTAGTTCCATATCCGTTTGATCCAAACAACCCAGACGTACCAGTAACACCAAATCCAGGTACAGTGATTCCAAACGTTCCAGGCTACACACCAGTAGATCCTAAGGACAATACACCATTGAAACCAGTAGATCCAAACGATCCAGGTAAAGGTTATGTGCCACCAACACCAGATGAAACTGGAAAAGATACACCAATTCCTTACGTTCAAAATGGTAATGTTGTGGTTAACTACGTAACAGAAGATGGTACAGTTATCAAAGTACCAGTTCAAGATGAAACAAACGTTCCTGCTGGTAAGTCTTATGACACAACAGATAACAAACCAACAGAAATTGTTACAGAAGACGGTTCACGTTATGTATTGGTTCCATCTAAGACAATTGGTACAGAAAATGGTACAGTTGAAGGTGGTAAGACAACAGAAATCACTTATGTGTATAAGAAGGTTGCGAACTGGATTCCAGAAATTCCAGGTGTTCCAGAAAACGAACGCCCAGTAGTTCCATATCCGTTTGATCCAAACAACCCAGACGTACCAGTAACACCAAATCCAGGTACAGTGATTCCAAACGTTCCAGGCTACACACCAGTAGATCCTAAGGACAATACACCATTGAAACCAGTAGATCCAAACGATCCAGGTAAAGGTTATGTGCCACCAACACCAGATGAAACTGGAAAAGATACACCAATTCCTTACGTTCAAAATGGTAATGTTGTGGTTAACTACGTAACAGAAGATGGTACAGTTATCAAAGTACCAGTTCAAGATGAAACAAACGTTCCTGCTGGTAAGTCTTATGACACAACAGATAACAAACCAACAGAAATTGTTACAGAAGACGGTTCACGTTATGTATTGGTTCCATCTAAGACAATTGGTACAGAAAATGGTACAGTTGAAGGTGGTAAGACAACAGAAATCACTTATGTGTATAAGAAGGTTGCGAACTGGATTCCAGAAATTCCAGGTGTTCCAGAAAACGAACGCCCAGTAGTTCCATATCCGTTTGATCCAAACAACCCAGACGTACCAGTAACACCAAATCCAGGTACAGTGATTCCAAACGTTCCAGGCTACACACCAGTAGATCCTAAGGACAATACACCATTGAAACCAGTAGATCCAAACGATCCAGGTAAAGGTTATGTGCCACCAACACCAGATGAAACTGGAAAAGATACACCAATTCCTTACGTTCAAAATGGTAATGTTGTGGTTAACTACGTAACAGAAGATGGTACAGTTATCAAAGCACCAGTTCAAGATGAAACAAACGTTCCTGCTGGTAAGTCTTATGACACAACAGATAACAAACCAAATACTATCACGACAGAAGATGGTACAACTTATGAGCTTGTTCGTGTTGATGGTTCAGAGACAGGTACAGTTGTGGGTGGTAATACTACTGAAGTAACCTACGTTTACCGTAAAGTGACACCAGCTAAGAAAGTTGTAACAAACCACGTTGATGAAGATGGTAACCCAATTGCACCGCAAGAAGACGGTACAACACCTAACAAGTCAATTCCAGGATACGAGTTCACAGGTAAGACTGTAACAGATCCAGATGGTAATACAACACACATCTACCGCAAGGTTAAGAAAGTTGTAACAAACCACGTTGATGAAGATGGTAACCCAATTGCACCGCAAGAAGATGGTACAACACCTAACAAGTCAATTCCAGGTTATGAATTTACTGGTAAGACAATTACCGATAAAGATGGCAACACAACTCATATCTATCGTAAGATTAATGATTCTGTTAAGCCAACACCACCAGCAGCTAAGACACCTTCTGCACCGAAACCTAACGCTCCTGCGAAGGCTTCAGGTATGGCTCAATTGCCAAACACAGGTGAATCTAGCTCTGCTGTAGTAACAGCACTTGGTGCAGGTATGCTTCTAGCAAGTCTCGGATTAGTAGGAAAACGCCGTAAAGAAAACGAAGAGTAATTCTAGGTTATTATCAACTGTAACAGGAAAGAGCAAGATTAATGTCTAGCATATGGCAAAATCTCTACTTAGAGTTTACCCCTGTTCATGAAATAATAAAATAGGCCCAAACCTTTGCTAGGGGGATATTCTTAGCAAAGGTTTAGGGGTTGTTAGGGATAGTCATTTAGTTTTTCTTTTAATGTTTCGTTAACTCGCTTTGCTGTATTCCTGCATGGTCTGTAGCTTGTTGACTAGTACTAACCGTTAAACATCTAGCCTTACTAGCAATAAATATACAAGTAAAAACGATTTCCGTTTGTAGGAAATCGTTTTTACTTGTTTAATTTTTGATCGGTCCATTTGCACTGGCTTCTACAGCATCCTTAATGGTTGTTGCAAAGATTGTTGCTCCATCTGTTTCGAGATTGAAATGCACAAGGTCTGTATTGATCCAGATGTTTGGGTTGTCTTTCGCAGCTTGGTACCAGTCAGCAATCGAAATATAATCATATTTGTTTGCCAATTCTTTTTCGTATTGGCCTGTCTGATAAGCAAGTGAATTGCTTGGAGTATAATTTCCATCATAGGGTGTGACAAAGATGAGTCTGTGCCCTTTAGGAAATTCTTTGACAAGCTGATCTAATAATTCTTGATAATTATCACTTGTATTGGTCCCTAAGGCAACCACAACAGTTTGTTTCAGGGTATTATTTTTCTTGTATAAGCTGATTAGACCGGAAATCTCAGTTAGATGTCGGCTGACAGTTCCATCGATTTGTGCGTCAGGTAGAGCTGTTTGAACAGCTGTGCTAGCACGGACAGTAACAGAGTCACCGAAAATGGTTACCCCCTCTTGAATCTCATAACTGGTTGCTTGAGCATTTTCTACACCAGCTCGAGTGGTGGCCAATTGCGTTTGAGCTTGATAAAGTGAACTTACCATGTTTTCTTTGTCAAAATTTCCAAGTTTAGGAGCAAATAGGCAGATAGCGAAGTTTAGTAGGGTTAGAATCGAAAAGCCAATGGTAATATGTTTCTTATAAGGCTTTAAGTCGACCGCTAGACCAAATAATTTTCCTACTTTACCTACAACATATGGCTCCAAAACATAGAAGGAAATAGTTGATAGGATAGTAGAAAAAATGAGAGATAGAATAACAGCCACGATACTTGGGAGTAATTGAGAAAAGATGATGAGAAATGGCCAATGGAAGAGATACATCCCATAAGAAATGTTGGCAATGAACAAGATGGCCTTTGGCTCAGTAATATGAGGTGTTTTCTCATGAAGGATTCGAGCTGCGAAGATCATTGCAGCTGTTGCCAAACCGGACAAGAGGAAACCAAAAAGGTAAGTCCAAATAGAGCTGAATTGAAGGAAAAATAGAAGGAGTAATTCAATGCCGAAACCACCTGCAAAAATGAGTAATAGATTTCGGATAGAGAATTGCTCAACTAGTTTGTGGAAGGAGTGCGTTGTTTGTTTTACACCAACTATTGTAGCTAAGATGCTTCCGATAAAGAATGGGAATATATGTGTAAAGGTTGAGTAGTAGATTGCTGAATAGTTGCTGACAAAGAAAGCCGAAATGAACATTCCCAAGAAACTGAAGAGAAATAGAATACTTGAACTGAGGAAAATGGTTCCTCTCAATTGTCCAATTGATCGAGCAGTTCGTGCCATGAACCAAATGAATCCTGCCCAGATGATATAGAATTGCATCTCAATAGCGAGCGTCCAAGTGTGTACGAACAAATGAGGAGAAAATTGGTTTTCATAGCTTCCACCAGATAGGATTTCAAAAAAGTTTGTTACAAAACCTAATGCAGCAGTAATTTGACTACCGATATTAGCGATGAAGTCATTCCGAATGGTCAATGCAAGTGGAACGACGAGCAAGATAGTCAACACTAAAGGTGGTAAAATGCGATAGATTCTACGACGGAAAAAGGCAATGATGTCAATTTTTTTGTGTGCTGCAAATTCATCAATAAGCAGTGCAGTTGTCAGATAACCAGACAGGGTAAAGAATAGGTCGACCCCAACAAAGCCACCTGGAAATTGTTTAATAAAATAGTGATAGAGTAAGACAAATAATAGTCCAATGACCCTAATAACCGATAACCATTTAATTCGCATGCTGATAAATCCCCTGTTTAAATGTTCCTTCGTATGTTGCTTGTCCTTCGGTGGTTAGTTTTCCTTTTCCATCCGCATAGCCATTTTTGAATTGACCGGTGTAGGTCCATCCTTGAGCTGACTTATAGGTTCCTTTTCCATTGAAAATCCCATTGGAGAATTCCCCTTCATAAGTATCTCCATTTTCAAAGGTAAGTTTTCCTTGACCATTCATTTTTGATGCAACAACATCCCCTTCATACTTTATTTTACCATTATCTAGGGTTAGGACTTCTTTGCTACTCATTCGTCCAATAAAGGTAAGAAATGCGAACAATAGGGTAAGTATAACAATAACCAACTCAATATTTTTACGAGTTAGATAAGGTTTGATCTTTGTAAATATAAACTCTCTCATAGATATCCACTTTCAACTAATTTTGACTCTAAAAAGGTATCATATAATAATTTTATGCCAATAGAATCAAATATATTTTACCATTATTTTACAAATATTACAAAAATATTACACAGAGTCTTTGTTAGAATTCATTGATAAAATCTTATTCAACCAATGTTGGCAGCCTTTCGAAACAATCCTATAGGTTTCGTCAAAATCGCCAGTATACCATGGGTCGGGGACTGATTCATCTGTAAACTGAAAAATTTTATTTTGGGCAGAAGAGGGAGCCATTCTTTTCAAATCTTGGACATTCTGACTATCCATTCCTATGATAAAATCAAATGTTTCAAAGTCATTCTGACTGATTTGTTGCGAAGTCTTCGTGCCATCATAGCTGATATTGTGTTTTCTGAAAATATTTTGCGTTCCAGGATGAATGGGATTTCCGTGTTCCCAGCTAGATGTTGCTCGACTTTCAATATATACTTGATTTGTTAAATCTTTCATAACGAACTCTGCCATTGGACTGCGACAAATATTTCCAAGGCAGACAAAAACTATTTTTTGCATACTATTCCTTTCGCTACAGAAGAAAAAGGAGTTGGATAGAATTCATACTAATTTGTCTGAATTCCCCACAACCCCTTATTTTCACATTGAGTAATTAACTATAGGAAGTCAACCTATATGAATTATATGTTATTTGTCTTCCTTGTCAAATGCATTTTTTATGCCCTGTACTGCACCTTCGATACTGTCTTTTGCATCTTCAACCAGTTCTTTAGCTTTTCCGATTCCTTTTTCGACAATTCCTTCGACTTCGATTTCCTTGTCACCTGTTAATTTACCAAGTCCTTCTTTCACTGATCCTGATAATTGTTCCAATTTTGCACTTAATTTATCTTCTGACATAAGATTTCCTCCTTATAAATCAGCTTGGGGGCGATGATTTTCCTATATAAGAAAATCACATGATACTCTTATTAAATAGTTTAACCCATATAAATTAATATAGCAAGAAATTTGTCTGTTGATAAGCCAGCATTTGCTGAGGGGTAATTCTTGCAATTTTTCCTTCTTTTATTTATAATTATTATAAATAAAAGAAAGGGTGATATATGATGAAACAAAAATATTATCAATCTCCAGCAGAAATTGCGTCTTTCAGCCCGCGTCCATCATTGGCTGATTCTAAGGCTGTTTTGAATCAAGCGGTGGCCGATTTATCAGTAGCCCATTCTATCCTCCATCAAGTTCATTGGTATATGCGTGGTCGTGGCTTTATGATTTGGCATCCAAAGATGGATGAGTATATGGAAGAAATCGATGGCTATTTGGATGAGATGAGTGAGCGCTTAATTACCTTAGGTGGGGCACCATTTTCTACCCTTAAAGAGTTTAGTGAAAATAGTCAGCTCAAGGAAGTTCCTGGTGATTACAATGTAACGATTGAAGAGCAATTGGCGCGTGTGGTAGTGGTGTTCCGCTATCTGTCTGCTCTTTTCCAAAAGGGATTTGATGTTAGTGATGAAGAAGGTGACAGCGTAACCAACGATATTTTCAATGTGGCTAAGGCTAGTATTGAAAAACATATTTGGATGCTACAGGCAGAACTTGGTCAGGCACCAAAATTGTAAATAGATGAAGGGTCCAGTAGGACTCTTTTTTGCTGCATTATTTAATACTCTTCGAAAATCAAAATTATCCGTTGTCAAGAGCCTTGATGAGTGAAAAGCTCCGGTGGAGCTTTTCAGCCTGTTACCTTGAAACAAGATAGTAACAGAGTTCTATCTTCGACTTCGTTTCCTAGGCTACTTTTGATTTTCATTGAGTATAATATGACATTTGTCACATGAGTCCATGACAAAGGCTTCTAGTGGGTTTGTTTGGGATAGGTTATATTGAATGTGTAAAAGAAATTCAATCAATCATTTGTAAGGAGACTATTATGAAAGCAGCTGTTCAAACAGGTATTTCCTATTTCACTAGAGCCTTTGTGCTTGTCTATGCTTCCTGCATTTTGTTTGGGCAAGGATTGCGACCACTGACCTACTTGGCTTGGTCCTTACCAGCAAGTATCATCATTGGGATTGTCGGAGCGGTGATGTGCCAGAAAGGAGGCCAAGAATGATTCAAGTCAATCAGTTAGAAAAAATCATCAAAGGTCGGACAATCTTGTCCAATATTTCCTTTGAAATCAAGTCTGGGGAATGTGTAGCTTTGATTGGTCCAAATGGGGCTGGGAAAACGACGCTTATGTCCTGTTTGTTGGGAGATAGGAAGGCGACGAAAGGTCAGGTTTTGTTGGATGGTCTGGCTCCACAGGCTCGGTCCAATAAAGAAACTGTAGCAGTCTTACCACAAGAAAATGCTATCCCGACAGACCTGAATGTCAAGGAATTGCTCCGCTTTTTCCAAGCCATCTACAAGGATAGTCTGACAGATGTGGAAATCGACAGCCTGCTCTGCTTTTCCCCAGAGCAAAAAAATCAACTGGCCGGCAAGCTATCGGGTGGTCAGAAGCGGCTCTTGGCTTTCGTCATCTGTCTGATTGGAAAGCCAAAGTTGCTCTTCTTGGACGAGCCGACGGCGGGCATGGATACTTCGACCCGCCAGCGTTTTTGGGAGATTGTCCATGAACTTAAGGCTCAGGGTGTGACTATTTTTTATAGCAGCCACTATATCGAGGAAGTGGAGCATACGGCGGAGCGGATTTTGGTCTTGCACCAGGGGCGGTTACTAAGAGATACCACGCCATTTGCCATGCGGAGTGAGGAGCAAGAAAAAGAAGTGACATTGCCGATTGCTTTTGCGGCGGTGGTGGAGAGCTTGGCTGAAATCAATGAAATCAGCTATAAACAAGACACGGTCAGCTTTAAGACCCGATCTATTGAGCAGGTTTGGGCAAATTTGCAGGAAGCAGGCTGTCGGATTTCAGACTTAGAAGTGCAGAACAAGACCCTACTCAACAGTTTATTTGACAAGACGAGGGAGGAAGAATCATGAAAGCATTGGTGCAAGTAGAAGCGGTCAAATTATCTAGAAGTTTGGGAGTTTTTCTCCTATCTATCGGCATGCCCGTCATCTTTTTCCTGATTTTTTCATCAACCGTCCAGTTTGATGATGCAGCCATGCAAAAGGCCTTCATCCAGTCCTATATGCTGACCATGACAGGATTTTCCATGTCGGGCTTTGCCCTCTTTACCTTTCCCATGATGCTGGCTGAGGATAGAAACAATAGCTGGCTGACCTTTATCCAGCATTCGCCTCTGCCAATCTGGCAATACTATCTTTCCAAACTCGTGCGGGTCTTGCTCTGCTTTGTGTCTTCTATTGCCATTGTTTTTGCGGTGGGTGGCTTAGTTAAGGGTGTAGAGATGACAGCTCAAGAATGGGTAATTTCGGCTCTCTTACTTTTAGTAACCTCTATCGTATTTCTAGCTATTGGCTTGCTTTTGGTGCAAATTCAGTCGGAACAAACCATGTCGGTGGTGGCCAACTTGCTTTATTTTGTTCTGGCCATCATGGGTGGCTCTTGGATGCCTGTTTCCCTCTTTCCTGACTGGGTACAGCGGATCTGCAAACTCATGCCCAGCTACCATGTCAACCAGCTGGTGACCACCTATGCTCAAGAGGGAGATTTTCTCTGGAAATCCTTGCTAATTGTCCTAGGATATGCCATAATTTTCTTAGGAATTGCTCTAGTTATGAATAGAAAAACTGAGCAACAGTGAGGTGACAGATGATATTTGAAAAAAGAAAGGTACCACTCATGTTCTTCGTGGGCATGGTCTTTCTCTATTTTCCCTTTTACTATGCCCAGTATAGTCCCAATCCGACGGCAGTTGTCCTAGCGACCATTCTCTTTGCCTTGGTCTATTGCTCCCTCTTTTATACCGACCACAAGCTCTATTCCCTGCTGGCTTGGTTTTACCTGATTGGCTATATCGCCGTCATGAGTTTTTGGGGCAATCTGCAATTCTCCCTCTTTATCTTCAACCTGTCCAATATGCTGGGCTGGTATTATAAAGAGAATCGACCGACCTATCGGACGGTATCCTACGGGCTTTTGTTGCTGGCTATTATCCTATGGGCTCTCTTTGGCCCTGTTCCTTTTGAGATGAGAGCTTTTGCACTTGTTATCCACTTCTTTGGCTTGGCCTTGCTGATTTTCAGCTGGATTGAGACCAAGCGGGCAGCCCTTCAGCAACGCCTACAGGAGCAGAATGCGTCTATCAATCTCCTGCTGGCTGAGAATGAACGCAACCGTATCGGTCAGGACTTGCACGACACACTGGGTCATGTCTTTGCCATGCTGTCTGTCAAGGCTGAGCTGGTCCAGACTTTGTTAGACCACGACCAGATTGACCAGGCCAAGAAGGAGGTGGCAGACCTTCAGACCTTGGCCAAGGACTCCATGCAGGAGGTCCGCCAGATTGTCCAGTCCCTCAAGCAGCACACAGTGACAGAGGAACTCCAGATTTTGCAGCAGATGTTGGACTTGGCAGGAGTGGATTTGGTCGTCTTGGGTGGGGAAATAGCAGAGCAGCTCAGCTTGCCTGTCCAGAACAAGCTGGCTATGGTGCTGAGAGAGTTGGCCAATAACCTGCTCAAACACAGCCGGGCTAGTAAGTGCCGTTTGTTGTTTGAAAAAGACCAGCAAGAATTGGTTTTACACTACGAAGACAACGGTGTGGGTTTTACCCAGTTGACTGGTCAGGAATTGCATACCATAAAGGACAGGTTGGTAACGGTGAAAGGAAGTTTGGAGTTTCTTTCTCTGGCCAAGCCCACCCGCCTGTTCATACGAATTCCGTTTGAGGAGGTGGTAGAATGAGAATCTTAGTCGCAGAAGATCAAGCAATGCTGCGGGACGCCCTCTGTCAGCTCTTGGGTTTTCAAGATACGGTTGAGGCTGTTTTGCAGGCAGAAAACGGCAGCCAGGCCATTGCTCTTTTGGAAAAAGAGCCAGTAGATGTGGTGCTCTTAGATATAGAAATGCCTGAAAAGACGGGCCTGGATGTCTTGGAATGGGTGCGGGGGAAAGCCTTGCCTGTCAAGGTTGTCATCATGACCACCTTCAAGCGACCAGGCTATTTCGAGCGGGCGGTCAAGGCTGATGTGGATGCCTATGTGCTCAAGGAACGCTCCATCGCAGACCTTATGCGGACCATTGAAACGGTCTTGGCGGGGCGGAAGGAATATTCGCCAGAGTTGATGGACATTCTCCTAACCCAACGCAGTCCCTTAACCAACTTGGAAAGTCAACTACTCAAGCTGGTGGCAGAAGGTCTGTCCAATAAGGAAATCGCCAGCCAGCTCCACCTGTCTGACGGGACGGTCCGTAACTACATGACCTCTATCCTGTCCAAACTAGGTGCCGAAAACCGCACCGCAGCTGTTAAGGTGGCACAGGAAAAGGGTTATCTATAAGCAAGGTACTTAAGTATATGCGGAAGGACTGTCGAATGGCAGTTTTTTCTTGTTGGCAAAGCCAGCGGCCTTCAATTTTCTATTGAAAATCTCCTAAAATTCTGCTACAATTTTTCTATGAAAAGACTTTATGATGTACAACAATTGCTCAAACGTTTTGGTATCGTTGTTTATATGGGAAACCGTCTGTACGACATTGAAATGATGCAGATTGAGCTCAATCGAGTCTATCAGGCAGGTTTACTTGATCGATTGGACTATTTGGAAGCAGAACTTGTTTTGAGGCGTGAACATCGTTTGGAGTTAGAGTACCAGAAATTGAAGGAGAGTAGAAAATGAACTCATTGTGGGTATTTTTAGTATTTTTAATTGTTTTGGGAGCCTGGATGGGCTTTAATTATTGGCGACTACGCCGTGCGGCATCTGTAATTGATAATGCAGAATTTGCGGAGAAAATCCACGGTGGTCAGTTGATTGATTTACGCGATCCAAGTGAATTTAATAGAAAACATATTCTCGGAGCCCGTAATATTCCATATCAACAGTTGAAAATGAGCACAGCTGCTCTTCGTAAAGATAAACCTGTTTTGATTTATGAAAATGACCGTGGTCAGTTGGTAACACCAGCAGCCCTTCATTTGAAGAAACAGGGCTTTAATGAAATCTATATTTTAAGCTATGGTTTGAATGGCTGGAATGGAAAAGTGAAAGCTGGAAGATAAACCTTCGTCGTTTTATAAATATGTGATGGACAATGATGAAAAGAATCCAAGAACTGTTAAGAAATGCCAGTCTTGCTGAGCGTGTATTTACTTTTATTTCGGTAATTTTACTCGTTAGTATTGGAATAGTATGGTTTGTAGGTGTTCACTTAAATTCCACCAATCAAACACAAACAATAGTTCCAACGACTATCCAAGAAAATGTAAAAGTGGCTGAAGAAGCTGTGGCTATGCTTGAGTCTTCCAATACAGAAGATAATCTCCAACATGCAAAAGATGCGATTAATCAATTGTCAGGTGGGACTGTAAAAGAGGAACTTCAAAAGCGCGTAGATGTTGTTGATAAGGCCATGAAGAAAAAAGCTGAGGAGATTAAGAAGGCAAAATTGAAGGCTGAATTAGTTCGAGCAGAAGCAGCGAAGAAATTAGCGGAAGAGCAGAAGAATTCGGAAACATCTGATAGCTCCACAGTTACAACCTTGGATGAAACTACTACAGGAGGTACTGAAAGCTATCAGGAAGATACCTATAACTACCAACCTTCCTATAATTATGTTGATTCAGGGAATTCGTCTGTTTACACTCCACCTAGCAGTTCTTCTACAGTGGAATCACCGAGTTCTTCTACGCCAACAGAAGTCGCTCCTCCAAGCAGTTCGGAAACTGTTGTTCCGAGCACTCCAACACCAGTTGAGCCATCTAGTTCTACTGAAACCGAGGTTCCAGCAGATTCGTCTTTAACGCCAACAGAAGACCTATCGCAGAGGTAATAATGAATATGAGGAGAGATATTTCTCCTCTTTTTTAATTTTCCCAAAGTTTAGTGATTTTCATTTGATTTGTGCTATAATGGTGTTTATGAGAATTGTATCAGGTATCTATGGTGGAAGACCGCTCAAAACATTAGAAGGGAAGGTAACACGTCCTACTTCTGATAAAGTTCGCGGTGCCATGTTTAATATGATTGGTCCATATTTTGAAGGTGGTCGTGTCCTTGATTTGTACGCTGGTAGCGGTGGCTTGTCTATTGAAGCGGTATCAAGAGGGATGAATCAGGCAGTCTTAGTAGAACGTGACCGGAAAGCACAAGCTGTTATCAAAGAAAACATTCAGATGACTAAGGATTCAGATAAATTTCAACTCTTGCAAATGGATGCTAGGCAAGCCTTGGCGACATTGAGTGGAACTTTTGACCTTGTTTTTCTGGATCCGCCATATGCAGAGCAGGAAATTGAGGCAGTCATCACTGAGCTTTGTCGTCGTCACTTATTGGCAGAGGATGTGATGGTTGTTTGTGAGACGGATAAAAACGTCCAGCTTCCTGAAGAGATTGCAGAGCTCGGAATTTGGAAAGAAAAAGTATATGGAATTAGTAAGGTAACTGTATATGTCAGATAGAATCGGAATGTTTACAGGGTCTTTTGATCCAATTACAAATGGACATATGGACCTCATTGAGCGAGCAAGTGGCTTGTTTGAAAAATTATATGTCGGAGTGTTTACCAATCCGAAAAAGTCTGGCTTGATGACGGGTAAGGAACGATTGGTTATTTTGGAAAGACTTTTTGCTGGCTTAGAGAACATCGAGGTCATTCTAGTTGAAAATGAATTAGTGGTCGATGTTGCCAAACGTTATGGTGTGACTCATTTGGTTAGGGGCTTGCGTAATGCAACGGACTTGGAATATGAATCTAGTTTTGATTTTTACAACCGTCAGCTAGCACCAGATTTGGAAACGATCTATTTGATTGCAAAGCCAGAGCTCAAGTTCGTATCATCCAGCCAGGTTCGGGAGTTGATCTATTTTAAACAAGATATTAGTTTATATGTACCTGCAGTTGTAAATGAGGAGATAAAAAAGTATGAAGAAAAATAAGAAATGGCTTTTGATTGTTTCAATTATTATGGGGACGTTATTGATATGGTTTTCCGTATTTGTTCGTCTACCATATTATATTGAAAGTCCTGGAGGGGCTTCGGATATTCGGGAAGTATTGACAGTCAACAATGAAGAAGATAAGGAGCCAGGTTCTTATAATTTTACCTATGTATCGGTCTTGCAGGCAACAGCCTTACAGTTGCTGATTGCTCAGTTTAACCCTTACGCAGATATTGCTTCTGCAGAAGAAATGACGGGTGGTGCAGACAGTGAAGAATACTATCGGATTGCTCAATTTTACATGGAAACCTCTCAAAACATGGCTAAATATCAAGGTTTAACCTTGGCAAATAAGGATGTGGAGATGGATTTCTTCGGTGTTTACGTGTTGGACTTAGCAGAAGATTCTACATTTAAAAATGTTTTGAATATCGCTGATACGGTCGTTAGTATTAATGGAAAAACCTTTGAATCTTCTCAGGATCTAATTAAATATGTTTCAGGCTTAGAACTTGATAGTGATGTAACAGTTGGCTATGTTAGTGAAGGAGAAGAAAAGACTGCCGACGGAAAAATTATCAAATTATCAAATGGTAAAAACGGAATTGGTATCACGCTGGTGGACCATACTGAGGTAAAAAGTTCTGTCCCAATTGATTTCCAAACAGGAGGAATTGGTGGTCCAAGTGCTGGTCTGATGTTTACATTAGCTATTTATACACAGTTGGCAGAGCCAGACTTGCGTGATGGTCGTGTCATAGCTGGAACAGGAACGATTGAACAAGATGGTTCCGTTGGAGACATTGGAGGAGCAGATAAAAAAGTATTATCTGCGATTAATGCTGGTGCAAGTGTTTTCTTTGTTCCAAATAATCCAGTGGACCCAGAAATTTTGAAAAAGGATCCAACGGCTAAAACAAACTACGAAGAAGCAAAAGAAGCAGCAGAAAAGGCCAATGCTGATATTGAAATCGTACCAGTGACGACTGTTCAAGAAGCCATTGATTATTTGAAGAGTACTAAGAGCGAGTAAGTCGCTCTTTTTTGCATCAGTCATTTGAATTAGCTTTGATACATTGTCACGTTCGGCTTGCCGTACTCTACGAAAGTGACTTGCTGTGCATGTCTTATTTCTACCCTAGAACATATTATAGGCTGTTCTGGCTAACGGCACCCAGGAAAGTAAATTCATTCAACTATGATAAAATTAAAATCGTCTGAAATTTCTCTGAAATGGTTGAAGAGTGCTATTTTAGCTTGTTTCATGTTATAATAATAAGGTTAGATATACGAATATTTCATTAGATAGGAGGAACAATGAAGAAAGAAATTTCACCAGAAATGTATAATTACAATAAATTTCCAGGTCCGAGTTTTGCACGTGTTGGAAATAAGGTCGTTTCAGAGAATATTGAGCTCAATTTAGTCGATAATTTCAAAGATGCTTTTGATCAGACTGCTTTTGGGCAACGCTTTTCGCCCATCATGTTGAAATTCGATTATATTGTTGGTGATTGGGGAAATGAACAACTTCGGTTAAAAGGGTTTTATCGTGACGAGAAACCGGTCAAGTCTGATTTAAAAATTGGGCGGTTAGATGATTATTTAACAGAATATTGTAATTTTGGATGTGCCTACTTTGTTCTTGAAAATCCAAAACCACAAGAGTTAGAAGAAGAACCTGAAGAAAAAACAAGTCGCAAACGTCACCGTAGTCGGAATCGAAACCGACAAAAACAACGTACAGAAGAATTGGTAACGAAGGACAAGAAAGTCAGCCGTAATGAACCAAAACGATCTAAGTCAACTTCAGATACTTCAAAAGAGCAGGGCCGTCATTTTACCGTAAAAAACAATAAACCGTCCACAGGTAAGCAACAGAAACAAGAGCGCGCGCAAAAACACGATAAGAAACAGCACCATCGTGAAATGAATGAAGCCAAACGTGGATTTGTCATCCGCCAGAAATAGGGAGAAATATGAAACCATCAATTTATGCCTTTACACAAGCCAATCTTGTTGATTGGATTATCGAAAATGGAGAAAAGAAATTCAGGGCCACTCAAATTTGGGAATGGCTCTACCGTTCTCGTGTCCAATCCTTTGCAGAGATGACCAACTTGCCAAAATCATTAATTGAAAAGCTTGAAGAAGAGTTTGTCGTCAATCCACTCAAACAACGCATAGTGCAAGAATCCAAAGATGGAACTATCAAATATTTATTTGAATTACCTGATGGAATGTTGATTGAGACAGTGTTGATGAATCAACATTATGGACTCTCAGTCTGTGTAACGACTCAAGTTGGTTGTAATATCGGCTGTACCTTCTGCGCATCTGGATTGATTCCTAAGCAAAGAGATTTGACGAGTGGTGAGATTGTAGCACAGATTATGTTGGTACAAAAATACTTAGATGAGCGCAATCAAAATGAACGTGTTAGCCATATTGTCGTGATGGGGATTGGTGAGCCACTTGACAACTACGATAACGTTATGACCTTCTTACGTGTTGTGAATGATGACAAGGGCTTGGCAATTGGTGCCCGTCACATTACGGTATCTACTTCTGGTCTAGCACCAAAAATTCGTGATTTCGCACGTGAAGGTGTTCAAGTGAACTTAGCGGTATCTCTACATGCGCCAAACAATGACCTTCGTTCGAGCATTATGCGGATTAACCGTAAATTCCCCATTGAGGTTTTGTTTGAGGCTATTGAAGATTATATTCAGACAACCAATCGCCGTGTGACTTTTGAGTATATTATGCTGAACGAGGTCAACGATGGAGTGGAACAGGCACAGGAATTAGCTGATTTGACCAAGAACATCCGTAAATTGTCTTATATCAACTTGATTCCGTATAACCCTGTTAGTGAGCATGACCAATATAGTCGTTCAACCAAGGAACGGACCTTGGCATTCTTTGATGTATTGAAGAAAAATGGGGTCAACTGTGTCGTTCGTCAGGAACATGGTACAGATATTGATGCTGCTTGTGGTCAGTTGCGTTCCAATACACTCAAAAAAGACCGTGAAAAAGCGCGTGCTCGTATTGCAGCCGCAAAAGCTAAGGCAGGTATTCGAGCATGAGAAAATTATTCCAAGCAGACGGTAACTTGACCAAGCTTGGAAGACGGATTTGTACAACTTTAGCTGGGGTTTATGCTCTGGCTATTGTTTTACTCTGTTTTCTGCCCCAGACTTGGTATCCACAGTATAAGGATTTCTCAACCCCAGGAATTATTCAAATTGGTCGACTGTATCTTTTGTCAACTCCGTTTAATAGTATTGTCAATGGAAACAAGGTAGATAGTCTAGGAGACTTTGGTTGGATTATTCTACAAAACGCGACCAATATTTTTCTACTCTTTCCTCTCGTTTTTCTGCTTCTTTTTCTTCGGGAGGAATGGCGGAGCCTTAAAGCAGTCATTGTTTATACATTTAGTATGAGTCTGTTTATTGAATGTACACAGTTGTTACTTGACTTGCTGATTGATGCTCAACGTGTTTTTGAAGTGGACGACCTCTGGACCAATACCTTAGGAGGTATATTGGCTTATGGATTATACATTCTACTCATGAAGTGGTGGAAAACATCAACAGAGTTGTAAACTAGATTGGTATTTGAATTGGCTGGTTGAAGTAGCATATTACCGGTAGCAGATAAAAAATGTGAAATGCCTATTCAAATGGAAGGCAACAAATAACCCCTGACGATTGCATTGATATACTCCCCTTATAGTGGACAGTGAAAAAACAAAAATTTTCACTAGAAACTATAAAGGGAGTTTTATCATGTCCAAAAGAAGTCCAAAATCTGTCTCTGAGAAACTAGAACTTGTTCTACTTCACTCGGAAGAAGGGAAATCAATTAGTTGGTTAGCTAGGCGCCATGGTGTGTCTAACGACACTCTATCAAACTGGGTTCGGAAATACAAAGAAGCTGGTGTTGAGGGGCTAGAGGAAAGCCGTCGCTGGATGAAGTATAGTAAGGAACTAAAGGAACAAGCTGTTTCCGACTATCTTGATGGTTTGGGAAGTCTCAAAGATCTGACCAAAAAATATGGAATTTCTGACCCTCGTGTTCTCAGATCATGGATAAAAAGTTATACTAGTGGTAAAGAATTGAAAGCTACTAGTAGAGGAATGAGTCGCATGAAACAAGGACGCAAGACAACATTTGACGAACGGGTTGAGATTGTCAATTTTACCCTTGCCCACGAGAAAGATTATCAAGGGGCTGTTGAGAAGTATGGGGTTTCCTACCAACAGGTCTATTCGTGGGTCAGAAAGTTTGAGAAGGACGGTTCTAACGGCCTCCTCGACCGTCGTGGAAAAGGTTTGGAAAGCAAGCCTAATCTGACTTCGGAAGAAGAGTTACGCCTAAAAATCAAGCAACAGGAAGAACGGATTAAGTATCTTGAAATGGAGAATGGTCTGCTAAAAAAGTTAGAAGAAATCAAGCGACGAAACCGATGGTAAGACTAGGTCGCCACTTGGAATCCTTCCAAGCGATTAAAGAATATGCGGAAGAACAGGAAGAGGCTTCTATCAGCCACTTGTGCCGTATTCTAAAGGTATCTCGCTCAGGCTACTATAAGTGGTTACAACACCAGGAAACAGCTTCTGAACAGGAAAATTTAGGATTGATGAATGTCATCAAGGAACTTCATAGCCAACATAATGGTATTCTTGGTTATCGTCGTATGACGCTATTTGTCAATCGCAAGCTTGGAACAAGCTACAACAAGAAACGGATTCGACGATTGATGCACATTTTAGGCATTCGTTCCATTATCAGAAGAGCTAAGGGCTACTGTACCAAGACCAGCTTTATCAATGTAGAAGACAACATTCTCAACCGTGATTTTACAGCTACTGCCCCCAATCAGAAATGGTGTACAGATGTGACTTTCTTGAAGTACGGTATCGGCTGTAAAGCCTATTTGAGTGCGATTAAGGACCTTTATGATGGCTCTATTGTCGCTTATGTGGTCGGTCAGTTTAATGATAATGAATTGGTATTAGAAACACTTCGTAAAGCCCGAAAAGCAAATCCTGAAGCGACACCATTGATTCACAGCGATCGAGGTTCGCAATATACTTCGAAAGATTATTACCGTTTAACGACCAAGTATCAGATGACCCGCTCCATGTCTCGTGTTGGTAAGTGTATTGACAACGCACCAATTGAGAGCTTCTTTGGGCACTTTAAGACGGAGTGCTACGATTTGAAGAAGTATAAGACTTTTGAGGAGCTGGTGTCAGATATTGATGCCTACATCTATTTTTATAATCATCAACGATTTCAAGAACGCAACAACGGCCTTGCCCCTCTTGAAATGAGGAACAAGGCCGTCGCCTAATCATTTATTATTTCATTGTCCACTTGACAAGGAGCTGTTCAGCATATCGTCAGGGGCAATTTGTTTATTTCCAAAAGTCATCAAAAATCGTGATTGGCAAGTGGCGCTTATGAGCTGTCTTATTCCACCAGCCTTCGATAATGGTTTGCGCTTGAGCATCAATGGTTTTTCCTTCAAGGTAATCATCAATTTGATTGTATGTGACACCAAGTGCGACCTCGTCAGCAAGGCCTGGTTTGTTTTCCTCCAAGTCAGCAGTAGGAACTTTGAGGTAGAGTTTTTCATCAGCCCCCAATTCAGCGAGTAGCTGCTTGCCTTGGCGTTTATTTAGGCGGAAGAGGGGAAGGATATCAGCACCACCATCACCGTGCTTGGTGAAGAAGCCAGTAATGTTTTCAGCTGCATGGTCGGTACCAATGACAGCTCCCTTGCGTTCACCAGCGATGGCATATTGGGCAATCATGCGCATGCGGGCTTTAGCATTTCCCTTATTAAAATCAGACATTTCTAGTCCATTTGCATTGACTGCAGCTACCATGGCATCTGTTGATTCCTTAATGTTGATGGTTAGGCTGACATCTGGTTTGATAAAAGATAGTGCTGCTTGGGCGTCCGACTCATCAGCTTGCACACCATAAGGTAGGCGGATAGCGATGAATTGGTAGCTATCGTCACCTGTTTCTGCGCGCATTTCTTCCATAGTCAGCTGAGCTAAGCGACCGGCCAAGGTTGAATCTTGGCCACCCGAGATTCCTAAAACATAGGTTTTTAAAAAAGGATGCTTTTTGAGGTAGTCTTTGAGAAAATCGATGGAACGTCGGATTTCTTCTTTTGGATCAATCGTTGGTTTTACACCTAATTTTTTGATGATCGTTTCTTGTAAAGTCATATGGCACCTCCCTTAAATTGCTTTTGCTTGGCTTTGTTGACGGATACGGTTGATGAGGTTCATCTTATTATCCCATACGTCTTGAGCCAGATCCACTGGATATAGTTGTGGATTAAGCACGCGCTTGTATTCATCCCAGAGTTTATCAATTTCCTGGTTGGCGTAGTCTTGAATTTCCGCTAAACTTGGCAACTCGTAAACTTGTTTACCATTCTCAAAAATAGGAACGAGAAGTGGACGTGCTTCAAAGTTTTCAATGGTTTTATTGATGTAGGTGTAGGTTGGATGGAACATGTAGATACTGTCTAGATGAGTGACATCTGTATCGGCGAAGGTAATGTAGTCTCCTTCAGATTTTCCTTTTTCTTTAGAGGTAATTCGCCACACTTGTTTTTTACCTGGAGTAGATACTTTTTCCGCATTGGAAGACAACTTAATGGTATCGCGCATATTTCCATTTTCGTCTTCAATGGATACAATCTTATAGACTGCTCCCAATGCTGGTTGATCATAAGCAGTGATGAGTTTTGTGCCCACACCCCAGACATCAATTTTTGCTTTTTGCATTTTTAGGTTCAAAATGGTATTTTCATCAAGATCATTGGAGGCATAAATTTTTGCATCTGTGAATCCAGCATCGTCTAGTTGTTGACGAACTTTTTTAGAAATGTAAGCCATGTCCCCAGAGTCGATACGGACTCCTCTAAAGTTTATCTTGTCTCCCATCTCATTTGCAACTCGGATGGCTGCTGGAACACCAACGCGTAGCGTATCATAGGTGTCTACTAAGAAGACACAGTCTTTATGTGTTTCCGCATAGGCTTTGAATGCTTTGTAATCATCACCATAGGTTTGAACCAAGGCATGAGCATGGGTACCAGCTACAGGTATGCCAAAGATTTTTCCTGCTCGAACATTGGAAGTCGCAGATGCTCCACCAATAAAGGCTGCCCGTGTACCCCAAATTGCAGCATCCATTTCTTGAGCACGACGGGTTCCAAATTCCATCAATGGCTCATCTTCAATAACTGCCTTGATACGACGAGCTTTTGTAGCAATGAGTGTTTGGTAGTTGACGATGTTTAACAAAGCTGTTTCAATCAATTGGCATTGTGCCAATGGACCTTCGATTTGGAGAATAGGTTCGTTCGCATAAACCAAATCACCTTCTTTTGCAGATCGGACGGTTAAGGTCATTTCTAATTGAGCTAAATAATCTAGGAAATCCTGTGGATATCCCAATTCTGTTAGGTAGTCAATATCTGTTTGACTAAAACGAAGATTATTAAGGTAGTCCACCACGCGCTCCAAGCCTGCAAAGACCGCATAACCATTTTTAAAAGGTTGTGAACGGAAATAGACTTCGAATACAGCGTGTTTATTGTGGATGTTTTGGTCAAAATAGACCTGCATCATGTTGATTTGATAAAGGTCGGTGTGCAGTGTCAAACTGTCATCCTGAAATAGTGTCATAAGATTTCTCCTTTTGTCTTCCTAAGTGAAGACCATTCAGTTACTATTGAAACTAAACGCTAATATGCCTACTATTATAACAAAAAAATCGAGAAAAACTTGATTTAGATGCACAGAATGGCGAAAATACTCGCAAGAAAAAGGAATGGTATGTAAGGGATGGATCTTGGCTTGTATATTGTAAAGACGAGTAAGCCTAAAAGTGAGCTGATTTGAATAATCCATAGGATTTCAGTCAAGCCACAAATTAGGGACAGACTAGCCAAATATAGAAAATCACCCGAACCGATATTGAACTGCCATTTCTCTGTCAGAAAAGCCAAGGCTAAAAAGCAACAAAAGAGCCAGTTTAGCTGGGATAGTATCAGAGCTATAAAAGTAAAAACGAGCCAGACGGCAAAAGGATATTCCTGATGCTTGATGTCGTAAATGGTCAAAACCAGCCCTGCAAGGATGAGGATGGTTTCAGTTAGGCTTAGGAGTTGAAAATGGCAGAGCAGGACAGCTAGTCCAGTTAAGAATTCTAGTCCAGCATACCAATAGGGAATATTTACCTTACAATAACGACATCTGGATGCGGTTGAAAGCTGAGAAAGAATGGGAATCAGGTCCCAAACCTTGAGTCGCTTCTTACAAGAACTACAATGACTAGATGGTCGGATAATGGATTGTTCAGGGAACCGGTCAATGACCAGTCCCAAAAAGGAGCCAATTGAAGCTCCGAGGAAAAATAGGATACAGATCTTCATACCTATTTATTCGTAATAAATTTGGAAAATGAAGAGAAAGTTACACCGTTTCAATGGTCGTTTGGAGAATTCCATAGGTGATAAGAGAATTCCGTATTCTTTCTTTGGTCTTGCCTGCTAAAGCATGGTTAGTAAGTTTGACAGTCAGTGTAGCACAATGGTCATATCCATCCATAGTCCATACTTTAAGTTGAACGATGGATTCCACATTTGGTATAGACATCAACTCCAGAGCCAGTTCATCACTCTTTATTCCAGATGGAGTTTGTTCAAGAAAGATTTTCAGAGTATTCCATGCCTTAGGAAGGGCCTGACTAAGGATAAATAAAGAAATAATGATTGAAAGTAGGGGATCAAGGAAGTACCAATCAGTGAATTGGAGAATAATGGAGACAAGAATGACCGCCAGCCATCCTAAAATATCCTCTAGAAAGTGCAAACTAAGAATGGATTCATTGTGGCTATGGCCATTTTTTACAATACGGGAAGCGGCGAAATTGATGATGATAGCGATCACTCCAAGTACTAGCATCCCATCTTGGTTGACAGGTTGGGGATGGAAAAGATTGGGAATATTTTCCACAAGAATTAGGCTAGAACCGATAATCAGAATGCTTGAGGTCAAGAGTGCTGCCAAAATATTCCATCTCTTGTAACCAAGGGGATAGGTGCTATCAGCTGGTTTATTTGCGAAGGTCTGCATCAATGCGGAGCTGCCAATGGCTAGGGCATCCCCAAAATCATGGACAGCATCTGCTAAAATGGCGCTGGAGTGAAAGAGTGCTCCAAAGATACATTCAATGATAGAAAAACAAAGATTCAGCAAAAAAGCAATGAAAGTATTTTTACTAGACGACATGACAAACCCTTTCTATGTTATACTGTTTATAGGTTTATTATGCGATTAAATGAGCCAAATAACTAGAAACAAGTAAAACATTATGTTTGTTTCTGAACATAATGTTTGAAATGTACGAGAGATGGATAGACGAATTGCAAAAACACGTAAGGCGATTTTTCAGGCCTTTTTGAGCCTATTAAATGAAAAAGGGTACGATGACATGCGCGTGCAGGATGTCATTGATAAGGCAGATATCGGCCGTTCTACTTTTTACGCCCATTATGCCAGTAAGGAAGCTCTTTTGGAAGAACTCTGTCATGACTTGTTTCATCATTTGTTTACAGGTCGTGAAGATAGTGATGTAACAGTTTTGCTGGCGCATATTTTCAAACATTTTCGGACAAATCAAGACCGAGTAGCTAGCCTCTTGTTATCACGCAACACATATTTTTTAAAGGAGTTAGAGACAGAGCTCAAACACGATATTTATCCAAAAGTGATGGAAGATTACATGCAGGATAAGCAGAGTCTTCCAGAGGACTTATTGCTGCATTTTGTTGTCACTACTTTTGTGGAAACCGTCAGCTGGTGGCTACAACAACGTAAAAAGGTAGATGAAGTGACCTTGACAACTTACTATTTGAAATTATTAGCCTAAGGAGAATAAATGCTTAGACCGTTACATATGGCACATGCCTTTTTAGATGAGATTTTAACAGACCAAGACCTAGCTGTCGATGGGACTATGGGAAATGGACATGACACTTTATTTTTAGCTCAGCGAGCAGGAAAGATCGTGGCATTTGATATTCAGGAACAGGCCTTGAACACAACGGCTGAAAAACTAGAAAAAGCTGGCTTGACTAATGCCCAATTAGTTTTGACAGGACACGAAAACCTAGATCAGTTTGTGGATGAATGTAAGGCAGCTATTTTTAATCTTGGCTACCTACCTTCAGCGGATAAGTCAGTCATTACCTTGCCTGAAACCACCCTTCAAGCCATCAAAAAAGTCCTAGATCGACTGGTTGTTGGTGGTCGTCTTGCTATCATGATTTATTATGGCCACGAGGGCGGAGCAGTAGAAAAGGATGCGGTATTAGACTTTGTCAGCCAGCTGGACCAGACCGTCTTTACTGCCATGCTTTACAAACCGCTGAACCAAGTCAACACTCCACCGTTTTTGGTGATGATAGAACGGATCAACAACAATTAAGGGGGTGATGGTATTACAAGTTTTGTTCAAGTCATTATATTTTTAATCCTATTAGTTATTTCCAATACCATTTATCGATTAAATCCCAAAGTTCCACTTCCATTTATTCAAATTTTATTGGGAGTTGGAGCAGGTCTACTATTTGGAGTCGGGAATCTCACCCTAGATGCTTCATTGTTCCTTGCTTTAGTTATTGCTCCTTTAAACTTTAGAGAGGGTCAGCAAAGTAATGTCGATGACTTGATGGAAAATTGGAAAGTTATTGCCTTCCTAATTTTTCCCTTGGTCTTTTTAACAGCCTTGGGAATCGGATCTTTGGCTGGCTACTTATTACCAGTAGAGGTTCCTCTCTCTGCAAGTTTTGCCCTTGGGGCTGCACTTGCGCCGACAGATGCTGTAGCCTTTTTAGTGTTATCAAATCGCTTTGCTTTTCCAAAACGATTAGAAACCATTTTGACCCTAGAGGGCTTGCTGAATGATGCGAGTGGACTTGTTGCGTTTGAGTTTGCTGTGCTTGCTTTGACTACAGGGAATTTTTCACTCATTAACGCAAGTGGTCAATTTGTTTGGGCACTTGTCGGTGGAATGCTCGCAGGACTTTTTCTTGCTTTTGGTCATCGTGGTTTGGTTTCATTACTTGAAAAACTGGATGCGGCAGATATTCCTGGAGTCCTGTTGCTCGAACTCTCATTACCATTAGTGGCTTATTTTGTGGCTACCTCTATTGGTGGTTCTGGAATTATTGCAGTGGTCATTGCAGGTCTGTTTCAATCGAAGCAGTTGAAAAAAATGACTTTGTTTGATGCGCGTGTGAATCGTGTGAACCAAATTGTTTGTGATACTCTAAATTTCTCATTGAATGGGTTGGTTTTTCTTGTTTTTGGGTATGAATTTACTCGAATCATTCAGCCTGCTTTGAGGAATCCATTGATTAGTAATGGTCACTTGTTAGGGATAGTTATTCTCTTAACCATTAGTCTGTTTCTGCTACGCTTTATTGGCTTACTCTGCTTGAATGCTTATCGAAAAGCAAAATCTTCTAAGAGTGTTTATAGTGTGCATGAGCTGGGGATTCTAACATTTTCAGGGATGAAAGGGTCGGTCTCGATTGCTACGATTTTGTTGTTACCAGAATTTGATAGCTTAATTTACAGTCTGATTCTATTTACTGTCGGAATGGTGACCCTGTTGAGTTTTTTGGTGGGATTATTCGTTTTGCCAAGGTTTGCAAAACAGAAGTCCGAGTCTCCGATTTTAGAAGGTTCTGTCCGAATCTCTATTCTGCAAGTGGTGGTAAACGAATTGGAACTAGATATTGAGGATGCCACAAACCCAAATGGTATTTACATTGTTATTGGTCAATATTATAGGCGGATAGAACATCTTCATCGCCAGTTGATGACTGTAGACATACGCAAAGAGGTGGCCAGTTTAAGGTTGAAACTGGTAGAAATTGAACAGAAGGGGTTAGAGACTGCATTTGCGAAAGAACACCTTAGTTTGTCTTCCTACCGTCTCTATCAAAACTATTTAAGAACATTGGAACAGGATATTAATCGCGACCTGATTCCAACCTTCAAATACTTATGGCTAATCAGTCGAAGGGTCATCAATAAGTGGTATCATGAATGGATTAGTATCGGAACTAGTTTACGGAAAAGGAATCAGGATGCAACTGTTCAAAAGAATGAGTACGATCCAGCATTGTCTGAATTATTCTTGGCCAATACCGCAGAGATTATTCAATTTTTAGAGAAAAATCAGTTGAGGTGCTCTGCAGAATACATTCAGCAGCTAAAAGAATTCTGCTTATACCAAGCTCAATTGATTCATGCAGGAATCAAGGTGGAAGATGTTATCGGACGGATGAAACCCGAAAGTTTAGATGATCTGTTACGAGGGTATTATTTAGAAAGAAAAGTGGTTGCAGAATATGAAAAGTATGGTCATTTATCACAAATGGCAGCCAAGCAAATGCGGCGCAATATTAACCAACTAGAAAGTTATGCGCTGACAGAGTTTGATTCTTTTTAAATGCATGGATATTGAATCAGACACGAGTGGGTGATAAAAAGAGGCTCTTTGTCAACTGTAGTGGGTAGATGAAAAGCTAACACCTAGAGAGGACGAACTTCGTTCTCTCTTTCTTTATGTTCAAAGCAATCAAAATCCGTTTTTTAAAATTTTCAAAGTTCCTGAAACCAAAGGCATTTCTTTTAATGACTTTGATGAGATTATTGGTAGCTTCCAGTTTGGCGTTGGAATAAGGCAATTCCATGGCGTTTAAAACCTTGTCTTTATCCTTTAGAAATGTCTTAAATACCGTCTGAAAAATAAGATTAACAGTGGCTACTTCCTGTTCGATGAGGTCAAAGAAATGGTCTGAGTTCTTCTCTTGGAAATGGAATAAGAGCAATTGATAGAGTTCATAGTGCTGTCGTAGTTCCTTGGAGAAAGACAGGAGTTTTTCTAGGATTTCCTTGTTAGTCAAATGCATTCGAAACATAGGGCGATAAAATCGTTTATCGCTGAGTTTACGGCTATCTTGTTGTATCAATTTCCAGTAGCGTTTCAAGACTCGGTATTCCTGCGATGTTCTGTCGAATTGATTCATAATTTGAATACGGACACGGTTCATAGCCCGGCTAAGGTGTTGAACAATATGAAAGCGGTCTAGTACGATTTTTGCATTCGGAAAAAGCTGTTTAGCAAGTTGATAATAGGGACTAAACATATCCATGGTAATCACTTTGACCTGATTTCTAACCTTTCTAGGATAGCGTAGAAAGTGGTTTCGGATGGTTGCTTGAGTTCTTCCGTCGAGAATGGCGATGACATTTAGGGAGTTGAAATCTTGAGCGATGAAGCTCATTTTCCCCTTCTTGAAGGCATACTCGTCCCAACTCATCACCTCAGGTAGGGTATTCCAATCCGTTTCAAACTTGAACTCATTGAGCTTTCTCATAACTGATGATGTTGAGATAGCTAGCCTGTGTGCGATATGTGTCATTGCTTGATTTTCGATGAGTAATTGGGCAATTTTCTGGTTAACAGCGACAGATATTTGATGGTTTTTCTTAACAAGAGGAGTTTCAGCGACCGCCATTTTCCCACATTCTTTACACTTGAAACGACGCTTTTTAAGGCGGATAAGGAGTGGATAACCAGCGGTTTCTAGGTAGGGAATTTTTGATGCTTTCTGGTAGTCGTACTTAGCCATTTGTCCCTTGCATTTTGGGCATTTAGGAGCCATGTAATCCAAGTAACCGTGGAGTTCTAAGTGAGTTCCCATATCATATTCATCAGTGATAGTGATATTTTTGTCTTTAATTCTGAGAAAATTTGTGATAAGATTTAGTTGTTCCATATGAGTCTTTCTAAAATGATAGTTTGAGCACTTTTCATTATAGGTCATATGGGACTTTTTTTCTATACTCAAAAAGGCTCCATAATCTCCACGGTGGTTTTACCCACTACAGAAATTATAGAGCCTAAAAAGATGAATAAGAGTATAAGAAAAGGCCTAGAACCGGTGAGTGAATTTCCAACATTCTAGGTCTTTTCTTATCTGATTCATTTGAATTGTGCTAGTTAAGAATTGGCTTAATGAACAATCGCTCGTCTCCTAGTTCAATCAATTCAACTTGATTATCATAAAAATCACTGAGCAGAGCAGGAGTTAGAATTTCTTGTTTTGGTCCTTGTACCAAGACTTTCCCTTCTTTTAGAAGGAGGACGTGAGTAAAGTTGTTTGTGATTTCTTCTGCGTGGTGGGTGACATAGATGATGGCAGGAGCATTTGGGAGTTGACAGATAGAATCGATATGATGAAGGAGGCGCTCGCGTGCCAATAGGTCAAGTCCAACGGTTGCTTCATCTAATATCAAAATAGCTGGATCTTCCATGAGGCTACGGGCAATGAGCAGGAGTTGGCGTTCACCCTGTGAAAGGCTCGCATAAGTCCGACCAATTAGGTGACTAGCTTCAATAGACCTAAGCATAGCTTTTGCTTCGTCGAGCTCCGCTTGCCCATATTCACGATATAGGATGGAGGACTTATATTTACCTGTCAATACGATTTGTTCTGCGGTTAGGTCAATGGGAAATCGTTCTGCTAGAAAAGAACCGACCACACCAATTTTCGTACGAAGACTAGGAATATCACCTTTACCAAATTCAACCCCTAATACTGTCAAATCACCAGAGGTTTTCCAAAATTCTGCCATTAGAATACGCAGGAGTGTTGACTTGCCAGCACCGTTGAGACCCAAAATTGCCCAACGTTCTCCTGGTTGAAATTCCCAGTTTATATCTTCTAAAATTGTTTTACCCTGTCTCTTATAATAGACATGTTTCATTGAAAGAATCATTGCTTATCTCCTATTCCTTTTGATTATTGTATCATAAAAATGTCAGCAAAAGATGATTCTTCTAACAAGATATATGGTATATTTCAGATTTTATGGTATAATTGAAATGTTATAAATTTTATTATAGGAGAACATCATGGAAGACCCTGGTAGTCAGACCATCTATTTACAACTATTTATTTTATTCTTATTGACCTTGTTCAATGCCTTTTTCTCAGCATCAGAAATGGCTCTAGTTTCCCTTAATCGTTCGAGAGTTGAACAAAAAGCTGCAGAAGGGGAAAAGAAGTTTGTTCGTCTTTTGACGGTGTTAGAAAATCCAAACAATTTCTTATCTACGATTCAGGTCGGAATCACCTTTATTTCAATCCTTTCTGGTGCTAGCTTGGCCAATGATTTAGGGGCTGTTTTTGCAAAATGGATGGGAAATTCTGCGACTGCTCAGACAGCTGGTTACTGGCTAGCTCTGGCGATGCTGACATTTGTATCTATTGTTCTTGGTGAATTGTATCCGAAACGAATTGCCATGAATATGAAAGAAAACTTGGCAGTTGTCACAGCACCAGTCATTATTTTTCTTGGGAAAATTGTAAGTCCTTTTGTCTGGTTGTTATCAGCTGCGACAAACTTGATTAGTCGTATTACGCCTATGAATTTCGATGATGCAGATGAGCAAATGACTCGAGATGAGATTGAGTATATCTTAACCAAGAGCGAACAAACCTTAGATGCTGAAGAAATCGAAATGCTTCAAGGAATATTCAATTTAGATGAAATGATGGCTCGTGAAGTCATGGTACCGCGTACAGATGCTTTCATGGTAGATATCGAAGATGATATTAACGTCATCATGCCAGAAATTCTTCGCCAAAATTTTTCTCGAATACCTGTTTACGAAGGGGATAAAGACAATATCATTGGCCTCATTCATACCAAGAAAATTCTTGCTGAAAGTTTCACAAATGGATTCGATCAGTTAAAGATTCGCCGTATTATGCAGGAACCACTATTCGTTCCTGAGACGATTTTTGTGGATGATTTGCTCAAGTCTTTGCGAAATACTCAAAACCAAATGGCCATCTTACTAGATGAGTATGGTGGCGTATCAGGGATTGTTACCCTCGAAGACCTGCTTGAAGAAATTGTCGGGGAAATTGATGATGAAACTGACAAAACAGAAATCTTTGTGCGTGAAATTGCGGAAAATACGTTCATTGTCCAAGGTAGTATGACCTTGAATGATTTCAACGAGCACTTTGATTTGGATTTGAGTAGTGATGATGTTGATACCATTGCAGGATTTTACTTGACAGGGCTTGGAACCATTCCAAGTCAGGATGAAAAAGAAGCCTACGAATTAGACAACAATGGTTTCCACATTGTGATGGTCAATGACAAAGTGAAAAATGGCCGTGTAACAAAATTGAAAATTCTCATCACACCACTTGATGATGAGAACGAAGAGAAGGACTAGTTTTGGTCTTTCTTTTTTTTATTCTTTTCTAAGATCAACCTTATCATTGAGTATTGTCTTGAAAATGTGTTACACTTATTTTCAGAAAATGAAAGACAAAGGGAAATTGAATGAGAAATTTAGTTGTTTTTTTACACACATCCTTGGATGGGATTGTTGAGGGACCAAATGGGGCTATGGATATTGGTTTTGTTCACTACAATGAAGAACTTGAGCAGTTTGCCCAAAAAGTGACTGCCAATGCAGATACGATATTATGGGGAAGAGCAACCTATGAGATGATGTACCAGTATTGGCCAAATATGTTGAACAATGAGGAAGCAAGTGAGCATGAACGTGCTCATGCTGCCTGGATAGACGCTGTTGAGAAAATTGTTTGTTCAAGAACGTTACAGGAAACTACTTGGAATCATACAACATTGATTCATGAACAGATTACTGAAAAAATTCATGAGCTGAAAGCAGAGAATGCTAGAGATATTTTAGTTTTAGGAAGCCCTCGTCTGGCTAAATTTCTCCTGAAAGAAAACCTAGTAGATATTTTGAAATTGACTGTGTCGCCAGTCATTGTTGGGAGTGGCCTACGATTGTTTGAAGGGATAGAAGAGCAACTTGAATTAGTAGACACTCAAATAATGGAGTCGGGAGTGCTTGGCTTGACATATCGGATACGAAAAGATAGAGAGTTGTCGAATGAAGCAAATAGTCTATAATAGAAGCGTTTCCATTTTTGTGTTATACTAGAGGCATAAAGTTGTGAGGAAAAGATTATGACAGAGGTTGATTATCGTAAAGTAACTGGTTTGGTTCATTCAACAGAAAGTTTTGGTTCCGTTGATGGTCCTGGTGTACGTTTTGTTGTCTTTATGCAAGGTTGCCATATGCGTTGCCAATATTGCCACAATCCGGATACATGGGATTTGGTCAACCCTGCTGCGACGGAGCGTACGGCAGAGGATGTGTTAAACGAGGCCCTTCGCTTTCGTATGTTTTGGGGAAAGGAAGGCGGAATAACTGTTTCTGGTGGTGAAGCTACCATTCAGATTGATTTTTTGATTGCCTTATTCACACTTGCAAAGGAAAAAGGCATCCATACCACTTTGGATACCTGTGCCTTAACCTTCCGTTCAACGGAGCGATATTTGGAAAAATACAATCGTCTCATGGAAGTAACGGATTTGGTGCTTCTTGATATTAAGGAAATAAATCCTGAACAACACCGAGTTGTGACTGGACACAGTAATAAAACCATTTTGGAATGCGCTCGTTATTTATCCGACATTGGAAAACCTGTTTGGATTCGTCACGTTTTGGTGCCAAATTTAACTGATCGAGATGAAGATTTGATTGAGCTTGGTAAATTTGTCAAAACTTTAAACAATGTAGAACGTTTTGAGGTATTGCCATACCACAATCTTGGTGAATTTAAGTGGCGTGAACTTGGCCGTCCATATCCACTTGAGGGAACAAAACCTCCAACACGAGCTAGAGTGGAAAATGCTAAAGCCTTGATGGAGACTGAAACGTATCAAGAATATCTGAATCGAATTAAGGGATAATATTGATAAAGTAGGAGATTATGAGAAAAAGATTTAGTATTATAGGGACGGGCTTAACTTTTCTCTTATTTGTAGGGATTTTATTGGGTCTGTTTTTCCTAGGGGATAGGACAGAGCAAGAGCAGACAAAGGTTACAACGACGTCATCTAGCCAAGAAATATCTGCTAGGGACAAAGT
This sequence comes from Streptococcus parasuis, assembly GCF_021654455.1. Taxonomy (NCBI): domain Bacteria; kingdom Bacillati; phylum Bacillota; class Bacilli; order Lactobacillales; family Streptococcaceae; genus Streptococcus; species Streptococcus parasuis. The sequence goes on from NZ_AP024276.1 coordinate 582,755, forward strand.
GATTGCAAATTATCTAGATCAGATGACCTTAGAAGAAAAGGTTGGACAGATGATTTTTGCTCGGATGCCATCTGCAGGACAAGCTGAGGCATTGGAAACCTATCATTTTGGAGGCTATATCTTATTTGCAAGTGATTTTGAAGGTAAGACACTGGAGCAAGTTAAAGAAGAGATTGCTTCTTATCAATCACTTTCAAAAGTGCCGCTATTAATGGCTTCAGATGAGGAAGGTGGGACGGTAACGAGGATTAGTCAACTTCTGGAAACACCTTTTGCATCGCCTTTGGAATTGTACCAAGCTGGCGGCATTGAGGCGATTTTGTCGGATGCCAAACAGAAGACCAGTCTTTTAAAAGGAGAGGGAATCTACGCAGGCTTCTTCCCTGTTGCAGATTTATCCACTGATCCATCCTCTTTTATCTACGATAGGACCATTGGACAGGATGCGAAAACCACTTCAGACTATATTGGTCAATTGGTTACATTATTGAAAGAGGAACAATTTGCTTCGACCCTGAAGCATTTCCCGGGTTATGGGGATAATGCGGATTCGCATACGGATTTGGTCTATGACAATCGAAGTTTAGAAGAATTGCGGGCCAATGATTTTCTTCCTTTTAAAGCTGGTATTGAGGCAGGTGCAGACTCCATCATGGTTAGCCACAATATCGTACCTGCCATTGATGCTGTTCCATCTTCCGTTTCACCTGAAATCAATAAAATTCTTCGGAATGAGCTTGGTTTTGAGGGTGTCATTATGACGGATGATTTTGATATGCAAGGCTTGGTCCAATTTGTAGATCAAGATACAGGTGCCCTGCAGACCATTCAAGCTGGGACTGATATGATATTGTCTTCAAGTTATGCCAGTCAAATTCCTTATATTATCGAACAAGTAAAGGCTGGAACTATTACAGAGGAACGGCTTGACCAATCCGTCAAACGGATTTTGGGAATGAAATATGATCTCGGTTTAATCAAATAACGAAAAAGGAAGTGCTAGATACTTCCTTTTTCGTATTAATCTAAAACAAGCTTCGTTTTAATACCATCCACATCAACAAAGGCTGCGCTATTGTCTAGTCTTTGAAGGTTTAGGTTTGTAGCAATGGCACGATTTAAGGTTGCTTCAAAAGCTTCTGGATTGGAATAGATAAGCGAATAGTAGGCAAGTCCTGGCATGCCTTCTTGTCTGGTTTTCAGATTTTTGCCACCCCATTCATTGACAGCTAGGTGGTGGTGATAATCGCCTGAGGCTAACCAGGATGCAGATGGAACGGAGAATTTATCCTCGATAGCTAGGACCTCTTGGTAAAATCGGCTAGAAGCTGCGCTTTCTCGGACAGATAGATGGACATGGCCCATGCGACTACCAGTTGGCATCTGATAGGCTGCGTCAGCTTTTTTCCCTAAAGCATAGATCGTTTCAGCATCCATAGGCTCAGTAATGCCGACGATGCGGCCGTCTGGGCGGACATCCCAAGTGTCTTGAGGCAGATCGCGGTAAATCTCAATGCCATTGCCTTCGGTGTCGGCTAGGTAAATGGCTTCGCTGTAACCGTGGTCGCTGGCGCCTTGGAGGGGAATCTTATTGTCGATAAAGTGGCGGAAAATGGTACCAAGGTCCTCGCGGCTAGGTAGGACAATGGCCAAGTGATAGAGTCCGTAGCTGCGGTGGACTTCGTCTTTCTGTTCTGTCTGAATCAGGCGGACAAGGGTGTTTTTTCCAACGCCAAGGTCAATCTGTTTAGGGCTTTGGAAGAGGACTTGCAGTCCCAAGACTTGTTGGTAAAACAAGCTTTGGAGTTCTAAATCGCGGACATTGAGGGCCACATGGCCCAGTTCGAATTGGGAATTGTACATAGGAATACCTTGCTTTCTTATTCTACTCTTTTATGGTATGATTGTAGCAAATACAGTTCAAAATACAAGTAGGTATTTTTTGAATAGTCACTATCTTTTTCTAAAGTAATGTGGCGATTCAAGGAAAAGAAGGAGGAGTTTGATGCCTGATTATCATACAAAAAATGTTTATGCCTGTCCTTACTTGGCAACGCAGACAGTGTTGTCAGGGAAATGGAATATTTTGCTATTGCATCATATTGAGGACGGACCGATTCGATTTAATGAATTGCATCGTAGATTGGATGGAATTTCTCAGGCAACTTTGACCAAGCAGTTGCGCCAATTGGAAGAAGATGGCTTGATTACGCGCAAAGTATATGCCCAGGTACCGCCAAAAGTTGAATATAAACTGAGTGAAATTGGGCAGGAATTTAAGTTGGTCTTGGAGCAAATTGAAACTTTTGGGGATAAATACATCAACTTTGTCAAATCAAAAAAATCTGAATGAGTCACTTGATTCATTCAGATTTTTGCGTTTTATAGTTCATCATCCTTAACTGCATTTAACCAATCGGCCGCAGCTTTGGCGGTGCTTTCGAGGGCACCTTCTTTGAACGGTGATTGGAGGTTTGCAGCTTCAACCACTTGCAAGAAGGACTTGGTACCACCCAAATCACAGATGCGGATGTAGTCTTCCCAAGCAGTTTCGTCATGGTCTACCTGCGTACGTTTCCAGAATTGGAGGGCACAGACTTGGGCCAAGGTGTAGTCGATGTAGTAGAATGGGCTAGCAAAGATGTGACCTTGACGATACCAGAAGATACCACGGTTGAGGGCTTCTGACTCGGAATAGTCACGGTCTGGCAAGTAGAGGTCTTGGAGTTTTTTCCAAGTTGCCTTACGTTCTGCTGGTGTCATTTCTGGATGTTCATAGACTTCGTGCTGGAAGTGGTCCACCAAGACACCGTAAGGCAAGAAGAGTAGAGCACTTGCCAAGTGGGTAAATTTATATTTATCGACTTGTTCCTTGAAGAAACGGTCCATCCACGGCCAAGTCATAAATTCCATAGACATGGAGTGGATTTCACAGGTTTCATAGGTTGGCCAGACAACTTCTGGACTTTGGATCCAACGGGAACGATAGACTTGGAAAGCATGACCTGCTTCGTGGGTCAAAACATCAATATCACCGCTGGTTCCATTGAAGTTAGAGAAGATGAATGGGCTCTTGAAGTCAGGGATATAGGTACAGTAGCCACCGCTGTTTTTGCCTGGTTTTGCGACCAAGTCCAAGAGTTCATGCTCAATCATGAAATCGAAGAACTCGCCTGTTTCTGCGGATAATTCGCGGTACATGTCTTGGGCTTGACTGACGATAAAGTCAGGATCACCTTGAGGAACAGCATTTCCGTCCAAGAACTCAAGGTTGAGGTCGTAGTGCTTGAGGCTTGGAACTTGCAAGCGATTGGCTTGGCGTTGACGAAGATCTTGGACAATTGGTACGATATGTTTTAGGATTTCTTCACGGTATACCTTGACCATATCACGATTGTAATCAAAACGGTTCATCTTTAGGTAGCCGTATTCCACATAGTCCTTGAAGCCAAGTTTGTGGGCGATTTCCGTGCGGACTTTTACTAATTCATCGTAGACGCGGTCGAAATCTGCTTCCTTGCTTTCAAAGAAGGCAGTTGTAGCAGCAGAAGCAGCCTTGCGGACCTCGCGGTCGGTTGATTGACCGAATGGCCCCATTTGTGCCAGGTTGTAGGTCTGACCTTGGAAATCAATCTCTGCACCAGCAATCAATTTGCTGTATTCATCGGTCAATTCGTTTTCCTTTTGGAACAAGGGAATCACATCAGATGAGAAAGTCTTGAGATTGTTCTCTGCCTGCATGAAGAAAGTTTCAGGTAAAATATCTGCCAATTCAACCTTGTACGGTGTTTGGACAATGACACGATAGTAGTTGGTTGTCAATTCTTCAAATAAAGGATAATACTCGTTCCAAAATTTAGTTTCTTCGTTGTAAAACTCATCATTCATGTCAATGGTGTGACGAATCATCCAAAGATTGTACTGTGTATCGATGAAGCTGACTAATTTTGTAACGGCTGCCACAAGTGTGCGAGTTGTTTCCAAGTCACTTGCTTGAGCCAACTGGTCTGTTAGGTCAGAAAACTGAGCCTTGATAGCTTCATAATCTGGACGGACATAGGTATATTCAGAAAATTTCATATAGTTCTCCTTTTGCATTGCTACCTTCTATCTTACTCTTTTTGAAAACGTTTGGCAAATCCCGACCCGTCCATGTTCACAAGTCTTTCTATTTATGGTAAAATGTAGAAGATTATTAGAAAATGAGGTTGTAGACATGTCTAAATTTTTAGTTTTTGGTCACCAAAATCCTGATACAGATGCTATTGCATCATCATACGGTTGGGCTCATTTGGAGCGTGAAGTGTTTGGTCGTGATGCGGAAGCTGTAGCATTAGGAACACCAAATGAAGAAACTGCTTTTGCGCTTGAGTATTTTGGAGTTACTGCACCACGCGTGGTTGAGTCTGCTAAGGCAGAAGGTGTCAACCAAGTCATCTTGACAGACCATAATGAATTCCAACAATCGATCGCAGACATCAAGGAAGTGGAAGTAGCAGCTGTTATTGACCACCACCGTGTCGCAAACTTTGAAACTGCAAATCCATTATATATGCGTTTGGAGCCAGTAGGTTCAGCATCATCAATCGTTTACCGTGCCTTTAAAGAAAACGGAGTAACACCTCCAAAAGAAGTAGCTGGACTTCTTCTATCAGGTTTGATTTCAGATACCCTCTTGCTTAAATCGCCAACCACTCATGCAACAGATCCACAAGTAGCAGCTGAATTGGCGGAAATTGCTGGAGTGAGCTTGGAAGAATACGGCTTGGCACTCTTGAAAGCTGGTACCAACCTTGCTAGCAAGTCAGCAGAAGAATTGATTGATATCGATGCAAAAACCTTTGGTTTGAACGGAAATGACGTGCGTGTAGCCCAAGTCAATACCGTTGATATTGCAGAAGTCTTGGAACGCCAAGCAGAAATCGAAGCAGCTATGACAGCAGCATCAGCAGTAAATGGCTACTCTGACTTTGTTTTGATGATTACAGACATCGTTAACTCAAACTCTGAAATCCTTGCGCTCGGTAGCAACATGGACAAGGTAGAAGCAGCCTTCAACTTCAAGTTGGAAAACAATCATGCCTTCCTTGCTGGTGCCGTTTCACGGAAGAAACAAGTTGTGCCACAATTGACAGAAGCGTTTAACGCGTAAATACCTAGCACCTTCGGGTGCTCAGATTGAAGAAAAAGTCCATTTTGGACAATTTTCTTCAATCTTTTTTCTTTATGTTGAAAATAAAAAAATCTCAGAAACGCTGAAATATCAATGTTTCTAAGAGTTTAATGACTTGCTATCTTTCGCAAACTTCTTCAATTTTTTATATTTTTAGGAGTTTGTCTACGTTCTGAGCACCTTCGGGTGCTTTCTTTATTGAAAGGATAATTATGGCTTACACAGTAAATTTTAAAGAAGTAGAGACGACAGGCTTAGAGGCAAGTCCAGTGGCAGATGTTCTTGCAGGATTGCGAGCCAATGAAGCTCGCTACTTCTGGAACAAATATAAACAAGAGTATGTGGTATACACACTTGATGAGAAACCTGAAATCCTGCCCTTCATCGAGAAGGTCTTGGCAGAACGGGACATGGTTTTTCCTTATACTCCACTCAATGTAGCCCAACTTGAAGTAGATGGCATACTCTGGTCTTTTGTTTTTTATGACAATGGCTTGGCAGTTAATGTCCTCTATACGCTTGAAGAAGGTGGCAAACGAGCGGTCGGTTTCAAATTGTCAGACGGCATTGAAATACCAAAAGAATTTGAAGGAAAATTCAAGTTTGCCCGCCAACGCTCTAAACTAGCAGGCGAGATTCGTGGCACTTTTTTGTTGTCAAGGGTGATTATTTATAGGGTAGTAAATCTGGGGAAACCCAGATTTTTTCTCACATACTTGACTTTAAGGTATATAATAGACATACAAAACTAAGGGAAGATGAATATGAACATTAAAGAAGTTTGTCAAGTGACAGGTCTATCGGCAGATACCATTCGCTACTATGAGCGGATTGGGCTTGTTCCCAAAATTGTACGAAAATCTTCTGGAGTGAGGGACTTTGCGGAAAATGATATAGCCATCTTGGAATTTGTTGGCTGTTTTAGGACTGCGGGTATGTCGATTGAGCGCTTGATTGAGTACATGGGCTTGGTGCAGGCTGGAGATAGTACAGTGGAAGCTCGGATCGATTTACTAAAAGAAGAGCAGGAAGAATTGCGGTCACGATTGTTGGAAATTCAGCAAGCTTTAGACCGTTTGGATTATAAAATTGAAAATTATCAAACCATTCTAAGAGGAAATGAAAGTGAATTGTTTGATGAGGGGAGAAGGGCAAGCAAAAAGAGCGGGGAATAATCCTCCGCTCTACTATTTTTTGTTCTGTTTACGTGTCTGTTTCGGTCTAAATTTCTTTTTAAGTCCAATCTGAATTAAACGAAGCCCGATAAAGCCTGTTACACTTGCTAAGGTAAGTGCGACAAAAACCGGCATACCTAAAGACAGGTAAATATAGCTTGAAATCACTGTTAGTAAGCTAAACAAAACAATATTGACAAAAAATACTAACTCTTTAACGCGATAATTCTTAGTATTTCTTGCTTGATAAGTTTGGTAAGTAGCTTGTTTCTCTTTCGGGATATACTCTTCGTACTGGTATTCATGGGACTGATAGTGTCTTTGTGCCATATCGTCTCCTTTACTGCTCCATCAAGCATACCATAACATTACTGTATTTTTATGACATTTATGTTACAAAAATATTACAAGGAACAAATTAGAAAAGTCTGAATATTAAAATCAACTAGTTGGTTATCAGAAATTTTCATTTTTGATATAATTATCTTTATGAAGAAAATTACCATTACAGCAACAGCTGAAAGTATTGAACAGGTCAAAGAACTGTTAGTAGCAGGCGTTGATCGTATTTATGTAGGTGAAGAGAATAACGCTCTTCGTATTCCAACAAATTTTTCATATGATGAACTGAGGGAAATTGCAGAGCTTGTACATGGAGCGGGTAAAGAATTAACAGTCGCCGCCAATGCATTGATGCACCAGGATATGATGGATCATATCAAGCCTTTTATGGAGCTCATGCGTGAGATAAAGGTTGATTACTTAGTAGTTGGTGATGCAGGGTTGTTTTATATCAACAAGCGAGACGGCTACAATTTTAAACTAATCTATGATACATCAGTTTTCGTTACCTCTAGTCGTCAAATTAATTTTTGGAAAGATCACGGAGCTGTAGAAGCCGTTTTGGCACGTGAAATTCCATCTGAAGAGCTTTTTGATATTTCTAAAAATTTGGAAATTCCAGCGGAGGTATTGGTTTATGGTGCGTCAGTCATCCACCATTCTAAACGAACTCTGTTACGAAATTATTATAATTTTACAAAGGCTGATGAGACTGATTTATCGCGTCAACGCGGTTTGTTTTTAGCAGAACCTGCTGATCCAGAGAGTCATTATTCTATTTTTGAGGACAAACACGGTACTCATATTTTTATTAACAATGATATTGATATGATGACTAAGTTGGCAGAACTTTATTCACATGGTTATTGCAATTGGAAATTAGATGGTATTTTTTGCCCGGGTCAAAACTTTGTTGAAATCGCGAAATTATTTGTTCAAGCGAAAGAGTTGCTAGAGCAAGGAACTTTTACTTACGATCAGGCCTTTCTTTTGGATGAGCAAGTTCGCAAACTCCATCCAGCTGAACGGGGTTTGGATACTGGTTTCTATGAATTTGATCGCAATAAAGTCAAATAAATTTAAGATTTGATTTCCTATCCTAACAGAACTGATAGATCTAATAAGCGAAGATCTAATCTCTGCACAGGTTTTCAATCATAAACCATCGTTAATAGAAAGAAGTTAATTATGTCAAAAACACTGAAACGTCCTGAGGTCTTGTCACCTGCTGGGACTTTGGAAAAATTGAAGGTAGCCATTGATTATGGTGCTGATGCTGTTTTCGTTGGCGGTCAAGCTTACGGTTTGAGGAGCCGCGCTGGAAACTTTAGTATGGAACAGATGCGGGAAGGGATTGAATATGCCCATGCTCGTGGAGCCAAGGTTTATGTGGCTGCCAACATGGTAACTCATGAAGGAAATGAAGCAGGTGCAGGAGCTTGGTTCCGTGAATTGCGGGATATGGGCTTGGATGCTGTCATTGTATCTGACCCCGCCCTCATCGTGATCTGTGCAACAGAGGCACCGGGTCTTGAAATTCATTTGTCTACCCAAGCTTCGTCGACCAACTACGAAACCTTTGAGTTCTGGAAAGAGTTGGGATTGACCCGCGTTGTTTTGGCTCGCGAGGTAACAATGGAAGAAGTAGCGGAAATTCGCAAACGTACAGATGTTGAAATCGAAGCCTTTGTCCATGGTGCCATGTGTATTTCTTATTCAGGCCGTTGTGTCCTATCTAACCACATGAGCAAGCGAGATGCAAACCGTGGTGGGTGTTCTCAGTCATGTCGTTGGAAATACAATCTCTACGACTTACCATTTGGTGAAGAACGTCGTTCGATTAAGGGCGAAATACCAGAGGAGTTCTCCATGTCTGCGGTGGATATGTGTATGATAGACCATATCCCAGATATGATTGAAAATGGTGTCGATAGCTTGAAGATTGAAGGCCGAATGAAATCAGTTCATTATGTATCAACTGTTACAAACTGCTATAAAGCAGCAGTTGATGCTTACCTAGAAAGTCCAGAGAAATTCGAAGCCATCAAACAAGACTTGATTGATGAGATGTGGAAGGTTGCACAGCGTGAATTGGCGACTGGATTTTACTACAGTCCACCAAGTGAAAATGAGCAACTCTTTGGAGCTCGTCGTAAAATTCCAGAGTATAAGTTTATTGGTGAAGTCGTTGCGTTTGATAAGGATACTATGACTGCAACTATTCGTCAACGTAATGTGATCAATGAAGGTGACCAGGTAGAATTTTATGGACCTGGCTTCAGACATTTTGAATCAACGATTCAAGATCTGCATGATTCAAATGGTGATAAAATCGACCGTGCCAATAAACCAATGGAATTATTGACCATTAAACTAGACCGTGAAATCTATCCTGGTGACATGATTCGAGCTTGCAAATCAGGTTTGATCAATCTTTATCAAGAAGATGGTCAGTCATTAACTATTAGAGCATAAATCATTCAAAAAAGATTCACAACCATTCCAGTTTGGATATTTAGGGTGTGTCCGTCGAGCATCGTTGTGGATTCCTGTCAGAATCATTGACTAGTGGGAATGGGAGAGTTCATCAAAATAACCTATTCTCTACTTTTTATGTTCATCGAGCATGAGATAAATCAACAAAAAAACGCATATCATCAACGTTTTCCTGCATGATTTTATGCGTTTTTTCTATTTCCGGTATGTTGCTCAGTTTTATTCTCTTGTTGCTGTGATGTTTTTACACTTTCTGGAACAAGAGTAATTTTCTGGATGTCTTCTAGTTTTATAATGCTGGTTACCTGACGCTTGAAATTTTTCATAATAATCCGTTGGCGTACCGTATCGTATTTGACGATGTCTCCAGTAAAACTGCGGTTCCCGTAGATGACATGGATAGAAGCATTCTTGTACAAGGCAAGTTCTATCATATTTTTTATTTTTTCCTTGCTATCTGGTTCAATAGCTATAGAAGCTTTGCTATTGCCTAAAAAGATAGAGGCATGTTCCAAAATGACTTCGATAAATCTCTTCATGGCATAATCCTTTCAAACTTGATATAATCATATTATCCAATTTTTTTAAAATTGACAAGTTTTTTCGAATAGATGATTGAAGGAGGTCACAAATGGCAACATTTACTTTTGAAATTGAAGAAAAATTATTGGTCCTATCTGAAAACGAAAAGGGATGGACCAAAGAGTTGAATCGTGTATCTTTTAATGGTGCACCTGCAAAATACGATATTCGGACTTGGAGTCCAGACCATAGCAAGATGGGAAAAGGGATTACTCTAAGCAATGAAGAATTCCAGGTTCTTCTAGACGCATTTGCCAATAAATAAACGAATGAAGCCTACGCGAAGAAGGCTTCATTTTTTGTGATTGGTTGTAATAAGCGATGACAGACGGTTACCAGTGTAATTTTTGCTAAATCTGGAAGAATAAATGGAAGGACAGTCCAAGCAATGGTGTCAGACCAAGTAGCACCAGATACTATTTTAAAAATAAGTACTCCAGGTAAAAAGCATGCTACAGATCCAAATAAACAAGCTAGGAATACAATTACAGAGGATGAATTTGCCCTGGTAGCTATTGAGGTTAATCCTGCAAAAAGTAGGAAGCCCCAGAGGAATCCAGCTGTTGGACCCACCAGTGCAGCAAATCCACCAGAAAAACCAGCAAAAACAGGAAAACCAATAGCACCAAGTACTAGATATAACCCAACGCTAGCAAGGGCATCTTTAGGTTTGTAAAGACAAGCAACCAAGCCAACAGCTAATGTCTGGAGAGTAAATGGAACTGGGCCAATAGATAAGCTAATTTGCGAAAGTGCAGCAATCAAAGCTGTTCCGATAGCGATATAAACAAGTGATTTTGTTGATGTTCTGGCCATTTTGTTATCCCCTTTATTTTTTATGGTTAACAAAATTATAGTGAGAATCTAAAAGAAAGTCAATGGAATTTCATCGGCTGTAACAGCAATATAGGTTTTTTTATATCTAAGTATACAAAATTAATATAAGTAAAAACATATTTATTGATATTGTTTTGCTTTTTGTTATGTTACAATTCTAAAAAAGAAAGCGAGATTCCTTATGACCGAATTACTTGATATTTATCGTACCCTAAAGTCAAAAAAGTGGGTTGATCTTACTCATCAGATTGATGAAGCAAGTCCACATTTTCCAGCTCTGCCAGCTTTAGAAAAAAGACCAATTTTTTCACATAAAGGCGGATTCTTTGTTCAGCAATTTACAGTAGTCGGTCAATATGGAACGCACATTGATGCTCCAGTTCATTTTGTTGAAGGTGCCCGTTATCTTGATGAAATTGATTTGAAAGATTTCCTACTCCCTCTTTATGTCATTGATAAGTCGGATGCGGTGGCAGCTAATCATGATTATGAGATTACGAAACAAGATATCTTAGACTTTGAGGCTATCTATGGCGCTATTGCACCAGATTCATTTGTTGCTTTTCGTTCCGACTGGTCAAAACGTTGGCCTAGCCAAGACGCAATTCGAAACTTAGATGAACAGGGTATTCAACACACACCAGGTTGGAGTCACGAAGCTTTGGAATATCTGATTGAGGAGCGTCATGTGAAAGCAGTGGGGCATGAAACATTAGATACGGACTCAGGTGCTTTAGCTGCTAAAAATAATGGAAATCTAGTGGAGGAATACTACCTCTTGTCCAAAGATATTTACCAATTGGAAGTGCTGACTAACCTTGATCAGGTGCCGGCCTCAGGTGCCTTGATTTCAATTGCCTTTCCGCATTGGGAGAAAGCATCTGGTTCACCAGTGCGTGCTGTAGCTATTTTACCTTAAGAAAAAATCCAGACGCGGATCAAATCTTCCATGTCTGGATTTTTTGCATTAACGCATGGTAACAAATTCTTCTGATCCTGTCGGGTGAATTGCAACAACAGCATCGAAATCTTCTTTTGTAGCCCCCATTTTGATAGCCACTGCAAACCCTTGAATCATTTCATCAACACCATATCCGATACCATGTAAACCAACAACCTGCTCGTTTTCTCCAGCGGTTACTAATTTGAATTTCGCCATTTGTCGATGATTTTCTAGGGCAGTGTACATAGAGGTAAAGGCTGATGTATAAACTTTTACATTATCTTTTCCGTATTGAGAAATTGCTTCGTCTTCAGTTAGACCAACTGTTCCGATTGCTGGATGAGAAAAGACAACGGTTGGAATAGTATTGTAATCCATCTTAGCAGTTGGTTTATTATTAAACAGACGTTCTGCCAGAAGGCGACCGGCCTTGATGGCTACAGGTGTCAATTCTTTTTCACCAGTTACATCACCGAGGGCATAAATGCCGGAAATACCAGTCTCCTGAAATTCATTGACTGCAATATGGCCAGATGGAGTGAGTTGAACACCGGTTGCTTCAAGATTGAGCTTATCTACATTTGGTTTACGACCGATAGCCCAGAGAACTTGCTGAGCAACATGGCTACTACCGTCTTCAAAATGAATTTGGATGTGACCATCCTGTGTTTTTTCAAGTCTAATTGGTGTTTTTCCAGTATGGAGGGGGAGATTTGTCCGTTTCATTTCATCCATTAATGCCTCGACAATATAGGTATCAAAACTCCGAAGCGGTCGGTTTCCTCGAACAAAGAGGTCTGTTTGAACACCTAGTCCATGAAGGAGTCCAGCCATTTCAACCGCAATGTAACCAGCTCCTAATACCGCTACGGAAGATGGTAATTCTTCCCAAGCGAATACATCATCGGAAACAATTCCTAGCTCACTACCAGGGATAGATGGCACTGCAGGTTTGGCACCAGTAGCAATGACAATGTGTTTGGCACGAATCAGTTCACCGTTTACTTCTACGGTTTGATGGTCTATGAAATGGGCAAAGCCTTGGATGACTTCGACTCCGTTATTGTTAAAGGTGTTTCTATAGGAAGCGCGTGAACGTTCAATATAGGCCTCACGATTTTTTCGTAAGGTAGAAAAATCAAAGGTGACTTCTTGACTAGTAAAGCCATATTCTGGGCCATAGTCTTGAATGGCCTCTGCTATTTGAGATCCGTACCACATAATCTTTTTAGGGACACAGCCAAGATTGACACAGGTACCTCCTAGGTAACCAGCCTCAATGACTGCAGCCTTGGCACCATACATTGCAGCACGGTTCATTGTTGCAATACCTCCGCTACCTCCACCAATAGAAATAATATCGAATTCTTTCATGAATATCCTCCTAACTCAATTGTTTTACTACATTCATTGTAACGTTTTTGTGAGTGTCAATCAAAAATCCGCTACGGATTTCTTACAAAAGTGTAAGTGGGCTTATCCTCATTTTTTTTGTAAAATAATTAGGAAAACACTTGCATAAATCGATGTATTGGTGTATTATATATTCAACACAAAATAAGTATGTTTTTCACAAACTAAAAGGAGAGATCTATGTTAAAGTCAAAAAAGGCTAAAATTGCTTTGTTTTCTGGATTGGGTGTTGCAGCTGTTGCACTCGTTGGAGGAGCATTATTGTACTCAGGTGTCATGGGTGGGTCGACTGTTAGTGATGAAACGATGCCTACAAGTTTGAGTTATCAAGTCGTTCAAGAGGGTTCAATTGCTTCATCTACCCTATTGACTGGTGTGGTTTCAGCTGCTGAGGAACAATATGTTTATTACGACCCTTCTAAGGGCGACATTAGTGAGATTCTAGTTGAGCCAGGTAGCCAAGTTGAAGCAGGAACAGCTCTACTTCGTTACGACAGTACAGAACTACAATCTGCTCTTGATTCAGCTGTTCGTGCACGAGATAAGGTTGGGCGTCAAATTGATGAGTTGCAACTGAATTATCAGACTGTCACCGTTCCAGCTGATGCTACAACAGGCGAAGACACTCAGTCAACTTCCCAACAATCATATGATTCACAGCTAGCTGATCTTAACGATGCCTATGCCGATGCACAGGCGGCTGTGGATAAAGCTTACACAGCAGTTTTAGAGGCGACAGTAACCAGTACAGTTTCAGGAACCGTTGTGGAAGTGAATAAGTCTGTTTCTAAAAATGCAACAGGTAGTCAAACAGTCATTCACATCGTGAACCAAACTAGCCTAGAAGTGAAAGGCAACTTAACTGAGTATGATTTGGCCAATATCGCTACTGATCAAGCAGTCAAATTGACAACAAAAGTTTATCCCGACCAAACTTGGGATGGTAAAATTTCCTATATTTCAAACTATCCAGCAACTGATCAAGGCGCTAGCACAGTTGCTGGTGCAACAAGCGGAACTGGTGCAAAATATCCGTTCAAGGTTGCTCTTACGAGTGAAGTTGGGGATTTGAAACAAGGGTTCACTGTGAATATTGAAGTAGTGAATACAAGCAAAAATATATTAGTTCCTGTGACAGCAGTTGTTTATGAGGAAGATAAGACATTTGTTTGGACAATTGTAGATGGGAAGGCTAAAAAAGTAGAAGTTACTTTAGGAAATGCTGATGCGATAAATCAGGAAGTACAAACTGGATTGGCAGTTGGAGATCATGTCATTTCATTCCCAACATTGGACTTAGAAGATGGAAAAGAGGTAGAAGCCTATGAAGAACCAGCTAATTAAGCTGACCAATATCAATAAGTCCTATAGAAATGGTGATCAAGAACTTCGAGTCCTTAAAGATATTGACTTAGAGGTAGAAGAAGGTGAATTTCTAGCTATTATGGGGCCATCGGGCTCTGGTAAATCCACTTTAATGAACATAATAGGTTTATTAGATCGCTCTAGTTCAGGCAATTATTGGTTGGAGGGTGAGGAAGTTAGTCAGTTATCTGAGAAAAAATTAGCTTCAGTTCGAAACGATCAAATCGGCTTTGTCTTTCAACAATTCTTCTTGTTGTCTAAATTAAATGCATTACAAAATGTTGAATTACCTTTAATATATGCAGGTGTTCCCTCAGCAAAACGAAAAAAATTAGCCAAGCAATACCTGGAGAAGGTCGAATTGGCAGAGCGTATGACCCACTTACCATCTGAATTATCAGGAGGTCAAAAACAGCGGGTAGCTATTGCGCGTGCCTTAGTAAATACTCCTGCGATTATTCTTGCTGATGAGCCAACAGGTGCTTTGGATACGAAGACCGGTCAGCAGATTATGGAATTATTAATAGAACTCAATAATGAAGGTAAGACGATCATTATGGTCACTCATGAACCTGAAATCGCTGCATATGCGAAACGAACAATTGTGTTACGTGACGGTGTCATTACCGAAGATAGACGTAGAGAGGAGATTTAAATGGAAAATTGGAAATTTGCCTTAAAATCAATCCTCGCACATAAAATGCGTTCTTTACTGACCATGTTGGGGATTATTATTGGTGTGGCAGCCGTTGTAATCATTGTTGCCTTGGGATCTGGTATGAGTAAGAGTATTGAAAAAGCTCTTGCTGGAGACCAAAACAATGTACAGGTCTACTTTTCTCCAATTTTTGGAGAAGAGGAAGTCAATAGTGGTGGCTTTTTCTATACAACTGGTGGTGAAATGTCAATGGAAGAAGAACCTGATTTGACAGATGCGATGCTTCAGGGCTTATTAGAAATTGATGGGATTAGTAATTACTATATTAGTTTTTCAAATACTGCTGAAGTATCTGCAGGGAGTAAGAAAGCTGATAATGTCTTCATAAATGGTGTTAGTCAATCCTATTTTGATGTGAAAGAGTTAGAGATATTGGCTGGTAGAAAGTTTATGCCAAATGATTATTCTCGATATTCGCGCATCATGATGTTAGATGTCAATTTAGCTGAAAAACTTTTTGGTAGTATGGATGCGGCCCTTAACCAAACAGTTAGTGTGAATCAAAACGTTTACCTTGTCGTTGGTGTCTATAAAGATCCACAAGCTGGCTCAGCCCTTTACGGAATGAACTCTGGTGGGAATGCCATTATGACCAACACTCAATTGGCTACGGAAATGGGAGTAAATGAGAATAGCGGTCTCTATGTTCACGTAGATGATGTTAGTCGTGCAGGGGAAGTTGGTCAAGCAGCAGCAGATTATTTAACGAAAGTTACTGGCTTGAAAGAAGCAAGATATGACATTTATGATATGTCAGCTATGCTGGATTCCTTTAGAAGTGAGATGGCTGGTGTCACAATGTTTATAGGTGCAGTTGCAGGGATCTCTTTGCTTGTTGGTGGTATTGGTGTCATGAACATTATGTTGGTTTCTGTCACTGAGCGAACTCGTGAAATTGGTCTCCGAAAAGCACTGGGAGCAACCCGAGGAAATATTCTCTTGCAATTCTTGATTGAAGCGATGGTGTTGACTACTCTGGGGGGAGCGATCGGTTTAGCTATTGCCCAAACTATCGTATTTATTCTCAACGCTACAAAGGTGATGGGGGAAAATATGACGGCAGAAATCTCTATACCAGTTGTACTTGGTAGCCTGGCCTTTTCTGCAATTGTTGGTATAGTATTCGGGGTATTACCAGCCAATAAAGCTTCGAAACTTGATCCGATTGAAGCTCTGCGTTATGAGTAATACAATAGGAACGATTAGGTTATCCTAGTCGTTTTTCTTTTTTGAGCAAATCAATTGACTATATCACTAATTGGAGATAAAATAAACGCATCAATTAAGAAAATAATGAGTTCAAAGGAGAACACATCATGATAGAATTAGGTATTTCAACATTTGGCGAAACAACACCATTGGAAAAAACTGGCGAGACTTACAGCCATGACGAGCGGATACGCCAACTTGTTAAAGAGATTGAGCTAGCTGATGCGGTGGGGCTTGATGTATATGGGATTGGAGAGCATCACCGCGAAGATTTTGCGGTTTCTGCACCTGAGATTGTGCTGGCAGCTGGCGCCGTCAATACCAAGCATATCAAACTAACATCAGCAGTTTCAATCCTTTCCTCCATGGACCCTGTAAGGCTCTATCAGCAGTATACCACCATTGATGCTTTGTCAAATGGCAGAGCGGAAATCATGGCGGGTCGTGGTTCCTTTACGGAGTCATTCCCCTTGTTTGGCTATGACCTCTATGACTATGAAGAACTCTTCGATGAAAAGTTGGATATGCTTTTGGAAATCGACAAGGAAACCAATCTCAAGTGGGATGGGCATTTCACTCAGTCCGTCGAAAATAAGCCAGTTTATCCACGTCCTGTTCAGGAAGATTTTCCAATTTGGGTCGCAACTGGAGGCAATGTAGAATCCACTATCAAGATTGCTAAGAAAGGCCTGCCTATTGTGTATGCTGTCATTGGTGCAGGTGCCCATCGCTTTAAACCTTTGGCGGACGCCTATCGTAAGGTAGCCCGCAACTCAGGCCACGATCCGAAGAAGACCAAGGTAGCCGCCCATTCTTGGGGGTGGATAGCTGATGACCATGACAAAGCAGTAGAAGATTATTTCCACCCTACTAAAGTTGTGACCAATAATATTGCAAAAGACCGTCCACATTGGAGCGAAATGACAAAGGCGCAATATCTCTACTCCCTTACAGATGAGGGAGCGACCATCGTTGGAGATCCAACACATGTTGCAGCTAAAATCATTAAGACCATTGAAACACTTGACTTGGACCGTTTCTTCCTCCATCTCCCAATCGGCTCAATGCCACATGAAGATGTCCTCCGTGCTATCGAACTCTACGGAAAAGAAGTTGCGCCGATTGTCCGAGATTATTTTGCAAAAAAAGAAGAGAATCAGTCCCAAGACTGATGAGATAGTTGATAGGATGAGCTATACTATAGTCAATCCTAAATATTTTTCATAATCTCCTGAAAAGTTTGGTCAGTTGGCTAGGCTTTTTTTGCATGCAAAAACACTCTTGGAATTGCCAAGAGTGTTTTACTTAACTGTGTTAAACAGTTTGTTATTTTTCCTTCATCATCGGGAGTGAAAAGGTCTAGTAGGCCTTTTCAGCCAATCTTCTATTTCATGGTCGGAAATAGGAGCACATCTCGAATAGTAGTAGTATCTGTCAAGAGCATGCAGAGTCGGTCGATACCGATTCCGAGTCCACCTGTTGGCGGCATACCGTACTCTAGGGCTTCGATGTAGTCGTAGTCAACGCCTGTCGCTTCGTCATCACCGAGTTCCTTAGCCTTAGCTTGGGCTTCAAAGCGTTCCAATTGGTCAATTGGGTCGTTCAATTCGGTAAAGGCGTTTCCGTATTCTTTGGTCATGATGAAGAGCTCGAAGCGATCCGTAAAGCGTGGATCTTCATCGTTTTTCTTAGCCAATGGGGAAACAGCTACTGGATGGCCGTAGACAAAGGTTGGTTGGATTAATGTTTCTTCTACGAATTCTTCAAAGAAGCTGTTGATAATTTGTCCAACTTCAGTGTGGTGTTTTTCTACAGGAACCTTGTGTTCATTTGCCAGGGCGATAGCTTCTTCTAAGCTAATTTCCTGCCAGAAGTCCACACCAGTTTGTTCCTTAATTGCATCGACCATGTGGATACGCTTGAATGGCTCGTGGATAGCAATTTCAGTTCCTTGATAGGTTACAGGACCGTCGCCGACAACTGCCTTTGCAGTATGTTGGATAATGCCCTCGGTCAAATCCATAATGTCTTGGTAGTCAGCGTAGGCTTGGTAAACTTCGATAGAAGTGAATTCAGGGTTGTGGGTAGCATCCATTCCCTCATTACGGAAGATACGGCCAATTTCATAAACACGTTCCATACCACCGACAATCAAGCGCTTGAGGTGAAGTTCCGTTGCGATACGAAGTACCATATCAATGTTTTGGGCATTGTGGTGGGTGATGAATGGACGAGCCGCGGCACCACCAGCTTCATTATGAAGGACAGGTGTTTCAACTTCCAAGAAACCAAGTCCATCAAGGTAACGACGGATTTCTGAAATGATTTTTGAACGTGTTACAAAGCGTTCAAAACTTTCGCGATTGGTAATTAAGTCTAAATACCGTTTTCGATAGCGAGTTTCAACGTCAGTCAAACCATGGAATTTTTCTGGCAACGGGCGGAGCGCTTTAGACAAGTGAGTTAATTTACGAGCATGAATGGTCAATTCACCAACATTGGTCTTCATGACATCACCTTCGACACCAACAAAGTCCCCAAGGTCTGCTTTTTTGAAGATTTCATAGTTTTCTTCGCCAACGTCATCCTTACGAACGTAAATTTGAATTTGTCCTTCGCGGTCTTGGATATGAGCAAAACCTGCTTTACCCTTACCGCGTTTGGTCATAATACGACCTGCAATGGTTGCAGTTTGAGCCAATTCTTCCAACTCTTCTTTTTCTTTATCTTCATATTGTGCTTTCAATTCAGCAGAGTTAGTTGAACGGTCAAAACGTTTACCGAATGGGTCAATACCCTGTTCAGCCAATGCCGTCATTTTTTCACGACGGACAATCTGTTGGTCATTTAGTTCTTCAAAATGTTCAGTTGACATAAAAAATTCATTCCTCCAAAGTCTGTTCCTTCTATTTTATCATAGAAGAGGTAAAAAATCAGCATAAATTATGAGTAGAATGGGAAAAACAGCAGAAAAATCTACTGTTTTTCTTGATAACTAGTGTCATTCCAAGTCAGTTCGGTAAAGTTTTCAAAATCATCTGTCTCTAAAATGGTTACAGATGCATTGTCTAAACCACCTCGATGGCGTAAGAGCGCTGGTGGATAGCCTAACAGGGTTCGGATTGAAGCTGTTAGAATAGCTCCGTGGCTTACGACAAGTATCGTTTGATCTGTCTCGTGAATAGATTCTTTCAAAGTAGTGATGAAGCGTGAAGTAGCTTGTGAAACAGTCTCCCCTTCGAACATATCTGCTCGGAAGATGGCCACATTCTGTTTAAATGCATGGTACTGCTTGGGATAGATATCGCGGAAAAGTCCAATTTTTGTTCCTTCCAATTGACCGAAATTCCATTCTCGAAAACCTGCTTTTGTTTCTACTGATTTACAGTAATGGTTCAGGTCAGCAATTCGCTCGGCTGTGATATGGGCTCTTTGTAAATCGCTAGAGTAAATCTTGTCAAAAGGAACGGTAGCTAAATATTTCCCAAGTGATTCTAAATCAAGGAAAGATTCCTCCAAGAGTTTGGAATCTCCAGAGTAGCCTTGAAAGCGTCCCTCTAGATTCCACTCGGTTTTACCGTGACGGACAAAATAGATTTTCACTCGTTCTTCCCTTCAATAATATCTGCAAAATTAGCTTTCACGAAATCAGCTAATACCTGACTGTCAATTCGAATCGACCGACCAATTTCACCAGCTGAAACAATCATCTTGCCTTTTTCAAGTGCGGATTGATCGATATAGATTGGAAAATTGTGTTTTTGACGAATGCCCACGGGGTTGTTGGCGCCATGTATGTAGCCTGTTGTTTTTTCCAAATCTTTTTGAGGGATCATACTGACTTTTTTATTGCCAGAAATTTTAGCCAGTTTCTTTTCAGATAGGTGCTCAGTGATTGGGACAATTCCAATAACCGGTCCTGTTTTATCTCCAGTCAGTGCCAGGGTTTTATAAATATCGTTTTCTTCAATACCTTGTGGAAGTTGACCTTCAAGAGCATTTAAAACAAGGCTATCATGATCGATCTTAGCCTTGTCTAAAATTTGGTCAACCAAGGTTTTCTTTATTTTGACCTTTTTTGCCATTATTTATATTTTTCCTCTAATTTGCTCATCCAAAGTCCCAACCATACTCCTAGGACAAATAAAACAAGTGCAGCAATCCATGTAATAAAGTTTGCTCCAGCATAGGAGATGGATTCTTTGTTGCTAGCCTGTGGAATCAAAATTAGGAGAGTAGAAGATGAGACGATACCAATTATAAAGTGATAAACTCGTGAGTGGTAGACTTTAAGGGCATGATCCATTGCTTTTGAGAAGGCAACCATTGCAAGGACTCCACCAATTGCGATAGGTAGGAAAGTTCCAAATAGATCAAGTGATTTGAAACCGTTGAGCATTGGTGTATAAATTCCTAAAATCAATAGCAAGTTTGAAGGACTGAGTCCGGGAACAAGTACACCTAAAGCTATCAAGGCGCCTGCCAATACAAAACTTGCGAAGGTTGCTGGAAGTGTTCCGACAAGATCACTCAAGTTGTAGAGTAAGAATCCAGAAATGATGAAGGTACCAATCAACCAAGCCAAATCAATATGATCCCGTTTGCTTTTCTGAGTGGATTCTTTTAGTAAGCTAGGAATCGTACCAACAATTGCACCCGCAAATGCCCATAAAACAGGAACTTGGAAATGTTGTAAGAGGTATTCAACAGGGAAAGAGAAGAGGGCAATTCCCAAGATTCCACCGATCCCTACAGGAACAAAGTAGAGAAAGTTTTCTTTGAAATCTTTTCGAATATTTGCTAAAAAGCCTATTAATCGTTCGTAAATCCCGAGGATCGCAGCTAGTACGCCCCCAGAAACACCTGGTAAAATAAAGCCAAGGGCAATGATCATACCTTTAATTATTCTTGAAATCCAAGAAGTCATTGTGTCCTCCAAATTGTCTAATAATGTTCCCATTATAGCATAAAATTAGTGAAAATCATTTAAAATAATGCCTGATAGAGGAATCTAACAGGCATTATTTATTAATTACGAAAGAAATTTGGTCTTGCTTTATAAAGTAGAATCAGTAAAATGCAAGCAATTGCTGTTGAAGGAAGTATATAGCTGATATTGTAGGTAAAGGAATAAATCCAAACGGGTGTGTCAGCAGGAGCGTAGTCAGCATAGAAGATAATTCCTGCTAAAAAATTGGCAAAAAATCTTAAGCTAGCTCCTAAAAAACTAGCTGACATTATCGTAATTGATGCCTTGGTTAATGTCGTGTTCCTGTGTAGAGTTGGTGCAAATAATCCTGCAAAACCAATTCCTGCGTAAGATAGTACATAATCAAGAAAAACTTGAAAAACATTTAAAAAGTAACCGCCATAAAATAGTTGTATTGTTCCGACTATTAATCCAGATAAGATGCCTACTAACCAACCGTGGCGGAGAGAAAGAAGTAGAATCGGAAGCATGACTAAGGATACTGATCCACCTTGTGGCATAGTAAAAAGTGGGAGTTTATCAAAGACAAGAGCAATGGCAGAAAAGATAGCTATCTCAGTGAGAACATGTAATTTGGATTGTGACATAAAAAGACTCCTTTGTAGATAGTAGACAAAGGAGTGTTTATAGCAGAGTACAGTATCGTTCTATAAGCACACAATTCCTACGCTAGTGTTAACTAGATCAGGTTCGAGGATTTCGCATATTGCGATCTCAGCCGAAGCACTCCTTTGTGTATATGTAATTAGTGAAATTGTACCATTTTATTCTGGTGTTGTAAATAGTTTTCGATAAACTTCATTTGGATCTTTCAAAGTAGTAATAATATTTAAATCGAGATAATTCTCGAATCCATTCACATAGCCTCGAGAGGTATATTGATGGAGGTCATAGTCCAAATCAGTATTTGGTGCAGCATTATAGTAGCCAGAATCATCGCCATAAGTGGGAATCCATACAGCATCAAATTTATCAACATTGATACTATGATCTTCCATAAAATAGGTGCCGACATAAATACCAATGTTTTTAGCACCGAGAGATTCTAATTCTTGTCTGAAAGCCTCGACACCACCATTCATATCATCCATGGTATGTTCTTCAACATCCAACCAATAAAAGGTGGGTTTGTATTTATTGGCTGCTTCGTAAAAACTACGAGCTTCCGCTTTCATGCTATCAATACTATTCCCAGTAACGTAGGCGTAAACAGCAACAGGGATATTTCTAGCCTGAAATTCTTTAATGTGGGTATCAAATGCTTTATCTAAACCATTTTCATCAGTAGCGGTGTTTTCATTCTTCGTATGGGAGCCACTTTGAATCCGAACGATTGCTCCCGAAATATTTTGACTAAGTGTATCATAATCAATCTCAGATGGACGCTGCCATGCTGAGACGTCGATAATAGGTTTCATCTCAAGAGCATTGGTAATATAGTAACTTGAACTAGGATTTGTCTCAATTGATGTTGGATTAGTATTTGACTGTGTAATCGTAGTTTCTTTACCGGCGGTCGCTCTGTTACCATACACACCAGAAATATAAATGATGGTAAAAAAGGATAGGAAAAAAACAATGACAACAATTGGATTTAATTTCTTTCTCATCACATCAATTTTACCGTAAATCATTGGAAAAATCAAAAAAATTAGTTTGAAGATTGATTGTATTTAAAGGATTTTCTTGACTTATAGACAGGAAAACGATAGGCTAATATTTAGAACAAAATGAGATAGGTGGAAGAGGTGTACTCAACAAAAAAACTAACCCGATTGGTCGTTTTATCAGCGGTAGCAATTGTTTTGAGAATAGTATTTGGAGCATTTCCCAACATAAAACCCATAACAGCTATTTTTTTAGTGAGTCTTTCCCATTTTACCTTATTTGAAGGATGGATTTTGATGGGGCTGACAATGATTGGTAGTGGTTTATTGTTTGGTTTCGGTGTCGTTGTTCTATGGCAGGTTCTCAGTTTTGGTCTCGTTCAGTTGATTTGGTGGATTTTGATTCGCCCTCAAATCTTAAAAGAGAGAATTCCGGTATGGCTGCAGAGCCTATTAGCTGGTTGCTTTGTTTTTGTTTATGGCATGTCCATTAGTTTGCTCACTGCAATTCAATTCGGAATTCATCCGATAATCTATTGGTTAAATGGAATAGTTTTTGATTGTCTACACATGATCTCTACCGTATTATTTTATCCCATCATCTATCATATTTTTAGGAGATTTTACAAATGAAAAAAATTAGTATCTTACTCTCTCTTTTCTTGACCTTTTTGTTGGGGGCTTGTGCAAATACATCGTCCCAGACATCCGGGTCTACAATTGATATCACATTACAAATTTCAAATAAGGATCAAGTGGATCGTCAAGAGGTTACGGCAAATCAAGGTGATAGTGTGATGGATGTTTTTAAAGCTCACCATGACATTGAAGAAGATAATGGGTTAATAACCAAAATTGATGGTATCAGTCAAGATACTAGTACCAATACCTATTGGATGTATAAGGTTAATGGAAAATTGGCTGAAAAAGGCGCAAATGACCTAAAGGTGTCTGACGGAGATGAGATTGAGTTCTATCTTGAATCGTTTGAATAATTCATAATGGCTTCGGCCATTTTATTATTTAGTGGTCTGGTTCCGAATGTTTACTGTATATCTTAAAATGTGATAAGTATTTTTATACAAAGTATGCTATAATAATAAGCATACTCCAGAAAAGGTTGGATTATATAATGAAGATTGATAAGCGGCACCTGCTGAATTATTCCATACTCATACCCTACTTTATTTTATCAATAATAGGGTTGGTTATGGTCTACTCAACAACAAGTGCTACACAGATTATTAATGGAGGAAATCCATTTAGAATTGTAATTAACCAAGCGGCTTTTTGGGTTGTTAGCTTGATTGCGATTTATACTATTTATCGTATGAAACTTAGTTTTTTACGAAAAAAAGCGGTTATTTACTCAGTTATTATATTAGAAGTGTTTCTATTAGCTATTTCACGCCTGTTCACTCCGGTAAATGGGGCACACGGTTGGATTCCATTGCCATTTATAGGAACCTTACAGCCTGCGGAATATTTGAAATTAATCATTATTTGGTATCTGGCTCATGAGTTTGCAAAGAAACAGGCAGATATACGAACATATGATTATCAGTCTCTCATTAAGGGAAGTTGGATTCCGAGAGAGTTTACAGATTGGCGAGTGATTAGTCTTCTACTTCTTGGCTTGGTTGCCACGTTACCGGATTTGGGAAATGCAACAATTATCACCCTGATTATTGTTGTTATGATTAGTGTAAGTGGCATCGCTTATCGATGGTTCTCAACCGCTTTGATAGGAATTGTTGCTGCTTCCGGAGTTGTACTTGGAACCATTCGTATTCTTGGAGTAGAAACTGTTGAAAAAATCCCACTATTTGGTTATATTGCTCGTCGTTTTGTAGCTTATTTTGACCCATTTGGGAATGCGACCAATTCAGGCTTACAACTAACACATTCCTATTATGCAATGAGTAATGGTGGTTGGCTTGGTCTTGGCTTGGGAAATTCGATTGAAAAAAAAGGCTACTTACCGGAGGCCCATACCGACTTTGCCTTTTCTATTGTCATAGAAGAACTTGGTTTTGTAGGAGCAAGTCTCATTTTGGCTATACTATTCTTTTTGATTGTCCGCATCATTGTTGTTGGTGTTCGTGCTCGCAGTCCATTCAATTCGATGATGGCGCTTGGTATGGCAGGAATGCTTTTAATTCAGACATTTATCAACATAGGAGGAATTTCTGGATTGATTCCCGCTACGGGTGTAACTTTCCCATTCTTGTCGCAGGGTGGTTCTAGTCTCTTGATTATTTCCATCGGAATTGGGTTTGTTTTAAATATTGATGCGACAGAAAAACGTCGTTTGATTGAAGAAGAAGTTGAAAGAACCTTAGTCTAATTTATGAAAAATATGAGGTGAAAAGATGTCTATCCAAAAGCTAGAAAATTATAACAATAAAGAAGCTATCCGTGAAGAAGTGACGATTTTGACGACTATCTTACAAGATGTGGCTCGTGAAATGATGTCTGAGGATACATTTGCAGCTATTTGCCAGCTAGAAGAATTATCTGTCAAAGATGATTACTCTAAGTTGATTCAAATTATTGGACAATTGACAAATGATGAGTTGACAGATATTTCAAGGTATTTTGCTGTTCTACCTTTATTAATCAATATTTCAGAAGATGTCGATTTAGCTTTTGAAATCAATCACCAAAACAATCTTGGACAAGATTATCTAGGGAAAATTTCAACTACCATTGATATGGTATCTCAACATGAAGATGCTGCGGAGATTTTAGAAAAACTAAATGTTGTTCCTGTATTAACTGCCCATCCGACACAAGTTCAACGTCAGTCTATGTTGGATTTAACTAAACACATTCATGAACTCTTGCGTCGCTACCGCGATGTTAAGATGGGATTATTGAATCGTACAAAATGGGAAGATGAATTGCGTTGCTATGTTGAAATTATCATGCAGACAGAAATGACGCGTGAGAAAAAACTAAAGGTAACCAATGAAATTACCAATGTAATGGAATATTACAATTCCTCATTCATCAAAGCAGTTACAAAACTACAACGAGAATATAAGCGTCTGGCTGCTGAAAAAGGAATTCAGTTGATAAATCCTCGCCCTATTACAATGGGAATGTGGATTGGTGGTGACCGTGATGGAAATCCATTTGTTACGGCTGAAACCTTGAGACTATCAGCCTTAACACAGTGCGAAGTGATCATGAATTACTATGACCAGCAATTGGAAAAGTTGTATCGTAATTTTTCACTTTCTACAACCATCACTAAGGTTAGTCCTGCTGTGCAATATCTTGCGGATTTGTCTGAGGATGCTTCTGTCTATCGGGAAAATGAACCTTATCGTCGGGCCTTCCACTACATTCAGATGAAACTGGCAAATACAAAAGATTACTTGGTTTACAATAAGGCTTCAGATGTGCGCTACGCAAATGTTGGTGAGTTTAAAGCAGATGTTCTAGCGATTAAACAATCATTAATTGATAACAAGTCTGCTGCATTAATCAAAGGTGATTTGGCTGAGTTATTGGAGGCGATAGAGGCGTTTGGTTTCTATTTAGCTACCATTGATATGCGCCAAGATTCTTCTATCCATGAAGCTTGTGTTGCTGAATTACTTGCATCTGCACGTATCGTTGAAGATTATTCTAGTCTATCTGAAGAGGCAAAATGTCACGTCCTATTAAAACAATTAGAAACAGATCCACGTATTCTCTCGGCAACCTATGTTCCAAAATCCGAGCAATTAGAGAAAGAATTGGCTATTTTCTCTACAGCTAGGGAGTTAAAGGATAAGCTGGGTGAAGAAGTTATCAAACAACATATTATTTCACACTCAGAAAGCGTGTCTGATTTATTGGAATTAGCTGTCCTATTGAAAGAAGTTGGATTGGTTGATTCAGATAAGGCGCGTGTTCAGATTGTTCCACTTTTTGAAACAATTGAAGACTTAGACAATGCGTCAGATACCATGCGCCAGTACTTGCAATTGGACTTGGCAAAACGCTGGATTGCAGGCAATAAACACTATCAAGAAATTATGTTGGGTTATTCTGATTCAAATAAGGATGGTGGTTACCTTTCTTCTGGTTGGACCTTATACAAGGCTCAAAATGAACTGACGAAAATTGGTCAAGAAAATGGAATCAAGATTACGTTCTTCCATGGACGTGGTGGTACAGTTGGACGTGGTGGTGGTCCATCATATGATGCGATTACTTCTCAACCATTCGGTTCCATTAAAGACCGGATTCGTTTGACTGAACAAGGGGAAGTCATTGGTAATAAATACGGAAATAAGGATGCAGCTTACTATAACCTTGAAATGTTGGTATCAGCAACCTTGGATCGTATGGTAACACAAATGATTACTGATCCAAATGAGATTGGTGACTATCGTGAAACTATGGATGAAATTGTTTCTGAAAGTTACACAATCTATCGTGACCTTGTTTTCAATAATCCGCATTTTTATGATTATTTCTTTGCGGCCAGTCCGATTCGAGAAGTCTCTAGTTTAAATATTGGTTCTCGTCCAGCGGCGCGTAAGACAATTACTGAAATAGGTGGTCTCCGTGCGATTCCTTGGGTATTCTCATGGTCACAAAACCGTGTAATGTTGCCAGGATGGTATGGTGTTGGTTCTAGTTTCAAACGCTTTGTGGATAAAGACCCAAATAATTTGGCAAAATTACAAAAAATGTATGAAACATGGCCTTTCTTCCGTTCGCTCTTATCGAATGTTGATATGGTACTGTCAAAATCTAATATGAATATTGCTTTTGAATATGCCAAAATGTGTGAAAGCGATGAAGTGCGAAGTATTTTCCACACCATTTTAGATGAATGGCAATTGACCAAGAATATGATTCTATCGATTGAACAAAATGAGGAACTACTGGCAGAGTTGCCTTTCCTTAAAGCCAGTCTTGACTATCGTATGCCATACTTCAATGTGTTGAATTATATTCAGATTGAATTGATTCACCGTCTCCGTCGTGGAGAGCTTAGTAAGGAGCAAGAGAGTCTCATCCATATTACGATTAACGGTGTTGCAACTGGACTTCGTAATTCAGGTTAATGTTAACTGATTGAAAAACAACTTCTTCGGAGGTTGTTTTTTACTGCTCTAAAAATGTATAATAAAATATGGAAATGTGTAACCATTTCGGATGATATTCGTTATATAAGTGAAAGGAGGAGATCATCAAGCTAGATGAATATGAAAAAGAAGTTGTTGGCATTGCAGAGGAGATTTCCTTTTATCTGCAAAAATCAGGGGCAACACGTGCGGACAGCCAGGATATTGCCCAAGATGTGCTTGTAAAAATTCTAGAATCAGATATTGTCCTTCCTTTTGAAAAGATGCGAGCTTGGCTGTATCGTTCAGCAGTCCGTGCATATATTGACAAGTACAGACGTGACAAACGCTATCATGAAATTCTTCAGAGAGATTTTTTCAGACAAGAGATGCTTGTTCTATATGATCAAGAAAACTATGAGGAGCTCTATCAAGCAGTGAATGAGTTGCCTAGTCAAGACAAGGTTGTGATTGACCTTTACTATTTTCAAAATATGAGTGTCAAGGAGATAGGGCATATTTTAGGTTACAGTCAGAGTTGGGTAAAAATTCATCTGTTTAGAGGTAGAAAACAAGTGGCGAAATTATTAAGAGAGAGAGGGTATAAAGATGAAATCATTTGAAATAGCAACGAAGAAAAATAAACGAAAACAACTGTGGAAAACAGTTCTCCTCGCTAGTTGCTTGGTATTTACTTTATTGGTAAGTGGAATTTTTGCATTACGAATTTTTTCTGATTATCGTAGTAAGCAAGCAGAGGAATTATTTGATGCAACTTTTCAAGTGGCTTATCCCAATGTAGAACCAAACATGACCTTCGTGAACCAGACAGGCATTGTCTCAGGCTACATCGATTATTCATTATTGAAAAATCTTGCAGGTGTCCCAATTGCATTTGGGCATTTGGAGGTAGAGTATAGTATTTATGGAATCTTTTCTAATTTTGGACAATACTATCCGCTATCATCTGGTGACTATCAGTATCATCAAGATAGTAATTCCAAAATTCCAGTTTTCTATAATACCGAAAGCCTTGACAATCGTGCAGGAAATGAATTAACTTTTGTTAAAGACATGCAGGGCCAATTGGTCGAGATAGCTATTACATTTGATAGGAAATACACTTTTAGGGAAATAAAAGATATGATTCCTAGCAATCTCAAAAAAAATTGGTATTGGATAGGAACAAATAGCAGTCAAACAAGAGTAGAAGACCTCCCTTTGGTCAGCGTATTTGGAATGGACTCTGATGATGTAGTTGCAGTAACGCAAGAGGAATATTCAGATTTGCAATTACCATATAAAAGTCCAATTGATGCTATGCAAACTTTGCTGGAATATAATGGTGACTATAGCCTGTCTCCTTCAGCAAGAGGAATCTTAGAGAGCTATGTAGATAAATTCGGAGAAACTGATTTTACTAAGCAAGAAGATATCAATAAACTTGAATTTGCTGGAATTATCCTTACAGGTAAAGCAGAAGATTTCGGACAATTGGAAGGGAAACAGTGGGTATATGCTTCGAGTATTGGGGCCTCTATCCCCATGCAACCCTATTATCAACTTGACTATTGAGTATTAGTTGATAGGAATTTGAATGTATCGAAAGCAAGGAAAGCTTTCTTCAAGTATGAAATTGCATACCTTCCAAAAAGATATAGAATTGGCGTCCATAAGGAACTTGTACGGATGCCTTTTTTCATCTCGTGAGAATATTTTTTGATGCGATAGTTACCACTGAATAAAGAAAACGTTTGCATAGATGTTGGAAGAATGTTAAAATGGGTAGGCTAGGAGGTAGCAATCATGATAGAATTGACAGCTCTTTTTCATCGTCCTGATTCAGAGTATGCATATTTATATAAGAAAAATGTGGTTCATCTTCGTTTTAGAACCAAAAGGAATAATGTACAGTCAATACGTGTACACCACGGAGACCCCTTTATTTTTTACCAACAAGGCTATCAGTACCAAACAGAAATGGAAATTGTAGCTAGTGATCATCTATTTGATTATTGGCAGGTGGAAGTCGGAGCTGACTTTGCCAGATTGCAGTACTTGTTTGAATTGACGGGGTATGATGGGCAACAGATTCTATTTGGAGATGTTGGTCCACTGGATGCTACAAGTAATAACATTAGTCAATTTATGAACGGTTTCAAGTTGCCTTACTTGCATGAAGCTGATCGATGTCAAGTACCAAGTTGGGTTTCGGAAACAATTTGGTATCAGATTTTTCCTGAACGGTTCGCTAGAGGAAAGAAAAATACTGATAAACAGGAGTATAGAGATTGGAATCCAGACTTGGCTCCAACAACAAGTGATTTTTTTGGTGGTGATTTAGCAGGAATTACTGAACATTTAGACTATCTACAAGACTTGGGCATCACAGGTTTGTATCTTTGTCCTATATTTAAAGCGCCGAGCAATCATAAGTACGATACGAGTGACTACTATCAAATTGATCCTCAATTTGGTACTACAGACGACTTGAAGGAACTGA
The DNA here is from genome assembly GCF_021654455.1 of Streptococcus parasuis. Lineage (NCBI taxonomy): Bacteria > Bacillati > Bacillota > Bacilli > Lactobacillales > Streptococcaceae > Streptococcus > Streptococcus parasuis. The sequence goes on from NZ_AP024276.1 coordinate 613,177, forward strand.
TTAAGGAAGCTCATAAGCGTGGCATCAAGGTAATGTTAGATGCTGTGTTTAATCATATTGGTTATCAATCTAAGCAGTGGCAGGATGTTCTTAAAAATGGAGAGCAATCAGTTTATCGAGATTGGTTTCACATTGATCGGTTTCCATTGGTTGAAGTCCATGATGGTAAAGAAAATCTGCATTACGAGACCTTTGCCTTTCAAGGAAAAATGCCCAAACTAAATACATCAAACCCCGAGGTGAGGAGTTATCTTTTGGGTGTTGCCCGGTATTGGATTGAGGAATGTGACATCGATGCCTGGCGCTTGGATGTAGCTAATGAGATTGATCATCAATTTTGGAAAGAATTCCGTAAGACAGTTCTATCTGTCAAACCCGATTTGTTTATCCTAGGAGAAATTTGGCATAGTGCTCAATCATGGCTGGTTGGAGACGAGCACCATTCAGTAATGAATTATCCGCTTGCCAGCGCAATAAAAACATTCTTCCTCAAGGGAGAACAAACATGTGATGAATTCATCGCTTCCTTGAATAGTCAGCGGTTCACCTATCGTCAACAGTCAAGAGAAGTGTTATTTAATCTTTTGGATTCACATGATACAGAACGCATTTTGACGACAGCCAATGGAAATACGGATGCAGTAAAATCAGCCTTGGTTGCTCTGTTCTTCCAAGTAGGAAGTCCTTGTATCTATTATGGAACAGAAGTTGGGATGATTGGTGGGGAAGATCCAGATTGTCGTAGGGTTATGCCTTGGAAAGAAGAACAACAGGACAAAGAGTTACTAGCATTTGTGAAAGAATTGATTCACCTACGGAAGTCTTATCAACATCTTATATTGACGGGAACATTCTCACTTCAGTCTACGGAAGATCAATTACTTCTCATGACTTATAAGGATGGCAATCAGTCACTCACAATCTATTTCAACCAAGGGGAAAAGTCAGTGCCCCTGTCAGGAGATCAGCAAGTCATTTTAGCCAATGGTATAGAGGGAACTGGACTAAAAAAAGTGTTACAAGCGGGGGGAGTAGCCCTTGTAGAAGGGGTATAAATTAAAAAACGATAGAAAATGCTTGCAATTCTGCTACAATTTGATAGAATAGTAAGGTAAAGTTAGACCGTATTGCCTACTGTCTATCTATAAAATATATTTTATTGGAGGCTTTTACCAAAATGGCAAAAGAAAAATACGATCGTAGTAAACCCCACGTTAACATTGGTACAATTGGACACGTTGACCACGGTAAAACTACTTTGACTGCAGCTATCACAACTGTATTGGCACGTCGCTTGCCTTCAGCAGTTAACCAACCTAAAGACTATGCGTCTATCGATGCTGCTCCAGAAGAACGTGAACGCGGTATCACAATCAACACTGCACACGTTGAGTACGAAACTGAAAAACGTCACTATGCTCACATCGACGCTCCAGGACACGCGGACTACGTTAAAAACATGATCACTGGTGCTGCTCAAATGGACGGTGCGATCCTTGTAGTAGCTTCAACTGACGGTCCAATGCCACAAACTCGTGAGCACATCCTTCTTTCACGTCAGGTTGGTGTTAAACACCTTATCGTCTTCATGAACAAAGTTGACTTGGTAGACGATGAAGAATTGCTTGAATTGGTTGAAATGGAAATCCGTGACCTTCTTTCAGAATACGATTTCCCAGGTGATGATCTTCCAGTTATCCAAGGTTCAGCTCTTAAAGCCCTTGAAGGTGACACTAAGTACGAAGACATCGTTATGGAATTGATGAACACTGTTGATGAGTACATTCCAGAACCAGAACGCGACACTGACAAACCATTGTTGCTTCCAGTCGAAGACGTATTCTCAATCACTGGTCGTGGTACTGTAGCATCAGGACGTATCGACCGTGGTACAGTTCGTGTTAACGACGAAATCGAAATCGTTGGTCTTCAAGAAGAAAAATCTAAAGCAGTTGTTACTGGTGTTGAAATGTTCCGTAAACAACTTGACGAAGGTCTTGCCGGCGATAACGTTGGTGTACTTCTTCGTGGTGTACAACGTGATGAAATCGAACGTGGTCAAGTTATCTCTAAACCAGGTTCAATCAACCCACACACTAAATTTAAAGGTGAAGTTTACATCCTTACTAAAGAAGAAGGTGGACGTCACACTCCATTCTTCGACAACTACCGTCCACAGTTCTACTTCCGTACAACTGACGTAACTGGTTCAATCAAATTGCCAGAAGGTACTGAAATGGTAATGCCTGGTGATAACGTTACTATCGACGTTGAATTGATCCACCCAATCGCCGTTGAACAAGGTACTACTTTCTCTATCCGTGAAGGTGGACGTACTGTTGGTTCAGGTATGGTTACAGAAATCGAAGCTTAATTCGATTGAGTTCCCAGATATAACAATTATTTGTCAGACAACAAAAATTGTAACTCTCTACCAGGTGGTAGAGAGTTTTTCTGTAAGTATTCATAAAATACACAGAAATTCTTTAATCTTCGCTGAGTTTATGCTATAATGGACCTTGTAAAATAAAAAAGAAGAGGTATGTGAAATGTCACGTAAACCAATCATTGCCGGTAACTGGAAAATGAATAAAAACCCTCAAGAAGCACAAGCTTTCGTTGAGGCGATTGCAGGAAAATTGCCTGCAGGCGATAAAATTGAAGCAGCTATCGCAGCTCCAGCTGTAGATTTGAACGCTCTCTTGTGGTTCGCTAAAGATTCTGAATTGAAAGTTGCTGCTCAAAACTGCTACTTTGAAGATGCAGGTGCCTTCACTGGTGAAACTTCTCCAAAAGTATTAGCTGAAATGGGCGTTAACTATGTTGTTATCGGTCACTCTGAACGTCGTGATTACTTCCATGAAACAGACGAAGATATTAACAAGAAAGCCCATGCAATTTTCCGTAATGGATTGACTCCAATCATCTGTTGTGGTGAGTCTCTTGAAACTTACGAAGCTGGTAAAGCAGTTGACTTCGTAGGAGCTCAAGTTTCTGCAGCTTTGAAAGGTTTGTCAGCTGAGCAAGTCGCTTCATTGGTAATTGCTTACGAACCAATCTGGGCAATCGGTACTGGTAAATCAGCAACTCAAGATGATGCGCAAACAATGTGTAAAGCAGTTCGCGATGTTGTTGCAGCTGACTTTGGTCAAGAAGTTGCTGACAAAGTACGTGTTCAATACGGCGGTTCAGTAAAACCTGAAAATGTTGCGGAGTATATGGCTTGTCCAGACGTTGACGGTGCCCTTGTAGGTGGTGCATCACTCGAAGCAGAAAGTTTCTTGGCTTTGTTGAACTTCTAATATAGTCATTTAGTTTTTCTTTTATTACTTCGTTAACTCGCTTTGCCGTACTCCAGTACTGTCTGCAGCTCGTTGCCTAGTACTAAAAGTAAACTAAAAGACTATAACAAAAAAGCATCGGATTTTGAATTCGATGCTTTTTTTGATATTTTAAGAGGCTATTTCAGTACCCATTCTCTTAATGCATATGCGACACCGTCTTCATCGTTTGACTTAGTGATATACTTGGCGATTTTCTTCAGTTCAGGATTTCCATTTTCCATGACTACTGGATTTCCAACAACCTCCAACATTGGACGATCATTTTCTTGATCACCAATAGCCATCGTTTGATCCATAGTTAAACCAAGTTTTTCCGCTAGATGAATGATAGCTTGTCCCTTGTTAACAGTTTTAGGGGTGATTTCCAAATAAAATGGTGCTGATTTTGCCACGTTGTACTTCTCCGTCAAACTAGTTGGAAGTAGTGGGATAGCAGCGTCAAGGATTTCAGGTTCGTCTACCATCATTGTCTTGATAATCTCTTTACCAACCATTTCTTCAGGAGTGCGGTAGAAAATAGGAGCACTTACAAGTGTTGATTCGTAGATAGTGTATTTTCCGATATTGCGGTTGGCGGTGTAGATTCCTTCTTTTGTACTTGCATGCATGGGAAGGTTAAATTTACGAGCAACCAATTCAATATCTAAATAGTCATCATAGCTCAGTGTATCTTTTACAATATCTTCACTAGTTGCGGCATCCTGTACCAGTCCCCCATTAAAGGTGATGACATAGTCACCAGCGTCTGTTAAGTTGAGCTCTTCCAAGATGGCACGGACTCCAGAAATAGGGCGGCCTGTAGCAATAACAATTTTTACACCCGCTTTTTTGGCCTCTTGAATGGCTGCATGCACTTCGGTCGTAATTTGGCGTTGGCTATTTAAAAGAGTACCATCAATATCGATAGCAACAAGTTTAATACTCATGAAGAAAGGTCTCCTATGTTAAAATGATCATTGTGTATATAGCTAAGGAAAGTAGCATTTTGTTCGGCAAATATACCTGTGTCCACTAACATTTCTTTCGGGAAATAAAATCGGCTGTCGCCATGGATAGTTCCAGATAGGGAGTGGACAATTGGTGATAGAGTAGAAAGCTCTACCAAACTTTCGTCTTTACGATAGATTTCAATTTGTGTTCGTTTTTTTTCGGCATTTGGTCTGTATATATCATAGGGCAAATCAAAATTATGGTGGATTGCGGTATAGTATTCTGGATCAAAACCTACTTCAGCGACAATACTTCGTAGAATATCCAACTGATTTTCTTGATTGCTCTTAAATGTAATAGATTTAAATACCTTTCGATTGATATATCGTTGTGCTAAATCAGATAAAATACGGTCAGGGCCATTTATCCAAGACTGAAAATAGGTGTTCATCACGCCATCATCTAGTGCGAGATAGTCTGTTAGACGAATGCGATGTTCAAAGAATGGCAAGAGGCGAGGGGAAGTGCGCGCAAAGAAGTCTTGCTCGCTAGTATACAGAAGTTTTGCCCGATTGAGTAAGTTTTGTAACAAAACCTCCATTGAGCGACTAGCTGGATGGAAATAGACTTGCATATACATTTGGTAACGACTGAGTACGTAATCCTCAACCGCATGCATACCAGATTCTTTAAAGGCAATGCCATTTTCTGTAGGACGAATGACACGCAATATTCTAGTCAGGTCAAATTCACCGTAGCTGGCACCTGTAAAATATGAATCTCGTAGCAGATAATCCATGCGGTCAACGTCAATTTGACTAGAAATCAATTGAACGACCTGTTTATTTGGATAAGTATGGTTAATCACACTGGCTACTCTTTCTGGAAAATCAGGGGATACTTGCTTCAGTAATGCATTGATTTCAGTTTCAGGGCTAGTTATGATAGCGCACGTCATTTCCTCATGGTCGGTATCAAATAGGCGCTCAAAGGTATGAGAATAAGCACCATGACCGACGTCATGTAATAGAGCCGCAACCATGGTCAAAAGTGATTCATTTGAATCCCAAGTATCTGGATATTTATCTTCAAATTTTTGAGTGATTCTTCTGGCAATTTCATAGGCACCGAGACAATGCGAAAAGCGACTATGCTCACCACCATGGAAGGTATAGGAAGTTGTTCCTAACTGCTTGATGCGTCGTAGTCGTTGAAATTCTTTTGTATTAATCAGATGGTAAATAAGTTCTTGCTCGACGTGAACATAGTTGTGAACGGGGTCACGAAATACTTTTTCAATCATACTTTCATTATAGCAAAAAAAGCTAATATTTTCCTTATTTTTCTAAAACACAAGGATATTGTTATGTACCAAGTCTTCTTTTTTCAGTATAATGGAGAAATGAATCATCTATTTATTTTAAGGGCCATACAAATACTAATTATCGGTTTGATTATTTGGATGCTCTATACCATTTTATCTTATGTAAAAATACATAAGATTTCTCTAACTGAAAAATTTTGGACAGGTTTTGGCATTGGGTATGTCACAGATCTGCTAGACACCTTGGGGATTGGTACCTTTGCGACGACCACAACCATGTTTAAGCTAACAAAGTTGGTGGAGGATGACCGAAGAATTCCAGCCACGATGACAACAGCTCATATCATCCCAGTCTTAGTAGAAGCCTTGCTTTTTATAACAATTGTCGAGGTTGACATTGTGACACTTATTGCAATGGCAGTGGCAGCTTTTACTGGAGCGTTTGTTGGGGCAAAGGTTACTCAGAATTGGAATACTCAGAAGGTACAACGGATTTTGGGTATTTTACTTGTGCTTGCAGCAGGTTTCATGGTTTATCGTATGTTAACCAATCCTGGTGCGGACCTGACAAATGAAGTGCGGGGCTTAACGGGGTTGAAATTAGCCCTTGGGATGGTCTTTGACTTCATGGTAGGGATGTTGATGAGTATGGGACTTGGGAACTATGCACCGGAATTAATCTTCTTCTCATTGATGGGAATTAGTCCTGCTGTTGCTCTTCCAGTTATGATGCTTAATGCTGCTATGATTATGACAGCTGGTGCCAAGCAGTTTATCCAATCTGGTCGAGTCAACTGGCCTGGTGTACCTGGGATTATCATCGGTGGGGTATTAGGTGTTCTGACAGCGGCCTTTTTCCTATCAAATTTAGATATAAACCATTTGAAAATTTTGGTAGTTTTCATTGCTTCCTATACTGGATTTACATTATTGCGCTCGTCCTTTGTTCCAAGAATAAATAAAGAGTAGGAGGAACACATGCATATTCGATTACAAAATGAAATTGATTTAGATGGACAGGTTGAAATCATTGATCAGCGATTTCAAGTAGAAGTTAAGGAAAAAGATGGGCATCTTTATCTAATTTTCGTAAATGACGAGGCAGAAAAAGTTGTTATCAAATGTGATGACGAGGAACTTGTCATGACACGTTTTTCAACTCCCAAGTCTATCATGCGATTTGTTTCTAACAAAGAGGCTATTGTGACCATTCCCACACCGATGGGGATTCAGCATTTTGTAACTAATACTAAACATTATCAGCTGAATCGCTCGGAACAACACTTGCGTCTGCAATATGATTTAATGGGATTGGAAAATCAACAGCGGTTTGCTTCCTATGATATGGCGATTTCATGGAAATAAGTCGGGACAAATTGGGAAAAATTGTCATATGATTCTATTTTTTCAAGAAAGTATTTCTTGAATTCTTGAGGATTTTTGGTATAATAGAAATCAAATCGAGGGAGTAGCTAGCGGATTCATCCGTGATATTGTCGTCAATCCGACTTGTTTCCGGCAATATATTAAATAGCGAGACTTGTTTTAAAAAGACAGGTCTCTTTTTTATTTGTTAGTAAAAAAGGGACCGAGAAGGAGAAGGAAATTGTCAAAAGAACAAAAACGCGATTTGTTTTATACACAGAGCGAAGAGCAAGTATTGTCAAGCATGGGGTCTTCTTTAGACGGTTTGTCTAGTGATGAGGCAAGTAAACGTCTAGCAGACTATGGTCGTAACGAATTGGAAGAGGGTGAAAAGCGTACCCTTCTAGCTAAATTCTTAGATCAGTTCAAAGATTTGATGATTATTATTTTGATTGCCGCAGCCATCTTGACGGTGATTACAGAAGGTTCTCACGGTTTGACGGATGCCATCATCATCTTGGCTGTAGTTATTTTGAACGCTGCTTTTGGTGTTTATCAAGAAGGTCAGGCAGAGGCAGCCATCGAAGCGCTGAAAAACATGTCAAGTCCAGTGGCGCGTGCGCTTCGTGACAACCATGTAGTCGAAGTGGATTCTAAAGACTTAGTACCAGGGGACATCGTTTTGCTTGAAGCAGGTGATGTTGTCCCAGCTGATATGCGTTTGTTGGAAGCTAACTCCCTCAAAATTGAAGAGGCAGCTCTTACAGGTGAATCTGTACCGGTTGATAAAGATTTATCAGCAGTTTTAGCAGAAGATGCACCGATCGGTGACCGAGTTAATATGGCCTACCAAAACTCAAACGTTACCTATGGTCGTGGTTTGGGTGTTGTAACGAATACTGGTATGTATACTGAAGTTGGTCACATCGCCGGAATGCTGGCTAATGCTGATGAAACAGACACACCATTGAAACAAAATCTGAACCAATTGTCCAAGGTATTGACCTATGCTGTTCTTGCAATTGCTGCCATTACAATGGCTGTTTCAGTTTTTGTACGTGGTGAAGGAATCTTGCCAGCCCTTATGACATCTGTTGCCCTTGCGGTTGCAGCCATTCCTGAAGGTTTGCCTGCCATTGTAACAGTTGTCCTTTCACTTGGTACTCAAGTATTGGCTAAACGAAACTCTATCATTCGTAAATTGCCAGCCGTTGAGACTCTTGGTTCAACTGAAATCATTGCATCAGATAAGACTGGTACATTGACTATGAACCAAATGACTGTTGAGAAAGTCTATACAAACGGTCAATTGATTGATGCTAAAGAAGCTTTAGATGCAAGCAATACAACGCTTCGTGTTATGAACTTTGCCAACGATACAAAAGTTGATCCAACTGGTAAATTGATTGGTGACCCAACTGAAACGGCACTTGTTCAATTTGGTTTGGATCAAAACTTTGATGTTCGTGAAGTATTGGTTTCTGAGCCTCGTGTGGCAGAATTACCATTTGACTCAACACGTAAGTTGATGTCAACAGTTCACCAACAAGCTGCAGGTAATTTCTTTGTAGCTGTTAAAGGTGCCCCAGACCAATTGCTCAAACGTGTAACGCAAATTGAAGAAAATGGGACAATTCGTCCGATTACCGATGCGGATAAACAAGCCATTCTTGCTACTAACAAGGACTTGGCTAAGCAAGCACTTCGTGTCTTGATGATGGCATACAAGTATGTTGATGCTATTCCTGAATTGGAATCAGACATTGTTGAAAATGATCTTGTCTTCTCAGGTTTGGTTGGTATGATTGACCCTGAGCGTCCTGAGGCGGCAGAAGCAGTTCGTGTTGCTAAGGAAGCTGGCATCCGTCCAATCATGATTACGGGTGACCACCAAGATACAGCTGAAGCAATTGCGAAACGTCTTGGCATTATTGATCCAAACGACACTGAAGACCATGTATTCACAGGTGCTGAGCTCAATGAGTTGACTGATGAAGAATTCCAAAAAGTCTTCAAACAATATTCAGTTTATGCTCGTGTTTCCCCAGAGCACAAGGTTCGTATCGTTAAGGCTTGGCAAAATGATGGTAAGGTTGTAGCTATGACAGGTGACGGTGTGAATGATGCGCCATCACTTAAGACAGCCGACATCGGTATCGGGATGGGTATCACGGGTACAGAAGTTTCTAAAGGTGCATCTGATATGGTACTTGCGGATGATAACTTTGCGACCATTATCGTTGCGGTGGAAGAAGGACGTAAAGTCTTCTCAAACATCCAAAAAACAATCCAGTATCTCTTGTCAGCTAACACTGCTGAGGTATTGTGTATTTTCCTTGCAACCCTCTTTGGTTGGGATGTACTTGATCCAGTTCATCTTTTATGGATTAACTTGGTAACAGATACACTTCCAGCTATCGCCCTTGGTGTTGAACCAGCTGAACCTGGTGTGATGCAACATAAGCCTCGTGGACGTAACTCAAGTTTCTTCTCAGGCGGTGTTATGAGTTCTATTATTTACCAAGGTATTCTTCAAACTGCATTAGTTTTAGGTGTATATGGTTTTGCGCTACTTTTCCCTGAACATAGCACATATGAAGAAATTCATGCAGATGCGTTGACCATGTCTTACTTGACTCTTGGATTGATTCAATTAGTACATGCATTTAACGTGAAATCGGTATATCAATCAATCTTTACAGTTGGTCCATTTAAGAATAGACTCTTTAACTGGTCAATTGTGGCAGCCTTCTTGCTACTGATGGCAACGATTGTCATTCCAGGATTTAATACATTCTTCCATGTGACACATCTAAGTATGACACAATGGTTAGTAGCAATCATTGGTTCAGGCCTTATGATTGTTATTGTAGAGATTGTTAAATTTGTTCAACGTAAGTTGGGATTGGATGAAAAAGCTATCTAATATAGTTATTCAGCTTATCTTTTATAACTTCGTTAACTCGCCTTGCCGTACTTCAGTACAGCCTGCGACTCGTTGCCTTGTACTAAAAGCAAACTGAAGACTATATCATTTAAAAAAAGCTCAGATTTAGTGGTCTGAGCTTTTTTCTCTACGGATAATGTATTTTGGAAAGATTAGTTGTCCTAACAAAGTAATGGCAAGTGCTAGTACGAGGAGGATGGTTTTGACAAGAGTTGGTAAGTCAAATAGAAAGACAATCGGAAGGATAGCCAGGCTGAAATAGTAGAGAATGAAGTACTTGCTATTCTCTAATATTTGAACCCTATCGCCTTCTTCAACTTGAAGGGCTGACTTTTTATCCCCTCGAACGCTTAGTGTAACAGATGGTTGTGTAATTGGTAAGCTTAGAATTTTACCTTGAGTAACTGTCCCAGCAATTTTTCCATCTACCAGAAGTGGAAGTTTTTGGGAGGATAGTTGTTTGATAGGTTTTGGATAATGAATTATAATTCTCATAAGAACCTCCTCGTAATCTAGTTTTATTATAGCAAAACAGAAAAAAATATGCAAATATATTCTGGAATGGTTATCCTTTCAATGCTTGCTTGAAGAATAAGAAACTGCTATAATTTTGAAGAGGTAGGAGTTTATATGAATTATCTTCAGAATTATATTTTAAGTAAAAGCAGTTATTTGCCATCTGATAAGTTATTCATTCTGCAAAAAGAACTAGAAGATTTAGATGATGAGGCTTTAAACGTTCTTATGATGGTTGAGATGCGTCAACCTCTTGTCGCTCTTATTTTGGCTATTTTCTTCGGTGAGTTTGGTGTCGACCGTTTTTATGTCGGGAATAAAGAATTGGGATTTGCCAAGCTGATTGCTTTTGCAGTATCTTTTGTTACGCTATTTATCTTGATTGGGTTTTTGTTATTTTTGGGACTTTATTTGTGGAAGTTTATTGATTGCTTCTTGATCATGCGAGCATGTAAGGAGGCTAACTTTGAGCGTTTGATGCTACAAATCCATCAATATAAGGCTTTTCAGTATAGCAATCAGACATTTTAATAAGATATTTTTGGAAATAAGGGGAAGCTTGGTAGCGTCTTCCTTTTCTGTTTTAGTAGGTTGTAAAGTACTTGTAATATGGAACGAGCTTTGTCACAGAAGTGACATTTTATAGAACAGCATTTATGATATAATGATAAAATATGCTAGTTGAGAGGAGAATTTCTATGCAGACAAAGAAAATGAGTATGTTTTTATTTTTTGCCTATCTCCTTTTACTTGCTTGGATGATTGTCTTTAAGATGGACTTGAGCATCGTATATGGACGCTATGGTTATGCTAGTATAAACTTAATTCCGTTTGCAGGAACAGCAGTCTATGATGGAGTGTTAGATTTTCCAGAAATTCTATTTAATATTGTAAGTTTTATTCCCTTTGGTATTTATTTGGAAATGCTATTTCGCAAGGCATCATGGGTGGCTAATCTATGTTTGATTATGTTAGTGAGTCTCTGCTTTGAGGTTCTGCAATATCTTCTTTTTCTTGGGGTTGCAGATATAACTGATTTACTGGCTAACGGCTTAGGGGGAGCAATCGGTATTAATATCATGTATGTCTTGACCAGTATTTGGCGGGAGAAGGCCTATGTTCGTATGAATATTTTTTGTTTTGCGCTAACATTTTTTGTTATATTAATAACTTATTTAACTCTGTAAGTCTTGCCAAATATGTCTGTGGTTTGCTAAAATGAAGATAATGAATATAAAAGAAGAGATTATTAAATTATCTCAGGAAATCGGAATTTCAAAGATAGGTTTTACGACTGCAGATGATTTTGATTACCTAGAGAAATCTTTACGAGCCAGTCAAGAGGAAGGGCGTTCGTCAGGTTTTGAACATAAGAACATTGAAGAACGTATCCGTCCTAAACTTTCTTTGGAGTCTGCTAAGACGATTATTTCTATAGCCGTTGCTTATCCTCGACATTTGCCTGTCAAACCGCAGAAGACCGAGTACAAACGTGGGAAGATTACCCCTAGTTCATGGGGGCTTGATTACCACTATATCTTGCAAGATAAGATGGAGCGTTTGGCACGGGGAATTGAGAAACTGACGGATGGCTTGGAATATAAGGCCATGGTGGATACGGGAGCTTTGGTGGATACAGCGGTCGCTCGTCGAGCAGGAATTGGCTTTATCGGTAAGAATGGACTTGTCATATCTAAGGAATTTGGTTCCTATATGTTTCTAGGAGAATTAGTGACCAACCTGGACATCGAACCAGATCAACCAATAGATTATGATTGTGGTGATTGCAATCGTTGTGTTGCAGCCTGTCCGACGTCTTGTCTATTAGGTGACACGACCATGAATGCCCGTCGTTGCCTGTCCTTTCAGACACAGGATAAGGGGATGATGGACTTGGAATTTCGTAAGAAAATCAAGACGGTCATCTATGGTTGTGATATTTGCCAGATTTGTTGTCCTTACAATAAGGGAATTTCCAGTCCACCTGTTGTAGAAATCGACCCTGATTTGGCTGAGCCTGAGCTGATTCCATTCTTGGAGTTATCAAATGGACAATTTAAGGAAAAATTTGGCATGATTGCTGGCTCTTGGCGAGGGAAAAATATTCTTCAGCGCAATGCTATCATTGCCTTGGCCAATAGTAATGACCGCTCTGCCATTCCCAAACTCTTAGAAATCATCGATAAGAAACAAAATCCTGTCCACATGGCAACGGCTATCTGGGCCTTGGGGCAATTGGTCAAACAGCCCAATGATGAGATGGTTTCCTTTATTGCAGGTATTTCATCAGACAATGATGATGTCATAGCAGAGCAAACGGCCTTTCTCAACATGGTCAAGGACTTGCAAATGTGATATAATAAAGATTATGAATAAAAATGAGGTGTATATGGATACAGCAGAAATTCGCCAAAAGATTGAAGAACTTGGCAAAAAATTAACTTCTTTTAGGGGGTCTCTTTGACTTAGAAGGTCTGGAAGAAGAGATTGCCATTCTTGAGAACAAGATGACGGAGCCAGACTTCTGGAATGATAATTTGGCAGCCCAGAAGACGTCTCAGGAGTTGAATGAATTAAAAAATACCTATGGAAATTTCCATCAGATGTTGGATTTATATGATGAATCCGAAATTCTGCTAGATTTTTTAGCAGAAGATGAGTCTGTTCGGGATGAACTGGTTGAAAAGTTGACAGAATTGGACAAAGCCATGACTGCTTACGAGATGACCCTGCTCTTGTCCGAACCCTATGATCACAATAACGCTATCTTGGAAATCCATCCGGGTTCGGGTGGTACCGAGGCACAAGACTGGGGAGAAATGCTTCTGCGGATGTATCAGCGTTATGGAAATGCCAAAGGTTTTACAGTAGAAACATTGGATTACCAAGCTGGTGATGAGGCTGGTATTAAGTCCGTAACCCTAAGCTTTACTGGGCCAAACGCCTATGGCTTGCTGAAGTCAGAAATGGGAGTTCACCGTTTGGTACGTATCTCACCATTTGACTCGGCAAAGCGTCGGCATACTTCTTTTACATCTGTAGAGGTGATGCCTGAGTTGGATGATACCATCGAAATTGAAATCCGAGATGATGAAGTGAAAATGGATACCTTCCGTTCAGGTGGTGCTGGTGGACAGAACGTCAACAAGGTTTCAACAGGTGTTCGATTAACTCACATTCCAACAGGTATTGTGACTCAGTCCACTGTTGACCGTACCCAATATGGGAACCGAGACCGCGCAATGAAACTCTTGCAGGCTAAATTGTATCAATTGGAGCAGGAGAAGAAGACGGCAGAAGTGGATTTACTCAAGGGTGATAAGAAAGAGATTACTTGGGGAAGTCAGATTCGTTCGTATGTCTTTACCCCCTATACAATGGTAAAAGATCATCGTACTGGTTATGAGGTGGCTCAAGTCGATAAGGTTATGGACGGAGACTTGGACGGCTTTATAGACGCATATTTAAAATGGCGAATTAGCTAAGAATTTGTATTTACAAGTAAAATACTTATATTTAAGGGGTGGTTTTTCAGCCAATCAAGGAAGTTTTTTGAGAGAATGCTGACTGTATTTTGAAAAAAAACGAACTATAACTAGCTGAAAAACTAGACTTAGATGGAAGTGCTGAACAGTGAATACTGGTTCTCAAATCTAAAGAAAGGTCTGTCTAAGACAGGAAATCCTATGGGAATAATAGAAATGAAGGACGTTACCAAGAAATATGGTAACGGAACGACAGCCCTACGTGGTGTGTCGGTCAGTGTTGAAGCAGGAGAATTCGCATACATTGTGGGTCCTTCTGGTGCTGGTAAGTCGACTTTTATCAAACTTTTGTATCGTGAGGAAAAGCTTGACAAAGGGAGTCTTAAAGTTGGTAAATTTGATCTAGCTACGATTAAGAAAAGGGATGTCCCTCTTTTACGTCGTAGTGTGGGGGTTGTCTTCCAAGATTATAAACTTCTACCTAAAAAAACAGTTTTTGAAAATATTGCTTATGCAATGGAGGTAATCGGGGAAAAACCTCGTAATATCAAAAAACGTGTCATGGAAGTTTTGGATTTGGTTGGTTTGAAACATAAGATTCGTTCATTTCCAAATGAACTTTCGGGTGGTGAGCAACAACGGATTGCAATTGCACGTGCAATTGTAAATAATCCTAAGGTATTGATTGCTGATGAACCAACTGGTAACTTGGATCCCGAAAACTCATGGGAGATTATGAATCTTTTAGAAAGAATTAACTTACAAGGGACAACGATTTTAATGGCGACGCATAATAGCCAAATCGTAAACACACTTCGTCACCGTGTTATAGCTATCGAAGATGGTCGTCTGGTACGTGATGAAGCAGAAGGAGAGTACGGATACGATGAATAATCGATTTTTTAGACACTTTATTGAGTCATTGAAAAGCCTAAAACGAAATGGTTGGATGACGATTGCCGCTATTTCTTCCGTAACCATTACCCTTACTTTAGTGGGACTGTTTGCTTCTGTCATTTTAAATACAGCTAAACTTGCTTCTGATTTGGAGCAAAATGTTCGTATTAATGTCTATCTTCGTGCAAATTCTACTGATCAAGCTGAAACGATTGTAAATGATGAGGGACAAACAGTTGCTAATCCAGATTACAAGACAGTGTATAATCAAATTACAGCACTTGAAAATGTCGAAACTGTAACATATTCAAGTAAAGATGACCAGTTGAAAAAACTAACGGAAACCTTAGGTGAAACGTGGAACTTGTTCCAAGGGGATGCTAATCCACTTTATGATGCTTATATTATTGATACGACGGAACCTCAGTATGTTAAATCAGTCGCTGCTGAAATTGCAAAAATTGATGGTGTAACTGAAGTACGTGACGGTGAAGTGGAAACAGAACGAATCTTTAAATTGGCTGATATGGTTCGTACATGGGGCTTAGCTGCAACAGGACTGTTATTATTCACCGCTGTCTTCCTAATTTCGAATACGATTCGTATTACGATTATTTCACGTAGTCGTGAAATTCAAATCATGCGTTTAGTGGGGGCAAAAAATAGTTACATTCGTGGCCCTTTTTTATGGGAAGGTGCATGGGTCGGTTTGCTAGGAGCCATTATCCCATCTGTAATTGTATATTTCTTATATAAGTTAATTTATACTTCTTTAAACAGTAGTTTAGCTAGTCAAGATCTTTCTTTAATTAGCTTAAATATGTTCATTCCAGCTATGATTGGCACTTTATTCGTTATCGGAATACTCATAGGTTCTTTAGGCTCTCTCATTTCAATGAACCGTTATTTGAAGATTTAAATTTAGAAAAAATCCCGAGAAGTTTTGCTTCTCAGGATTTTTTTATCGCTTAAAAAATGGGTTGAAATTTTTTTCATGGGCAATGGTCGTATTTTGTCCATGACCAGGGTAGACAGTATAGTGATTTGGCAGAGTAAATAAATTGTTTTGGATTCCATAAATCAAGTCTTCAAAATTACTTGTAGGAAGGTCTGTCCGGCCAATGGTTTCACGAAATAGGGCATCACCTGTAATCACGCATTCTTCTTCAGGGAAGATGAAGGATACACCACCAATCGAATGGCCAGGTGTGGGAACAACTATAAAATGAAAACCATCAAATTTGTATTCTTTTTCAAACTGAAAGATTTGTTCTGCGGGTTTGCAAATGACATTTTCCATATCGTCATGACGAGGTAGTCCGGACAGGTTCATTTCTGGTGTGTAAAGCCAGCTAGCTTCACTTTCTGCAACATATACAGGTGGAAAGTGGTAGGTTTCACGTAGAATGTCCAAACTCATAATATGATCGTAATGAGTATGGGTCAAGAGTATTGCAGTAATTGGTTTTCCAATTTGTTCAATCTTATCATGAATCTTGTTCCAATCGCTACCAGGATCTACTACAATCAGATGGGTATCACTTTCAAGATAATAGGTATTTTGGACGGCCACTGGATTGATTGTTTTATGGATTTTCATGTTCGCTCCCCTAATTTTTATTCATAATAGTCTATACAAAATCAAAGACGGTATTAGTGTAACAAAAAAAATGGCATTCTTCATGGATTTTGTTTGGAGCTTTTGCCTATAAATTGAATATGCTATAATCTCGAGTTTATCAGTTAAAAAATGAAAAAAGCTCCCTAAACGCTGTCAAATCAACGTTTAGGGAGCTTTTTTGAGTCATAAATTGTGTTGTGTATGCAGTTTTTCCCTAACTTTTGAATATCTTCATGTCTGACAGTTCCACGATCCCAAGTGATTCCTAATAAATGAAGTAACTCACTTGCTTCATGGTTCTGCTTGACTCTATATATCCCTTGTCCCATATCTGCAGCTAACATACTGTTTAAGCCCTCTATCATTCGAGCAGGACTCATTTTCTTATCGGTAATGTAATACAATAAGCGTATCATCACTAAACTGATAAAGCAGGTTAGGAAATGGCCTTCAATATGTTCATTTTTTCGTACATAAACAGGTCTCGTTTCAAACTCTGTTTTTGTAATTCGGAAACAATTCTCAATCGCAGATAATTCTTGATAGGCCTCTAATATGGCATCATCTTCCATCTCAATCTCACTGGTCACAAGGACATGAACCCCATCAAATTGAGCATCAAATTCGACCTGTTCTTGGTCAATTCGGATAAGTGGCGAAAATGGTTTAACCTCTCCGGTTTCCTTATCCAAATAGCTCAACTCAAGGTATTTCTTTCCACCCTTCTTGCTCGTTTGTCGAAACAATTCCGCATCAGTTAGCTTATTGGCATAGTCAAGAGCCCCTTCACGTCGAATCCGTTCTCTATCTTCATATTTCTTTGACCAGGTCAGTAGTACTTTTTCTTTAACGGTTGGAGAATCCTTCTTGGTCCCAAGTTTTCTCTCTCGAATGTAAGACTTTTTAGCGAAAGTGATATCTTGATTAAACTGCCAACCAGATTCTTCCAATATTTTTTCTTGAATATCCTTCGGAGCACCTCGTTTCCCACGGTGCTTTTGCGAGAAGATCCAGCCGTCATTGTTCTTTATAGTGGCATTCAGGTTATTTGTGCTGTTCATCGCTTTGTCTGCGACCACTACCAACCGTTCAATCCCAAACTGTTTCTTTACTTGCTCAATTGCTGGAATATAAGTGATAGGGTCTGTAAGGTTTCCTCGAAATAGTTTATAAGCGATAGGAATACCGTTCATATCCATGAATAATCCCATTTGGATAATGGGGTCTTTCCTATATTCTTTACTAGCTCCTCTTCGACGAAGCCCCTCGACAAGAAGGTCTCCATTTTCATCACGGATATCTTCATCAGGAACATCAATTTCAAAAAAATAGTTGGTAACATCATAAAACACTAAGGTTCCAGTTCGATTCGTTAATTGGCTAACTTCTTGATGTAAGTGCTGTTGAATTTCTGATTGAAAGGTATTTAAGATATCTAGTGACCGATAAACTGAATTATATGGAACATTC
This sequence comes from Streptococcus parasuis, assembly GCF_021654455.1. Taxonomy (NCBI): domain Bacteria; kingdom Bacillati; phylum Bacillota; class Bacilli; order Lactobacillales; family Streptococcaceae; genus Streptococcus; species Streptococcus parasuis. The sequence continues at coordinate 631,076 of NZ_AP024276.1, forward strand.
CAATCTCCGAATAGGGAAGCTTGGTGGTAGAAAGTTTTATATTTACTTCCCGGATTAAGAATTCGTTGAAAAATCAGTAGTTTAACTGTTTCATCTAAGTCCATCGTCATTTTTGACGGCTTATTCTTTTTAAAGAATTGATGTAACTTAAGTGTAGTATAAAGATCTTCTAAAATCTTCCAACCAATGTTTTCGTCAGGTTTGTTCATTGGATCTTTCAAAGAAAGTTTTATCAGAAATTCCTCAGACTTAGCTTGTGAGTTTTCCTTTGCTTCACGTTTTAATCGCTCAAGAATGCCTGGTTCTTTCGCTTCCAATTCGTCCAACAAACCATATTTATAAAGAATCCGTTGTTTTGACTTTCCGTTCTCACGATATCCTTCAACAAGATAAACATGTTTACGGCCTTCTCTGTTTTTTGTAATTCGAATAAATGCCATAAATATATTATAACATACACCGCCGTTCACAACAACAAAAATATCAATAAAATGTTAAAAAAATACCGCTGTTATCGCAAAAACAGCGGTTGTGAAATGAATTAACTGATAAACTCGAGAGTATTGCAGTAATTGGTTTTCCAATTTGTTCAATCTTATCATGAATCTTGTTCCAATCGCTACCAGGATCTACTACAATCAGATGGGTATCACTTTCAAGATAATAGGTATTTTGGACGGCCACTGGATTGATTGTTTTATGGATTTTCATGTTCGCTCCCCTAATTTTCATTCATAATAGTCTATACAAAATCAAAGACGGTATTAGTGTAACAAAAAAAATGGCATTCTTCATGGATTTTGTTTGGAGCTTTTTCCTATAAATGGAATATGCTATAATGTCATTATGGATATAACTAGAACAAGCAATCGATACGCAGTAGTAGATTTGGAAGCTACGGGGACTGGTATTGATGCAAAAATTATTCAAATCGGGATAGTTATCGTTGAAAACAGGGAAATAGTAGAGACCTATTCCACAGATATTAATCCCTATGAATTATTAGATGACCATATAAAAAATTTAACAGGGATTACGGACCAGCGGTTGGCCATAGCACCTGACTTTGGACAAGTTGCTGGGAAAATCTATGAGCTGATTAGTGATGCAATTTTTGTAGCTCATAATGTTAAATTTGATGCAAACTTGTTGGCTGAGGCTCTCTTTTTTGAGGGCTATGATTTGTTGTCTCCAAGGGTAGATACGGTTGAGTTATCCCAACTTTTCTTTCCGACTTTTGATAAATATAGTCTGGGGAATTTGGCAGAATATTTGGATTTAGGTTTAGAACAGGCTCATACGGCCATTTCTGATGCCTTGGCAACCGCTCGATTGCTCATCAAAATTCAAGAGAAAATTAAAAGTCTCCCCACTTTCATGGTGGAGAATCTCTTGCTCTTAGCTGATCAGTTGCTTTTTGAGAGTCGATTGGTTATTGATGAGATGGTTCCCTATTTGTCAGATAATCTGTCAGAAAGTTTCGAGGTAGTTCATGGATTGGTACTTAAAAGACCACTTGAAACAAAGCAGGCTTATCATCTGTCCGAAGATTTTTTGACCAACATTGCTCTACTAGGCTTGCACGAACGGAAAAACCAAACAGCTTTTGCAACAGTTGTTGAAAAACGATTGGATGATCAAGAAAGTGTGCATTTTATTCAGGCACAAGCAGGACTAGGGAAGACTTATGGCTATCTGCTTCCTCTTCTTGCCAAAACTGATCAGCCATTATTAGTGACTGTTCCAACAAAACTCCTCCAAGAGCAAATCATAGAAAATGAAGGATGTAAATTACAAGAAATATTTCAAATTCCAATCGTCTCTATAAAATCCCCAAAGCATTTTATAAATTTGGATAAATTTTGGAAATCTTTGCAAAAACAGGATAGCAATCGACTTGTCAATTTATTCAAAATGCAAGTGCTGGTTTGGCTGACTGAAACTCACACAGGTGACTTAGATGAGTTGAAGCAAAAACAGCGTTATCAGTCTTATTTTGACGATATTAGCCATGATGGAACAATAGATTCCGAGAGTTTGTTTTGGGAATGGGATTTTTGGAGAAGACTGAATCAACAAGCACAGTCATGTCGATTGCTCATCACGAATCATGCCTATTTCCTTCATCATCTCAAGGATCAAGATCCTCTCATGGCTCACCGTATCGTGGTGATTGATGAGGCGCAGAAATTTCTGCTGGCTGCTGAAAACTTGGCGACTGATTCACAAGAGTTGGGCGTTGCTTTACAGCTCTTGCAAAGCAAGAAGGACAAGGCTGATTCGATATTGGAACAGCGCTTATTTGAATCGAGTCAGTTTGAACTCAGTCATTTTTTGACTCGTTTTCGACAGAATGGTTACCGAGAAATTCATAAAGAGGAACTAGCGCAGGTTCGTCAAAATTTGACTGAATTACAGGATAGTGATTTGCGTGAATTATTGCAGTTTTTGGATTATTATGATGCATTTTGGTTGGAAGAAAAGGTGTTAGAAGAAAAACGTGTTGCTTATTTGAGAGGAGCAAAGGATGGCTTGCTAAATGTAGCGAGTCTATTACCAAAGTCTAAGATCTTTTGTATTAGTGCTACCTTGGTTATCAGCAATCAGGTAAATCTATCTGACCTATTGGGCTTTGAACAGGCTACAATGGATTTATTGCCAACCAAAAAAGTGGAAAACCAAGAAATTATTTTTCCAACGAATCTTCCAGACATCATAAAATTGCCAAAAGACGAACACGCTGATTATCTGGCGCGTCATTTGGTTGAAATGGCAGAGCTGGGCAAACCGATCTTGGTTTTATTTACCTCCATTTCTTTATTGTTACAGGTTTCTGATTTACTAGATCAGTACGCTCTTCCTCATTTGGCCCAACATAAACATGGTCAGGAAATAACATTAAAACGAAAATTTGAGCGTGGAGAATGTCAACTTTTGCTTGGAACAGGAATGTTCTGGGAGGGTGTAGACTTTTCAAGCCATAATCAATTGATTCAAGTCATCACTCGGTTACCTTTTGAAAATCCGAAGGATCGATTTGTCCAGAAAATAAATGATCATTTGAGAAATGAAGGGAAGAATCCTTTTTACGATTATAACTTGCCAATGATGATGATCAAATTAAAACAGGCTATTGGAAGGACCAATCGTCAGTCAACTCAAGAATCGATTGTATTGGTTTTAGATAACAGGGTCTATACAAAACGATATGGGCACCAAATTCTTTCCTTTTTACAGAAAGATTATCAACTAACAAAAATAGATGAAAAAGAAATTTGTGGAACTGTGCAGCAATATTTTGAAGAATGAGTTGCGGATTAACAAACAATAAGATCGCTAGACGTGATGAGTCTAGCCTCTTTTTTTTCATGCGTATGGCGTGCTCTTTTTTTCATCAGTATAGAAAAATATTTGATTCTATGGTATAATTTTTCAAATATTAGTTTGAGAGAGAAGCTACGATGACTGAAAAAACAATAGTATTTAAGGTGGGAACTAGTTCCCTGACACAAGACAATGGAAGTCTGGATCGAATTAAAATAGCTCGCATTACCAATCAATTGGCTCAACTCCATCAAAAGGGCTATCAAATCGTATTGGTAACCTCAGGTTCTATTGCTGCAGGATTTAGACGATTGGGCTTTGATAAGCGACCGACGAAAATTGCAGAAAAACAGGCTTCTGCGGCAGTGGGTCAAGGACTTTTGATTGAAGAATATACACAAAATTTGATGAAAGATGGCATTGTATCAGCGCAAATTCTATTAACGCAAGATGATTTTGCTGACGCACGACGATATCGGAATGCTTCTCAGGCCTTGCAAGTCTTACTTAAACAACGTGCGATTCCCATTATTAATGAAAATGACACCATTGCCATTGAGGAGATTAAGGTGGGGGATAACGATACCTTGTCTGCTCAAGTTGCCTCTCTCTTAAAGGCAGATCTTCTGGTCTTATTGACCGATGTGGACGGGCTATATACTGCAAACCCAAATAGTGATCCCACAGCAGAGCATTTACCTGAAATTAAAGAAATCACGGAAGACCTATTTGCCATGGCTGCAGGGGCTGGTTCGTCTAATGGGACAGGAGGCATGACTACTAAACTACAAGCAGCTCAGATTGCAACCAAGTCAGGCGTGCCAGTATTTGTTTGTTCTTCCAAAGAAGATACCGCTTTGCTTCAGGCTGTTAGTCAGGCTAATAGAGGAACCTTGTTCTTAGCAGATGAACATGCCATGAATCAACGAAAACAGTGGATGGCTTTCTATGCTCGGACTGATGCGACTGTTGAAGTGGATGCAGGTGCTGTTGAAGCGATGTTGCATCAAGGTCGAAGTTTGTTAGTAGCAGGTGTCAAAGCTATCGAAGGTGATTTTGGTGTAGGGCAGGTTGTCGAAGTATATAGCCAAAGTGAACATCGTTTGATTGGCAAAGGTCGGGTCAAACTATCGTCCGAAGACTTGCAGAACAAGTTGAAAAATGGCAGAGCAGAAGGTGTGTTGATTCACCGAAACGATTGGGTTAGTTTATAGTGATTCAGTTTATCTTTTTTATGTTGACGAATGAGCAAACTGAAAGACTAAGGAGGAGAAATATATGACAACAACACAGGTATTATTAGATAGTTTATTGGCCCACAAGGCTTCAATCAACCTAGCGACAACAGAACAAAAAAATCAGGCCCTATCAGCAATGGCAGACCAGTTGGTTGCTCAGACTGAGGCAATTTTAGCAGGCAATGCCATCGATATGAAAAATGCCCAAGGCAAGATTAGCCAAGTCATGCAGGACAGATTGCTCCTGACTGCTGAACGAATTGAAGCCATGGCAGATGGCATTCGGGCCTTGATTGGCTTGCCAGATCCTGTCGGATTAGTCTTGGAAGAATCCACTCGGGCAGACGGCTTGAACATTTGCAAGAAATCAATACCCTTTGGATTGGTGGGAATGATTTACGAAAGCCGTCCAAATGTGACCTCAGATGCCGCAGCCTTGGCAATCAAGAGTGGTAATGCGGTCATCTTGCGTGGTGGCAAGGAAGCTTTTCATTCGGCCCAGGCTATTGTCACAGCCCTCAAGGCAGGTTTGGAAGAAGTTGGCCTATCACCTAAGGTCATCGAGTTAGTCCAAGATACCAGCCGTGCCTCTGCGACCGAGTTGATGACTGCCAAAGGCAAGATTGACCTCTTGGTGCCACGTGGCGGTGCAGGACTTATTCAAGCTGTTGTTGAAAATGCGACTGTGCCAGTTATAGAAACAGGTACGGGAATCTGTCATGTCTATGTGGACAAGGATGCGGACTTGGAAAAGGCCTTGCGGATTGTGGTCAATGCCAAAACCAGTCGTCCCTCAGTCTGCAATGCGGCTGAAGTCTTGCTGGTCCACGAATCAATTGCCAGTCAATTCTTGCCTCGTTTGGAAGAAGCTCTTTCTGGTCAGGTGGAATTACGTGCTGACAGTCAGGCACAGGCAATTCTAAAACAATCCAAACCAGCAGGCGACCAAGATTTTGACACGGAATTTTTAGACTATATCATGGCTGTCAAAGTCGTATCAAGCGTAGAAGAAGCCATCAGACACATCGGCCAACATTCGACTGGACATAGCGAGGCCATTGTGACGGAAAACAGCCAGACGGCAGACTTGTTCACACTCTACGTGGACTCAGCGGCAGTCTATGTCAATGCCTCGACCCGTTTTACTGACGGCGGCGAGTTTGGTCTGGGCTGCGAGCTGGGCATTTCTACCCAGAAGATGCACGCTCGTGGTCCAATGGGACTGCGTGAAATGACAACTTACAAGTACATCATCACAGGCGACGGCCATATTCGTTAGGAGGACAAGATGAAGATTGGATTTATTGGACTGGGCAATATGGGAGCGGCTCTAGCTCAAGCGGTCAGCCAGCAGGCAGACACTCAGCTCCTCCTCAGCAACCACAACCCAGTAAAAGCCCATGCTCTTCAAGAGAAGGTGGGAGGTCAGCTTTTTTCTAATGGGGAAATAGCAGAGCAGGCCGAGGTGATTTTCCTTGGGGTCAAGCCTCACCTAATTCAGTCTGTCTTATCAGGCTTACAGGACCAGATTAGCCAGAATCCATCAGCTATCTGGATTTCCATGGCAGCAGGAGTGACCCTTAACAGCCTGGAAGAATTTGTGTCTGCAGATAAACTCATTCGTATCATGCCCAATACACCTGTCGCTATCGGCCAAGGTATGACAACCTATAGCGTGGTCAATCAAGAACTCGCTCCGCTATTGGAACAAATTTTAGAAAAATCTGGCAAGGTACAGCAAGTGCCAGAGAAGTTGATAGATGCTGCGACGGCTATCGCGGGCTGTGGACCTGCCTTCGTCTATCAGATGATTGAGGCCCTGACAGATGCGGGTGTGCAGAATGGTCTTACAGCGGAGGATGCGAAAATTTTGGCTGCACAAACCTTGGCTGGAACTGCTCAAATGGTATTATCCAGCGACAAGCATCCAGCCCAGTTGAGGCAAGAAGTGACCTCGCCAGGTGGATCGACTATTGCAGGCGTAGTGGCTCTTGAAGAAGAAGGCTTCCGTTACGCCGTTATCAAGGCAGTCGCCGCCGCCCTCAAAAAGACTAGAAAATTAGGCAAAAAATAGAGAGAAAACAACAAAAAACGGGACTTTTAATCCCGTTTTGTTTTTTCCTTGATCCATTGGCTGACATTGGATATAGTTTTGCTTTGCTCCGCTTTACGTTTTTGATCTTGTACAAAATCCGCAAAACTTTGCTTGACGCCGTCCTTTTGAACCTTGTCCTGTAAATCATGCCATTTCTTTTTAAGGTTGCTGGAAGTTCGCTCGTAATAGGCTTCTAGAATCTCTTCTTTTGATTTGTAGTTCCGATAGAATGCATTTCGAGAAACCCCTGCTTTTCGTACTAACTCAGAAACCGAAATTTGCTTGAGTTCTTTTTTCTCTAGGAGAAATAGCAGAGCGGTTTCGATAGATTCCTTGGTTAGCTGATTGGCTTCTTTATTAGATTGATAGAGATTTTTTAATGATTTGGGTGAAATCTTACGCTCGGTCATATTCATCCTTTCCACTTGTGTGACGTCTGAAAGTAAATGCTTTCAGCTGGGATTGTTTAATGATATAATTGTAAGTAAATAGAGATTTATTGTCAAATAAAAAAGTAAAACTAGAAATGAGAATCCTATGTCAAAATGGAAAATTGTCGCAGATTCAGGCTGTGATTACCGTCAATTAGCAAATCTGGCGCCAAATACCGAATTTATTAGCGTACCACTTACAATTCAGGTGGGAGATGAAGCATTCGTTGACGATGCTAGCTTGGATATTGACCATATGATGCATGTGATGGAAACTTCTAAGGCTGCAGCAGGCTCAGCATGTCCGAGTCCTCAGGCATATCAGTCCGCTTTTGAAGGAGCCGATCATATTATTGTCTTGACAATTACTGGTGGCTTGTCAGGAAGCTTTAATGCAGCTCGGATAGCAAGAGATATGTATTTGGAGGAGCATCCAGAAGTTCAAATTCACCTGATTGATAGCTTGTCAGCCGGTGGTGAAATGGACCTTTTGGTGGATGAAATTAACCGGTTGATTGGAACAGGTTTGGATTTCCCACAAGTAGTAGAGGCCATCACCCATTACCAAAACCATAGTAAGCTTCTCTTCGTATTGGCTAAGGTGGATAATCTAGTTAAGAATGGTCGTCTGAGCAAACTGGTTGGAACAGTTGTTGGACTGCTAAATATTCGAATGGTTGGTGAAGCGAGTGCTGAGGGCAAACTTGAGTTGCTTCAAAAAGCGCGAGGTCATAAAAAATCTGTCAAAGCGGCTTTCGAAGAAATGAAGAAAGCAGGGTATCAAGGAGGGCGCATTGTGATGGCACACCGTAACAATGTGAAGTTTTTCCAAGACTTTTCAGAGTTAGTCCGACATAGTTTTCCTGCCGCCATCATTGATGAGGTTGCAACGTCTGGATTGTGCAGTTTTTATGCAGAAGACGGAGGATTACTGATGGGCTATGAAATTGAGGCCTCCGTCCAATAGTTTTCAATCAAATATTTATTGTCATTTGAATTTGTAGCTTTGCTACCTCGTCACTTTCGGTTTGCCCTACTCTACGAAAGTGATTTGTTTCGCATGTCTAATTTCCAACCTAGAACAGCCTTTAGGCTGTTCTAACTACCTGTACCTCAGTTCCTTTTCTGACAACTCGTTCATTCGACTATAATATGATGTAACTAAATTCCCCTTCGGTACACAAAAAAGCTGAAGGGGATTTGTTTATTCGATTTATTTGGATTGCAATCGTTGCTGAAGCATGTCCAACCTCTCTGGGAGATCCTCCCCATAGTGCAATTGGAGGAAATCATGCTTTTCGCCTTCAAAAAATTGACTCATTCTGATTTGCTGTTGAATGGCAGGCGTCACGGTCCCTTTTTCAAGTTGAAAGGTTACACTTCCTTTTGAAATACGATATGGAACGGATAGTGAATGCTGATTGAGGTATTCTTTCGTTTTATTCCACTGTACGTGATGTATTTGATGAAGGTGCTGTGTATTTCGTGAAAACATACCATTATCAATATACAGTGAAAGTGCCTTTTGCATGATGAGGTTGGTATCGTAGTCAATCAAGCTTTTGTGTTGTATAAAAGCATCGCGTAATTGGTTGGGAAGGCTAATTGCACCAATTCGTAGTGCAGGAAAGAGTGTAGGGGTGAAGGATTTGATATAAATGACACGATTGTCTGTATCAAGGTAATGCAATGGAAGACTGTGGCTGGAGTCAAAGTCTGCTAAATAATCATCTTCAATGATGTAGACGTTGTATTGGTTAGCAAGTTTTACAATGGCTGTTTTAGTGGCCAGGTCATAGGTTGAACCGAGAGGGTTATGCAAGCGAGGAATAGTATAGAAAAATTTGATATTTCCTTTTTTGAAAATGGATTCTAATTCTTCGAGGTCAATGCCATCAAGGTTGCGTTCAATGGTTTGATAAGGAATCCCTTGGTGTTGAACGAGTTCGACCATCCGTGAATAGGTAGGCTTTTCAATTAATATATCAGATTTGTCATTGGTAAAAGTCATTTGTGTTAGAATATACAAAGCTTGTTGGCTACCAGCGGTAATGACCAACTGGTCTTTTTTTGTATAGACATGGTAATCCATTAGAAGGCTCTGGACAGAGGAAATCAATTCTGCCAGTCCTTCTTGTTGGTGGTAGTAGTTAAAGAGATAGTTTTCTCTTCCAATGAGGCTTTCATGAAGACAAATGCGGAAATCTTCGTATGGTAATTCCTGAAAATCGGCTGGATTTAAATCGACCATATCTTCCTTGAAATGTTGGTCTTCCAGGATGTAGTATCCACTTTTTTCGACAGAATAGATTTTCTTTTGGTATTTGAGTTCGACCAAGGCCTTTTGTACAGTGTCTTTGCTGCACTGGTAAGTTTGACTAAGTTGCCGTACTGATGGGAGTTTTTGCCCACGTTTATAAGTATGGTTTTCAATAGCTTGGTTAATATCTGAGATAATTTGCTGGTATTTTGTCATGTCAACTGTCCCCTTACAGATGATTTACTATTAGTATATAGCATTGTTTCAAGTAAGACAAGAACAAACTGTGCAGAGTAGGCAGAGAAGCGAGGCCTGTGTTATAATGAAAGGCATGAAGATTATTTTACCAAATGCTAAAGAATTAAATACAAATATGGATCCACAAGCTTTTCAGGATTTATCTCCAGAAAGTTTGCAAGTTTTATCTGAGCTTGCAAGTAAAGATTCTCAGCAGTTAGCAGATTTTTATAAATTGCCACTGGAAAGAGCGGAGCTGGAGAAAGATCGTTGGACAAGGATAGTGCATGGTCGAGCAAAAACATATCCTGCTTGGCTCTTGTATGATGGATTGATGTATCGTTATATGCACCGAACTGACCTTTCTGACCAGGAACTGTCTTACATGAAAGATCATGTTTATATTGCAACTGGTTTTTATGGATTGATATCTCCATTCTCCCTCATTGCACCTCATCGTTTGGATTTTCAAGGGAGTTTAAAAGTGATGGGAAAATCATTGAAGCAATTTTGGCGTCCCTTTTATGATGCTTGTCTGCAAAATGAAGAAGTCATTATTTCTTTGGCATCTTCGGAATTTGAACAAGTTTTTTCTCCGGAAATTCAAAAGAGAATGATAAGGGTGCTGTTTGAGGAAGAAAAGAATGGCAAGAGGAAAATACATTCCACAATATCCAAAAAGGGGAGAGGCAGATTTTTGTCATGGATGGCAGAGACAAATTGTGTGACCTTGGAACATTTAAAGGAAGCAAGGGTCGACGGTTTTCAGTTTGATGCTATGGCTTCCACTGATAGACAACTTTGTTTTGTAAGAAAGGTTTGATCAAATAAATGAACAATTACGATTATCTAGTTGTAGGTGCTGGTTTGTTCGGTGCAGTCTTTGCTCATGAGGCAGCTAAAAAGGGTAAAAAAATCAAGGTTATCGAAAAACGAGACCACATTGCTGGTAACATCTATACAAAAGAAGTAGAAGGCATTCAGGTCCATGAATATGGAGCTCATATTTTCCACACTTCAGAGAGGGAAATTTGGGACTATGTGAATCAGTTTGCAGAGTTCAACCGCTACACAAACACACCAGTTGCCAACTACAAGGGTGAGATTTACAATCTTCCATTCAACATGAATACCTTCAATAAACTGTGGGGTGTGGTTACTCCTGCGGAGGCAGAGGCAAAGATTGCTGAGCAACGTGCTGTTTTGGGAGGAAAAACACCTGAGAACTTGGAAGAACAAGCCATCTCACTAGTTGGTACAGACATCTATGAAAAATTGATCAAGTCATACACTGAGAAACAATGGGAAAAACCATGTACGGAGTTGCCTGCTTTTATCATCCGTCGTTTGCCCGTGCGTTTGACTTACGACAATAACTATTTTAACGACACATTTCAAGGTATTCCCATTGGTGGTTACACGCAGATTGTTGAAAAAATGTTGGACCATGACAATATTGATGTGGAGACAAGTGTTGATTTCTTTGCCAATAAGGAAGACTATTTAGCTACCTATCCGAAAATTGTCTTTACAGGAATGATTGACGAGTTTTTTGATTACCAACTTGGTGAATTGGAATATCGTAGCCTTCGATTTGAGACAGAGGTCTTGGATATGGAAAACTATCAAGGGAATGCAGTTGTGAACTACACAGATAGTGAAACGCCATTTACTCGAATTATCGAACACAAACATTTTGAATTTGGTACACAACCGAAAACCATTATTACACGTGAGTATTCGAAGACATGGACACGAGGCGATGAGCCATATTATCCAGTCAACAATGATCGTAACAACAAACTCTATACTGCTTATAAACGCCTCGCAGAACAACAAGAGAATGTTATATTTGGTGGGCGTCTCGGTCATTATCGTTACTACGATATGCACCAAGTTATCGGAGCTGCCTTGCAGTGTGTGAGAAGTGAAGTAGAGTAAATATGAAAAAAAGTACCCTTATCCAATTATATTTAGCAATTGGATAAGGGTGTTTTTTTGAAAGCTATGATATATTCTATCAGCTAGTTAGTGAGAAACTAGACCGAAATCATATTCTAAGCTGATGTTTTTACAAATGAATGCTTCTGATCTTCTAATAGTGCAGTGTAAAAGTGGATTTGCGCAGCATGATAGTAAGGCAACACATAAATGCCAACTACACCGAAGGTGATAGTAGAAAGTAGGAACCATCCGATGAAATGCAGATCTAACAGAAAGCGTTTCATTTTGTATCCTTTCATTAGGTTCCGACTGTGTTTAATGGTAGAAAGAGGATTGCGGTAGTCATTCGTGGTTAGTTGATCAAATAAAACTGTCTCAACTTGCGAATAGGCGTAGATTTGAGGTAGATAAATAATCAACCCAATGATTATCAGCAAAAATCCGATGAAAAACAGCATACCTGTCACACTGAGAATGTCATAGGGAATTTGAACCTCGGTAACGCTCCCTTGTGAAAGGAGAAAACTCGATAAATAGATAATTGAGCCTAAAAAACATACTAGTCCGATGTAGAAAATAAGGCCCCAAAGAAATAACAAAATGCGCTTTAAGATGAAAGTAAAGAAAATTTTTTTAAACTGTTCATGTTGAAAAATGGCCAATGAACTGCTCACTCTGTATTCATTCGCTCCCTGTTTAATGCCTTTGAAAAGAGTCCACATTATAGATAGATATAACAGGCTCATTAAAAGTCCATAAAAGATAGGAAATAGTATGCTAGACAGTAGGTAACTGAAATGTAGATTGGATCCATCTTGTGACAAGTATACCTCAAGAATAGATTGACGAGTGGATGAGAAAAGTTGGACACTGACGGATATGAGCACTGGAATAAGTGCAATTTGAAAGATGTTGGGAGTATTTTGTAATGTTTTTCTAGCCTTGTCAGTAATTGTAGCAATAGTCAACATAGATAGGGTCTCCTTTGATAGACATTGTAACATAATTCTAGATGACAAGCTAGATTTTTTTTGATAGACTGGAAGGTGCTGTGGAAATTAATCGATTCCTTATTTCAAGTTAGTTACAGTAAGTTTTGTTCTTCTCAACTTTCAAAACGATTCGTCGGATATACATGAAAATGATACTTGTTTATTTTTCATAAGACAGAACAATCGATTAGACCATGCAAGATTAAATTCCTAGGACTGTTTTTCCTAGCGGGAGGTAAATAAAAGATGACAGATGTTCCAATCAAGTATCGCTTGATTAAGAAAGAAAAGCATACAGGTGCTCGTTTGGGTGAAATTATTACCCCACATGGGACCTTTCCAACCCCCATGTTTATGCCAGTTGGGACTCAGGCAACGGTAAAGACCATGTCGCCTGAAGAATTGAAAGAGATGGGATCAGGGATTATCCTATCCAATACCTATCATCTGTGGCTTCGTCCAGGTGACGACTTAGTGGCGCGTGCAGGTGGTTTGCACAAGTTTATGAATTGGGATCAACCAATTCTGACTGACTCAGGCGGTTTCCAAGTATACTCTCTAGCAGATAGCCGAAATATTACTGAAGAAGGTGTTACATTTAAGAACCATCTTAATGGTAGTAAAATGTTCTTGTCACCTGAAAAAGCTATTTCCATTCAGAACAATCTTGGCTCTGACATTATGATGAGCTTTGATGAGTGTCCGCAGTTCTATCAACCTTATGACTATGTAAAAAAATCGATTGAAAGAACCAGTCGTTGGGCAGAACGTGGTCTTAAGGCTCATCGTCGTCCCCATGATCAAGGCTTATTTGGTATTGTACAGGGTGCTGGTTTTGAGGATCTTCGTCGCCAATCAGCTCATGATTTGGTTAGCATGGATTTTCCAGGCTACTCTATTGGGGGATTGGCTGTTGGTGAAACACACGCTGAAATGAATGCTGTCCTGGACTTCACCACCCCTCTTTTACCGGAGAATAAACCACGCTACCTCATGGGTGTTGGAGCACCAGATAGCTTGATTGATGGTGTGATTCGTGGGGTTGATATGTTTGACTGTGTACTACCAACACGCATTGCACGTAATGGAACTTGCATGACAAGTCAAGGACGTCTTGTGGTTAAAAACGCTCAGTTCGCTGAGGACTTTACACCATTAGATCCAGAGTGCGATTGCTACACATGTAAAAACTACACACGTGCGTATCTCCGTCATTTACTTAAGGCCGACGAGACATTTGGTATTCGTTTGACCAGTTATCACAATCTATTTTTCTTGATTAACCTAATGAAAAATGTCCGTCAAGCAATCATGGATGATAACCTTTTGGAATTCCGTCAAGACTTTATGGAAAAATACGGTTACGGTAAAAACGGACGAAATTTTTAAGATAAAAAGCCTTCTTGGTTGGACTGAGACATGTTTTTAGTTACACTTTCTTAAAATTTTGTAAGACAGGCATACAAATAAATAAAGCATACGATTATGAAACTCTTCGGTAACATGATCGTATGCTTTTATTTTAATAATCGGCATCACAGCACTTTTATTTTAGATAAAAATGAACTGTTGCCAACGAGCTTTGAGGAGTGAAGAAACGATTGGTTCCCATTACCCTTCAAAATACAGTAATTCTTTTGGTGTTTTTGTAAAGACTTCAAAGCCATTTTTGGTAACGTAACCACAATCCTCGATACGAACACCAACTTTTCCAGGGATGTAAATACCAGGCTCGACAGAGAAACACATACCTTCTTCTATGACCAAATCATTGCCTTCCATAATCGATGGGAATTCATGGACACTCATGCCCAAACCATGTCCAAGACGGTGGTTGAAATACTCACCATAACCAGCTTTTTCAATCACTGATCGTGCGGCATTGTCAATTTCACTAGCGGTCACACCAGGCTTGATCATATTAACTGCAGCCATATGAGCCTCTAAAGTTAAGTTGTAAATATCCTGTTTAAACTGGTCTGGCTTACCGACAGCGACTGTGCGCGTCATATCGGAAGTATATCCCAAAGTTTCTACACCAAGGTCGAACAATAGCAGAGCGTCATTTTCGATTTTGTTTGTTGATGGAATTCCGTGAGGGTTAGCGGCATTATTTCCTGTTAAGACCATGGTATCAAAGCTCATTTTTGAAATGCCTTGTTTTTTCATTTCAAATTCAATCTGAGCAATGATATCAGTTTCTGTTACATTGAGTGAGATATTATCAAAGCCAACTTGCATTGCTTTATCTGCAAATTCACCAGCAACCAACATTTTTTCTATTTCATCACGCGACTTGATCAATTTCATAGTATTAATCAGAGGTGTAATGTCTGAAAATGGTTGGCTAAAGATAGACTGAAGACCATGGTAGCGGGTTAAATTCAAATTATCAAATTCTGCACTGATTGCTGAGAAAGATTTTTGTGGCAATTTGCTCTTGATAATCTTCCATGGGTTTTCTGAGTCCATATAGCCGGCTACAGGAAAGTCAACAGTCGCAACCGCACGTTCTACATCCAAGGCAGGAAGGAAAAGGAGTGATTCATGATCAGGCATGACAAAGAGCAACATATGGCGCTCATGTGGATCACTGAGGTAACCAGTCAGGTAATAAATGCTAATTGGATCTGAAAAGATTGCTAAATCTAATTTATTTGAATCGAGGTAATTTTGGACGTGTTGCAATTTTGACATGGCTTTTCCTTTCAAATTTGGTAATTATTTTGAAATTTTCTTTTATTATATTGACTATTGTTTCAAAAAATCAAAAAATTTGCAAGTACAAAGGAAAAAATTGCGATTTTCTCTTGAAAGTGGTTTCAAAAAATGATACACTATGATTGAGTGAAAGCGTAATTTTCATAGAAATTTGATTTAAGAAAGGAAGTATAAATAGATGATGAATACAGACGATACCGTGACGATTTATGACGTTGCGCGTGAAGCTGGTGTGTCAATGGCTACAGTCAGTCGTGTAGTCAATGGTAATAAAAATGTCAAGGAAAATACTCGTAAAAAAGTGTTAGAGGTGATTGATCGATTAGATTATCGCCCAAATGCTGTTGCGCGTGGTTTGGCAAGTAAAAAAACGACAACTGTGGGGGTTGTGATTCCAAATATTGCCAATGCCTACTTTGCAACCTTGGCTAAGGGGATTGATGACATTGCTGATATGTATAAGTATAATATCGTGTTGGCAAACAGTGATGAAAATGACGAGAAAGAAATTAATGTAGTCAATACATTGTTTTCTAAGCAAGTCGATGGTGTTATCTTCATGGGCTATCATCTGACAGATAAGATTCGTGCAGAATTTTCGCGTTCACGCACTCCGATTGTATTAGCAGGTACTGTCGATTTGGAACACCAATTGCCAAGTGTCAATATTGACTACGCAGCTGCAAGTAGTGATGCAGTAAAATTACTTGCTAAGAATAACCAAAAGATTGCCTTTGTTTCAGGTCCATTGGTTGATGACATCAATGGGAAAGTTCGTTTTTCTGGTTACAAAGAAGGACTTCAAGCGAGTGGTTTAGAGTTTAATGAAGGTCTTGTCTTTGAATCAAAATACAAATATGAAGAAGGCTATGCCTTGGCGGAACGTGTCTTGAATGCGGGAGCAACTGCAGCATATGTTGCTGAAGATGAAATTGCTGCTGGTTTGTTAAATGGTATTAGTGATCGTGGTATAAAGGTTCCTGAAGAATTTGAAATCATTACAAGTGATGATTCACAGGTAACAAAATATACTCGTCCAAATCTGACGTCCATCAATCAACCAATCTACGACATTGGTGCAATTGCCATGCGTATGTTGACAAAAATTATGCACAAGGAAGAATTGGATAATCGCGAAGTTATCTTGAATCATGGTATCAAGGAACGTAAATCTACAAAATAAGGATTCAGAAGTCGAACTAATCAGTCGACTTCTTTTTATTTTTTCAGAAAATAGGTAAGGAATTTCCCTATCTGTTCGCGGTTTCACTATTTGAAAAAGTAGTGTATAATACATATATGAGTACAAAGAAATTAGTCATAAACATGTTAAGTTCTAGCGAAAAAGTAAAGGGACAAGGGGTATCAGGGGCCTATAGAGAACTGATGCACTTATTGCGAGAACGTGGAACAACTCAGCTAGACATTCAAGAAAAACTATTTGGTAAGGCGGATGTAACCCATTACCATACCATCGATCCTATCTTTTTTTTGACGACATTTTTCAAGAAAAGAACAGGGCGACGAGTTGGTTATGTGCATTTTCTTCCTGATACTCTTGAAGGTAGCTTACAAATTCCACGTTTTCTTGCTCCTCTTGTATCTTGGTATGTGATCACCTTTTATAATCGTATGGACCAGTTAGTGGTCGTCAATCCGAGTTTCATAGATGATTTGGTGGAGTATGGAATTTCACGTGATAAAATTACTTATTTACCAAACTTTGTAAATCGTGATCAGTGGCATCCTCTTTCAACAGAAGAAGTGCAAGATGTTCGAAAACACTACGCAATTTCTCCAGAGCAATTTGTTGTATTAGGTGCAGGGCAAGTGCAGAGACGAAAAGGAATTGACGACTTTGCACAATTAGCAAGAGAATGTCCAGATGTGACCTTTGTTTGGGCAGGTGGTTTTTCATTTGGTAATATGACTGATGGACATGCAGAATACAAAAAATTAATGGAACAGCCTCCTAAAAATCTCGTTTTCACTGGGATAGTTGAAGCAGAAGAAATGCTAAAATTGTATAACATGGCTGATGTTTTCTTTTTACCTAGTTATAGCGAATTGTTCCCAATGACGATTTTAGAAGCAGCCAGTTGCGGTACAGCCATCATGTTGCGAGACATTGATTTGTACAAGGTTATTCTCGAGGGAATGTATTTGCCAGTAAAAAATATGGATGAAATGAAAACGGCTATAGAAACGTTGCAGAGTCAACCAAATCAGCTGGTTGAGTTGACAAATAAAGCGGGAGAGATTTCTAACTATTATTCTCCGGAAGCCTTACTTGAAAAGTGGCTTGCCTTTTACCAAGAGCAGGCTGATTTAGCTAAATCATAATACATAAAATGGGAGAAAGCATGCGGATTGGATTATTTACAGATACCTATTTTCCACAAGTTTCGGGTGTGGCAACTTCGATTCGAACTCTCAAAACTGAGCTTGAAAAATTAGGTCATACAGTATTTATTTTTACAACAACAGATGAGGGTGTCAATCGCTACGAGGATTGGGATATTATACGTATTCCAAGTGTTCCGTTTTTCGCATTTAAAGACCGGCGAGTAGCCTATGCTGGTTTTACAGATGCCTTAAAGATAGCTAGTCGCTATAAGTTGGACTTGGTTCACACCCAGACAGAATTTACCTTAGGTATTCTAGGTAAGATGGTTGCAAAAGAACTACAAGTTCCTGTTGTGCATACCTATCATACTCAATATGAGGATTATGTACACTATATCGCTAAGGGACGGTTGATTCGTCCTGGAATGATAAAATATTTTGCACGCTCGTTCCTGCATGATTTAGATGGTGTCATTTGCCCAAGTGAAATTGTTGAGGAACTATTGGTACGATACAATGTTCCTATTCCAAAAAGGGTCATACCAACAGGGATTGACTTGGCAAAATTTGACCGCCCTGAAATCTGTCCTTCGGACATTGAGGAATTAAGGGAACAACTGGGCATTGGACCAGATGAAACCATGTTACTCAGCCTATCTCGTATCTCACATGAAAAGAATATTCAGGCTGTTATTAAAGCAATGCCGAACATTTTGGCGGACAATCCAAAGGTAAAACTAGTTATTGTTGGTGGTGGGCCATATGAGACAGCTTTGCAGGATATGATTGTTGAATTGGGACTGACAGATTCTGTTCAGATGACGGGAATGGTTGCTCCAAGTGATACAGCTCTGTATTATAAAGCTGCCGATTTCTTTATTTCGGCTTCAACAAGTGAAACCCAAGGGTTGACCTTCTTAGAGAGCTTGGCAACGGGAACCCCCATTATCGCTCACTCGAATCCCTATTTGTCTAATGTTATCACTGATAAGATGTTTGGAACGCTATTTTTACATGAAGAGGAAATTTCAGATGCGGTTATTGAAGCAATTGTTATGACCCCTCCTATGAATCCTCATGTTTTGGAAAAAAAATTATATGAAATTTCCGCGACTAATTTCGGACGCAGAGTGTTTGAATACTATCTAGATTTGAAAATTTCATATGATTTCAGAAAACAGCATACAAATCAAGATAGTGTGGCTGAAGTATTGTTAAAAGAAGCCATTTATTTACCACGTAAAGCAGTAGTCAAATCAACAGATACCACAGCAAGGATACTAAAAAAATCTGTTGAACAGGTGAAGTCTATTCGGAATTTCTTTGATTAATTTGGAGGTTTCAAATGGAAAGATTACAAAAGGAAAGTTGCAAGAATCTGGCTATAGTTGCGCTTATTATACTTTTCATGTATGCAGGTATTTACCTGATTGCCTTTCATCTGATTAGTGACACCATGCTTTCTAAGGAGCTGGTGGTTGGGAATATATTACTCTATACACCCATTGTGTTATTCCTAACGGGTCTTCTTTATGGATTTTTTTATGGCTTTTCTCCTAGCCTTCTTGCCTTGGTATTGCTACTATATCCTGTAACCATCTTCTTCTTTAGGGAATGGATTCTACTTTATCAGATTGTCTACACCTTATGTGCTCTGATTGGAAATGGGATAGGAGCTCTGCTATTTACCCAAAGGAAGAAAATGAAGAAAAATCCTTGAAAAATCAGGAAATCCTGTTATAATAGCTGTTAGAGACTTATCAATTCTAGAAAATCTTTGAGAGAGTGTGCGGTGGGTGCAAGCACATAGAGGATAGAATTGACACTACTCGGTATGATTTTATGCAAACATAAAAGGGTGGTTCCCTTATCGCCAAACATGAGGTCTATGACACTTTTTTGTCGTAGATAAATGAAGGTGGAACCACGTTACGACGTCCTTTTGCGAGGGCGTCGTATTTTCATTTTTGACAAAATAAGGAGATGAAGTTGACCAGCATTCCACAAGAAACGATTGACCGTTGCAAAACTATTCGCAAGGCTTACAGAGAGTTGGAGGTCAAGCACCACGACAAAGAGTGGTCTATTGAAGAGGACCTCTTGGCTTTGACTAACGATATTGGCAATATGAATCGTCTCATTATGACCAAGCAGGGTCGTTACTATGACGAAACGCCCTATACCTTGGAGCAGAAACTGGCTGAAAATATCTGGTGGTTGATCGCATTGGCTTACCGCCTCGATATCGATATTCAAAAAGAAATGGAAACCTTTTTAGCTCAAAAAGAAGAGTTATTAGGGATTAAAAATAAATAATAAGGAGATAACCATGATTAACATTACTTTCCCAGATGGTGCTGTTCGTGAGTACCAAGCTGGTGTGACTACTTTTGAAATTGCAGAGAGCATCAGCAAGTCTTTGGCGAAAAAGGCTCTTGCTGGTAAGTTCAATGGTAAATTGATTGACACTACTCG
Source organism: Streptococcus parasuis (assembly GCF_021654455.1). Taxonomy (NCBI): domain Bacteria; kingdom Bacillati; phylum Bacillota; class Bacilli; order Lactobacillales; family Streptococcaceae; genus Streptococcus; species Streptococcus parasuis. The sequence goes on from NZ_AP024276.1 coordinate 651,139, forward strand.
TGCCATTGAAGAGGACGGCTCGCTTGAAATCGTAACGCCCGATCATGAGGATGCCTTGGATATCTTGCGTCACTCAGCTGCCCACTTGTTTGCCCAAGCGGCTCGTCGTCTTTTCCCAGACATCAAGTTGGGGGTTGGTCCAGCTATTCAGGACGGTTTCTACTATGACACGGACAATGTGGCTGGCCAGATTTCAAATGAAGACCTACCACGCATTCAGGAAGAAATGATGAAGATTGTCAAAGAAAACTTCCCTTCCGAACGCCGTGAGGTGACCAAGGAAGAAGCTCTTGAGATTTTCAAAAATGATCCATACAAGTTGGAATTGATTCACGAGCACTCTGATGATGAGGGCGGTTTGACCATTTATACTCAGGGTGAATACGTTGACCTCTGCCGTGGCCCACACGTTCCGTCAACAGGTCGTATCCAGATTTTTGAATTGCTCAATGTGGCTGGTGCATACTGGCGTGGTAAGAGCCAAAATCCGATGATGCAACGTGTTTATGGTACAGCTTGGTTTGACAAGAAAGACCTCAAAGCATACCTGCAAATGCGTGAAGAGGCCAAAGAGCGTGACCACCGTAAACTTGGTAAGGAATTGGATCTTTTCATGATTAGCCAAGAGGTTGGTCAAGGTTTGCCATTCTGGTTGCCAAATGGAGCGACTATCCGTCGTACCTTGGAGCGTTACATCACAGACAAGGAATTGGCTTCAGGCTACCAGCACGTATATACGCCACCATTGGCTTCTGTTGAACTCTATAAGACTTCAGGTCACTGGGATCATTACCATGAAGATATGTTCCCAACTATGGACATGGGTGACGGTGAGGAGTTTGTGCTTCGTCCGATGAACTGCCCGCACCACATTCAAGTTTATAAAAACCATGTGCGTTCTTACCGCGAATTGCCAGTGCGTATCGCTGAGCTTGGTATGATGCACCGCTATGAAAAATCTGGTGCTCTTACTGGTTTGCAGCGTGTACGTGAGATGACTCTTAACGACGGTCATATTTTCGTGACACCTGAGCAAATCCAAGAAGAGTTCAAAAAAGCTCTCCAGTTGATTATCGATGTGTACGCAGATTTCAACCTAAACGACTACCGTTTCCGCCTATCTTATCGTGATCCAGAGGACAAAGAGAAGTACTATGACAACGATGAGATGTGGGAAAATGCCCAGCGTATGTTGAAGGGTGCCATGGATGAAATGGGCGTGGATTACTTTGAAGCAGAGGGTGAAGCAGCCTTCTACGGTCCGAAGTTGGATATTCAGGTTAAGACTGCCCTTGGAAATGAGGAAACGTTGTCAACTATTCAGTTGGACTTCCTCTTGCCAGAACGTTTTGGTTTGACCTATATTGGTGCTGACGGTGAGGAGCACCGCCCAGTGATGATTCACCGTGGTGTTATCTCGACTATGGAACGCTTCACTGCCATCTTGATTGAAACCTACAAGGGTGCCTTCCCAACTTGGTTGGCTCCAACCCAAGTGACCATGATTCCGATCTCTGTGGAAGCTCACTTGGATTACGCTTGGAAGGTTGCAAAAGAATTGCAAGACCGTGGTGTTCGCGTACACGTGGATGAACGTAACGAGAAGATGCAGTACAAGATTCGTCAGAGTCAGACCAGCAAGATTCCATACCAGCTCATCGTCGGTGACAAGGAAATGGAAGACAATGCTGTCAACGTCCGTCGATACGGAAGCAAGGCAACGCAAACTCAGTCAGTGTCAGAATTTGTGGACCATATCTTAGCAGATATTGCCCGCAAGTCAAGACCAGCAGAAGAAGAATAAATAAAGCAAGAAGTCCGAATGGGCTTCTTTTTTGACAACAAAAAAATCCCAACCGACTGGCTGGGAGAAATCTTACTCTATACTGTTCGCCCAAGACTTCGCCACATAACGTGACAGACTTGAAATGGCAAAGTTGATAATGAAATAGATGAAAGCGACCATGAGATAGAGGGCAAAGACTTGCTCTGCCTCAAAGTAGCGTCCCATGAGGATTTGACTAGAACCGAAGAGTTCTTGCAGGGCGATAACGGAGTAGAGGAAACTAGTGTCCTTAATGACTGTTACAATCTGCGAGATGATGGCTGGCAACATCTTGCGAATGGCCTGCGGCATGATAATATATACCATGATTTGCACTGGGGTAAAGCCCTGTGACAAACCTGCTTCGGTCTGCCCAGGTCCAATGGCGTTGAGACCACCGCGGATAATCTCAGCCATGGCTGCCGTGGTAAAAATAGTAAAGGCAGTAATACCAGCAGGAGTTGATTTCATTTGGAAGACTAAGAAAACCGTGAAAATCCACAGCAAGTTTGGTACATTACGCACAAATTCAATATAAATCGTTGCAATCCACTTGAAAATTGGATTTTTTCCGTTGCGCATGATGGCGAGAATCATTCCAAAAAGAATGGAGAGGATTACCGAAATGCTTGAGATATAGAGTGTTAACTTCAATCCACTCCACAAGAGTTGGAAGGTTGAAGGCTTGAGTAATTCTAAAATATAATTCATTTTTCAACCTCCTATTAGTGTGAATAGGCAGACTTATTCTTTTCTTCAATGCGACGTCCCCAGCTTGCAACAGGGAAGCACATGATGAAGTAAAGAAAAGCAGCGCCAGCAAAGGCTGGGATGTAGTTAGCATTCATAGCGGACCAAGATTTTGTCATAAACATAATGTCTGCTCCTGAAATGATGGCAACAGTCGCAGTATTTTTGATCAAGTTTACTACTTGGTTGGTCAAAGGTGGCAGAATGGTCGGAATGGCCTGTGGTAAGATGATGATCCGCATGGTTTCAGCCTGGGTAAATCCCTGTGAAAGTGCGGCTTCTGTTTGCCCAGTTGGCACAGCTTCAATCCCTGCACGAATGACCTCTGCGATATAGGCACCATGATAGAGTCCCACGCAGATAACAGCTGTCCAGTAGATGGATGGCATGAGAACATAATTTGAAATTAGGGGAAGTCCATAATAAACAATCATAAACTGCACTAGAAGTGGGGTGTTCTGATAGTATTCAACATAGACACGTGCAATGAATTTAAGAAATTTGTTTTTGCTTGCTGAAAGACTACCAAAGACGATTCCCAAGAACATGGCCATTATGAAGGCTCCGACAGAAATCGCCAAAGTAAAAAGAAATCCTTGGAAGAAGGTTGGGAAATCATTGAAGTAACTGACCCAATTTTCCCAAGCATAGGGGCTGGTTGTTAACATATTCATAGATTTAAAAACCTTTCTATTCGTCAGTTTCTGTGACTGGTTTGAGGCCATTGGCATCATAGATGGCGTGAAGACTACCATCAGCTGTCCATTCTTCAATTAAGCTATTTAAGTAGTCGTTAAGTTCTGTATTAGATAATTTAGTAGCGATACCGTAGTTTGAAGCGGAGAAACTATAGTCCATCAGTTGAGACTTGGAACTTACGTAGCCGGACAAAATGGATTGGTCAACTGAAAAAGCATCAATGCGATGTGCTCGTAAGGAAACAGATAACTCTGGATATGAACCTAACTCTGTGTAGCTAACATCAAGTCCGTATTTATCAGCAAGTTCAGAAATAAGTGTACGGGTATTGGAGCCTTGAGCAACGCCGATGTTTTTACCATCTAAATCCTCTATATCGTTTATGCCACTATCCTTATTTACTAAGAAACCAACTGCATCTGTGTAGTAAGGAGTAGTGAAATTATAGAGGAGTTTCCGTTCATCAGTAATAGTAAATGTAGCAATTACCATATCTACTTGACCATTATCGAGAAGTGGTCCACGTGTTTGGGCAGTAACCGGAGTGAATTCAATATCTACACCTAATTCGTCTGCGATTTTGCGAGCAATGTCAATCTCCATTCCTTCAAATTCACCAGAATCTGGGTTCTTGTAGCCAAAGTTTGGAACATCCTGTTTGACACCAACTCGGAGAACACCTCTCTCGATTATTGCCTGAACTTGGTCACTGTTCGATAATTCTGTAGGGGTATCTGTTTGCGCAATGGGCTGTTTAACTACGAATAGGAGTATGGCTACTAGGACTAGTAGTGGAAATGTCAGAAAGAGAGTACGATTCTTCTTTTTCATAGGTACCTCCTATAACTTTACCTTATCAGATTCGTGGTTGATGATCTTACTGAGGAATTGCTTAGCTCTTGGCTCGGTTGGGTTTTCAAAGAATCCATTGACATCGGTCGTGTCTACCAAAACCTCTCCCTCAGCCATAAAGATAATACGGTCAGCAACCTCACGTGCAAAGCCCATTTCATGCGTTACAACAATCATGTTCATCCCATCTCGCGCTAATTTTTGCATGACCGCTAAAACATCACCGATGGTTTCTGGATCGAGGGCAGAAGTTGGTTCATCAAACAACAAAAGTTCAGGTTGCATAGCCAATCCACGTGCAATTGCGACACGTTGTTTTTGTCCGCCAGATAGCATAGCAGGATAGGAATCTTTTCTATCCCAAAGGTTAACAAACTCGAGGTATTTTTGAGCAGTTTTTTCAGCAGTTGCCTTATCAATACCTAAGACCTTTGTCGGAGCTAGGGTAACATTTTCTAAAACTGTCTTGTGTGGATAGAGATTAAAATGCTGGAAGACCATGCCGACTTCTTTACGTAAGGCAACTAATTCTTTGATGGACGTAGAAGAAACATCATGACCATTTACGACCAATTGACCTTCATCAATTGCTTCTAAACCATTGATAGTTCGGATGAGGGTCGATTTTCCTGAACCAGATGGTCCGAGCAATACGACAACCTGTCCAGGTTCAAATTCCAAGTTTATATTGCGTAAGGCGTGGTAGTCGCCATAGTATTTATTTACATTTTTAAAATCAACTAATGCCATAAGTATCTCCTTCAAGAAAAAATAGGGTATTAGCATCATAGCATTGCAAACATTAAATGTCAAGTAAATTCAGACAATTTAATAAATGACATGTCATAAAACATAACATAAGATTATATGCATATCTTGTAAAATGAAATTTTTAAATAAGTTTGATATAATAGATAAAAGATTATAAAGGTAATAAAAAATGAAGAAAATTTTAATTGTTGATGATGAGAAACCAATCTCGGATATTATTAAATTCAATATGACACGTGAAGGATATGAGGTAGTCACTGCGTTTGATGGACGTGAGGCGCTTGATATTTTTGAAACAGAGTTTCCAGATATTGTTATTTTAGATTTAATGCTTCCAGAAATAGATGGATTAGAAGTAGCACGGACGATTCGAAAAACAAGTAATGTTCCTATTTTAATGTTGTCAGCTAAAGATAGTGAGTTTGATAAAGTTATTGGGCTTGAAATTGGTGCAGATGACTATGTGACAAAGCCATTCTCAAACCGTGAATTACAGGCGCGTGTTAAAGCTCTTCTTCGTCGAAGTGAATTGGCTGAGACGCAAGGAGCAGTTGAATCATCTGGTACTCCAGAATTGGTAATCGGTGATTTGGTCATTGTTCCAGATGCTTTTGTAGCTAAGAAACATGGAAAAGAACTTGAACTAACACACCGTGAATTTGAATTATTGTATCATTTGGCCAAGCACATTGGGCAAGTCATGACGCGAGAGCATCTACTTGAGACTGTTTGGGGATACGATTATTTTGGAGATGTACGTACTGTGGATGTGACAGTACGACGCTTGCGTGAAAAAATTGAAGACACTCCAAGTCGTCCGGAATATATCTTGACACGCAGGGGAGTAGGTTATTTTATAAAAGCTTATGATTAATCAATTACGCTATCTAATTACAACAGCTGAATTTTGGTTTGTTGTTATTTTGATTGGCTTTCTAATTGCGTTGACAGTATTGTTGATAGAAAACTATCGTGACAATAAACAGATACAATTACTCAATAAAAAGGTTGGCGCCTTGATAGATGGTAATTACTCTGATGTATTGGATTTGCGAGGAAGTCCAGAGATTACTGAAATGGCAAATTCACTGAATGATTTGTCAGAAGTAATCCGCTTAACGCACGATCATCTAGAACAAGAAAAAATCCGTCTCAGTTCCATTCTTTCCTACATGAGTGATGGAGTCATTGCTACAGATCGTATTGGCCGAATTATCATGGTCAATGATATGGCGCAGAAACAACTGGGGTTAAAAGATCATAAACAGGAGCAATATTTTTTACTTGATGTTCTAGAACTTGAAGACCAATATAGTCTGCGGGAGTTGTTATCCCAAACACCTGAAATCGTCTTAGAAAAAGTTAATGAGAATCAAGAATTTCTGACCTTGCGAGCTAATTTTGCAACGATTAGGAGCGAAAGTGGCCTCATATCAGGTTTGGTTGTTGTCCTACATGATATGACGGAGCAGGCCAAGGAGGAACGTGAGCGCAGACTGTTTGTTTCTAATGTCAGTCACGAATTGCGTACACCGTTGACTTCGGTTAAATCATATTTGGAAGCCTTGGATGAGGGAGCACTGACCGAATCGGTTGCCCCAAGTTTTGTCAAGGTATCCTTAGATGAAACCAACCGGATGATGCGGATGATTACAGATCTTTTAAGTTTATCTCGCATTGATAATCAGGTTGGAGAGATGGATGTAGAGCTAATCAACTTTACGGCTTTTGTCACTTTCATCTTGAATCGCTTTGATCAGATGAAGAATTCTGATGCTGGTAAGACCTACGCTATTATTCGTGATTACCAGATTAGTCCAATTTGGGTTGAAATTGATACCGATAAGATGACGCAGGTACTGGATAATATTTTGAATAATGCTATCAAGTATTCTCCAGATGGGGGAAATATTACCTTTAGTATGAAAACGACAGATAGTCAGCTAATTATTTCTATTTCAGATGAAGGTTTGGGAATTCCTAAAGCTGATTTGCCTAAAATATTTGATCGTTTCTATCGAGTAGATAAAGCGCGTTCGAGAGCCCAAGGTGGCACTGGTTTAGGTTTGGCGATTGCAAAAGAGATTGTAAAGCAACATAAAGGTTTCATTTGGGCTAAAAGTGAGTATGGACATGGTTCGACATTTACGATTGTCTTACCATATAGTAAGGATATTGCACTGGATGAGTGGGAAGAGGTTGCTGAGGAAGAATAGGAGAGTATGATCGGAACAGGTTTTAATTATAGTATTTTAGCATCCGGGTCTAGTGGAAATTGTTTTTATTTGGAAACGGATAAAAAGAAAATTTTAGTGGATGCAGGTTTATCGGGAAAAAAAATCACCAGTCTTTTGGCGGAAATTAATCGAAAGCCTGAGGATATTGATGCTATCCTGGTAACGCATGAACATAGCGATCACATCCATGGTATCGGTGTTTTAGCACGTAAGTATGGCATGGACATTTATGCCAATGAATTGACCTGGCAGGCTATGGAGAGCAAATTGGGCAAGATTGATGTGGCTCAAAAACATATCTTCGAATTGGGTGCTATGAAGACTTTTGGAGACTTGGATGTTGAGTCATTTGGTGTCAGTCATGATGCTGCTTGTCCGCAGTTCTACCGCTTTATGAAGGATGATAAATCCTTTGTTATGTTGACGGATACTGGTTATGTCAGTGACCGAATGGTGGGTATTGTGGAAAATGCAGATGCCTATTTGATTGAATCCAATCATGATGTTGAAATCCTGCGTTCGGGGTCCTATTCTTGGAATTTGAAGCAACGGATTTTGTCGGATAAAGGGCATCTTTGTAACGAAGATGGTGCAGATGCCATGATTCGTTCGCTCGGAAATCGGACCAAGAAGATTTACCTAGGGCATTTGTCAAAGGAAAATAATATCAAGGAACTGGCACATATGACTATGGTTAACCAATTGGCACAAGCTGATTTAGGTGTTGGTACAGATTTTCAAATTTATGATACTTCGCCAGATACGGCGACTGTCTTGACCAAGATTTGATAGATAGAAAGATCCGTAAAAGGTCGTGTTCGCACGGCTTTTTTGTTTTTTTGCTATGAAGTGTCAGAAGGAAAAAATGCAAGAGTTCGCTTTATTCTTTCAAATTTATTCACTGTTACTAGTAGGATTGAAAAGACTTATTATTGGAGACGATTTTATTGTGGAGGAACATTATTGTATGGAGAAAATATTTCTTGAAAGGGAGGCTAAGGCTAAAAATTATGATTTGCCTGTGGTATAATAAGAAGAATATTTCTAGAACGAGGTTTGTCTTTTGAAAAAAAAGAATCATCAATCAACTGGTAATGCAAGAAATATGATTCCAATTCGATTAAATATTTTATTTGGAGTCGTCATTTTATTATTTACAGTGCTGATTGTCCGGTTGGCAGATATGCAGATTGTGAATCATGATTTTTATAGTAATAAATTAGCAACTGCTAGTCAGAAAGTAGTCACTAAAAGTTCTGTTCGAGGACTGATTTACGATGCTAAAGGAAAGCCTTTGGTTGAAAATCAGATACAACAAGTAGTGTCCTTTACGCGCTCTAATAAAATGACTGCTGAGGAAATGAAGCAGGTTGCTAAAAATTTACTTCAATGGGTCACAGTTTCGGATGTCAGTGTTTCAGATCGGGATAAAGCTGACTACTATTTGGCAGATCAAGCAGTCTACCAGGAAGTGGTGAATAAACTTCCTAAAGAGCAGCGATTTGATGCAGATGGCAATTATTTAAGTGAATCAGAAATCTATACAAATGCTGTTGCTAGTTTAACGCCTGAACAGTTAAACTACTCTGATGAAGAGTTGAAAGCAATTGAACTATTTACGCAGATGAATGCTGCATCTTATTTTGAGACAGTCAATCTTGTCACAGACAGCCTTGCCGCTGAGCAGGTGGCTTTGATTGTAGCGAATTCTGATCAACTTGAAGGAATCTCAACTACAAATAACTGGCAACGGAGTATTCTAGATACTTCACTTAGCTCAATTATTGGTACTGTAACAAGCGAACAAGCAGGTTTACCAGCTGAGGATGCCGATTATTATTTGTCAAAAGGGTATTCTGCGAATGACCGTGTGGGGACTGCCTATCTTGAAAAACAATACGAAGAAGTCTTGCAAGGTCAACGAGAGAAGAAAGAAATTAATTTAGACAGAAATGGTAACGTTGAAAGTATTGAGACTGTTCAAGAAGGACAACAGGGAAACAATATTAAGTTGACCATTGACTTGGCCTTTCAAGATGGCGTCAATGCGATTCTAAAAAAATATTTTGAGAGTGAGTTGTCAACGGGAAGTGCACTGTATTCGGAAGGTGTTTATGCAGTTGCATTAAATCCTTCTACAGGTGCAGTGCTTGCTATGTCTGGTTATAGTCATGAAAAAGGCTCAAGTACCATTAACGAAGATGCTCTTGGAACGATTACGAGTGTCTTTACACCTGGTTCAATTGTCAAAGGTGCTACAATTAGTTCTGGATGGGAAAATGGGGTTATCAGTGGCAACCAAGTACAATTAGATGAGCCAATATATTTTGCAGGTTCAGCTCCGATTACATCTTGGTACGGTGCTTACGGTAGTTTTAATATTGATGCAACTCAGGCTTTAGAGTATTCATCAAACGTTTATATGGTTAAGATTGCCTTAGGACTACTTGGGCAAACCTATTCTGCAAATATGTATTTGAATGATGGGGAAACTTTGACAAATGCCATGACAAAACTGCGGTCAACATTTGCAGAATATGGTCTTGGTGCTTCTACAGGGATTGATCTTCCACTTGAATCCACTGGTTTTTTACCTGATGAATATAGCACAGCGAACTTCATTACCAACGCATTTGGTCAGTTCGACAACTATACACCAATGCAAATGGCACAGTATGTGGCAACAGTTGCCAATAAAGGAACTCGCATTTCACCACATTTGGTTGAAGGGATTTATGGCAATACGGACCAAGGTGGGCTTGGAGACCTGATTGAACCCGTTTCAGGAAAAGAGTTAAATCAGGTAAATATCTCTGAGGACGAAATGGCCATTCTTCGACAAGGGTTTTATCAAGTGGTAAATGGAAATGGTCAATTTAATACAGGTAGTGCAATTGGGCAAGGAGCAAGTGTGACAATCAGTGCGAAAACTGGTACGGCAGAAACTTATACAACAACTCCTTCAGGTGAAGTCGTAACAGCAGTAAATACAAACGTAGTGGCCTATGCACCGAGTGACAATCCCCAAATTGCTGTTTCGGTGGTGCTACCAAACTTAACAAATCAATCATCTATGACAACAAAAACGATTATGCGTGAAATAATCAACTTATACCAATCAATGTATCCCATGAACTAAGGAGGCCTATGCTCTACCCAACACCCATTGCAAAGCTAATTGATAGTTATTCTAAATTACCCGGTATTGGTATCAAAACTGCCACTCGTCTAGCATTTTATACAATTGGTATGGAGGATGATGTCGTTAATGAATTCGCCAAAAATTTATTGGCAGCCAAGCGAGATTTATCTTATTGCTCGATTTGTGGTAATCTGACGGACCAAGACCCTTGTGCTATTTGTCAGGACTCAACGAGAGATCAATCTACAATTTTGATTGTAGAGGATAGTCGGGATGTTACAGCTTTGGAAAATATTCAAGAATACCACGGTCTTTATCATGTCTTGCATGGTTTGATCTCGCCAATGAATGGTATCGGACCAGATGATATTAATTTGAAAACCCTCCTCACTCGTCTGATGGACAATGAGGTTACAGAAGTTATTGTGGCGACCAATGCAACAGCAGATGGAGAAGCTACATCTATGTATATCTCACGTGTCCTCAAACCTGCGGGAATCAAAGTAACCCGACTAGCTCGTGGCTTAGCGGTAGGCAGTGATATTGAATATGCCGATGAAGTTACTCTACTGCGAGCAATTGAAAATCGAACAGAGTTGTAGACAAATGGCTGGTTGACTCATAATCATTCGAATTTACCTTAGGTCAATTTCGAGTGGTTAAAATATGCTATACTAATAGAGAAACTATTGACACAGGAAGGATAGAATATGTCAAAAGAAACCTTGATTTTACTTTATGGTGGACGTTCAGCAGAACGTGAAGTATCTGTTTTATCTGCAGAAAGCGTTATGCGCGCCATCAATTATGATAAATTTTTTGTCAAAACCTATTTCATTAGCCAGACAGGGGACTTTATTAAGACGCAAGAGTTTTCTCAAAAACCGTCTGCTGATGAAAAACTCATGACAAATGCGACAATTGTTGAAGAACAAAAAATCCGTCCGAGCGATATCTATGAAGAAAAGGCAGTCGTTTTCCCTGTTCTTCATGGCCCAATGGGTGAAGACGGATCTATACAAGGATTCTTGGAAGTGCTTCGTATGCCGTATGTTGGTACCAATATTTTATCTTCTAGCGTTGCCATGGATAAGATTACAACCAAGCGCGTACTAGAATCTGCTGGTATTGCCCAAGTGCCTTATGTGGCGGTTATTGAGGGCGAAAATATCAACGATAAGATTGCAGAGATTGAAGGGAAATTGACTTATCCAGTCTTTGTAAAACCAGCTAATATGGGGTCAAGTGTTGGTATCTCAAAAGCTGAGGATTTAGCTGACTTGCGTAAGGCACTTGATCTGGCCTTCAAGTATGATAGCCGTGTCCTCGTTGAGCAGGGTGTCAACGCGCGTGAGATTGAGGTCGGTCTTTTGGGAAATGCTGACGTGAAAACGACACTTCCTGGTGAAGTAGTCAAAGACGTTGCCTTTTATGACTATGATGCCAAGTACATTGATAACAAAATCACAATGGATATCCCAGCCAAAATTGACGAATCAATTATGGATATCATGCGAGAAAATGCTGCCAAGGCCTTTCGTGCAATCGGTGGTTGTGGACTTTCTCGCTGTGATTTCTTCTTGACAGAAGACGGCGACATCTTCCTCAACGAGCTCAACACCATGCCAGGTTTTACCCAGTGGTCTATGTATCCACTCCTTTGGGATAATATGGGCCTAGCTTACCCAGACTTGATTGAAGAGCTTGTTCGTTTGGCTAAGGAAATGTTTGAGAAACGCGAAAGTCACCTCATTTAATTATTATCAAGATTGGAATCATTCCAATCTTTTTTCTTGCAAAGGTTTGCAAAAAGGAATAAAATGGAACAAGTCCTGGAGGTGTTTATGTATCAAACGACAGTAAAAGGGGAAGGTCTGTTTCAGGCTCTTTCTCAAGGTTATGGCGAACCGGTTCGTACCTTTGGGGTAACGGAGAAGGGTGAGACTCCGGTTAGTCTAGTTAATATTGGCTTAGCTGCCTGTATCACCATGTGTGTGCAGGGCTACTATGCCAGCCAAGAAGGCAATAAAACCATGCCTGTTCAGGTGGAGAGTCGTTTGGATAATGAGCACATTGAAGTGTTGATTGGAATCGGAGAGGAGGTTTCTTCGGAAAAGCAGGAAAAGATTCTTGCATACGTTGAACAAAAGTGTAAAGTTAAAGCTTTTTTAAAAGAAAGTATTATATTTGAGACAAATTTTTATGTCTTAGAAAGTGTGGAGTAGATGTTTTTAGCAATTGAAGAAATGCGACAAAATAAGTTGCGTTACGGCTTGATTTTAGGTTTGTTAATCCTGATTTCCTACTTGGTCTTTTTCCTGACAGGTTTGGCTTATGGTCTCATGCAGGAAAATAGAACAGCAGTTGATAAATGGCAGGCAGATTATGTCTTGCTTAATTCAGAAAGCAATCGCCTGATTACAGCCTCCAAAATTGATATAGCCTTACTCAATCAGGTGGATGCTAGTGACAAGGCCTTGATTCGCCAACAAGCTGGAGTTGCTTATGTGGATGAAAATGCCACCTCAGACGAAAAAGAAAAGGTAAACATCTTTGCCGTTGAATCAGATAGTTTTATCGTGCCGAATATTGTAGAAGGTCGTTTGTATGAAAAAACGGGAGAAGTCCTTGTAGACAAAACCTTGTCAGAGGTAGAAGGTTTTGGGCTTGGAGATCAAATCTATCTATCAGGTTCTGATGAAAAAGTGACTATTGTTGGGTATACAGATAATGCCTACTTTGGAGTGGCGCCTGTTGTATATATGGACTTTACGGCATTTGCAGAATTGATGCAGGCTGATAAACAACAAGCTGCAACGAGTAATCTTGCCAGTGCCATTGTCGTTCGTGGAGATGTCGCTTCTCTACCAGATGAGCTGGAAAAAGTTGCCATTGCAGACTTTATTGAAAATCTACCAGGATATAAGGCACAAAATATGACCTTTGGCTTTATGATAGGATTCTTGATTGTCATATCAGCCATTGTTATTGGTATTTTTATCTTTGTTTTGACAACACAGAAATCTCCGATTTTTGGCTTGATGAAAATTCAAGGTCTTTCAAATGGCTATATTTCAGGTTCTGTATTGGCGCAAACCTTCCTACTTGCTGGTGTGGGAACAGTCCTTGGATTGGCTGGGACTTATTTGTCATCCCTTGTCTTGCCAAGTGCTGTTCCATTTGAGAATAACTGGACCTTCTATATTGCAATCGGTTTGGCTCTGGTTGTGTTTGCCCTATTGGGTGCTAGTTTCTCTGTACGTTCTATCTTTAAGGTAGATCCATTACGAAATTTATCTTAGGAGGTTGTTATGAAAACACTTATTTTTGAAAATATTAGTAAGACCTTCCAAGATGGCAGTCAAACCATTACGGCTCTTAAATCAACAAATTTTAGCATTGAAGAAGGCGAATTTGTCGCTATTATCGGACCGTCTGGGTCTGGGAAGTCAACATTTTTGACCTTGGCAGGTGGTTTACAAACACCTACAACGGGTCGTGTTTTAATCAATCAATCGGACTATTCTGATTTACCTGAGAAAAAACGTGCCAAATTGCGCTATAAGGACATAGGTTTTGTCTTGCAGGCTTCCAATTTGATTCCATTTCTAACAGTCGAAAAACAATTAACCTTGGTTGATAAGGTCAATAAGAAAGCTGATCCGAGCAAGCGAAACGAACTCCTATCTGAATTGGGTGTGGACCATCTCAAAAACAAGTTCCCTAAGGATTTGTCAGGCGGAGAACGGCAGCGTGTAGCTATTGCCCGTGCACTTTATAACGATCCAGCCTTGATTCTAGCTGATGAACCGACAGCCAGTCTAGATAGTAATCGCGCTTTTGAAGTGGTTGAGTTATTAGCTAAGGAAGCCAAAGAGCGGAACAAATCCATCATCATGGTAACACATGACCAGCGCATGATTGAAAAATGCGACAAGGTTTACGAGATGAAAGATGGTGTCCTCACTCAAGTTCGGTAAAAAGTGGTATAATAGAAAGAGCGAAAGCTCTTTTTTAGTTTATTGGAGAAAACAATGAAATTAACCCTACACGAAGTCGCTCAGGTCTTGGGCGCAAAAAATGAAATTAGTCTTTATCCCGATACAGCACTCAACAAGGTGGAGTTCGACAGTCGCCTGATTACAGAAGGGGATCTTTTTGTTCCCCTCAAGGGAGCGCGTGACGGTCATGACTTTATTCCTGTGGCTTTTGAAAATGGCTGCGCAGTAACCCTTTCGGAAGTCAGCCTTGATGTTCCTCACATCCTAGTAGATGACTGCTTGGCTGCGCTTCAACAATTAGCGGCCTACTACCTAGAGAAAATAGGGGTAGAAGTCATTGCTGTGACAGGCTCAAACGGTAAAACAACCACCAAGGATATGATTCATGATATCCTTGCAACTACATACAAGACTTACAAAACACAAGGCAACTATAACAACGAAATCGGTCTGCCATACACCGTCCTCCACATGCCTGATGATACAGAAAAACTGGTTTTGGAAATGGGCCAAGACCACTTGGGTGACATTCATCTCCTATCTGAAATTGCCAAACCAAGTCTGTCGGTTATTACTCTATTTGGCGAAGCCCATTTGGAATTTTTCGGCTCACGAGAAGAGATTGCCAAAGGAAAATTACAGATTGCAGATGGAATGACAGCAGGAAGTAAATTGCTGATCCCTGCAGATCCGATTGCGGATAAGCTCTTGCCGAGCCATGTAGACCTCATTCGTTTCGGTGAGCAGGCTGATTTGCAGGTGACTAGTCTGGTCGAGTCAAAAGATAGCCTGACCTTCACCGTCAATTTTATGGACGGCGATATTTTCCTCCCAGTAACGGGTAAGTACAATGCCACTAATGCCATGGTAGCAAGCTACGTAGGTAAGGCTTTGGGTGTGCCAGATGAGGCAATCAAGTCAGCCCTAGCTGGTCTGAACTTGACCCGCAACCGCACCGAGTGGAAGAAGGCAGCAAACGGAGCAGATATTCTCAGCGATGTCTACAATGCCAACCCAACCGCTATGCGTTTGATTTTGGAAACCTTCACTAGCATTCCAGCCAATGAAGGTGGCAAGAAAATAGCCGTTTTGGCAGATATGAAAGAACTGGGGAGCCAGTCCGTCGATCTCCACAATCAGATGATTTTGAGCCTGTCGCCTGATGTGCTAGACACCGTCATTTTCTACGGTCAGGATATTGAAGGTCTGGCCCAGTTGGCTAGTCAGATGTTCCCAATTGGAAAAGTCTATTTCTTTAAGAAAAATGCGGAAGAAGACCAATTTGAAGACCTGGTCAAACAGGTTCAGTTAGTTTTAGGGGCCAATGATCAAATATTGCTCAAGGGTTCTAACTCAATGCAGCTAGCTAAAGTCCTTGATATTTTAGAACATGAGAAATGAGAGTTGATACCTCTCATTTTTTAGTTATCCTTGTCAATTCTTGACAAATTTGATATACTGGTCAGATAGTAGATAGGAGGGACAATATGACAGAATTCTTTACCAATCATATTTCACAAGGCCCTGATTTATCGAGTTTTGAGCAAATGGGCTTCATTCTACTTTTACTATGTTTTCTATTTTTAAGTTTGAAATTCTATCAGAAAAGATGGTTTAGAGGCTTGTTTTACATTCTTCTAGCCATTCAAGTTGTTAGTCTATATACCTGGTATATCGTGCAGTCTATTCCCTTATTTGAAAGTCTTCCCTTTTATCATTGTCGTCTGGCTATTTTGGTTCTTTTGTTTGGAAAACCGGGAGCAATCAAGCGTTATTTTGCTTATTTAGGGCTGTTTGGCTCAGTACTAGCATTTTTACATCCAGTATTTGACCCATACCCTTTTCCTCATCTTACTTTTTTCACCTATGTGGTTGGACATTATGCTTTGGCTGTCAATGCCTTGGTATATTTGCTGGGTGAGCAGTCCTTTGAAAAACTTTCTCTGAAACAGATCCTTTCTTGGACATTGCTGATGAATAGTGTGATTTTTATGGTCAATATATTCACAGGAGGAAACTATGGTTTTCTAAGTCACTTGCCCCTAGTTAATAGCCAGAAAGCTAGTCTGAACTTTTTTGTTGTAAACTTGGGTTTGGTGCTAGCTATTGAAATGACCCAAGTGGCTTTTCTGTCTTATTGGAAGAAACATGAAGTTTTTATCTTACAAGAATGATTTTCCAAGTGTTTGAAAAATTCCAATATTTCCGATATAATAAGAGAGTTGCAGTAGTTGCTCTCTTTTTTTGTACTCTTTTGATTTGGTAGGAAAAAGAAGAAGTCAGCTCTGCTATGGACCAAAGAAAAAGGAATCAATATCATGTCACTACAAGAAGAAATCAAGAAACGTCGCACTTTTGCAATCATCTCTCACCCGGACGCGGGTAAGACTACGATTACAGAGCAGCTGCTCTATTTTGGGGGCGAGATTCGTGAGGCTGGGACGGTCAAGGGGAAAAAGACTGGTAACTTTGCCAAGTCGGACTGGATGGATATTGAGAAGCAACGTGGTATCTCTGTTACCTCATCTGTCATGCAGTTTGACTATGCAGGCAAGCGGGTCAATATCCTAGATACGCCAGGACACGAGGACTTCTCTGAGGATACCTATCGGACCTTGATGGCGGTCGATGCGGCTGTCATGGTGGTGGACTCTGCCAAGGGTATCGAGGCCCAGACCAAAAAGCTTTTTGAGGTTGTGAAACATCGCAATATTCCCGTTTTCACCTTTATCAACAAGTTGGACCGTGACGGTCGTGAGCCACTTGATTTGCTACAGGAGTTGGAAGAAGTTTTGGGTATTGCCAGCTATCCGATGAACTGGCCGATTGGTATGGGGAAATCCTTCGAGGGACTTTATGACCTTCATAACAAGCGCTTGGAACTCTACCGAGGTGATGAGCGATTTGCAAGTTTGGACGAGGGTGACAAGCTCTTTGGTTCTAACCCCTTTTATGCACAAGTTCTAGATGATATTGAACTTTTGGCGGAAGCTGGGAATGAATTTTCAGAACATGCGATTTTGGACGGCGATTTGACACCTGTCTTCTTCGGTTCAGCCCTGACAAACTTTGGTGTGCAGACCTTCCTTGATACCTTCTTGGAATTTGCTCCAGAGCCACATGGACACAAAACGACAACTGGTGATGTCATTGATCCACTCAACAAAGACTTTTCAGGCTTTGTTTTCAAAATCCAAGCTAACATGGACCCTCGTCACCGTGACCGTATCGCCTTTGTCCGTGTGGTTTCAGGCGAATTTGAACGTGGTATGGCGGTTAACCTGCCTCGTACAGGCAAGGGGGCTAAGTTGTCCAATGTGACGCAGTTCATGGCCGAGTCCCGTGAGAATGTGGAAAATGCAGTAGCGGGTGACATTATCGGGGTTTACGATACCGGAACCTACCAGGTAGGCGATACCTTGACCGTAGGCAAGAACAAGTTTGAATTCGAACCGCTACCAACCTTCACCCCGGAAATTTTCATGAAAGTGTCTGCTAAAAATGTCATGAAACAAAAATCTTTCCACAAGGGAATCGAGCAACTGGTGCAAGAAGGAGCTATCCAGCTCTACCAAAACTACCAGACTGGCGAGTATATGCTGGGGGCCGTAGGTCAGCTCCAGTTTGAAGTTTTCAAACACCGCATGGAAGGTGAGTACAATGCTGAGGTAGTTATGACCCCAATGGGCAAAAAGACTGTCCGTTGGATCAAGCCAGAAGACCTGGATGAACGCATGTCATCAAGCCGCAACATCCTAGCCAAGGACCGCTTTGACCAACCAGTCTTCCTCTTTGAAAACGACTTCGCCCTCCGCTGGTTTGCTGACAAATATCCTGATGTGGAGTTGGAAGAGAAGATGTAACAACAGTCCGGGGGACTGTTGTTAGTTGGAGATGAGAGCCGACGGGAGTCGGCTTACCAATGCCTAAGGTTCAGTGGAGTGAAACAGTTCGGGGATACGAATAGTCCAGTGGACTATTCGTACCTGAGCCTAAAAATAAGGGGGCGAAGTATTTCAGCTGGTCACCTTAAAACGAAAAAGTGACCATAGAAACCCGAGCCTAGATATAGGGAAGCGAGGTTAAGGCTGGAGATGAGAGCCGACAGCAGTCGGCTTACCTAATTTCGAACTTTCGCGTTTATATAGAACTAGTTTACTATATATGATGGCAAAAACTTCCTAGAGGTTTTTGCTTTTTTTATTACCAGTTTTTAGGTAAAATAGATAAAAATCAACAAAGGAGTCAAATAATGGGACTATTTTCAGGTTTGCTTGGTAATGCTTCGCAATTAAATAATGACAAAATTGAGCAGGAATTAGAACATGTATTGTTGGACAATGAACAGGTTGAGATGGCTTTCAGCTTGGTTCGTTACTTGATTGTGTTTACGGAATATCGTTTAATTTTGGTGGATAAACAAGGAGTGACTGGGAAGAAAGTATCCTATAAGTCTATTCCTTATCGCTCTATTTCGCGCTTTACAGTAGAAACATCAGGACATTTTGATTTGGATGCCGAGCTCAAAATTTGGATTTCTTCGGCTACAGAACCTGCTGAAATTCTTCAATTTAAGAGTGATAAGAGTGTGATTGCCATTCAAAAAGCTTTGGCTACCGCAGTTTTAGTAAAATAAAGAACACTCAAAAATGTAAGAGATAACTTTTAGTTTTTGAGAATTGTGGATATTCAAAAAATTTACCAAGATAAAGTGTAAAAAGCAGAGATTGGAAATCTGCTTTTTTTCATGAAAACGTATTATTTTTATTTTCAAAGTATTTACTAACGATTATTCCTAGATTGTGTTATACTAGGTAAGTTGCAAGTCTGATACTGGTTAGTTCGCTGCCAGTGGAAATAATTGTTACAAATAACGTGAGATAAGGTAGCTTCGCACTGCCTTTTAGAAAAGAGAAAACATTGAAATTTACCGAATTAAACTTATCCGAAGATATTTTACTTGCTGTTGAGAGAGCAGGTTTCGAAACGCCATCACCAATCCAAGAGCAAACGATTCCGCTTGCTTTGGAGGGAAAAGATGTGATTGGTCAAGCCCAGACAGGTACGGGAAAAACGGCAGCCTTTGGGCTGCCGACTCTAAATAAAATCGACACAAGTAATCCAACTGTTCAAGCTTTAGTTATTGCTCCTACGCGGGAATTGGCAGTTCAAAGTCAGGAAGAGTTATTCAAATTTGGTCGTGATAAAGGCGTAAAAGTTCGCTCGGTTTACGGTGGTTCTAGTATTGAAAAGCAAATAAAGGCTCTTCGATCAGGTGCCCACATAGTTGTCGGTACACCAGGACGTCTATTAGATTTAATTAAACGTAAAGCTTTACGTTTGGATGGAGTTGAAACTCTTATTCTTGATGAAGCTGACGAAATGCTCAACATGGGTTTCTTAGATGATATTGAAGCAATCATCGAACGTGTACCTGTGAGTCGCCAAACACTTCTATTTTCTGCAACTATGCCTGAACCAATTAAGCGCATTGGTGTCAAGTTCATGAAAGAACCTGAGCACGTTAAGATTGCAGCCAAGGAATTGACCAATGTCAACGTTGAACAGTACTTTATTCGTGTTAAAGAGCATGAAAAGTTTGATACGATGACACGTTTGATGGACGTTGACCAGCCAGAATTGTCTATCGTCTTCGGTCGTACTAAGCGCCGTGTTGATGAATTGACTCGTGGTTTGAAACTGCGTGGCTTCCGTGCTGAAGGTATTCATGGTGATTTGGACCAGAATAAACGTCTCCGTGTCATTCGTGATTTTAAAAATGACCAGATTGATGTCCTTGTTGCGACGGACGTTGCGGCCCGTGGTTTGGATATTTCAGGTGTAACCCATGTCTATAATTACGATATTCCACAGGATCCAGAAAGTTATGTTCACCGTATCGGTCGTACAGGTCGTGCGGGTCAATCAGGTCAGTCTATTACCTTTGTATCTCCAAATGAGATGGGTTACTTGGCCATCATCGAAGATTTGACCAAGAAACGCATGAAAGGTCTCAAGCCTGCGACTGCACAAGAAGCTTTTGAAGCTAAGAAAAAAATTGCTTTGAAAAAGATTGAACGTGATATGGCTGACGACACCATCCGTAGCAATTTTGACAAGTTCAAGAAAGATGCCATCCAGTTAGCGGCTGAATTTACCCCTGAAGAATTAGCACTTTATGTATTAACTTTGACTGTTCAAGATCCAGAAAGTTTGCCAGAGGTAGAAATTGCGCGTGAAAAACCATTGCCATTCAAGTTTGGACCTGGTCAAGCTAAGGGCAAAGGTGGACGCGGTGGTCGCGACCGTGACCGTGGAGGTCGTCGTGATGGAGACCGCAATCGTGATCGTGGAGGACGCCGTGGTGACCGCACTGACCGCGACCGTCGTGATGACAAGTTTAAACGCGACAACCGCCGTCAGGATAACAAAAAACCACACCAACGCACATCAAGTGAAAAGAAAACAGGCTTTGTTATCCGCAATAAGGGTGAGAGATAAAGTTAAAACTGCTTCATAATTGGAGCAGTTTTTGTTATACTAATTGTAGTAAAACAGGAGGGTTGATCATGGGTATTTTGACCATGGGTAGAGCCTTTGTATTCTAAAAAACAATACAAAGGAGAGAGACATGATTACTTACAAACAAAATCCTCAACTTGATTTTCAAGCTGTCCTAGACCTCTATGCTTCTGTGGGTTGGACAGGCTATACTAGCCATCCAGAAATGCTAGAGAAGGCCTTGGAACATAGTCTGCTCGTTCTTGCTGCCGTTGACGGTGACCGTCTAGTTGGTCTTTTGCGGGCGGTTGGTGATGGTTACTCTATCATCTTCATTCAGGATATTTTGGTCCTCCCCGCCTATCAGCGTCAGGGAATTGGTCGAAATCTTTTAGAGCAAGCCATTACATATTTTCCAGGTATTTATCAGCTTCATCTTTTGACGGATAATACTGAGAAAACAAGGTCATTCTATGAAGCACTCGGTTTTACGGCTGTTGATAGTTTAGGCTGTGTTGCTTATACTTATTTAAAATAAGAAACAAATAAGAAAAGCAGAGGCTGGTTGACCAGCCTCTGCTTTGAGCAGATGATTTGAATTTCAAATTAAAAAGAGTAGAATATATTTATCAATAATTAGTAACAAAGGAGATGAACAATGGCAACTGTATTAATTGTAAAGGCCCACCCCCTTGACCCACAAAAGTCCTATGCTTTGAGGGTATTGAAAGAATTTGAAACTCGATACGCCAGTTTGCATCCAGAAGATCGGATTGAAATAGTAGATGTTTTTGAAGACCAGATTCCTGCCCTAGATAAACCTTTGTTGGAAGCGATGGCAGCTGCAAAGAAGGGGGAGGAGATTGCATCTGAACAAGTCGAGCGGTTGGAACGGTATAATGCTTTTACTCAGCAGTTTTTGTCGGCGGATAAGATTGTGGTCGTCAATCCCCTATGGAACCTCAATGTGCCAAGTCAATTAGTGTCATGGATTAATACCATTAACGTTGCAGGACTGACATTCAAGTATGGACCTGAGGGGTCTATCGGTCTGGTCAAGGGCAAAAAGCTCCTGCACATCCAGTCCAATGGTGGTGTTTATGCAGGTCAGGATCCAGCTGCCCAGTACATCAAGTCTATCTTTGAATTTTTAGGTTTTGAAGATATTCATCAGGTCTTTATCGAAGGGCAATCTGCCGATCCAAGTCAGGCTCAAGCGATATTTGAAGAAGCTATGGGGAAAATTGATAATATTTTACTAGATTTCTAATAAAAAATAGCCACGCTTCATTTGGAGCATGGCTTTTTTTGCATTTCTGCAATATAATTTAACTTGCTCTGCCGGCTACGTTTTTTAAACAAGGCTTCGGCAGACATGGCTTCCTGCTTACTGGCAAAAGCTTCTTGATAGAGTAGGCTGACAGGCAAGCGTCCGCGGGTGTATTTGGCCCCTTTCCCACGATTATGGGTAGCAAGCCGCTTCTCCACATCAGTCGTATAGCCAGTATAAAGACTCCCATCGGCACATTCCAGCACATAAAAGTAGGCTTTATTTTCCATAATAAATCTCATGAATAGCAGGAGTATAGTCGCCGTTTTCCTCGTGAACAACCAGAGGTGGCAGGATATGTAATCCATCTACAGAACCATCTTTGATAGCCTCAATCAGTAACATATTCGCTTCCTTACTGGCCTTGGGATAGACAAACTGGATGCGTTTGGGAGCCAGTTTGTAGGTACGTAGCTTATCTAAAATATCCAAAAATCGGTCGGGCCTGTGGACCATGGCCAAGCGACCATTGGATTTGAGTACTTGTTGTGCTACCTGGCAAATACTGTCTAGGTTGGTTGCAATCTCGTGTCTGGCTAAAAGGTAATGCTCGCTTTCATTGAGATTAGAAGATTCATCTACTTTAAAGTAAGGAGGATTGCAGAGCATTAAATCAACTTTTGATCGTAAATCATATTGAGGTAAGTTTGCCAAATCATCATTGATAACCGAGACCTGTTCCTCCAAACCATTGAGTTCGATGGATCGCCGGTTCATGTCCGCTAAGCGTTCCTGTAATTCAACCTGGACAATCTGAGCCTTTGTACGTGTGGAGGCAAAGAGGCCCACCGCCCCATTTCCGCTACAAAGGTCGACAATCAATCCTTTTTTAGCTGGCATTTTCGGAAAACGCGATAGGAGGACGCTATCAACTGAATAACTAAAAACTTCCCGATTCTGAATAATTTGAACATCTGTTGAGAAGAGCTGGTCAATCCGCTCCCCTTCTTGTAATTCTATTTTATGCATATGATAATTATAGCATATTGTAAGAACAGAACTTCAGATTTTTTTTGGAGATAAAATATGGTATAATGGTAAGGACTGAAAAGGAGATGACTATGTTTTACGCCTATTTACGTACCTTACTATCTTTTTTACTTTGGGCAATTAATGGAAATATCCATTATCATGATAAAGAAAAGATGTTGCCACAAGAAGAGAATTATATTTTAATCGCTCCACATAAGACCTTCTGGGATCCTGTTTTTTTAGGATTTGCTGCTGCGCCAAAACAGTTTATTTTTATGGCTAAAAAAGAACTCTTTAAGGATCGCGGTTTTGGCTGGTGGATTCGCAAATGTGGAGCTTTCCCGATTGATCGTGAAAATCCTGGGATGGCAGCTATTAAATACCCTGTCAACATGTTGAAAAAAAGCAATCGTTCTTTGGTCATGTTTCCTTCTGGAAGTCGTCATTCTTCAGAACTTAAAGGTGGTGTAGCGGTCATTGCCAAGTCAGCCAAGGTTAAACTCATGCCTGCAACCTATGTGGGACCGATGACCATCAAGGGGCTCTTGGCTGGTGAGCGAATCGATGTGGCTTTTGGAAATCCTATCGATGTTTCAGACATTAAGCGCATGGACGATGCAGGGACGGCTGAAGTAACTCATCGAATCGAAACTGAATTTAAACGTTTGGATGATTACGCAGCATCCTTCCAAACTAAGAAAAAACCAAATATATTAACTTATATTTACCGTCTCCCTATCCTTATCCTAGTAGCAATTATTTTAGGATTGACCTATGTTTTTAGTTACATAGCAAGCTTCTTTTGGAATCCATCGGTAGAATTAAAAAAGTGATTTGAAAAACTCGTTTCTGCGGGTTTTTCTTTTTTATTTTCGAATAAAAGGATGGAGGTAAATTTATGGAAGAAATGTTAAACATAGTAAAGGAACATAAGTGGTTTTGTGCAATTGCAAGTATGATGACAGTAGTGGTTGTGAGTGTTCTATTGCTCAACCAGCCCCCTAAGCCTGCAGATCAAACGGGTTTGGCAGCATTTTCACAGGAGAACCAAGCAAGCAGTGTTCCAGCAGAGGTTGAAGAATCCAGTACAGAAAGCAAAACAAGTGATACTGAACAAGAAATCCAACTGGTTGTGGTAGATGTTAAAGGAGAAGTAGAGAGACCTGGACTTTACACTCTTAAGTTCGAGAGTCGCGTCAATGATGCGATTGTTGCGGCTGGTGGTTTTACAGCAGAAGCAAATCAAAAATCAGTCAATTTAGCTCAAAAATTGGCAGATGAAGAGATTATTTACGTCGCACACAAGGATGAGAATATTTCGGTAATAACAGCACCAAATTCCAGTGCTGTAGCTACTCAAACTAAAGATGAGAGCCAATCTTCTTTGGTCAATTTAAATACTGCTACCGAGGCAGATTTACAAACCATTTCAGGTATAGGTGCAAAGAGAGCGGCGGATATCATTGCTTACCGTGAAGCCAATGGTGGCTTCAAATCGGTTGACGATCTGAATAATGTTTCAGGAATTGGTGATAAAACGATGGAAAGTATCCGACCATATGTCACGGTTGATTAGACTCCCTTGTCAGCCCATTCACTTTGCAGTATTGGCGGTGTTAACCTACTTTGCAGTCCACTCTTTTTCACTTTTGACAATGAGCCTGCTGAGTCTGTTACTAGCAGTCTTTGGGTTTCGGCAAGGAAAGGTGGTCTTCATCAAAACGCTACCGCTTCTAGCCTTATGTGGTCTCTTCTTCGGATGTCAGAAGATACAATGGGAGTGGACAAATCAATGGGCTCCAGAGCAAGTGACAACTGTGCAGGTTATTCCTGATACCATTGATGTCAACGGAGACAGTCTATCTTTTCGTGGTCGGGCTGAAGGTCAAGTTTTTCAGGTTTTCTATAAACTTGCAAGTCAGGAAGAACAAACCTACTTTCAGGAGCTTACGGACTTGGTGCAGTTAGAGGTAGATGCAGAAGTTAGCCAACCAGCAGGTCAACGTAATTTCAATGGTTTTGATTATCAGGCTTATCTCAAAACCCAGGGCATCTATCGGACAGTAAAAATAAGTACTATTAACAATATTCTCCCTATTCATTCCTGGAATATCTTTGACTGGTTGTCAAGCTGGCGGAGGCAGGCTCTCGTTTATATCAAATCTCATTTTCCTGCTCCCATGAGCCACTACATGACTGGATTACTATTGGGAGAGTTAGATAGTGACTTTGACCAAATGAGTGACCTCTATTCTAGTCTAGGGATCATTCATCTTTTTGCCCTGTCTGGGATGCAGGTTGGTTTTTTCATTGACAAATTTCGCTGGCTTTTATTGCGTTTGGGTTTAACCAAGGAAACTGTCGATAAGCTTCAAATTCCGTTTTCTCTTGTTTATGCAGGATTGACAGGATTTTCAGTCTCAGTCGTGCGGTCCTTAGTCCAGAAAATTCTGGGTAATCTTGGGCTACGAAAATTGGATAATTTTGCAGCAACTGTCTTTGTTTGTCTCTTGTTTATGCCACGTTTTCTTCTGACAGCAGGAGGTGTGCTGACATTTACCTATGCTTTGTTATTGACAGTCTTTGATTTTGAAGAGCTAGGGCAGCTAAAGAAGATAGCAGTGGAGAGTCTGAGTATTTCTCTTGGAATTTTACCGGTCTTGATGTCCTATTTTTTTGCCTTTCAGCCCTTATCTATCCTTTTAACGTTTGTTTTTTCCTTCGTTTTTGATGTGTTGTTGTTACCTGGGCTATCTGTTATTCTTTTACTATCGCCCTTCATTAAAATTACGTGGGTCAACGGATTCTTTATCCTTATGGAAAAGATTATTGTTTGGGTGGCAGAATTGGGGATTCGACCTTGGATTTTAGGAAAACCTACGGGCCTTGTCTTTTTGCTCTTGCTGGGCTGCCTTTTCTTGCTTTATGATTTTCACAGAGAGAAGAAATGGCTCCTTGGATTGAGTCTGGTCCTTGCTCTGCTATTTTTCATAACCAAGCACCCACTGGAAAATGAGGTAACGGTGGTAGACGTAGGGCAGGGGGATAGTATCTTTTTGCGGGACATGCGGGGGCGGACGGTTCTGATTGATGTAGGTGGTCGGGTTGACTTTGTTGCAAAGGAAGCTTGGCGGGAGCGGTCTAGGGAAGCAAATGCGGAGCGAACTCTGATTCCTTACCTGCATAGTCGAGGTGTTGATCGGATTGATGATTTGGTTCTGACCCATACCGATGCAGATCATGTGGGTGATGTGCTAGAAGTGGCTAAGCAGATTCAAATAGGTAAGATTTACGTTTCTCCAGGTAGTTTGACTGTACCAGATTTTGTTGCGACTTTGAGGAAAATAAATGTCCCTGTTCATGTTGTAAATCCTGGAGATCGATTGCCCATTTTTGATTCCTATCTAGAAGTTCTATATCCCAATGGAATTGGAGATGGAGGCAATAATGACTCAATTGTACTCTATGGTCGTTTGTTAAAAACGAATTTCCTCTTTACCGGTGACTTGGAGCAAGGGGAATTAGATTTAATCACTTCTTATCCGCAGCTACCAGTCGATGTGCTGAAAGCAGGTCACCATGGCTCCAAGGGCTCTTCATATCCAGAATTTTTAGCCCATATTGGAGCAAAAATTGCTCTGATTTCTGCCGGTGAAAATAATCGCTATCAACATCCACATCAGGAAACTCTGGAACGTTTCGACAGCCAAAATATGCAGGTTTACCGAACGGATCTGCAAGGAGCAATCCGTTTCCGAGGTTGGAAACAGTGGAGTATTGAAACGGTAAAAGAGTGACGCACTCTCTGTAGCTGTTTTCTTTTTTGCATGGTATAATGGAGAGAAGAATACGGAGAGGTTATGACAGTAATTAAACAGATTGAACAAATAAAAAAAGGGAACTTAGGTTTATTGACCATTTTGTGTGGTGATGATGTTGGTCAATATCACATTGCGAAAGACTTATTGATGAAGCAACTGGAATTTGATACTTCGGACTTGGGTTTTGCCTATTTTGATATGTCAGAGGCTGACTATCATCAGGTGGATTTGGATTTAGTTTCTCTTCCCTTCTTTTCTGATGAAAAAGTAGTGATTCTTGATTATTTCGCAGATTTAACAACGGATAAGAAGCGCTACTTGACGGATGACGAGCTGAAGCAATTTGAGGCTTATTTGGAAAATCCAGTTGAGACCACGCGCTTGATTATTCTAGCACCTGGTAAGTTGGATAGTAAGCGTCGCCTTGTCAAACTTCTGAAAAGAGATGGATTGGTTTTAGAAGCCAATCCTCTAAAGGAAATGGAGTTGAAGAATCATTTCCAGAATGAAGTCGGTCGACTTGGGTTGCGGATGGATCCAGATGTTTTTCACTATCTTATGGTAAAATCTAACTTTGATTTTGCAGAAGTTAGTAAAAATTTGGTCTTTCTACAATCTTATAGAGGACAAAATGCAATTTCGCTGGCCGATATAGATGCGGCAATCCCAAAGACCCTTCAAGATAATATCTTTGATTTAACCCAACTTGTCCTTCAGTCCAAAATGGATGAAGCAAACCATCTTGTTCGGGATTTACGATTGCAAGGAGAGGACGAAATCAAGTTGATTGCGATTATGTTAAATCAGTTTCGCACCTATCTTCAAGTGCAAATACTACATGAGCAAGGTCGTGGTGAACAGCAGATTGTTACTGCCTTGTCAGATTTATCTGGTCGCAAGATCAATCCCTATCAGGTAAAATATGCCTTGCGTGATTCAAGAAATCTGTCGGTTGGTTTTTTGAAAAAGGTCGTCAAGCTATTAATTGAAACAGATTACAAAATTAAAACAGGACAATTTGATAAGGATTATCTATTTGACATTGCCTTGCTAAGAATCGCTACATCGTGATTTTCAGACAAATAAATTGAAAAGGCTCTCAGAAAGGGTTACAATAGAACTATCAAATTTATAGGAGAACAGAATTATGGCGATTATTTTACCAGATTTACCTTATGCTTATGACGCTTTGGAACCACATATTGATGCGGAAACAATGACTTTGCACCATGATAAGCACCATGCGACTTATGTAGCAAATGCCAATGCAGCACTTGAAAAGCATCCTGAAATTGGCGAAGATTTAGAGGCTCTCCTTTCAGATGTTGAACAAATTCCAGCAGATATTCGTCAGGCCTTGATCAACAATGGTGGCGGACATCTTAACCACGCTCTCTTTTGGGAATTACTTTCTCCAGAGAAAACTGAAATTTCTGAAGAGTTGGCTGCAGAAATCGATGCGACATTCGGCTCTTTTGATGCCTTTAAGGAAGCATTTACTACAGCTGCAACAACACGCTTTGGTTCAGGTTGGGCTTTCTTGGTAGTCAATAAAGAAGGAAAATTAGAAATTCTTTCAACCGCTAACCAAGATACACCAATCATGCAAGGATTGAAGCCGATCTTGGCTCTCGATGTTTGGGAACATGCATACTACCTAAACTATCGCAACGTTCGACCAAATTACATCAAAGCCTTCTTTGAAGTGATAAATTGGAACAAGGTTAACGAACTTTATAAAGCTGCAAAATAAGCTATTTACTCTTCCATTTGGGAGAGTTTTTTATGTTAATAGACTGTAGCCCTACCTTAGCCACGGTAGAAAATTCATCAAAATGCTTTACATAGGCGGTTAGTTAGGGTATAATGTAGTCTGTGTGTAATGGACACACAAAAATACAGTTTATCCGCTGGGTTTAAAAGCACCTAAGATTGACAAAGATAGGAGAATAAAATGAATCCATTAATCCAAAGTTTGACTGAAGGTCAACTTCGTACTGACATTCCTTCATTCCGTCCTGGTGACACTGTACGTGTTCACGCTAAGGTTGTCGAAGGTAATCGCGAACGTATCCAGATTTTCGAGGGTGTTGTTATCTCTCGTAAAGGCCAAGGCATCTCAGAAATGTACACTGTACGTAAAATTTCTGGTGGTGTTGGTGTTGAGCGTACTTTCCCTATCCACACTCCACGTGTTGATAAGATTGAAGTCATTCGTTACGGTAAAGTTCGTCGTGCTAAATTGTACTACCTACGTGCATTGCAAGGTAAAGCAGCACGTATCAAAGAAATCCGTCGTTAAGATAGTCCTTTGGACTGACTTAGTCGGAATGAGAAGAGGCAGCGTTGGCTGTCTTTTTTCGTTCTAGACAATTATTCAGCAACAGTCTATGATGATATCGAAAAAGACGGGCGGTTTGGTAGAATACTAAGAAGAGATATCTGGAAAAATATGAGACAGACGCATCGCAATCTTTCTATTCATCATTAATTGTGATAAACTAAATATAATATCATATGGTTGGCAGTTTTCTAATACTGCCAATACTTGTTTCATCATTTAGAAAGTCAGAAATGAAAATAATAAAACAACTTTGGTGGTTTTTTAGGCTAGAGAAAAAACGGTATGTAATGGGGATTGTTTCCTTGTGCTTGGTAAGTGCATTGAACTTGCTTCCGCCCTATATCATGGGAGAAATTATTGATCAGATTGCAGGGAACCGTTTATCAGGCAATCAACTTCTGATTGGGGTCGCTGGTTTGGTTCTCTCTGCAATCGGTATGTATGTATTGCGTTATATTTGGAGAATGAATATTCTAGCGACTTCCTTTCGGCTTGGCAAAATTATGCGTGCTAGGCTATTTGAACATTTTATGAAAATGTCTCCATCCTTTTTTCAAAATCACCGAACAGGTGATTTGATGGCGCACGCTACTAACGATATCAATGCTTTGACACGATTAGCAGGTGGAGGAGTGATGTCATTTGTCGACGCGACGGTAACGGCCCTCATGACCTTGGTGACCATGTGTTTCATGATTTCTTGGAAAATGACCCTAGTTGCCATTCTTCCCTTGCCTTTTATGGCCATGACAACTAGCTTTTTGGGCAGAAGGACACATGAGAATTTTAAGGCTTCTCAGGCAGCTTTCTCAGAATTAAATAACAAGGTTCAAGAATCGGTATCAGGCATCAAAGTGACCAAGTCATTTGGTTATCAGGAACAGGAAACTCATGCATTCCAAGAAGTCAATCAAGCAGCCTATTTACAAAATATTAAGACCATGCGGTATGATGCCATGTTTGATCCAGCCGTTTTATTCTTTGTTGGTCTTTCTTACGTACTGAGCTTGTTCGTTGGTGCTCAATTTATTCGACAAGGTCAGGTGACAGTTGGACAACTCGTAACCTTTATGACCTATTTGGATCTATTAGTATGGCCCTTAATGGCAATTGGTTTCTTGTTTAATATTACACAACGTGGCGCTGTTTCCTATGAGCGTATCCAACGATTATTAGATATTCGTTCAGATGTTGAAAATCCACAGAATCCTTTACCAGCACCTGAAAATGGAGATATTTGTTACGAAATTGATGCGTTTTCATATGAAGAACAACCGACACTTGAAGACATCTATTTCACTATTGAAAAAGGGCAGACGGTTGGTCTAGTAGGTCCTACAGGATCTGGGAAAACTACTTTATTAAAATTAATCTTGCGTGAATATGATGTGGAAGATGGTCGTATTTTATTAAACAATGAAAATGTAAAAGACTATCGTTTAGCAGATTTGAGGAGTCTGCTGGGCTATGTTCCCCAAGATCAGTTTCTATTTGCAACAAGTATTTCTGAAAATATTCGCTTTGGACATCCCAATTTGGGAAAAGAGGAGATTGAGGAAGCTGCTAAAATTGTTCATGTGTATGATGATATAATGGATATGCCTGAAAAATTTGACACCATTGTGGGGGAAAAAGGGATTGCCTTATCTGGTGGACAAAAGCAGCGATTGGCTATGGCACGCGCAATGATTTTAAATCCAGAAATCCTATTGTTAGATGATTCCTTATCAGCAGTTGATGCCAAGACGGAACATGCTATTATTGAAAATGTCAAGGAGGGCAGGCGAGGTAAAACAACCATTATCACAGCCCATCGTTTATCGGCAGTAGTCCATGCAGATATGATTTTGGTATTAGAGAATGGCCGTATTATTGAACGGGGACGTCACCAAGAATTACTTGAGAAGAAAGGTTGGTACTATAATACATATAGGATGCAGCAATTGGAAATGGAGGAGTATGATGAATAAGAAAGCACCACAAAATGTCTTTTGGCGGCTATTGTCCTATGTCAAACCCTATCTATTTCTAACCATCGCTGCCTTAAGTTTTTTATTGTTAACCACAGTTATTCGTAGTATCATTCCCTTGCTGGCATCTTATTTTATTGATCATTATGTCCATCAAGTAACAGATGGGGTTTTGTTGGTTTTAGGTGGCTATTTTGGTCTGTATATCCTCCAGATGTTGTTTCAGTATATTGGTAATTTTTGGTTTGCTAAGGTTTCTTACAGTATTGTTCGAGATATTCGCCAGGATGCCTTTTCTAAAATGGAATCTTTGGGGATGGCCTATTTTGATCAAACACCGAGTGGTTCGATTGTATCTCGATTGACAAATGATACGGAGAGTATTTCAGAGATGTTTTCTGGGATACTGTCCAGCTTCATTTCCGCTATTTTTGTCGTAGCTGTCACTTTGTATACCATGTTTGCTCTTGATTGGAAATTAACCAGCCTCATTGTCCTCTTTTTACCAATCATTTTTATATTGGTGAATATGTATCGAAAAAAATCAGCACCCGTTGTGGAAAAAACACGGAGTTTATTGAGTCAAATCAATAGTAAACTTGCTGAGAGTATTGAGGGAATTCGGATTATTCAGGCTTTTAGACAAGAGGAACGTTTATCTGATGAGTTTGAAGCTATTAATCAAGAACATCTAGCCTTTGCCAGTCGGTCAATGGCTTTGGATAGCCTGTTTTTGCGACCTGCTCTTTCGCTGATAAAAATACTAGCCTATGCTTTTCTAATGACCTATTTTGGCTTGGATTGGTCAGATGCACCGGTTTCCGCAGGACTCATTTATGCTTTTATCCAATATGCCAATCGTTTATTTGATCCTCTTTTAGAAGTTACCCAACACTTTTCAACCCTTCAGACTTCTATGGTGTCTGCAGGGCGCGTGTTTACGCTAATGGATCAAACGATTGAGGAGCCAAGGCAAGAGAGTACGGATGGGCGAATCACTAAAGGTGATATTGTCTTTGAAGATGTGTCATTTTCTTATGATGGCAAGCGGAAAATTTTGGATCATGTTTCATTCGAAGTAAAAAAAGGACAAACTATTGCTTTTGTTGGGGCTACAGGATCTGGAAAATCTTCCATAATAAATGTATTTATGCGTTTTTATGAATTTCAATCTGGACGAATTCTGATTGATGGTCAAGATATTCGTCAATTTTCGACGCAGGAACTGCGTTCTAATATTGGGCTTGTATTGCAGGAACCGTTCTTGTATCATGGGACCATTGCATCTAACATTCAAATGTATCAAGATATCAGTCAGGATGACATCATTGAAGCTGCTCGTTTTGTTGATGCAGCACCATTTATTGAAAAATTACCTAATGGTTACCAACAGCTTGTTACAGAGAGGGGTTCTTCCTTTTCAACTGGGCAACGGCAGTTACTTGCCTTTGCCAGAACAATGGCTAGCCAGCCCAAAATATTAATTTTAGATGAGGCTACAGCCAATATTGATTCTGAAACCGAGCAGACTGTTCAATATTCTCTTGAAAAAATGAGAAAAGGTCGGACCACCATTGCAATTGCACATAGACTATCTACGATTCAGGATGCGGATTGCATTTACGTTCTAGATAAAGGAAAAATTATTGAATCGGGTAGCCACGACGAATTACTAGCTCTCAAGGGAACCTATCATCGAATGTATGAGCTGCAAGCTGGCCAATTGGCACAGTAGCCTGGTTTATAATCAACCGTAGGAGGTATTATAATGACTCAACCACATATTCCATCAGTCATGTCAGATTTACGACAAGATATTGTTCAAATGCCCGAGGTTATAAAAGAATGTAGTGGTATTCGCATTTACGGACGTCGTATTCGTTCCATATTATTTTCCACCGATGTTTCAATTATTGCTAACCACAATGCAGATGCTATTCTGGCTGTTTATCCATTTACTCCAATTCCTGCCATTATTAAGAGTATTATGATGGTTGCGTCCGTTCCTGTACTTGCAGGTGTTGGTGGTGGTTTAACAACCGGTATGCGCTCGGCAAATATGAGTTTATTGTCAGAGTCTGAGGGGGCTTATGCTGTAGTAGTAAATGGACCAACAACGGTTGAAACAATTGAAGAAATCAATAAGGTCATTGATATTCCGATTATTTATACTGTGGTTTCAGACAAAACGGATATAAAATCTCGTATTGAAGCGGGGGTTGATATCTTGAATGTATCTTGTGGAACTGAAACTCCAAAAGTGGTTGCGAAAATCCGTAAAGACTATCCTGATTTTCCTATCATGGCAACTGGTGGACCAACCGAAGAGAGCATTCGTCAAGTTATAGCAGCAGGAGCAAATGCCATTACCTATACCGCACCAAGTAATGGGGAATTGTTCAAAGGAAAAATGGAAAAATACCGTAAACATGCAGTAGACTAAAACAGTCTCAGTCTTGCATTCTGTCCTTTTCTGAGTTACAATAGAAAGGCAGACTTCCCTTAGTTAAATGGATATAACAAATTCCTCCTAAGAATTAGTTGCAGGTTCGATTCCTGCAGGGGAGATATAGAAAATAACGAAAACCCTTGAAATATTAATATTTTCAAGGGTTTTGGTTTGGCTAAAATGTGACTGAGGGGCAAGAAAGGGGCAAATTATGAATCCAATACTTTCATCTCACTTGCTCCCCATAAATAGTCGGTTTTCTGTTTATTAGATAAGCTATGGCATGTACAGGAATGGCATAGGGGATTAGGTTGGCTCCAAATACCTCATACCCAATAAATACCGGAGTTAGTAAGGTGTTGGTGGCTGTTCCAAATACGGCACAATACCCAAGGGCTGCAACAAGTTCAGTTGGTAGTCCTAGTAATCCTGCTAAAACAGCCCCAGCACTTGCTCCAATCGCAAAGAGGGGAGTGACTTCGCCTCCTTGAAAACCTGCAGCCAAACAAAGACAGGTGAGTAGGAGTTTTAGTAGCCAATCGTAAGCAAACACCTGTTCCCCAGCTAAACTGGCGTCAATCAAATTGGTTCCCAAACCAGTATAACGACCTTGATGAAAGAAGAATAGTAGAACGGTCAGTCCGACTCCCATGATAGCTATTTTAATGTAAGGATTTGGAAGCCATCGAGTTGAGATATTTTTTGCTTGTGCCAAAAACCAGGCAAATAAATTGCCGATGAAACCGAAGCAAAGGGCAATAAATAGCCATTTGAAACTATCTGTAAACTGGAATGAAAAAGATGAAATAGTGTGGGAAAATTTTTCTAATCCCAATAAATGGGAAGTAGTAGAAGCCGTGAAAGCGGCAACTAGACAATAGGGAAGACTTGTCCAAGAATATTGGCCAACGACTAAAACCTCAATGGCAAAGAAACTAGCAGCCAATGGTGTTTGAAATAGCCCAGCAAAACCTGCGGCCATACCAATCTTTGTTATCATGTCTTTGGGCAAGTGTGTGAAACCATGTTTTTGTAACCAATGCGAGAGACTGGCACCAAGTTGAACAGCTACCCCCTCGCGACCAACGGAAGCGCCAAAAAGATGACTGAGCCAAGTTGTAGAGATGATGAGCGGAATGAGAACTGGAGAAATTTGCACATTCTCACCTTGTCCAGCTTTGAAGACTAAGCCCATACCTGCTTGGACTTCCCTCCCCCATTTTTGATAAATGAAAACAATCAACACACCTGCAAGTGGTAAAAAGGGGATTAGAAAAGTAAAATATTCAGATCGTAAGTCTCCAACTCCTAGTAGAATTTTTCCAAAAAGTGTGGTGATAATTCCTGCACCGACTCCAATTAAGCTGGAAAAGAAAAGGAGTTGGATGGCTTGTTTCCTCTTATTCCTCATGATTCGCTAGCTTGGAAGATTGATAGGCTCTTGATTGGGCCATCATATCACTAAAGGTTGCTTGAATGGCAGAGCGGTAATCATCCTTTTGAACTAATTTTCCAACTCTTTCAAGGATAGCTTTTTCTCGGCTGGTATCCAAAACAGGCTTACCTGTTGCTCGTTTATAGGCTGCGACTTGATCAACAAGTTCCATTCGTTTTTCCAATAGTGCAACAAGTTCCTCATCAAGCTGATTAATTTGTGAACGAATCATGTCTAAATCCATAATTAACTCCTCCAGAGATTGTTTCAGTTGGTTTTTAGTATAACAAAAAACAAGGCGGAAAACCAGCCTTGTTAAGAATCTTTACCAACTTGCTTTTTTAACCCCAGGGAGTTGACCAAGATGAGCTAATTCACGGAATGTAATTCGACTCACACCGAATTTTCGCATATAAGCATGCGGACGGCCATCTGTCCGGTCTCTGTATTTCAGCCGATTTGGATTTGAGTCGCGAGGCAATTTTCTGAGTGCTTGGTAGTCACCTTTTTCTTTGAGACTTTTTCGCAAATCTGCGTAACGTTCGATTAATTCCAATTGCCTCTGATAGCGTGCCATTTTTGATTTTTTAGCCATAAAATTCTCCTTTTTTTAAAAACTTAACCAGTTAATTATATATCAAAAAAATAAAGATTGCAAACAATAGGTGTACAATCTTAATAAATGGCTAAAAGAAAACAGACTAGACCTATTGATAAGCCAGTCTGTTTGTCAATTAATTCAAAGTATCTAATTTTGCAACAAGGTCAGTTGCGAATTGCTCAAGGTTAACAATATCCTCATCTTCAGCGGCAAGATCTACCTTAACATTTTCGGCACCCTTAGTTGCACCACGTGAACCCAACATGACATCGAAGTCGTCTACTGCACTGCAGAAGTCATCATAGAAGGTATCACCAGATCCACACACACCGTACACTTTACCAGTCAAATCTAAGTCAGCTAAGTCAGCATAGAAATCAACAATTTCATCTGGAAGTTCACCATCTCCACCGTAAGAATAGGTGTAGCTGGCTACCACGATAAGGTCAGCATCCAAGATTTCTTCTGTTTCAATAGTCGTACATTCGTGAACCTGTACTTCTAAGCCTAACTCTTCTAGCTTACTGGCGACGATGTCAGCGATTTCTTCTGTGTTACCAGTCATACTAGCGTAAACTATTTTTGCTAGTGCCATAATTTCCTCCAAATTACATAGTAATCCCATTATACCACACTCCTATCATTTTCAAAAGGGGAAGTTTATGCTAAAATGATGAAAAGGAGTTGCTATGACAATTTACAGTAAAATTATTGAAAAAATTCAAGAAAACGATACAATCATCATTCATCGCCACAAACGTCCGGATCCGGATGCCATTGGTAGTCAAGTTGGCTTGCAGAAACTCTTGCAGAAGAATTTTCCTGAAAAAACCATCAAGGTAACCGGTTTTGAGGAACCAAATCTTGCTTGGATGTCAGGAATGGACGTAGTTGCAGACCAAGACTATCAAGGAGCCTTGGTTATCGTGACAGACACTGCCAATACAGCGCGTGTGGATGACGACCGCTATGTTCAAGGAGATTTCTTGATTAAAATCGATCATCACCCCAACGAAGAGCCTTATGGCGACCTGCTCTGGGTCAATACGGAAGCCAGTTCATGCAGTGAAATGATTGCGGAACTGGCCATCCAGAGCCAACTGGAACTAGATGGAGAGATTGCTCGTCTACTCTATGCAGGAATTGTGGGCGATACAGGCCGCTTTCTCTATCCAGCAACCAGCTCGCGCACCTTTGAGATTGTCGCTCGTCTCCGCCAAGAAGATTTTGACTTTGCAAGGATGTCTCGCCAGATGGATACCATTGATTTCAAGATTGCCAAGTTGACAGGTTACGTCTACGACAACTTGGAAGTGGATGAACATGGTGCGGCACGTGTCGTTTTGACACAGGATATTCTCGAAAAATATGGCGTGACCGATGCGGACACTTCCTTTATCGTAGGTGCACCAGGACGGATTGGAATCGTTCAATCTTGGGGGATTTTTGTGGAACAAACTGACGGAAATTACAGAGTCCGTTTGCGCAGTAAGTATCTTCCAATCAACGAGATTGCCAAACGCCACGATGGCGGTGGCCACCCACTAGCAAGTGGTGCTAACTCTTATTCACTCTCCGAAAATGAGCAAATATACCAAGAAATCCAAGAGGTAGTGAGGAATGCAAGCAAGTAGTCGTTCCCTTCGGCTTATGGGCACTGTCATTGAAACCAGAATATGGCATCCTCAGGCAGAACCAATTTTGGATCAGGTAGAAGAGCTTCTCTATCTCTATAAGGATCGGTTTTCTGCTAATGATTTGACTTCTGAATTGATGGAGGTCAACCTCAATGCTGGTGTTCAGGCGGTTCCTGTTGCCGATGACCTGTATGAATTGATTAAATTGGGCAAAGAACACAGTCTGGCTCAGGGATCTTTTTTGAATATTACCATTGGTCCCCTTGTGCAAAGCTGGCGGATTGGATTTAGCGATGCCAAACTTCCAACTCAAGAAATGATCAGTGAAAAACTCCAACTCATCAATCCAAGGGACATTGAGTTAGATGACCAAATGCGAACAGTCTATTTGAGAAAAGAAGGCATGGCGATTGATCTAGGTGCTCTTGCTAAAGGATATGTAGCAGATAAGATTGTCGACTTCTTGAAAAGAATAGGTGTGGAAGCTGGATTGATTAACCTGGGTGGCAATGTCCTGACCTTTGGTCAAGCTCCTCACAATGCGGATGGCTATTGGCGAATTGGTATACAGGATCCTCAGAAACTACGTGGTGAAAATGCCCTCGTCCTCAAAATAGGAGAAGAATCGGTAGTCACCTCTGGTATTTACGAAAGAACCCTTACCGTGAATGGAAAGACCTATCATCATATTTTGAGTCCTGAGACTGGCTATCCAATCGAGTCGCAGCTGGCAAGTTTGACCATTGTGTCCAAACAATCTGTTGATGGTGAGATTTGGACGACTCGACTGTTTGGTCAAGAAATAACTCGGATTTATAAGATGGTAGAAGAAACGGATGGTATCGAAGCGGTTCTGATTGGGCTGGATGGCAGGATTCTAGTGACCTCAGGGCTTTCTGAGAAAGTTCTTGCTGGTAAAGAAAGGATTTCTGATAGCTTGGGCAGTCCTTCAAGAGGGGGATTTGGAGCAAGGGTCACATCTGATGTAGCTTCGGGTGCATCAGCACTTTAGTTTTTGAAATGGTTTTTGGGAGTTTTTGAAATTTCCTAAAATAGTTAAAAATTGGTTTAAAAGACTTGCCAGAAGGAAAAACTTTTGGTAAAATTAAATGGTTATAATCTATGGCTCGAAAAAGAGACCATGGCAGAAAGGAATTTTTATAATGAAAAAAGATATCCATCCAGAATATCGCACTGTTGTCTTCATGGACACAACTACTGGCTACAAGTTCCTTAGCGGTTCAACTAAGAAATCTAACGAAACAGTTGAATTCGAAGGTGAAACTTACCCATTGATCCGTGTGGAAATTTCATCAGACTCACACCCATTCTATACTGGACGTCAAAAGTTCACTCAAGCAGATGGACGTGTGGATCGTTTCAACAAAAAATACGGTCTCAAATAAAAAAACAGTCCTTAACGGACTGTTTTTTCACGAGCTTGAAAACAAAAGAGCGAGTTATGGTCCAGTGGACCATTTTTTCTTTGACTCTAGAAATTGGAGAGGGCTATTTTCGTGCGTGATTGCCAAAATGATTGCCATTGGTTTACATACTCATGAATTGGGCAAACTTTTCAGCCGTTTTTTCTTTTGTGTTTTCGTTTTATGGATGTATTACTGTTTAAAGTAGTGGTTGTTCCGTCAATTGGTTTATTATGCCTTGATGAGATTGAACTAGTTTGAACTTTTACGATTTTGGCTATACATTGCAACTTTTGATTTCAATGACCAGTCTTTTTTTGCTATAATGGAAAGAGTTAGTATTTGAGTTGAAAGTATGAGGTCATTCATGAATAACAGAGGAACAATTGATAGTCGAATAGATTATTCACTTATTCTACTCGTCTTTTTTTTACTAGTTGTAGGTATACTCTCATTGTATATCGCAGTTAGTCAGGATTATCCTGATATTGTACTTCAGATGGTTGGGCAACAGGTTGCATGGATAGGAATTGGAGTTGTTGCCGCCTTCTTCGTCATGTTTTTTTCTACCAAGTTCTTATGGCAAATTACACCGTTTCTATATGTTTTTGGTTTAGGATTGATGGTTCTTCCATTATTTTTCTACAGTCCGGATTT
The DNA here is from genome assembly GCF_021654455.1 of Streptococcus parasuis. NCBI lineage: Bacteria > Bacillati > Bacillota > Bacilli > Lactobacillales > Streptococcaceae > Streptococcus > Streptococcus parasuis. The sequence continues at coordinate 690,557 of NZ_AP024276.1, forward strand.
AGTTGCTTCAACAGGTGCTAAGAACTGGGTTACGATTGGAGATACAACGCTGTTTCAACCTTCTGAATTTGTGAAAATCTCATACATCATCATGTTGGCAAGAGTGATTGTTACATTTCACCAGTACCATGAAGAACAGTCCATAAAGAATGATTTCAAATTAATAGGATATTTGACACTCTTTACCATTCCTGTTTTGGCATTATTGGCCTTACAAAGTGATTTAGGTACATCCTTGGTTTTCATTGCTATTTTTTGCGGAATGGTTCTTTTATCAGGAGTATCGTGGAAAATATTGTTGCCCATTAGCCTTGTTGCTTTCGTTTTGGTGACTGGCTTTATGTTGATTTTTATTTCACCTGGTGGAACAACTCTTTTGCATAATTTGGGAATGGACACCTATCAAATCAACCGGATTTCCGCTTGGTTGGATCCCTTTAAAAATGCTCAAACTACGACCTATCAACAGGCACAAAGTCTCATTGCGATTGGAAGTGGTGGTTTAAAAGGGATTGGATTTAATCAGACTAATTTACTCATCCCAGTTCGTGAAAGTGATATGATTTTTACTGTTATCGCTGAGGATTTTGGTTTTATAGGTAGTAGTGTATTGATTGGTCTATATTTATTGTTAATTTATAGAATGTTACGGGTTACCTTGAAATCGAACAACAAATACTATACCTACATATCTACAGGCTATATCATGATGCTTTTGTTCCACGTTTTTGAGAATATTGGTGCAGCAACTGGATTATTGCCTTTGACAGGTATTCCTTTACCTTTTATTTCACAAGGTGGATCATCAATGGTAGCCAACTTAATTGGTATAGGATTGATTTTGTCCATGGGTTACCAGTATCATTTGTCGAATGAAAGAGACAATGATCATTCACGTAAATTTAAAAAAATCACGATCAAACGTGTAGAAAGATAGGTTTCATATGGTAAAAGTTGCAGTAATGTTGGCACCGGGTTTTGAAGAAATCGAGGCTTTGGCACCTGTTGATATTTTTCGTAGGGCTGGATTTGACTGTCATATGATAGGATTGCTGGATCGAACGGTTGAAGGTTCTCATGGAATTCGTGTGGAAGCTGATACAAGGTTTTCGGGACAATTAACTTCCTATGATCTTGTTGTATTGCCGGGGGGGATGCCAGGTGCTACAAACCTTCGTGATCATAGTGAATTGATTGCGGACTTACAGGCTGTTGTTGACACTGGTAAAGTTGTTGCTGCTATCTGTGCTGCTCCTATTGTGTTGGACAGAGCTGGCTTATTGGAGAACAGAAATTACACGTGCTATCCAGGTATGGAACAGGATATTCAATCAGGGAATCATATTGAAGAAGTAGTTGTAGTTGATGGTCCAATCGTTACAAGTCGTGGGGCAGGAACCAGTCTGGAATTTGCTTATACGTTGGTAGATATGTTTGGCAATGATGGGCATGAATTAGCTAAGAAGATGGTTTATCGCCGTAATTAAGTAGAATGGGAAAGGTAGAATGAGAGTCATCTACCTTTCTTTTTTACTGTTAAATTAGTAAAAAATATGCTATAATGAAAGGTATTCACTAGAATGTTTTTAATAGCGATAAAGGAAGAAAAATGACAGAAGAAATCAAAGATTTACAAGAAAAAGCTCAAGAGTATGATGCCAGTCAAATCCAAGTTCTAGAAGGTCTGGAAGCTGTTCGTATGCGTCCAGGGATGTATATTGGTTCTACATCTAAAGAAGGTCTACATCATTTGGTGTGGGAAATTGTCGATAACTCGATTGACGAGGCGTTAGCGGGATTTGCGAACAAAATTGAAGTTTTCATTGAGCCAGATAATTCTATTACCGTTATTGATAATGGACGCGGTATTCCTGTTGATATTCAGGAAAAAACGGGTCGTCCAGCTGTTGAGACTGTCTTCACAGTGCTCCATGCCGGAGGTAAGTTTGGCGGAGGTGGCTACAAGGTATCTGGTGGTTTGCACGGCGTTGGTTCTTCTGTTGTAAATGCCTTGTCTACTCAATTGGATGTACGAGTCTATAAAAATGGTCAAGTTTATTACCAAGAATACCGAAGAGGTGAAGTTGTTGCAGATTTGAAAGTAATAGGTGATACAGACCGTTCTGGTACAACTGTTCATTTCACACCAGACCCTGAGATTTTTACTGAAACAACTGAATTTGAATTTGCTAAATTAAACAAGCGGATTCAAGAACTTGCATTTCTAAACCGTGGTTTAAATCTTTCAATTACTGACAAACGGGAGGGCTTGGAACAAACCAAGGAATACCATTATGAAGGCGGGATTGCCTCTTATGTTGAATACCTCAATGAAAATAAAGATGTGATTTTTGAGACACCAATTTACACTGAGGGTGAGATGGAGGATATTACTGTTGAGGTTGCTATGCAATATACAACAAGTTACCATGAAAATGTCATCAGTTTCGCCAATAATATCCATACTCATGAAGGCGGTACTCACGAACAAGGTTTCCGTACAGCATTGACTCGTGTCATCAATGATTACGCTAAAAAGAATAAAATCCTAAAGGAAAATGAAGACAATCTAACTGGTGAAGATGTTCGAGAAGGTTTGACAGCAGTCATTTCTGTTAAGCATCCTGCACCGCAATTTGAAGGACAAACAAAGACAAAACTTGGAAATAGCGAAGTTGTAAAAATAACAAATCGCCTCTTTTCTGATGCTTTTGCAGAGTTTCTGTTGGAAAATCCACAGATTGCTCGACGGATTGTTGAGAAAGGGATTCTGGCAAGCAAGGCTCGTATTGCAGCCAAGCGTGCGCGTGAAGTCACTCGCAAGAAGTCAGGTCTTGAGATTTCCAACCTTCCCGGTAAGTTAGCTGATTGTTCATCGAATGATGCAACAAAGACAGAGTTGTTTATCGTTGAGGGGGATTCAGCTGGCGGATCAGCAAAATCTGGACGTAATCGTGAGTTTCAGGCAATCTTGCCAATTCGTGGTAAAATCTTGAACGTTGAAAAAGCGAGTATGGATAAGATTTTGGCTAATGAAGAAATCCGTAGCTTATTTACTGCTATGGGGACTGGGTTTGGAGCGGATTTTGATGTTACCAAGGCTCGTTACCAAAAATTAGTCATCATGACGGATGCCGATGTGGATGGTGCTCATATTCGTACTCTCCTTTTGACTTTATTCTACCGCTACATGCGTCCGATTGTTGAAGCAGGATATGTCTACATTGCACAACCACCTATCTATGGTGTTAAGGTTGGAAGCGATATTAAAGAGTATATTCAACCAGGTGTCAATCAAGAGCAGGAATTACAAGACGCTTTAGAGAGACATAGTACAGGACGCTCTAAGCCAACTATTCAGCGTTATAAAGGTTTGGGAGAGATGGATGATCATCAATTATGGGAGACAACCATGAATCCAGAAAACCGTTTAATGGCGCGTGTTTCAGTTGATGATGCTGCAGAAGCTGACAAGATATTTGATATGCTGATGGGGGATAAGGTTGAACCTCGTCGAGAGTTTATCGAAGAAAATGCCGTGTATTCAACACTAGATGTGTAAAAATGAAAAAAATAGTGCAATCGCTAGTAAGATATGGTATAATTAAGCGATATTTACTCGTAATCATTATGAAACTAAGGAGATTTACATGCCTACTGGAACAATCATTTTAATCATTTCGATTGTTATTATTTTAATCATTGCCTATGTAGCCTGTCTGATTGTTCGCAAACGTAATGATAACCTTTTGGTTGCATTAGAAGAGCGCAAGGAAGATTTATTTAATCTGCCAGTGAATCAGGAAGTGGAGGCCGTTAAGGCACTTCATTTGATTGGTCAAAGCCAAGTTACATTCCGTGAGTGGAATCAAAAATGGGTGGATTTATCACTCAATTCATTTGCTGATATTGAAAATCATATTTTTGAAGCTGAAGGTTTTAACAATTCTTTCCGATTCATTAGCGCAAAAAATGCAATTGATAGTATTGAAAGCCAGATTAATTTGGTTGAGGAAGATATTGAAGCTATTCGCCACGGACTGGTTGAGTTAAAAGAACAAGAGGAGAAAAATTCTGGTCGCGTGAAACATGCATTGAATCTCTTCGATAGTTTACAGGAAACAGTTCGAGATAATGCTGATAGTTTTGGTGAAACCTTGCCAGAATTAGAGAAACTGTTGAAGAATATTGAAGTCGAATTCTCTGAGTTTGTCATGTTAAATTCATCTGGTGACCCAATCGAGGCGTCTGAAATTCTTGATAAGACGGAAGAACATATGATTGCCCTGAATCAAATTATGGATCGTATTCCTAATTTGATTGAAAAGGTTGAAAAATCATTCCCAGATCAATTAGATGATTTGGAAACTGGGTATCGCAAGTTAGTGGAACAAAACTACCTGTTTACTGATAGTGATGTTGAGTCCCAATTCCAGAATATTCGTGTCTCTATTCGTGAAAATACAGCATTGGTTGTATCTTTTGATTTGGATGCAGCTGAAGTTGAAAATGAAGAGATTCAAGCTAAACTGGATAACCTTTATCAATTGTTCACTCGTGAAATCGAAGCTCATAAAGCAGTTGTGAAGATTAGTAATACCTTGCCAAAATTCTTGGCGCATGTCACAGAAAATACTGCGAAACTTGACGAAGAAGCTTCTCGTTTAAATGCAAGTTATTTGTTGGCAGAAAGTAAATTGTCTCGTATTAATCAATTGAAAAAACGTTTGGAGTCCATTGAAATAGTTGTGACTGAAAGTGTTGATGAGATTGAGACTCCACAAGTTGCTTATTCAATTGTAAAAGAGCGTCTAGAACATGCTTTATCAACATTGAAAGAAATCGAAGAAGAGCAATTGGTACTTGCAGAGTATCTGAAGTCACAAGAAATTTCAGAAAATGCAGCGCGTAAAAAAGCTACACTTTATATCAATAAGCTTCATACCTTGAAACGCTACATGGAAAAACGCAATATGCCAGGCATTCCTGGTGAGTTCTTAGCAAGTTTCTTCAGAACAAGCGATCATGTTGAGGCATTGATTTCTGAATTGGACTATAAACGAATTAACATCGAAGTGGTTAACCGTTTATTAGAAAATGCTACTTACGATATGAATCAACTGGAAGAGTTAGCTTATTTAATTGTACAAAATGCAACTTTGACAGAGCAACTCTTACAATATTCTAACCGTTACCGTTCATTCGATGAGAATGTTCAAAAAGCTTTTAATCGTTCTTTAGCTATTTTTGAAAAAGAGTTTGATTATCAAGCCTCTTTTGAAGAAATTTCATTTGCATTGGAGACAGTTGAGCCTGGTGTAACAGAACGTTTCGTTCGTTCATATGAAAAAACTCGCGAAGCCATTCGCTATTAAACAAAGACGAAAAGACCAGTATATCGCATTAGGAAAAGCGATGTACTGGTCTTTTTTGTAAGTCCTATTGGTAATTGATGACTTCTTCTCTAGAAATAGAGTATTCTTCTAATAAGGATTCGAGCTGATCAAAGCCTAATCTGAAGTGGGCCAGTTTATGACCATCAGATCCAATTGAGTAGCGCTGGCATCCCAATTGTTGAACCAGAGAAAGTGCATAACGGTAAAGGTCTTCGTGATGGTAGAGGTAGATACTCTTTGCATTTAATTCAAATGCAAGATTATTTTCGATCATTTTTTGAAAAATACGAATTAACTGTGGTTCATATTTCTGTAAATCCTTGACGGATAAGTCGAAGAGACGAAATCCATAGTCAAAATGGGCAAGAACATCAGCCTCAACGCGTCCGATAGCGTATTCTAGTCGATCTAAGTAGTCACTTATGATGGTATGCATATCCATGTCAGCTACTTCATCGTCTAAGTAGTCATTTACTCCATTATGGTGGACGGAGAGTAGTTTTAGATCAAACTCTTTATCAGCCAGATAAGAAAGAATATCTGCTTCGCGTGGCTGGAAGTAGCCAATTTCAATTCCTTTTTTGATGCGGTTATTGTATTGTTTGTTTAGCTCAGCTATTTCTTTAGAATAGGCTTCATAGTCGGGTACATCGTCCTGTTTGCTGTAAGGGTTGGATAAGTCAAAATGTTCTGTTGTCACAATTTCGCCATCGTACTGATCCAAATAATCTTTAAAATCTGTTTCTGAGTCATAGGAATGATGAGTGTGCAAATGGTTATCTCGCATGGCAAACCTCCTTTTTTCTATTGTAACAGAAGCTGGAATCTTGAGCAAGACTTACTTTAAAGGCGAAGGTTAGGATTATCATAAAAAATTCTGATAATTCTTGCAATTTCTTAAAAATTTGGTAAAATAGTACAAAATAGAAAATCGAAGATAGAAACAATCCCAAATCACTTGCAGAGAGTATCTAGTTGCTGAAAGGATACAATGATTAGGGCACACATTCTTGAGTGCAGTTGTGAACGGTTGAAAGACTCAATAGCAATTGACGTCTGCTCACGTTACGAGCTGAAGTCTTAGACTTCCTGAGGGATATGTGGCGACATATATCTGAATGAAGGTGGAACCACGTGCAAACGTCCTGATACAAGGACTTCGCATGTGGTTTTTTGATTTTGGAGGATAAAATGGAACTAAAAGGACTGAGAAAAATTGAACCTTACATAGCTGGAAAACAGCCAAAGGTAGAAAATATGATTAAGCTTAATACAAATGAAAATGCCTATGGTCCAAGTCCAGCTGTTATAGATGCATTGGCGAAATTTGAAGGAAAACACCTCCGGCGCTACTCTAGCTTAGATCAGGCTGAGTTGCGTCAGGCACTTGCGCATCAGCATGGGTTGGATCCGGAGCAGTTTGTGATAGGAAATGGTTCAGATGATATTCTTTCCATGGCTTTCCTTGCTTTTTTTCAAACTGAATCACCTGTGTTATTTCCAGATCTAACCTATGGGTTCTATAAGGTATGGGCTCAACTCTATGGTGTTCCTTATGAGGAGGTTCCTTTGAGAAATGATTTTAGTTGGCATGTAGCTGACTATCAGAGGGAATGTGGAGGTATTATTCTAACCAATCCAAATGCACCGACAGGGCGTTTTCAGACCTTAGATGAGATTGAGGCTGTATTGAAAGCCAACTCACAAGTAGTGGTTATAGTTGATGAAGCCTACGTCAATTTTGGTGGACAGTCAGCATTGGGGCTTCTTGATAAATATCCGAATTTATTTATTACTCGTACATTTTCTAAAGATGCTTCTCTAGCAGGATTGCGAGTTGGATACGGTGTAGGCTCTAAGCAACTCATAAGTGTGATTCAAGCTGTTCGCAATTCGATCAATCCCTATAATGTTGATGCAATTTCAGAAACACTTGCACTTGCAGCAGTGGAAGATTGGTCATATTATCAAGAATCTTGCCAAGCCATTATGGAAACACGTGATTGGTTTGCAAATGAATTAGGTGGCTTAAACTTCGATGTCTTACCTTCATCAACAAATTTTCTTTTAGTCAAACCCTCGTTGGTTAAGGCGGAGGAGCTGTTTGCCTATTTAGAAAAAGAAAATATTTATATACGCTATTTTCCTTCCCAGGAACGAATTCAGGATTGGCTTCGTATTTCCATTGGAACGCAGAAGGAAATGGAAACTGTCCTATTAAAAATAAAGGAATATTGTCATGAACAAACGAACATTGCCACAGGGCTTACATGATAAACTGTTTAAACGGGCCAAAGCAACTTATGAAATTGAAAGAACTGTTAGTGATCTCTTAATGGAACGAGGATTTCATCGGATTGAGACACCAACATTGGAACATTTTGAAGTATTTTCTGATCAAGTAAATAGAGATAATTACCATTTATTTGATAAAGAAGGTCAATTACTTAGCCTACGCCCAGATATTACCAGTCAAATTGCCAGAGTAATTGCCTCAACACGGGTGCACACACCAATTAAATTTTCATACTCTGGCAAGGTTTTTCAAAGTCAGGAGTTGATGCGGGGGTTGGAAAATGAGCGAACCCAGGCTGGTATCGAAATTATTGGCTTTCCTGCTCAAGTAGCATATCAGGATGCCATTTCTAGTGCGAAGGAAGCTCTTGATAAGCTTGGATTAAAGGGATATAAATTTGAGTTTTCTCATGCGGCAATTTTAAGGACCATCTTCGATCATCTTGAATTGACTGGTGAACTTGCAAATGAACTCTCCCTCCATATTCGAGATAAAAATATCACTAAGTTGAATGAATTTACCAAGCGACACCCTAGTGAATTTGATGGCTTTATTCGCAGGCTTCCTTATTTATTTGGAGTGAGTGGGACGGTCTTGAGACAAGCTCGGGAAGTAGTGACTAATTCTCAATTACTCAAGGCCTTTGATCAATTAGAAGAATTGATTGCCTTCATTGAGAAAGACTTAGGTATCGTAACTGTAGATTTAGCGCAACTGCCAACTGTTCCATACTATACCGGTATGATGTTTAAGGTTTTTGATCAGCAGGTACCGGATGCCTTCTTATCTGGAGGGCGATATGATAAATTATTTGAGCGATTTGGTGCTCAGAAACTGACAGCGGTTGGATGGGCTTTAGAGATTGATGCGGTTTATCAAGCAATCCGTAAGAATATTGATTATGAAGGAGGCCAGTAAGATGGTGGAACAAGTAACCATTGCTCTAACCAAAGGGCGGATTGAGAAAGAAACGCTTGCTTTACTTGAAAAAGCTGGATTTGATATGTCCTTTATGATGGAAAAAGGGAGAAACTTGATTTTTGAAAGTCCAGATGGGCAGTTTCGATTTTTATTGGTCAAGGCTCCTGATGTTACGACCTATGTTCGACATGGAGTTGCAGATTTAGGGATTGTTGGCAAGGATGTGCTGATTGAGCACCCAACTGGTTTTCTTGAAATGCTGGATTTAAATTTTGGACTTTGTAAATTTTCAGTAGCTTCCATTCCTACATACAATCCAAGTGACCATAAGCGCAAGCGTATTGCGACCAAATATCCAACTGTTGCCATGGAACATTTTAATAAAAAAGGTGAAGATGTTGAAATCATTTCTATACAAGGCAGTGTGGAAATTGCTCCAGTATTAGGGTTGGCAGATGCTATTGTGGATATTGTGGAAACTGGAAATACCTTAGTTGCTAATGGTCTTGTAGTTTTCGAAGATATTTGTCGCATTTCGACAAGATTGATTGTCAATAAGGCGAGTATAAAGAACAAACCCCAAATTCGAGAGTTTATTGAAAAATTAGAATCGATTGTTGGAAATGAGGAGGTACCCTTTACATGAAACGATTAAGTGGAAAAAGTCAAGAAATTGCACAGCTTCTCTATGAAGAACAGATTGCACTAAATGCAGAAACTGTATCTGTTGAAGAAGTTGTTAAAGACATCATGGCCGATGTTGCTCAAAATGGTGATGAGGCTCTTAGACGTTACAATCAACAGTTTGATGGTATTCATGTGGAACAACTGGCTGTTTCTGATGAGATGATTGATGAAGCCTTTGCGGCTATTGATCCGCAAATCTTTTCTGCCTTACAAAAAGCGAAGGCGAATATTGAATCCTACCATCTGCAACAGGTTGAAAGGGGATTTGAAGATCAACCATCAACTGGTGTTATCCGTGGTCAGTTGATTCGTCCATTGGAGAGGGTTGGAGTCTACGTCCCAGGTGGTACTGCTGCCTATCCTTCATCTGTCTTAATGAATGTTGTTCCAGCTAAAATTGCTGGTGTTTCAGAAATTGTAATGATTACTCCTCCACAGGAAACCTATCATCCAGCTATATTGGTTGCAGCAAAACTAGCTGGTGTAGACAAGATTTATCAGGTGGGTGGGGCTCATGGCATTGCTGCTCTTGCATATGGAACGGAGTCTATTCCCAAGGTAGATAAGATAACCGGTCCGGGCAATATTTATGTAGCAACGGCAAAAAAACTAGTTTATGGTTTGGTTGGAATTGATATGATAGCTGGACCATCCGAAATTGGGGTGATTGCGGATGAAACAGCTAACCCTGTCTATGTTGCTGCGGATTTATTATCACAAGCTGAACATGATAAGTTGGCACGAGCTATTTTAGTGACTAATTCGGCCAAACTGGCTCAAGAAGTAGAACAAGAAATTGAACGGCAGCTTGAATCACTACCTAGAAAGGAAATTGCAGCAGCATCAATTGCTGATAATGGACGGATTATCCTCACAGAAACAGTAGATGAAATGTTTGAGCTGATGAATTTGGTTGCTCCAGAACATTTGGAAATTGCAATGGAAAATGCCTATGAATATCTTCCATTTGTCAAACATGCAGGCTCTATCTTTTTAGGACATTTTACTAGCGAGCCTATTGGAGATTATTTTGCAGGGACCAATCACGTCCTTCCTACATCTGGAACCAGCCGTTTTTATTCAGCATTGGGAGTTCATGATTTTATCAAGCGTATTCAGTATACACAATATAGTAAGGAAGCTGTACAAGCAGCCAGTCAGGCCATTACAACCTTGGCATATTCAGAAGGTTTGGCTGCTCATGCACGTGCAATTGAGGTGAGAAATGAAGAAAGTTAAAGGATTATTGGTCATGGATGTGGATAGCACCTTGATCATGGAAGAAGGAATTGATTTATTAGGCGAGGAAGCAGGGGTAGGCGAACAGGTTGCAAGTATTACCGAGCGTGCCATGCGGGGAGAGTTAGATTTTGAAGAAGCACTTCGGGAACGTGTTGCCCTGTTAAAAGGCTTGCCAGAAACAGTTCTGGATACTATCTTAGGACGTATTCATTTCACACCTGGGGCAGAAGAACTGGTAGCAGAGTTGCATAAGCGAGGTTATAAGGTTGCAGTTGTTTCAGGCGGCTTCCATCAAACGGTGGATATTCTAGCGGAGCGACTCAATCTCGATTATGTTAAAGCTAACCACTTGGAAATTATCAATGGTAAATTAACAGGTCGTGTTCTTGGTGAAATTGTGACTAAGGATGTAAAAAAAACTCAGTTGAAAGCTTGGGCTTTAGACAATGACTTAGAACTGAAGGATACGGTTGCCATGGGAGACGGAGCCAATGACCTACCTATGATTCAGGTGGCGGGTATTGGAATTGCTTTTTGTGCTAAACCAATTGTTGAACAAGCCGCTCCTTACCGTATCACAGAGAAAAATTTGTATAAGGCGATTGAAATTATTGATGAGGTAACTGCATGAGACAAGCATGTATTGAACGTAACACTTTTGAAACAAAAATCAAGTTGACGGTAAATCTGGATCAGCAAGAACCTGTTGAGATTGCAACAGGTGTAGGTTTTTTTGACCATATGCTGACGCTTTTCGCCCGTCATAGTCGCATTTCACTCCTTGTTACTGTAGATGGAGATACTTGGGTGGATAGTCACCATACTGTTGAGGATGTGGGAATTGTTTTAGGACAAGCTATAAGAGAAGCCTTAGGTAAAAAAGAAGGCATCAACCGCTATGGAACTAGCTTTGTACCCATGGATGAAACGCTTGGAATGGCTAGTCTTGATCTTTCTGGTCGTTCTTACCTGGTTTTTGATGCTCATTTTGACAATCCAAAATTAGGAGATTTTGATACTGAATTAGTGGAAGAATTCTTTCAAGCGTTGGCCTTCAATCTACAAATGAATCTCCACTTAAAAATATTACATGGAAAGAATAGTCATCACAAATCAGAAAGTTTATTCAAGGCTACTGGTCGTGCTTTACGAGAAGCAATCACGATAAACCCTGAGATTCAAGGGGTTAACTCAACAAAAGGGATCTTGTAAGATGATGATTGTAATTGATTATGATGCTGGAAATACTGCAAATGTATTGCGAGCTTTAAAGAGTATTGGGGTAGAAGCAGTATTGTCTGCAAATCCAGAGAAAATTCGGAAGGCCCAAGGATTAATATTGCCTGGAGTAGGAGCCTTTCCTTCTGCAATGGCGGAGTTGGAAAAACGCCAACTCATCCCAGCCATTAAGGAGGCTGTAGCTGGTGGAACACCACTCTTGGGAATTTGTCTCGGGATGCAGTTGCTTCTTGAAGAAGGATTGGAACACCAGCCAACTCAAGGTTTAGGACTGATTCCTGGAACGTGTCGGCCAATCCTACCAGAGGCTGGATATCCTGTCCCCCACATGGGATGGAATGTTTTGCAAACGAGACAACAGAATCCACTCACTAGTGATTTAGATGGAAAATCTGTCTATTTTGTCCATAGTTATTTTACAGATATTCCCAATAAATATTTGGATGTAACGGCCTCTTATAGCCAAGAAATTCCAGCTATGATATCCAAAGAAAAAGTGTATGGTGCGCAATTTCACCCTGAAAAATCAGGTGAGATTGGCCTAGGTATTTTGCGGAATTTTGCTCAAGTTTGTCAACTAGAAAGTAGAGGTGGGATATGAAGATTTATCCAGCCATAGATATAAGAGAAGGTCGCGCTGTTCGTCTGTTCAAAGGAGACTTTCGTCAAGAGACAGTTGTTAATCCAGATGTGATTGGACAAGCTAAACTATTCAAAGAAGCTGGTATTGATTTTATCCATGTTGTGGATTTGGATGGAGCTTTGGAAGGGCGGGCTGCCAACCGTGATTTAATTGCTCAGTTAAAACAGGAGACCGATTTGAACATACAAGTTGGTGGGGGAATTCGCACCATTGAGCAGATTGCGGACTATTTGGAAGTTGGTATTGATCGTGTGATTATTGGTTCTATGGCTGTCAAAAATCCTTCTTTTGTGCAAGAGGCACTAGCTCAGTTTGGCAGTGATAGAATCGTTGTAGGGATTGATGCAAAATTTGGTCGTGTCGCAACGGAAGGGTGGCTTGAAACCAGTGATGTAGACTTTGTTCAGCTTGCTTTAGAAATGGAAAAAATTGGTGTCCGCTTATTTGTTTATACAGATGTAGATCGCGATGGAACGCTAGCAGGTCCCAACTTTGCTCATTACAAAGAGTTAATTGCAAAACTCACAAGTGCTAAAGTAATTGCTTCTGGTGGTATTCATGCTCTCAGTGATTTGGAACAATTAAAAGCAATTGGTGTTTACGGTACGATCGTAGGCAAGGCTTATTATAGTGGAAGAATTAGCCTTGCTGAACTGGTTGAAGTGGAGGAATAATATGTTAGCGAAACGCATTATTCCTTGCCTTGATGTCAAAGACGGCCGAGTGGTTAAAGGCGTTAATTTTGTCAATTTAACTGATGTGGGGGATCCTGTTGATGCTGCCAAAGCCTATTATGAAGCTGGTTGTGATGAACTAGTTTTCCTTGATATTACGGCAACCCATGAAGAACGAGATACGACTGTTGATATGGTACGCCGAGTTGCAGAGCAGGTTTTTATTCCTTTTACAGTTGGTGGAGGTATTCGGTCGGTCGAAGATATGAATAAGATGCTAAAGGCTGGTGCCGACAAGGTTTCTGTAAATTCATCAGCTGTTGCAAATCCACAACTCATTGCGGACTGTGCAGAAAAGTTTGGTAATCAATGTGTAGTGGTGGCAATAGATGCAAAAAAAGTAGAGGATGGTTCCTGGCATGTCTTTGTAGCAGGTGGTAGAAAAGATACAGGTATTGACCTACTTGACTGGGCCAAAAAGGTAGTTTCCCTTGGTGCTGGTGAAATCCTTTTAACCAGCATGGATAAGGATGGCACCAAGTCTGGTTTTGATATCGAAATGCTCAATGCTGTGGCTAATGTAGTGACGGTTCCGATCATTGCTTCAGGTGGTGCGGGCAATAGCCAACATATCTTAGAGGTTTTTGAACAAACTCCTGCTACTGGAGCGTTGGCTGCTTCTATATTTCACTATGGTGAAGTGAGCATTGCTGATACTAAGCAGGCTATGCGACAAAGTGGAATAGAGGTAAGAGTGTGATGGTACAGTTAAATTTTGAAAAGCAGGGGGGACTGATACCTGTGATTGTTACAGACTACCAAACAGGTCAGGTCCTCATGCTCGCTTACATGAATCAAGATGCCTATGAAAAAACACTAAGTACCAGGCAAATGCACTACTGGAGTCGTTCTCGCCAGGAGCTTTGGCATAAAGGCGCAACGAGTGGACATTTTCAAGAGGTAGTCTCCATAAAAACGGATTGTGACAATGATACTCTCCTGGTATCCGTTCGACAAACAGTTGCTGCCTGCCACACAGGTGCATACAGTTGTTTCTTTAATGATATTTTGTAAGGAAAGGAAAAAAGATGCTCAATACCCTATATCAAGAAGCTCTAGATCGTAAAACCAACCCCAGAGAGGGTTCTTATACCAATTACCTTTATACCAAAGGCTTGGATAAAATCTTGAAAAAAGTCGGAGAAGAATCGACAGAAGTTGTACTCGCTGCAAAAAATGCAGATAAAGATGAAATTTCTCAAGAAGTTGCTGATTTGCTCTACCATTTAGCAGTACTTTTAGTGGAAACAGAAGTATCACCTCAAGATGTAGAAGCTGTATTAATTGAACGTCAAGGAAAAATAAGTAAAACAACCGACAGAAAAGAAATCAGCAATTACTAGTGAATTTAGGGGAGCTAATTTAGGGGAACTAATCGAAAGAAATTAATATCTTTGATTTCCGTTACTTCCAGTTAACCAATATGTTTAAGTTAGGCTAGGGTAGGGTAGTAAATCTTTGACTTACACTCTTCGAAAATCAAAATTATCCGTTGACAAGAGCCTTGATGAGTGGAGTGGGAAAGACATTGACCAGGTCAAAAAGAGTTCCTCTCACTTCCAAATATGTAGGTTCGGGCTTCTGTGGTCACCTTCTAATTTTACGGTGACCAGCTGGAACAGTTCACTAAACAAGCCTCACTTTTCTTTTTTAGCTCGGGTTAAAACAGTCACTTCCCTGACTGTTTTAATCCACTCCACTGGACTATTTTGACACAAACTTCGCTTGTTTTATTTCCTACCGCTAATAATCTCCCAGATTGTAAGTGCAATCAGATATGTTGACACGAACTCTGAGAAGTGGCTCTGGGTTTGAGCCCAGCCTTAGCCTGTTATAGTCGAATGAGAAAGTAACAGAGTAATATCTTCGGTTTCATGTCCCGAAGACAGTTCGCAATATTTCCAGACTTCAACTGTCTACCAGATAGTTGAAACTAGGCTATTTTCGATTTTCATAGAATTAGATAGTTGATGGAAATAAAAATCAGATGTTCATTGTTATGAGCATCTGATTTTTTTGGCTGAAAAAATTTCTCGAGTATAATATCGAAAAATCAATCTCTGATTGAAATTACTTTTCAAATTCTGCTTTGCTTTTAACATCGCCGTATTCTTCAGCAACTTCTTTACTGAGAATGTCTGCGTAGCTTGCAAGTGGGATGTCTTGACCATATTTTTTACGGAGAGCTGTTGTGACTAACCGATACGCTAAGTTGGCATTGCGAGACAAGATGGGACCATGGAAGTAGCTACCAAAGGTATTTTTGTAATGCATACCCTCTCCTCCATCTTCCTTGTTGTTCCCATTACCATAGACAACATTACCTAGCGGTTTCTGATTATCAGCCAAGAAAGTTCGACCTTGGTGATTTTCAAATCCATAGTAGGTCTCATTAAATTCATCATTATGAATTTTGATATCCCCAATATAGCGATTATTAGTCTGGTTGAGTGTATAATGACCTAAAATGCCTAAACCGTCAATTTTACGTCCACCTGCTTCAATATAATATTGACCGAGTAATTGGAATCCTCCACATATGGCTAGCATGACACCATCGTTTTCGATGAAGTCTGCCAGGCTGTCTTTTTTAGTTGGTAAATCTTTTGCAAGAATAGATTGTTCATAGTCCTGTCCACCGCCGAAAAAGGCGATGTCGTAGAAATCCTTGTCAAATTCATCTGTCAGGGAAACGATGTCCACCTGAACTCGCGCCCCCAGCTTTTCAGCAACATATTTGAGCATAAGAATATTGCCATTATCACCATAGGTATTCATCAAGTCGCCGTAAAGGTGAGCGATATGGAGATCGTATTGATAGTCTTTATCAGGGCTTTTTAAAGAGGTATAGACCATTATTTCATCTCCTTTCCAACGGCTTGACGCTGAGCGAGTAGGTCACGAAATTCCAACATAGCTGTATATGTAGCCAATATATAGGCGTGTTGGCTACTAGATTGCTCTATTAAGCTCACGATGTCTTCCAGTTTAGGTGTTTCAGCAATCTGGTTTTCAGGAAAACCAGTCACACGTAGGCGACGGGCAATCTCTGATGAACGAACCCCACCAGCAAACACTTGTGGAATGTCCATTTGGGTTATTTGCTCAAAGTCTGCATCCCAAATCCAGCTGGTATCAATACCGTCAGCGTAGTTGGCGTTAAGTAGGACTGACAAACTAAAGTCATATGGGGCCAATTTCATCATTTCAATGGCTTGAGTTGCACCTACTGGATTTTTGATAAGGACAAGTGTGCAATCCTTATCTCCTAACTTAAAGGTTTCTTGGCGACCAAACACTGCCTTAGATTTATCAAAACCGGCCTTGATTTTTTCCGGTGCAACACCGAAAAATTCAGCGACACTGACTGCTGCAAGAGCATTATAAATATTGTATAAACCACCGATATTGATTTTATAGTCTTGACCATCAATCACGAACGTAGAAGAAGTATTGGTAATTTCCTTTAACTCAGTCAACTTGTAGTCCAGCTCAGGTCTGCTAAAGCCACAGTTGGTACAAATATAGTTTCCTAAGTTAGCATAGGTATTGAGCTTGTACTGGATAATCTGGTGGCAATGTGGGCAAAGAACGCCTTCAGTATTGTAATGGGCCAGTCGTGGCTCATGCTCTTCCGTTGCAAAACCGTAGTATTTAACTGGATTGATAACAGAAGTTGAATTGAAGAGCGGGCTATCACCATTTGCCAATATAGTTGCTTGAGGAGCCTTGGCTGCCCCGTCCAAAATCATCTGATAGGTTGTATAAATTTCACCGTAGCGATCCATTTGATCACGGAAGATATTGGTAAAAACGATTAAGCTTGGTTTAATAAAGTCTGTAACACGTGCAAGGCTGGCTTCGTCAATTTCCAAGACAGCAATTTTTTTGCCATTCTTATTTTTCTTAGCTGACAAAAAAGTGGCTGTAATCCCGGTAATCATATTGGCACCACTTGTGTTGGTTGTGATTTCTCCAAATGCTTCTTGGAGAATTCCAACTGTTAATGCGGTTGTCAACGTCTTGCCATTTGTTCCAGTAATGACGACAACTTCATAATCCTTAGCTAAACTATCTAAAATATGTTTATCGAATTTGAGGGCAATTTTGCCAGGAAGGGTCGTTCCACGTCCAAGTTTTTTTAAGATAAATTGACTGGATTTCCCTGCTGCAATCCCTAGTAATGTATTTATTTTCATGGGACTATTTTAACATAAAATATACTGTTTATCTATTATGGAACTATGAGATACTTCACAATGATATGTCACTTTTTTTATCAGTTAAAGAGAGCTCGGTCTCATATTTGTGACTAATTTGTGATATAATAGAAACACTACTGTGTTATACTTTAGAAAGTGTGAGGTATACATGATAAACTTAAACCAATTATTTGATTCAGGCTATTGGTCAAGTTTGATAGCAAGTCCATGGACTGCTCTTCTTCACCTAATAGATATTAGTATTGTTGCTTATTTGATTTATAATTTTAGTAAGGCCATCGCTGGAACTAAGATTATGACCCTCATTCGAGGAGTATTTCTTTTTATTATTGCTCAAATCGTAGCAAGTATTTTTGGCTTACAAACGATAGCTTGGTTGATTAACCAAGTTATCACTTATGGTGTCATTGCAGCGGTTGTTATCTTTGCTCCTGAATTTCGAGCTATGTTGGAAAAGCTTGGGCGAACAACTCAGATTTTTACGACAAATACCGTCAGTGCGGAAGAAAAATTAATAGTTGCCTTTCTTAAGTCGGTAGCTTACATGTCCCCACGGAAAATCGGAGCCTTAGTGGCGGTTGAGCAAGCGCAAACCTTGCAGGAGTATCGTTCTACCGGAATTCCATTAAATGCAGATGTGTCCAGGGAATTGTTAATTAATATTTTTATTCCCAATACACCTTTGCATGATGGGGCAGTTATCGTTAAGGAGGACAAAATCGCAGTAGCTTGTGCCTATTTGCCTCTGTCTGAAAGTGCAGGGATATCTAAGGAATTTGGGACGCGACACCGCGCTGCGATTGGATTATCGGAAGTGTCAGACGCCTTTGTCTTTATTGTTTCAGAGGAAACGGGCAGTATCTCTATTGCACATAATGGCATTTTCAAACATGATCTGACCTTAGAAGAGTTTGAAGCAGAGTTACGGGCTACTTTTATTCGAGAACCTGATGTCAAACAATCTGTATGGAAACGATTGAGGGGAGGCAAGAATGAATAAAAAGTTTAGAACAGTTGGCCATCTCGCCCTATCTATTTTTTTAGCCCTCTTACTCTTTTTCTATGCTACGACAACCAATTATAAAAATTCAGAGTCATCTGCGAGTAATACCGAATCAGAAACCTATGTTCATACTTTAAGTGGCGTCCCAATTGACATTGAATACGACACGAATAAGTATTTTATATCTGGTTTCTCCTCAACTGTAGCTGTCGAGTTACGAGGATCCAACCGTGTACTTCTACAACGAGAATCTGATGAATCGACTCGCACTTTTCAAGTTATTGCAGATTTAAGAGAGCTTACGGATGGCACGCAAACAGTTAAATTACAATTAGCTAATCTACCAGCGGGTGTCAGTGCCACCTTGGCACCAGATGCTATTACTGTTAAAATCGGGAAAAAAGTTAGTCAGAGTTTAGCCGTTGAAGGGGTCATTTATAGCAATCAATTGGCAAGTGGATATAGTGTGTCTAAAGTTACTATGGATGTCAGCTCTGTAAAGGTGACTACTGATGAAGAAACCATGGCAAAAATTGATCATGTGGAAGCAGTTGCGGTTGATATTAGTAATTTAGACTCAAATTATAGTGGTACAGCCAAGCTACAGGCAGTTGATAGTGATGGAAATGTCTTGCCAGTGGTTTTATCTGAAACAGAAGCAAATATGCAAGTCGTTGTTACACAAACAAAATAAGGAATGAATAAAAATGGGTAAATATTTTGGTACGGACGGTGTCCGTGGAGAAGCAAACGTAGAATTGACGCCAGAATTGGCATTTAAACTAGGTCGTTTTGGTGGCTATGTCCTTAGTCAACATGAAACGGATGTACCTCGAGTTTTCGTGGCGCGTGACACGCGTATTTCAGGACAAATGCTTGAGTCTGCTTTGGTTGCAGGTCTTTTATCAGTAGGTATTCATGTATATAAACTTGGTGTGCTCGCAACACCTGGTGTTGCCCACTTAGTCAAAGCAGAAAAAGCTAGCGCAGGGGTTATGATTTCTGCAAGCCACAATCCAGCACAGGATAATGGAATTAAGTTCTTTGCTGGTGATGGTTTCAAATTAGATGATGCATTGGAAGCAGAGATAGAAGCTCTTCTTGATGCGGAAGAAGATACATTACCTCGTCCATCTGCCCAAGGTTTGGGAGATGTAGTGGAGTATCCAGAAGGTCTACGCAAGTATCAACAATTTTTAGTGTCAACTGGTACTGAATTAGAAGGTATGAAAGTTGCTTTGGATACAGCTAACGGTGCAGCGGCAACATCTGCTCGCCAAATTTTTGCAGACCTAGGTGCAGATTTGACGGTTATGGCTGAAAATCCAGACGGTTTGAATATCAATGAGGGCGTTGGTTCTACGCATCCTGAAAAATTGCAAGAATTAGTTAAGGAAACAGGTAGTCAAATCGGTCTTGCTTTTGATGGTGATAGCGATCGCTTGATTGCTGTAGACGAAAATGGTGATTTAGTAGATGGCGATCGCATCATGTATATCATTGGTAAATACCTTGCTGATCGTGGTCTATTGGCTAAAAATACAATTGTGACCACAGTTATGTCCAATCTCGGATTCCATAAGGCCTTGGATCGCGAAGGAATAGAAAAAGCTGTGACAGCAGTTGGAGACCGTTATGTGGTTGAGGAAATGCGCAAAGAAGGTTACAATATTGGTGGTGAACAATCTGGTCACGTAATTCTTATGGATTATAACACCACAGGTGATGGCCAATTGACCGCTGTGCAACTGACTAAAATCATGAAAGAAACAGGTAAAACCTTGTCAGAATTGGCAGCAGAAGTTACGATTTATCCACAAAAATTAGTCAATATTCGTGTTGAAAACAGCATGAAGGATAAATCTATGGAGGTTCCTGCTATTGCAGCTATCATTGAAAAGATGGAGGCAGAGATGGCAGGGAATGGTCGTATTTTAGTTCGTCCAAGTGGGACTGAGCCACTATTGCGTGTTATGGCGGAAGCCCCAACAGATGCAGAGGTTGACTATTATGTAGATACAATCGCAGATGTGGTTCGTGCTGAAATCGGTTTAGATTAAAAGAGTAAACAGAGACTGGAAGAATTTCCAGCCTCTTTTGTGAGGAATTTATGAGTATTTTAGAAGTAAAGAATTTGAGCCATGGTTTTGGTGACCGTGCAATTTTTGAAAATGTCTCCTTTCGTCTCTTGAAAGGGGAACATATCGGACTCGTCGGTGCCAATGGTGAAGGAAAATCGACCTTCATGTCCATCGTGACAGGTCAAATGCAACCAGATGAAGGTAAGGTTGAATGGTCACGTTATGTAACGGCAGGTTATTTAGATCAGCATGCTAAATTAGAAAAGGGTCAATCAGTCCGTGACGTCTTACGCACAGCCTTTGATGAATTATTCAAAACCGAAGCTCGTATCAATGATATTTATATGTCAATGGCTGAAGACGGGGTTGATATTGATGCTCTTATGGAAGAGGTTGGAGAACTCCAAGATCGCTTGGAAAGTCGTGATTTCTATACTTTAGATGCCAAAATTGATGAAGTAGCTCGTGCTCTTGGTGTCATGGAATACGGTATGGACAAGGATGTGACGGAATTGTCTGGAGGTCAACGGACCAAGGTACTCTTGGCTAAGTTGCTTTTAGAGAAACCAGATATCTTGCTCTTAGATGAACCAACCAACTACTTGGATGCTGAACATATTGATTGGCTCAAACGATATTTGCAGAACTATGAAAATGCCTTTGTCTTGATTTCGCACGACATTCCTTTCTTGAAT
The DNA here is from genome assembly GCF_021654455.1 of Streptococcus parasuis. Taxonomy (NCBI): domain Bacteria; kingdom Bacillati; phylum Bacillota; class Bacilli; order Lactobacillales; family Streptococcaceae; genus Streptococcus; species Streptococcus parasuis. The sequence continues at coordinate 711,717 of NZ_AP024276.1, forward strand.
GATGTGATTAATATTGTCTACCATGTGGAAAATCAGCTTTTGACTCGCTACACAGGTGATTACTACCAATTCCAAGAAGTCCATGCCATGAAGCGGGCTCAGTTGGAGGCAGCTTATGAGCGCCAGCAGAAGGAAATTGCAGACTTGCAGGACTTCGTTAACCGTAACAAGGCACGTGTTGCAACTCGAAACATGGCCATGTCTCGCCAGAAGAAGTTGGATAAGATGGAGATTATCGAACTTCAGTCCGAAAAACCAAAGCCATCCTTCGACTTCAAAATGGCACGCACACCAAGTCGATTTATCTTCCAGACCAATAATTTGGAAATAGGATACGATCGCGTTTTAACACGTAAATCGCTCAATTTAACCTTTGAGCGTAACCAAAAGATTGCCATTGTCGGTGCCAACGGTATTGGTAAATCCACCCTTCTCAAAAGTCTTCTAGGCATTATTCCACCGCTCGGTGGCTCTGTGGAGCGCGGGGAGTATCTGGAACTAGGCTATTTCGAGCAAGAAGTAGCTGGCGGCAATCGTCAGACGCCACTTGAAGCGGTATGGGATGCCTTTCCTGCACTTAATCAAGCGGAAGTCCGTGCTGCCTTAGCTCGCTGCGGTTTAACCTCTAAACATATCGAAAGCCAGATTCAAGTCCTTTCAGGTGGAGAACAGGCTAAGGTTCGTTTCTGTTTGCTTATGAACCGTGAAAACAATGTACTTATCCTTGACGAGCCGACCAACCATTTAGATGTGGATGCCAAAGATGAACTTAAACGAGCTCTCAAAGCCTACAAGGGTTCTATTCTCATGGTCTGCCATGAGCCTGATTTCTATGAGGGCTGGGTTGACGATGTTTGGGATTTTAATGACCTGACTTAAGAAACAAGCTATCGAAAGGTAGCTTTTTCTTTATGCTTATACTATAATCTCGAGTTTATCAGTTAAAAAATGAAAAAAGCTCCCTAAACGCTGTCAAATCAACGTTTAGGGAGCTTTTTTGAGTCATAAATTGTGTTGTGTATGCAGTTTTTCCCTAACTTTTGAATATCTTCATGTCTGACAGTTCCACGATCCCAAGTGATTCCTAATAAATGAAGTAACTCACTTGCTTCATGGTTCTGCTTGACTCTATATATCCCTTGTCCCATATCTGCAGCTAACATACTGTTTAAGCCCTCTATCATTCGAGCAGGACTCATTTTCTTATCGGTAATGTAATACAATAAGCGTATCATCACTAAACTGATAAAGCAGGTTAGGAAATGGCCTTCAATATGTTCATTTTTTCGTACATAAACAGGTCTCGTTTCAAACTCTGTTTTTGTAATTCGGAAACAATTCTCAATCGCAGATAATTCTTGATAGGCCTCTAATATGGCATCATCTTCCATCTCAATCTCACTGGTCACAAGGACATGAACCCCATCAAATTGAGCATCAAATTCGACCTGTTCTTGGTCAATTCGGATAAGTGGCGAAAATGGTTTAACCTCTCCGGTTTCCTTATCCAAATAGCTCAACTCAAGGTATTTCTTTCCACCCTTCTTGCTCGTTTGTCGAAACAATTCCGCATCAGTTAGCTTATTGGCATAGTCAAGAGCCCCTTCACGTCGAATCCGTTCTCTATCTTCATATTTCTTTGACCAGGTCAGTAGTACTTTTTCTTTAACGGTTGGAGAATCCTTCTTGGTCCCAAGTTTTCTCTCTCGAATGTAAGACTTTTTAGCGAAAGTGATATCTTGATTAAACTGCCAACCAGATTCTTCCAATATTTTTTCTTGAATATCCTTCGGAGCACCTCGTTTCCCACGGTGCTTTTGCGAGAAGATCCAGCCGTCATTGTTCTTTATAGTGGCATTCAGGTTATTTGTGCTGTTCATCGCTTTGTCTGCGACCACTACCAACCGTTCAATCCCAAACTGTTTCTTTACTTGCTCAATTGCTGGAATATAAGTGATAGGGTCTGTAAGGTTTCCTCGAAATAGTTTATAAGCGATAGGAATACCGTTCATATCCATGAATAATCCCATTTGGATAATGGGGTCTTTCCTATATTCTTTACTAGCTCCTCTTCGACGAAGCCCCTCGACAAGAAGGTCTCCATTTTCATCACGGATATCTTCATCAGGAACATCAATTTCAAAAAAATAGTTGGTAACATCATAAAACACTAAGGTTCCAGTTCGATTCGTTAATTGGCTAACTTCTTGATGTAAGTGCTGTTGAATTTCTGATTGAAAGGTATTTAAGATATCTAGTGACCGATAAACTGAATTATATGGAACATTCCAATCTCCGAATAGGGAAGCTTGGTGGTAGAAAGTTTTATATTTACTTCCCGGATTAAGAATTCGTTGAAAAATCAGTAGTTTAACTGTTTCATCTAAGTCCATCGTCATTTTTGACGGCTTATTCTTTTTAAAGAATTGATGTAACTTAAGTGTAGTATAAAGATCTTCTAAAATCTTCCAACCAATGTTTTCGTCAGGTTTGTTCATTGGATCTTTCAAAGAAAGTTTTATCAGAAATTCCTCAGACTTAGCTTGTGAGTTTTCCTTTGCTTCACGTTTTAATCGCTCAAGAATGCCTGGTTCTTTCGCTTCCAATTCGTCCAACAAACCATATTTATAAAGAATCCGTTGTTTTGACTTTCCGTTCTCACGATATCCTTCAACAAGATAAACATGTTTACGGCCTTCTCTGTTTTTTGTAATTCGAATAAATGCCATAAATATATTATAACATACACCGCCGTTCACAACAACAAAAATATCAATAAAATGTTAAAAAAATACCGCTGTTATCGCAAAAACAGCGGTTGTGAAATGAATTAACTGATAAACTCGAGAAGCGGTATGGGATGCCTTTCCTGCACTTAATCAAGCGGAAGTCCGTGCTGCCTTAGCTCGCTGCGGTTTAACCTCTAAACATATCGAAAGCCAGATTCAAGTCCTTTCAGGTGGAGAACAGGCTAAGGTTCGTTTCTGTTTGCTTATGAACCGTGAAAACAATGTACTTATCCTTGACGAGCCGACCAACCATTTAGATGTGGATGCCAAAGATGAACTTAAACGAGCTCTCAAAGCCTACAAGGGTTCTATTCTCATGGTCTGCCATGAGCCTGATTTCTATGAGGGCTGGGTTGACGATGTTTGGGATTTTAATGACCTGACTTAAGAAACAAGCTATCGAAAGGTAGCTTTTTCTTTATGCTTATACTATAATAGAATGAGCATAGTAAAGGAGGTAAAAACATGAACAGAATAGAACGTGGTCACACTGGCTAGACCTCTCAGAGGAGTAAAACGGTCTGGGGATAGACCGTTTTAGCTCAACAACTAGAAATAAAGACTTGTTGACGAACTCTTTTTGACCAGTCGGGTTCTTTCCCCCTCACCGTCGCTCTGACAGTTGGAAAGACAGTTCCACTTGACTGGTTTGAAAAAGCTAGAGGAAAAAAATTATTGGGACTAGCTTGTGGTGGTGGTCAACAGGGGCCGATGTTTGCGGCTCATGGTTATGAAACGACTATAATGGATTTTTCTCTGAAACAGTTGGAAAAAGATAGGTTCGTTGCAGAGCGAGAGAATTTAGATTTACAGACGATTCAGGCAGATATGACACAAGCTTTTCCTTTTGAGGATGAAACTTTCGATATTATTTTTTGCCCTGTTTCAAATGTTTATATTGAAGATTTGACCAATATGTGGCAAGAATCCTTTCGTGTTTCGAAAAAGGGTGGCCTGCTTATGGTTGGCTATATGAATCCATGGATTTATGTCTTTGATGCTGATGATGTTTGGAAACATCCGGAAAATTCTTTGACCCCAAAATATAGCCTGCCATTCAATTCACGCCAATTAGAAGAAGAAGGCCAAATTACGATTGACCCAGAATATGGTTATGAATTTAGCCACACCTTAGAAGAACAGATTGCTGGACAATTAAGAGCTGGTTTTGCCATGATCGATTTTTATGAATCAAAGGATCAGCGCAATCGTCTATCCCGATTTGGTTCAGACTATCTGGCGAATTTGTCCATAAAATGATAGAGTTAAGCTACCGAAAGGTAGTTTTTTCTATAGTTGATTGAGTGTTTTACAATAGGATCTCAAATATTTTGACTAGTTAATTGAAATATATTAGTATATATTTGATAGTAATGTAACTGATAATAAAGGATTGAAAGGAAGATTTAACATGAAGCACCAATTTAAACGGATTATATTGATGATATTTCCAACTACCATATTCTTATTTGCATGCCAGCCAGCTAAAAACGAAATGGATTCTCTTGAGCAGTATAGGACCGAATATATCGGAGATAATAACAATGTAGTTAAGATTGCAAGTTTACAGGATTACCCAGCAGGTTACACCTATGATCATATTGAAATACGTTCAGATGAAGAACCATATGAGCTTATCATCTATTTGAAAGTAACTGAGATGCCTGACTCTGACTATTTAGATTTAGAGCAGAATAGTAATTCCATTTTTGACTTGATTGCTAATTTAGGAAAGGTAACCTTTATCAATGAAGAAACCCAGAAAGAAATAGTTTCATATAATAAAGAATGACCTGCCTTATGTAGGTCATTTCTCAATTATGAGTATCGTCTGAATTTTATCAGATACTTTCAAAATACTTGACATATTGATAGATAGGAGTATAATTAGAATTGTTCTAAAGAAAGTTTAGAATCATTATAAATTGGAGGCGATAACTATGACAATGAAAGATTATGGAAAAGATCCATTTGTAACCAATATTGAAACTGCTACGCTAGAAAATACAAACTATCGAACAGCAATTTGGACTGGTGAATTGCTTCAAGTGACCTTGATGTCCATTCCAGTCGGAGAAGATATTGGTGCGGAAGTGCACAATGAAAACGATCAGTTCCTCCGCATTGAACAAGGTCATGGCCGAGTTATCATGGGTAAATCTGCTGAACAGATTACCTTGGATAGAGAAGTTGGACCAGAAGATGTTATCTTGATTCCTAACGGTACCTACCATAATGTCATCAATATTGGCCAAGAAGACCTCAAAATCTATTCTATCTATGGACCAGCCCATCACGCTCATGGTACGGTTCATGAAACACAAGCTATTGCACTTGCTGCGGAAGAAGCTGAAGAACATGGTCACTAATACACCGATTTTTGAACTAAAATCCGTCGGCTTATCTGATAAAGGTAAGTCGATTTTGACTGATATTCATTTTTCTGTTAGTGAAGGTGAGCGTCTAACCTTGGTTGGGCCTTCGGGTAGCGGAAAAAGTAGCATCTTAAAATTATTGGCAGGGCTTACTTCAGCAACTCAAGGCCAGATTCTTTTTAGAGGAAAGGAAATAGAGAAGCTGGATATGCCCACCTATCGAAGAGAAGTTTCCTATTGCTTTCAACAACCAGTACTTTTTGGAAATACAGTCGAAGACAATCTGCGTTTTCCATTCACAGTGAGGCAGTTAGAATTTGATAAATCAAAAGCAATTACAGCCTTAAAAAATGTAAATTTAGGTGAAGATTTTCTTACCCAAGGGATTACAGAATTATCAGGTGGTGAAAAACAACGTGTCGCTCTTATACGCAATTTACTTTTTGAACCTCAAGTTTTGCTTTTAGACGAAGTTAGTGCAGGGTTAGATGCGGAGACCAAAGCTATTGTGAATCAACTACTTACTGATTACCACGCAACTGGAAAAACATTAATTGAAGTGACACATGACCAATCAGAAATTGATGGGGCTAAGCATATTTTGAGAATGAAAGATGGGAGGATGCAACAATGAACTCTGTTTCAGTAGATAATTTATCCCTAGTCTTAATTTTCGGCTTGGTTCTACTTGCGATGGGGATAAGTCAAAAAGAGAAACTAGGGCTGACGAAAGATATTTTAGTAGCGGTTGTCCGTACGATTGTTCAATTATTCGTTGTTGGCTATATTTTAAAATTTATTTTTCAAGTTTCGAATGTTTTCCTCAGTTTGGGTATGGTGTTGATTATTCTTTATAATGCCAGTGTACAAGCAAATAAACGCAATCCAAACAAGAACAAAAAGCTGATTTATCCTTTTCTTGCTTTGCTCACTTCCACCAGTATCACTTTAGGATTATTACTGTTATCAGGGGCCATTCAATTAATACCTTCTCAAGTCATTCCAATTTCAGGGATGTTGGCTAGTAATGCAATGACAGCAATCGGTCTATCCTATCGAGCAATGTACCGGTCCTTTACTGATAACCGCCAACAGGTGTTGGAAAAATTAAGTCTAGGGGCAACGAGTAAATTGGCTTCACAGGAAATTTTGCGAGAATCCATTCGGACTGGTATGCAACCGACAATTGACTCAGCCAAAACTGTTGGTTTAGTCAGTTTACCAGGAATGATGTCTGGGCTGATTTTTGCAGGAGTAGACCCTGTCCAAGCCATCCGCTATCAGATTATGGTAATGTTCATGCTGCTATCAGCAACCAGTCTCGCATCTGTTATAGCCTCATATGCGGCCTATAAGACTTACTTTACAGATAGGACTCAGTTAGATTTTGAATAAGGAAAATGATCTTTCTGTGTGAAAGGTCATTTTTTAACAGTGAAGTCTGCGAAAATATGATAAAATAGACTTACTTTGATATAGTCTTTTGGTTTACTTTTATTACTAGCTTCAAAGGTTCGGGGAACCTTTGAAGGTCGGAGATGAAACAAACGAAGTTTGTGTCAACAGCCGCAGGCATACCTGAAGTACGGCAAAACGAGTTAACGATGTAATAAAAGATAAACCAAATGACGATACTGAAAAGGAGAACACATGACAGTTAATTTTAGAGCAGAGTTTGATAAACGCAAAGATGAGTTTCTAGCGGACCTCTTTGACCTTTTACGCATCAATTCTGAGCGTGACGACAGCCAGGCAGATGCCCAGCATCCATTTGGACCTGGCCCAGTGCGTGCCTTGGATAAGTTTTTAGAAATCGCTCAGCGTGATGGCTATCCAACCAAGAACGTTGACAACTACGCAGGTCACTTTGAATTCGGCGAGGGCGACGAAGTCCTCGGTATCTTTGGTCACTTGGACGTGGTGCCAGCAGGAAGTGGCTGGAATACCGACCCATACGAGCCGCAAATCATCGACGGTAAGCTCTTTGCCCGCGGATCCTCTGACGACAAGGGACCGACCATGGCTTGCTACTATGGCTTGAAAATCATCAAGGAGTTGGGTCTTCCGACCTCTAAAAAAGTCCGTTTCATAGTTGGTACCGATGAAGAGTCAGGCTGGGCGGACATGGATTACTACTTCGAGCACGTCGGCCTTCCTTTGCCAGATTTCGGATTTTCTCCAGATGCTGAGTTCCCGATTATCAACGGCGAAAAGGGCAATATCACAGCTTATTTGCATTTTGCAGGGGAAAATAGCGGAGCTGCTAAACTGCATTCCTTCACAGGTGGTTTGCGTGAGAACATGGTGCCTGAGTCTGCGACAGCTATTATCTCTGGCGACCTAGCAGACTTGGACAGCAAGTTAGCAGCATTCACAGCCACTTATGGCCTAAAAGCTGACGCGGAAAACCTTGAAAACGGTCAAGTTCAAGTCACCGTCATCGGAAAATCAGCCCACGGTTCAACCCCAGAAGAAGGTGTCAATGGAGCAACCTATTTGGCAAAATTCCTCAGCCAATTCGCCTTTGATGGAGCAGCTAAAGCCTATCTTGATTTGGCTGGTCAAGTCCTTCTGGAAGACCACGATGGACAAAAACTTGGCGTAGCCATCTACGATGAACAAATGGGTGCCCTTTCTATGAACGCAGGTGTCTTTAAGTTTGATGAAAACTCATCTGACAACACCATTGCCCTCAACTTCCGTTATCCCAAAAATACTAACCCTGAAACCATCAAGGCTGATTTGGAAAAACTTGGCGTAGAAGCTGTGAGCTTGTCTGAGCATGGTCACACTCCACATTATTGCCCAATCGATGACCCAATGGTCGCAACTCTTTTGTCTGTTTATGAAAAACACACAGGTTTGAAAGGTCACGAACAAGTAATCGGTGGTGGTACATTCGGCCGCTTACTCAAACGTGGTGTTGCCTACGGAGCCATGTTCCCGGGCGATGTCAATACCATGCACCAAGCCAACGAATTTATCGAAGTTGAGCAACTCTACCGCGCCGCTGCCATTTACGCAGAAGCTATCTATGAATTAATCAAATAGTACGAACCCATATTTACAGTACAGCACTTTTATCTAAGGCTAGTTTTTCAGCTACTCATCGTTCGTTTTTTGGGAGTGAGAAAGAACTCGATTGGTCTCAAAACGAGTTCGTCAACAAATTTTCGTTTCAAGTTGTTGACCTGAAACAGTCTATCCCCAGACTGTTTCACTCCCACCCCCGCACAGCTCCAACAGTCAGAGTAGTGACTGTTGGAGGTTGGAAATGAAGCGAACTTGTTCGCAACAGTCGTAGAGGTCGGATTTGGAGTGTAAAACACGAATTGCAGAGATTTGCTTCACAAATCTTATCTCCAACCTTTAACAGTCCACTGGACTGTTAAACCCAATCAACCACTGCGCTGAGATGTTGATACAAACTCTGAGAAGTGGCGCTGGGCTTGAGCCCAGCCCCAAAAAACTGCCTTGATTAGCGAAAAACTATCTCTTATATCAAAGTACTTTACTTGTGAATACGGGTTCATATCAAGACGGGTTTGCCCGTCTTTTTTAGGAGGGAAAATGGAACTGAAAGAACTCACAGTTGCAGATATGGAAATGGTCAAAGAGTTGTTCTTATCTGTATTTAGTCAGGAGCCTTGGAATGACGACTGGTCGGATGAGGAACAATTAGACCGTTATATAGGTGATTTACTGGAGCACCCTAGAGCACTTTGTTTTGGATTGCTTGACCAAGGTAGCCTCATTGCCCTTTCTCTCGGTCATATTCGCTACTGGTATGAGGGGACCGAATACCGTATTGAAGAGCTCTGTATTGCTCGCAACTACCAGGGACGAGGAATCGGGCAAGACTTCCTAAAAAGAATTGAGGAGCAGCTGGTCGAGAGAAAGATTGTTCATATTCTCCTGCAAACTGAACGCACTCTTCCAGCCTTTTTCTTTTATAAAAAATGCGGTTTTCATGCTCTAGAAGCAGATGTAACAATGGTCAAGAAAGTAGGACATCATGGAACTTGCTGATATTCGTCAGGCGATTATGGAAGATTTACCCAATCAAGCTTTTACGAAAAATGGGATAAAGCCGCTTTTCCAAGCATCTTCTACCGCAAAAATCCTCATTATTGGACAGGCACCGGGATTAAAAACACAAGAAAAAGGTCGTTTATTTGATGATGCCAGTGGAGAGAATCTTCGCAAATGGTTGGGAGTAGATAGGGAATTCTTCTATGAATCTGGCTATTTTGCTATTCTTCCTATGGATTTCTATTATCCAGGAAAAGGGAAGTCTGGGGATTTGCCGCCTCGTAAGGATTTTGCGTCCAAATGGCACCCGCTCATTATGAAGCAACTACCCCAGATTGAGCTGACCTTGTTGATTGGTAAGTATGCCCAGGACTATTATTTAGGAGAATCCCACAGGACTGTAACTGAGAGAGTGGAGAATGCAGCTGATTACCTACCCACCTATTTTCCTCTACCTCATCCATCGCCAAGGAACAATATTTGGCAAGCTAAACATCCTTGGTTTGTTGAAGAGATTTTGCCATTGCTGAAAAACAACATAAATATATTGATAAAGCAAAACTAACATGATATAATTGTATATATATACCTAATAAATTTTTCTTATCTTTGTTCATCGAAGGAGGTGTTCTGATGAGAAAATGGAAAACACTGATTGTCACTTGTCTAACTATTTTAGCGGTTTGGTTGTTAATTCCACCTGCCTTAGTAAATGCAAATCAGATTCCTGACCGACCGATAGATACAACAGTAGTAGATGATACTCAATTACTTTCTAGTGAGACTATTGCTGAAATTGATCAGCTTAATCTCGATTGGTCAACAACGGAACAAGGTTTACAGGTCGGTGTCTATATGACGAATAGTCTTTGGACAGATATCGAAAGTTTGGCCAATGAGACATTCCGTCAGTGGCAAGTTGGATTTTCAGGCACAAATAATGGAATACTTCTGGTTATTGCAATAGAAGATAGGGAATTTCGGATTGAAACGTCAGATAATGCTGCGACAGTCTTGACAGATGTAGAAGCCAAAGAAATTCTCGAAAATGCAAGAGAATTATTTCGACAGGAAGACTACAATGGCGGTGTAACCTATATTGTTCAATCCATTGGTGATCAGTTTTATGGTACCAGCGTTGGTCAGAGCCAGTTAGCCACCTTAGATGAGGGAACATCGGAAGAGGATCAGGGCTTTTTCGCTTTCTTAACTGTTGTTGTAGTGATTATTATTTTTGTGATCATTGAAAAATCCAGTCGTGGTGGTGGACCAGGCAATTTGCTCTGGATGTTGGTGGATGATCAGCATCACTACCGCAATCATCACTCGTCTAATTCCTCATCGTCCAGCTTCGGTGGCGGTGGTTGGTCCGGTGGTGGCGGAGGAGGTGGAGGTGCCTCTTCCGGTTGGTAAGGAATCTTGTAAAGATTCTGATAGCTATTCTTTTTTTAGAATGTATAATCATTGTTAGAAAGGAAATCATATGAAAAAGAAATGGTTGGTTCTCCTCATTCCAGTCCTAGCTCTGCTATTTTTAGGAATGGGAGCAGTCGGGCAATACAATGGCTTGGTGGACAGTTATGCTGAAGTTGAAAATGCGCAAGCCAATGTAGACACACAGTTGCAACGACGCTATGACTTGATACCTAATGTAGTCGCAGCTGTCAAAGGAGCCATGGAACACGAGGAAGAAATATTTACTGCTATTGCAGAAGCGCGTGCTAAAATCGGCTCCAGTCAACAGGGAACGAGTGAATATTACCAAGCTCAAAGTCAGTTGGATTCTGCAGTTTCTCGACTATTGGTAGTGGCAGAAAACTATCCACAATTGACAGCTAATCAACAGGTTTCAGACTTGATTACAGAGCTTGAAGGTACCGAGAATCGAATCTTAGTTGCCCGTAAAGATTATAACGCAGTGGCAACATCTTACAATAAAAAAATCAAACGCTTCCCAACATCAATCTTTGCAGGTCTATTCGGATATGAAAAAGTTGAACTTTTCCAAGCCACAAATGATGCGGCAACCACTGTGCCAAGTGTTGATTTGAGTGATGAAGAGTAGAATAGGATTCTTGTTTTCATTAGATTAGAAATAACAAAATAGAACTCGGCAAAAAACGAGTTCTATTTTGTTATGGATTGACCCAAACACCACTCACATAATCTTCTGATAAGGTCGTTTTATTGGTTATCTTTTTAGTCTGCAAATCATAAATGATAAGAGTATCCGAAAGAATCATCATCAAACGACGATCGTCTATTTGACGGACATGTTCAAGATGGTGGGGTCGAGGATTTAACTCCTTCAATGAATGAAAAACTTGTTCCCCAGTTTCTGTATTGTAAATGGTAAATGAGATGGGACTGAACTGGTAATCAGTGTGTTCGATAAAAAGTAAATTTTTATCTTTTAGTGGATAGAGTGCGCTCGGTGAAGAATGTTCTAATGTAATTGATGAAAATGTCCGTTTTGAAGTATCAAAGGTCAGAAGTTGAGACATCCTTTCAATTTTTTCATATTCCATTGTTTTATTTCCAAAGACAGGGAGATAAATGATTCCATTTGCCATAACGCCCTCTCCAGTGGCAAGGTTATTATCGTATTTATAAACTTTCTGTTTGAAGAAATTTTGTTTATCACAGACTAATAAGACATTTTCTTCAGTATCAGCTTGATATAATTCCCTTTTAAGTCCAGTCATGTAGACCGAATCATCATCTACATAAATAGCTGGAAAGGGAATGAAGTCATCATTTAACACAAGTGTTTGGGAGGTTTCAAATTTCTTATCGAATTGTGCCAGAGTATGGTAAGGACCAGCAGTATAGAAATATTGACCGTCAGTGCCACTTAAGTAAGAAGCATACTGACTAGCTTTACGAAGAATCTTTCCACTTTTGAAGTCAATTGAAACGAGATTATCATTGACTACTTTGTGTTGATCATTGGCATAAACTAGATATCGATTATCTAAAATATAATTTTTTCCCGATCCAAAATAGTTCTCAGAGTTCATTTTTTGAGTATTGAGGAGGATAGGGCCATCACTAGATAACTGAAAGGTTTCGATTTTATCTGGATAAACAAGGTAAAAATCAGCATCCTTAGATAATGTTACATCGCCATGTTGGTAAGAATTTACTTTCCAACCAATATAAGAAAAAACAAGGCAAAATGCAGCTAGTAAAGCAACAACTAATTTTTTCATCGTAGAGTCTCCTTTCTATTTTTTAGTATAATATAATTTACAGCAATCAACAAGTATTTTTGTGTTTTTTTGTATATAAAAGTCATGCAAATATTTTTGCATGACTATATTTATTTTCCAAGACAAAATTGGCTAAAGAGTTGTGTAATTAATTCATCTGGAGCAGCATCTCCTGTGATCTCGCCCAATATTTGCCAACAACGTGTTAGGTCTACCTGTAACAAGTCGACAGGCATACCCATTTCCAATCCCTCATTAACTGCCTGAAGACTTTGGACAGCTTGTTCTATCAATGATATATGTCGTGAATTAGATAAGTAGGTAGCATCTTGTTCCACCAAACCTGCATTTTCAAAGAAGAGTTGATTGATTTTTTCTTCGATTTGATCAATGTTTTGATTTTCTAAGACAGAAATGCGGATGACATCCTCAGGTAGTTGATCAGCTTCAATTTTTTCTTCTAGGTCTGTTTTATTGAGCAAGATTATCCGATTTGCCATGTCTGAAATGGCTAATAGATTTCGGTCTTGCTCGGTAAGTGGCTCGGATGCGTTGAGGACTAGCAGGATGAGGTCGGCCTCCTCAAGGGCTTTTTTAGACCGTTCCACACCGATCTTTTCAACGATGTCATCTGTTTCACGGATACCAGCGGTATCAATCAGCTTGAGAGGGACGCCTTTGATGTTGACGTATTCTTCGATAACGTCGCGAGTTGTCCCTGCAATATCTGTAACGATGGCTTTTTCCTCACGGAGGAGATTATTGAGTAGGCTGGATTTTCCCACATTTGGTCGACCGATAATAGCTGTTGCGATACCTTCACGTAAAATCCTACCTCGACGAGCGGTTCGGAGAAGATTTTCCAAAAGAGCTTGAAACTGGAGAGTCTTCTCACGGACTAAGTCTGTGGTTGCCTCTTCAACATCATCATACTCTGGATAATCAATATTCACTTCGACTTGAGCCAAAGTATTGAGGATTTCCTGACGTGTTTCATTGATCAGTTGAGAGAGAGAGCCATCCAACTGACGGACTGCGTTGTGCATAGCCTTGTCGGTCTTGGCACGGATGACATCCATGACAGCCTCTGCCTGGGTCAAATCCACACGTCCGTTGAGAAAGGCCCGCTTGGTAAATTCCCCAGGCTCAGCCATTCGGGCACCTTGTCTAATCAACAATTGAAGAATTTCATTCGTGACGGCGATACCCCCATGCGTATTGATTTCAATAACATCTTCGCGCGTAAAGGTCTTTGGAGATCGCATGGCACCGAGCATCACTTCATCTAGTACCTGTCCAGACGCCGGATCAATAATATGTCCATAGTTCAGACTATGACTTGGCACAGTCGCTAAGTCCTTTCCTTTAAAAACTTTGCTTGCAATGGCAAATGCATCTGTACCAGACAGACGAACAATCCCAATTGCCCCCTCACCGAGAGGAGTAGAAATAGCAGTTATTGTATCGAATTCTTTGGTGATCATAGAGTTTGGCTTTCTAAAAAAATCTTACTTATTAGTTTAACATGGAAAGACAAAAAAAGCATGTTTGAAAGATGAGATAACATAAATAGATATTGAAAACGGTTTACAAAAGGGGTAAAATAGATTTGAGATAATAAAGAGAAAGCAGGTTTTTATATGACAAACGGTAAAATTTTAGGCCTTGATATTGGTATTGCTTCTGTCGGAGTAGGCGTCATAGATGCACAGACGGGAGAAATCATTCATGCAAGCTCTCGTATTTTTCCATCTGCAAATGCTGCTAATAATGCAGAACGCCGAACTTTTCGTGGAAGTCGTCGATTGATTAGGAGAAAAAAACACAGAATTAAAAGATTAGATGATTTATTTAATGATTTTCATATTAATTTAGATGGAGAAATGTCGTCAGATAATCCATATGTTCTTCGCGTGAAAGGCCTCTCTCAAAAACTAACAGTTGAAGAATTATATATTTCTATAAAGAATATTATGAAGCGCAGGGGAATATCCTATCTAGATGATGCAGAGTCAGATAACGAAGCGGGAAGAAGTGATTATGCTAAAGCTATCGAGCGTAATAGACAGTTATTGACTTGTAAAACACCAGGAGAAATTCAGTTAGAGCGCTTGGAGAAGTACGGTCAGTTGCGTGGAAATTTTACGATAATTGATGAGGATGGGCAATCTCAACAAATTATCAATGTTTTTTCAACATCAGATTATGTCAAGGAAGTTGAGAAAATTTTAGATTGTCAAAAAATGTATCATAAATTTATATCTGATGAATTTTGCGATAAGCTAATCGAGCTATTAAGAGAAAAAAGAAAGTATTATGTTGGTCCAGGGAATGAGAAATCTAGAACTGACTATGGTATTTATAGAACAGATGGGACAACTCTAGAGAATTTATTTGGAATTCTTATTGGTAAATGTACGTTTTATCCAGATCAATTTCGTTCTTCGAGAGCGTCCTATACAGCACAAGAATTTAATTTTTTAAACGATTTAAACAATTTAACAGTGCCTACTGAAACGAAAAAGTTAAGTCAGGAACAAAAAGAATTTTTAGTAAATTATGCTAAAGAAACGTCGGTTTTAGGGGCTGGAAAAATATTGCAACAGATTGCGAAACTTGCGGATTGTAAGATTGAAGATATTAGGGGGTATCGTTTAGATAATAAGGATAAACCCGAAATACATACCTTCGAAATCTATCGAGCAATGAAAGGGCTAGCTCCGTTAGTAAGCATTGAAGAAATGTCACGAGAACAGCTTGATACATTGGCTGATATTCTAACCCTTAATACCGATTTTGAAGGAATTCGAGAGGCCTTGCAAAATCAATTGCCAAATGTATTTGATGAAGAACAAGTCAAGGGGTTAGCAAGTTTTAGAAAGTCGAAAAGCCAATTATTTGCAAAAGGCTGGCACAATTTATCTCAAAAAATTATGCTGGAGTTAATTCCAGAATTATATGCAACATCTGATGAACAAATGACAATCTTAACGCGATTAGGAAAGTTTGAGAAAAGTATTTCTTCTAGACCTACTTCCTCAATTAATGTAGATGAAATTGCAGATGAAATATATAATCCTGTCGTTGCAAAATCGATTCGTCAGACTCTTAAAATCATCAATGCAGCAATCAAAAAATGGGGGGAATTTGAACAAATTGTAATCGAGATGCCGCGCGATCGTAACGAGGATGAGGAAAAGAAAAGGATTGCGGATGGGCAGAAGGCTAATGCGAAGGAAAAAGAAGATTCAATCCGTCGTGCTGCTGAATTGTATTGTGGTGAGAAGAAACTTCCTGGCAATGTATATCATGGACACAATCAGTTAGCAACGAAGATTCGTCTCTGGTATCAGCAAGGACAGCGTTGTATATATACTGGTCTGCCAATCTCAATTCATGATTTGATTCACAACCAGAGTCAGTATGAAATTGATCATATCTTACCACTTTCATTGACATTTGATGATAGTTTATCAAATAAAGTCTTGGTTCTAGCAACTGCTAACCAAGAAAAGGGTCAACGTACACCATATAACTATCTGCAAAGTACAACAACAGCTTGGTCCTATCGAGAATTTAAAGACTATGTGATTAAATGTAAAGGAATTGGAAAGAAAAAACGTGAATATCTGACGTTTGAAGAAGATATAGATGTATTTGAGGTACGGAGTAAATTTATTCAACGTAATTTAGTAGATACCCGTTATGCGTCTAAAGTAATACTTAATTCTTTGCAGGATTATTATAGAACAGCTGGGAAATCAACCAAGGTATCAGTGGTCAGAGGTCAGTTTACTGCTCAGCTACGTCATAAATGGGGAATCGAAAAGACGCGTGATACATATCATCACCATGCAGTTGATGCCCTGATTGTTGCAGCATCAAGTCAATTAAAGTTATGGAATAAACAGGAAAATCCACTCATTTTTGACTATACAGAAGGGCGTCAAGTCGATTTAGAAACCGGGGAAATCCTCGAGTTAACGGATGATCAATATAAAGAACTTGTTTACCAACCTCCTTATCAAGGATTTGTGAATACAATATCTAGTTCAGCTTTTGACGATGAGATCTTGTTCTCATACCAAGTTGATTCCAAAGTGAATCGTAAAATTTCGGATGCTACAATTTATGCAACTAGAAAAGCACAGCTTGGAAAAGATAAAGTAGAAGAGACATATGTTCTTGGTAAAATTAAAGATATATACACACAAGCTGGCTATGAAATGTTCTTGAAGCGGTACAACAAGGATAAAGCATCTTTCTTAATGTACAATAAAGATTCAGAGACTTGGGAAAAAGTAATAGAGATTGTTTTACGGGATTATAGGGAATATGATGAGAAAGGAAATGAAGTGGGCAATCCCTTCGAAAGATACTACAAAGAAAATGGTTATCTAAAAAAATATAGCCGAAAAGGTAACGGTCCTGCAATTAAGTCCTTGAAATACTATGATAATAAATTGGGTAATCATATCAATATTACTCCAACTAATTGCCGAAATTTAGTTGTTTTACAATCTTTGTATCCATGGAGAGCAGATGTCTATTTCAATTTACAGACAGGGAAATATGAGATTTTAGGTTTGAAATATTCGGACTTAAAATATCAGAAAGGGACAGGAGAATATGGTATTACCCAAGAAAAATATGGCCTTATCAAATCTCAAGAAGGTATTTCGAATGAATCACAATTCAAATTTAGTTTATATAAAAATGATTTATTACTTATTTGCGATAGTGTAAATAGAGAGCAACAATTATTCCGCTTTCTTTCTAGAACCAAACCTAATCAAAAACATTATGTAGAATTGAAGCCATTTGATCAGGCTAAGTTTGAAGGAGGTCAAGAATTAATGAGTATTTTTGGAGCAGTGGATAAAGTAGGTCGATGTATAAAAGGTCTCAATAAACCAAACCTATCAATTTATAAAGTCAGAACAGATATTTTAGGGTTTAAACACTTTATAAAGCAAGAGGGAGAGCGACCTCAGTTAACATTTAAAAAATAAGTAAGAAAGGGGTTGCATTTTTTAAGTAAAAGGTGTAAACTGTAAGTGTAAGGGACGCCTTACACTGTTACTTAAATCTTGCTGAGCCTACAAAGATAAGGCTTCATGCCGAAATCAAGCACCCCGTTTCGTACGGGGTGCTTTTCGTTATGCTTAGGAGTTTAATATGACTTGGAGAATTGTACATATCCACCAAAGTGAAAAAATGCGCTTAAAACTCGATAACCTAGTTATAAAGAAACAAGGTGAAGAGTTTACTATTCCATTGAGTGACATTTCAATCATCGTTGCAGAAGGAGGGGATACGGTTGTCACATTGCGTCTATTAAGTGTATTGAGCAAGTATAATATTGCTTTGATTGTGTGTGATAGTCATCACTTACCTACAGGTATTTATCATTCACAAAATGGACACTTTAGAGCCTATAAAAAATTACAAGCCCAACTATCGTGGTCGCAGTTGCAGAAGGATAAGTTGTGGCAAATCATAACTTACTTTAAGATTTCTAATCAGCAAGATACCCTAGCAATGTTCGAAAAAGATTTATCAGCTATTCAATTACTGTCGGATTATAAAGAACAGATTGAACTGGGAGATAGGACTAACCGAGAGGGTCATGCAGCAAAGGTTTATTTTAATGAACTCTTTGGTAAGCAGTTTGTTCGACAGACTCAAAAAGAAACTGACGCTGTGAATGCTGGTTTGAATTATGGCTATACCATTTTCAGAGCACAGTTAGCACGAATCGTAGCAGGCTATGGTCTGAATGCTCTTATAGGAGTTTTTCACAAAAATGAATACAATCAGTTTAATTTAGTAGATGACCTTATGGAGCCTTTTAGACAGATTATTGATGTGTGGGTTTATTTAAATTTAAGGGAAGCTGATTTTTTAACATATCAGCATCGGTTGGATTTGACAAATCTATTGAATGCAAAAATAAAATATGGAAAAGAAAAATGTAGTGTCACTGTAGCAATGGATAAGTTTGTTAAGGGATTTATCCGTTGTATCGAAGACAGAGATACCAATCAATTCTTCTGTCCAATTGTTTCAAGTCTAGAAATGGAGAAATTATGAGGTACGATGCCATGCGCCTACTATGCTTTTTTGATTTACCAATGGAAACAACTCAAGAAAAACGTCAGTATCGTTTGTTTAGAAAGGAGCTAATAGCAAATGGATTTGAAATGTTACAGTTCTCTGTCTACTATCGCACCTGTCCGAATAGAAGTTTTGCTAGTAAATTTTATAAAAAACTACAACAAAGTTATTTACCTGCTGGTAATGTGAGGTTGCTTGCAGTCACAGAGAAACAATTTTCTGAAATGGTTTTAATCGTTGGGGGCAAGACAAGGCAAGAAGAAACAGTCAGTGATAGGAAGTTGGTAATTATATGAATTGGTCAATTCCTCACCATACATTGAACAATATCCCTATTCATGTTGGACAATTTACGCAAATTGTTGGACAAAATGTTGAATTAAAGTATTATATTTGGCAACTTTTGATCTGGTATTTTGGTGGGAAAAAATACAAAGAGGAGGATTTAACACTTTTTCACCAAATTGAACTTATTATTTTAAAAGATGATGAGACTATAAATAGAAATGCCTTTCAGATTATTTCAATAGCAGAAATAGGAGATATCGCAGAACAAATTTTATACAAGAAGGGAACTGTTGGTTTTTCCTATCTTTCCTCTAAAATGCAGAGCCTAGAGGCTATAGAAGAGCTTGAAATGATAAATTATCACTTGCAGAAAATTGCTCAAAAAGTAAATGCAACTATTTCCTTAACTTATGATGAAATAGAATATGAAGTTGGAAATATTGATTTTATTCCAGAACAAATTATCACTAAGCAGTTTGTTCCATTTTTTAAATATTCAAGAGATCAAATTGCTTTTGAATTTGTCCCTAATGAAAAGAAATTGTGGTTTCTGTTACAAATGTTAGACTATCTATTAGAAGTGCAAGCTAAACCAATCTTGCTTATTTTTAAAAATTTAGATGATTATTTGAAATATGATTCTTTTGTCCGAATAGTACATTATTTAGAAATGCTTTGTGATAAGTATCCCTATTTTCATGTTATGTTATTTCCTTCACAGGAGGGGTATCTATACTTAACTGAATCGACTATTGAAACGGTCAATATATATTCTGATCAAATAGAGCACTATCCTGATTTTTCCTTCTTGTATCATAGTTATCTGAATTCTTACCCCTCAACGCACCCATTAGATACAAAGGAATTTTTGGATTCTCTCCGAAAAATTAGTCCGTATTTATTTTCTAATGATGTAAAGAAAGTTGTTAGTTTATCTGATGTAGATTTGATAACTTTGAAAATTATCAATTCACTTTATAATTATGATGTAAAAATGGAGTATGCCAATAAATCTATTTCAAAATTAGAGGAAAATTACCTTATATCCTAAATTTGACAAGTATTTTAATAGATATTATAATTAGAAAAGAGAGTATAAAAACAATTTGAGGTTTTTGTACTCTCAAGATTTAAGTAACAGTAAAACAAGAACTCGTAATCTTGTTCAACATGATATGTTTTTGTACTCTCAAGATTTAAGTAACAGTAAAACATAAAGGCATTTCAAGAAAACGGTCAGTCTGTTTTTGTACTCTCAAGATTTAAGTAACAGTAAAACCTGCAACCAAAGTTGGTGATTCGATGTCTCGTTTTTGTACTCTCAAGATTTAAGTAACAGTAAAACATTGATTGACTGTAGTTTGAAGTATGAGTGGTTTTTGTACTCTCAAGATTTAAGTAACAGTAAAACATGCCTTTGTAAAAGTCCAACGACCTGCCAGTTTTTGTACTCTCAAGATTTAAGTAACAGTAAAACCTGCAACCAAAGTTGGTGATTCGATGTCTCGTTTTTGTACTCTCAAGATTTAAGTAACAGTAAAACATTGATTGACTGTAGTTTGAAGTATGAGTGGTTTTTGTACTCTCAAGATTTAAGTAACAGTAAAACATGCCTTTGTAAAAGTCCAACGACCTGCCAGTTTTTGTACTCTCAAGATTTAAGTAACAGTAAAACCAAGCAATCAAAACGTAGAGTCCCTTATGGTTTTTGTACTCTCAAGATTTAAGTAACAGTAAAACCTGTCAAAGAAACGACAAGTCTTTATGAGCGTTTTTGTACTCTCAAGATTTAAGTAACAGTAAAACCGCCAAAGGCAACAACTAAAGCAACAACGCAGTTTTTGTACTCTCAAGATTTAAGTAACAGTAAAACATTCCGATGACATTTCCATAAGTAAGTCTAGTTTTTGTACTCTCA